>NZ_JBLOPB010000008.1:0-458 GCF_048158745.1 Haloferax sp. DFSO52 | reverse complement strand
GTGATGGAAAATAGTTGATGAGTTGTTTAATTTTAAGAATTTTTATCTTAATTAAGGAAGGAGTGATTTCAATGGCACAAGATATCATTTCAACAATCGGTGACTTAGTAAAATGGATTATCGACACAGTGAACAAATTCACTAAAAAATAAGATGAATAATTAATTACTTTCATTGTAAATTTGTTATCTTCGTATAGTACTAAAAGTATGAGTTATTAAGCCATCCCAACTTAATAACCATGTAAAATTAGCAAGTGAGTAACATTTGCTAGTAGAGTTAGTTTCCTTGGACTCAGTGCTATGTATTTTTCTTAATTATCATTACAGATAATTATTTCTAGCATGTAAGCTATCGTAAACAACATCGATTTATCATTATTTGATAAATAAAATTTTTTTCATAATTAATAACATCCCCAAAAATAGATTGAAAAAATAACTGTAAAACATTCCCTT
>NZ_JBLOPB010000007.1:0-1303 GCF_048158745.1 Haloferax sp. DFSO52 | reverse complement strand
CCTTAAGTGGTCGAGGGCATTTCGGAATAATGCGAACGACACACCGCGATTTCGGGGCGCTTCAACGCGTCCCGATTCACGGATTGACTCGAGGAAGTTCGACGGGTTTATACCCACGAACCACCTCGATTCAAATCCGAAGGAAATGAGGATTCCGCCCCTACGGTACGCCGTAAGACGGTATCTGATGTTAGCCCTAGTAGTTCGGTGACATCCGAACGGATGTCCCCGAACTCGGACCTTTGAACGGTGATTTGACAGCATAGCATTATGCTATCATTCACCCGCCAACACCCCGCGACCAGGTTTAAATGGTCGCGACCCATTCCGGTTGATCCTGCCGGAGGTCATTGCTATTGGGGTCCGATTTAGCCATGCTAGTTGTACGAGCTTAGACTCGTTGCGAAAAGCTCAGTAACACGTGGTCAAACTACCCTACGGAGAACGATAACCTCGGGAAACTGAGGCTAATAGTTCATAGGGGAGTCACGCTGGAATGCCGACTCTCCCAAACGCTCAGGCGCCGTAGGATGTGGCTGCGGCCGATTAGGTAGACGGTGGGGTAACGGCCCACCGTGCCGATAATCGGTACGGGTTGTGAGAGCAAGAGCCCGGAGACGGAATCTGAGACAAGATTCCGGGCCCTACGGGGCGCAGCAGGCGCGAAACCTTTACACTGTACGAAAGTGCGATAAGGGGACCCCAAGTGCGAGGGCATATAGTCCTCGCTTTTCCCGACTGTAAGGCGGTCGGGGAATAAGAGCTGGGCAAGACCGGTGCCAGCCGCCGCGGTAATACCGGCAGCTCAAGTGATGACCGATATTATTGGGCCTAAAGCGTCCGTAGCCGGCCACGAAGGTCTATCGGGAAATCCGCCAGCTTAACTGGCGGGCGTCCGGTAGAAACCACGTGGCTTGGGACCGGAAGGCTCGAGGGGTACGTCCGGGGTAGGAGTGAAATCCTGTAATCCTGGACGGACCACCGATGGCGAAAGCACCTCGAGAAGACGGATCCGACGGTGAGGGACGAAAGCTAGGGTCTCGAACCGGATTAGATACCCGGGTAGTCCTAGCTGTAAACGATGCTCGCTAGGTGTGGCACAGGCTACGAGCCTGTGCTGTGCCGTAGGGAAGCCGAGAAGCGAGCCGCCTGGGAAGTACGTCCGCAAGGATGAAACTTAAAGGAATTGGCGGGGGAGCACTACAACCGGAGGAGCCTGCGGTTTAATTGGACTCAACGCCGGACATCTCACCAGCTCCGACTATAGTGATGACGATCAGGTTGATGACCTTATCACGACGCT
>NZ_JBLOPB010000006.1:0-4116 GCF_048158745.1 Haloferax sp. DFSO52 | reverse complement strand
TGCTATAGAGAGGAGGTGCATGGCCGCCGTCAGCTCGTACCGTGAGGCGTCCTGTTAAGTCAGGCAACGAGCGAGACCCGCACTTCTAATTGCCAGCAGCAGTTTCGACTGGCTGGGTACATTAGAAGGACTGCCGCTGCTAAAGCGGAGGAAGGAACGGGCAACGGTAGGTCAGTATGCCCCGAATGAGCTGGGCTACACGCGGGCTACAATGGTCGAGACAATGGGTTGCTACCTCGAAAGAGGACGCTAATCTCCGAAACTCGATCGTAGTTCGGATTGAGGGCTGAAACTCGCCCTCATGAAGCTGGATTCGGTAGTAATCGCATTTCAATAGAGTGCGGTGAATACGTCCCTGCTCCTTGCACACACCGCCCGTCAAAGCACCCGAGTGAGGTCCGGATGAGGCTATCACACGATAGTCGAATCTGGGCTTCGCAAGGGGGCTTAAGTCGTAACAAGGTAGCCGTAGGGGAATCTGCGGCTGGATCACCTCCTAACGACCGAGACCACCCCGACGGGGTGGCTCACTTTCGATTTCCGAGTTCGAACACGATACATCCGTTCGGACACCTTAGAACTACTAGGGCTGACACGGGCCCATAGCTCAGTGGTAGAGTGCCTCCTTTGCAAGGAGGATGCCCAGGGTTCGAATCCCTGTGGGTCCATGGTAAGCAATGTTCAACCCTCGTTGAACCGCTCCCCTTAAGTGTGGGACGGCGATACGATGGAATGGACATTGACGACTGATGCACCATCCCGCGCAAGCGTGGTTGGGAAGGGTCGAAAACGCGCCAGAAGACTACTGGGCGTTTGATGAAACCGTGTGTACGTGCAATCCAGGCGTCCACTGGACCCGTTCTCCGGGTCACAGTGACTATATCAACTGGCTACTGTGCCAGCTGGTGGATAGCTCGGCTCGAGAGCCGATGACGGACGTGCCAAGCTGCGATAAGCCTCAGGGACCCGCATGGAGGGTAAGAACTGAGGATCTCCGAATGGGAATCCCCACGCAATTGCCTCGCGCAATGGGGAACGCTCCGAATTGAAACATCTTAGTAGGAGCAGGAAAAGAAAGCAATCCGCGATATCGTGAGTAACGGCGAGTAAAAGCGACACAGTCCAAACCGAAGCCTTCGGGCAATGTGGTGTACGGACTACCCGTAACGAAACTGGATTCTACACGAAGTCTCTTGGAACAGAGCGTGATACAGGGTGAAAACCCCGTAGTGTAGAAGAAAGTTTCCGGGGTTGTTCCAGAATAACGGGGGTTGGATATCCCTCGTGAATTACGCAGGCATCAACTGCGAAGACTAAACACTCCTCGAGACCGATAGCGAACAAGTAGCGTGAGCGAACGCTGAAAAGCACCCCGAAAAGGGCGGTGCAATAGGGCTTGAAATCAGTTGGCGATAGAGCGATATAGCATACAAGGTCGTCTGACGAATGAACCGAGAGCGATCTCACAGTAAGACTCAGACGAAGCCGATGTTATGTCGTACGTTTTGAAAAACGAACCATGGAGTGCATCTGACTGGCGAGTCTAAGGGGTGAACCCCCGGAGGCATAGGGAAACCGATACGGCCGCAGTCTTTGACCAGGGCCACCGTCTTCAAGGGCGGGGAGCCAACCGGATGCGACCCGAAACCAAGTGATCTACGCCGGAGCAGGGTGAAGCGTGGCGAAAGCTGCGTGGAGGCCCGTTAGAGTTGGTGTCCTACAATACCCTCTCGTGACTCTGGTGTAGGGGTGAAAGGCCCATCGAACTTGGCAACAGCTGGTTCCAACCGAAACATGTCGAAGCATGACCTCTGATGAGATAGTTCGTGAGGTAGAGCGACCGATTGGGAATCCGGACTCCGAGAGGAGTTCGCTTCCCTGTCAAACTCCGAACTTACGAACGTCGTAGACTCAGGGAGTCCGGTGTGCGGGGTAAGCTTGTGCACCGTGAGGGAGACAACCCAGAGCTAGGTTAAGGACCCAAAGTGTGGATTAAGTGCGATTGAAGATTGTCTCGAGCCCTAAACAGCCGGGAGGTGAGCTTAGAAGCAGCTACCCTCTAAGAAAAGCGTAACAGCTTACCGGCCGAGGTTCGAGGCGTCGAAAATGATCGGGGCTCAAATCCACCTCCGAGACCTGGCGGCGTACTTTCGAGTACGATTCCGTAGGTTGGCATACTGTTTGGGTGGAAGCACGGGGGAGACTTCGTGTGGACCGAACAGCAACGAAAATCATGGTCTCAGTAGCAGCGAGAGTCGGGTGTGAACCCCGACGACCTTACGCGCAAGGGTTCCTCGGCACTGCTAATCAGCCGAGGGTTAGTCGATCCTAAGTCTAACCGTAATTCGAATTAGATGAAAGGGAAACTGGTTAATATTCCAGTACTATCTTGCACTAAAAGTCGACGCTTTAGGAAACACCGAGCGGGGCCTTCGCCCCGTCGAATCACCGAACTTCGTGGAAGCCGTAATGGCACGAAGCGAAAGAATGGTGAGATAGGGAAACTCGGCGGTACCTAGAGCCCGTGAAAAGACGAGCAAGATAATCGTACCGAGATCCGACACAGGTGCGCAGGCAGAGAAAGCCAAGGTCTGTCGGGATCAACCGACGTTAGGGAATTCGGCAAGTTAGTCCCGTAAGTTCGCGATAAGGGATGCCTGCTCTTGATCGAGCAGGTCGCAGTGACTCGGACGCTCCGACTGTCTAGTAACAACATAGGTGACCGCAAATCCGCAAGGACTCGTACGGTCACTGAATCCTGCCCAGTGCGGGTATCTGAACACCCATTACAATGGGACGAAGGACCCGTCAACGGCGGGGGTAACTATGACCCTCTTAAGGTAGCGTAGTACCTTGCCGCTTCAGTAGCGGCTTGCATGAATGGATCAACGAGAGCGTCACTGTCCCAACGTTGGGCCCGGTGAACAGCACGTTCCAGTGCGGAGTCTGGAGACCCCCAAGGGGAAGCGAAGACCCTATAGAGCTTTACTGCAGGCTGTCGCTGAGACGTGGTCGCTAATGTGCAGCATAGGTAGGAGCCGTTACACAGGTACCCGCGCCAGCGGGCCACCGAGGCATCATTGAAATACTACCCGTTAGTGACTGCGACTCTCACTCCTGGCGGAGGACACCGGTAGCCGGGCAGTTTGACTGGGGCGGTACGCGCTCGAAAAGATATCGAGCGCGCCCAAAGATTTCCTCACGCGAGTCGGAAACTCGTGGAAGAGCGCAAGAGCAAACGGAAGTCTGACAGTGACATTCCTAACGAGTGTCGCTGACGCGAAAGCGTGGTCTAGCGAACCTACGAGGTTCATTCATGGGACCCGTAGATGACAGAAAAGCTACCTTAGGGATAACAGAGTCGTCACCGGCAAGAGCACATATCGACCCGGTGGCTTGCTACCTCGATGTCGGTTCCCTCCATCCTGCCCGTGCAGAAGCGGGCAAGGGTGAGGTTGTTCGCCTATTAAAGGAGGTCGTGAGCTGGGTTTAGACCGTCGTGAGACAGGTCGGCTGCTATCTATTGGGGGTGTTGAGGAACATGACGTGAACGTTCGTATAGTACGAGAGGAACTACGAATGGGTGCCACTGGTGTACCGGTTGTCCGAAAGGGCAGTTGCCGGGCAGCTACGCACCGCAGGGTAAGAGCTGAAAGCATCTAAGCTCGAAACCTACACGGAAAAGAAGTTCCACTGAGGTCACTCGTAGAAGACGAGTTCGATAGACTCGGGGTGTACGCAACGAGGCAACGAGTTGTTCAGCCCGCGAGCACTAACAGACCAAGCCACATTCATACGCACTGAGACCCGAGAACGGGTCCAGGCGCAAACTGGATTGCACGTACGAAGTCAGACGCCACGATACCGATATTGGTATGACGATGGTTCGATTCCATCGGTCGGAGTTAAGGCGGCCACAGCGGTGAGGTTCCACCCGTACCCATCCCGAACACGGCAGTTAAGCTCACCAGCGTTCTGGTCAGTACTGGAGTGAGCGATCCTCTGGGAAATTCAGTTCGCCGCCCCCACTCATATTCGAAAGCCCACCGGACACGCGTCCGGTGGGCTTTCTTCATTTATCGCGAGTGGGTTCAGGGTTACTCTTGAATCTACTCG
>NZ_JBLOPB010000005.1:0-149329 GCF_048158745.1 Haloferax sp. DFSO52 | reverse complement strand
TTGGCTAACTCGGTGACACCACACGGACCCCTGTGTTTTAACTCGTCCACCAGGGCGAGCGTCTTTTCGGTCGTTCGAACCGGGTGCTTGGCGTCCATGCACACAGGTAACAGAGTTCACTGAATAAATGTTCTGGTATAGAGAACGAGTCTGCGGATGCAGCAAACGCGGTAGAGTGGTCACCGCACGGCAACGTGAAAGCCAGTCGATTACCGACTAGTGGATAGTTCGATGCGGGAGGGGTGATGGAGGTCGGTGGATTCGGGATTGGTGTTCACGATGGGGGTCGACCGTCACCGGTGCACGAACGAAAAAATAATTCGCAGCAGTGGCAGTGCTGAGCTCGACGTGGCAGTGTTGGTACAGATGTTCATGAGTTTCGATCGGGACAGACCTACTCTTCGGGATTGCCACATCTATGGTATGACTGATACCTTGGTCTCACGCCAAGTCGGTTTTAGTATCCGACCACATATCAAATTCGGTCACAAACATATCAATGCTACTCTATCTGCAAATATCCACATCGTATGTGACGGTGAAGAATCATCGAATGAATTCGACAATGGTCGTGGGGACTAGTAAGTGACTATCGAACTACGACCATGACGAATGCGTCGCCCAAAATGTAGTGACAGCCTTGCCCTCTACGAGATGTTCTCCGACGTCGTATTCGTCTGTGACTCGTGTGATTACGTCATTCCGGGAGGAAGATGATGATGAACAGATCGTCTACCTCTCTTTCCACCCGTTGTCATCAAAACTTGTTGATAACCGGAATACCGACAGTTTCGAACTTCGTCATCGAAGCCAATACTTCGGGTGTCTGTTCAAGTGAAACCGTCTTGGAGACCAGCGCTGCCGGATTTAATGATTCGTGTTCTATCATTCGGAATATCTCTTCGTACCGTGGTCGAGGCATCCCAACCGCACCAATGAAATTGATTTCGTTGAGTACCATGAGATCAGTCGGGAGCGATACCTCGCCACCCTCCTCGTTCGACGTGAGGCCGACTTGTACGTGTTGACCTTTTTTCCGAAGGCTCTTGACCGCGTTCTGGCACGTTTCTGCGATGCCGAGGGCGTCAACTGACACGTGAGCACCGCCGTTTGTAATCCCCCTCACCTCTGATGGGACATTGGCTACATCGTTGGCATTGATGGTTTCAACAGCACCCAGCTCGGTCGCAAACGACAATTTCTCGTCGAATAGGTCAACCGCGACGACGTTAGCCCCGATTGCAGAGGCGATCTGAACGGCCGAGAGACCGACGCCACCACATCCATAGACGACGACCCAATCACCGGCGGTGACGTCTGCACGGTGTACGAGGGCGTGAAACGACGTCATAAATCGGCAACCCAACCCAGCCATCTCGACTGGCGAAACACTGTCTGGAAGGTGTACGACGTTAAAATCCGCCCATGGGACGTGGAACCGCTCCCCAAAGGCCCCAGGCGATTCAGGTGCGAGTCCGAGCGGAATACGGTTATCGCAGACGTTTGAGTGCCCATTTCGACAGGACGGACACGTTCCGTCACCGAGGTTGAAGGGGACAGTCACACGGTCGCCTTTGCGGACGTGTTCAACTTCGTCTCCAACTTCGACAACGACGCCAGCAGGTTCGTGACCGAAAACATGGCCCTGTTCGAAATTTCTGGACTCCCAGAGCGGGTCACCTTGCCAGGCGTGCCAGTCACTCCGACAGATTCCGCATGCCTCCGTCTCAACGACGACACCCGTCTTGTCTGGTTTCGGTTCGGGTATCTCTGTGATTTCTAATGGCTCACCGACCCCGGTGAATGTTGCTGCGCGCATCGTAACGCGGTAATTGTTGGCAATCAATATAGTATCGAGGGTCAACACACTAGACATACTGGGTTCAGATTTACATAGTTCAGAAACCTTCTCTGGCCTCTCCGATGACGGGTTCGAAAATGAGGAGATGCACGAACGCTACAGAGTGCTCGCAGAGCGACGAAGAAACCTGTTACTCGATGACACCGACACACCGCTGACAGACGCGCTGAACTACGTTGCCGGTGACGCACCAGAGGAACTCACGGAGGCACTCCGACCTGTCGCTCGTGGCGAGTCACTAGATTCGTTGGAGACGTCAGGGTACGTGATTCACTCGCTCCAAACAGCACTTCACGATGCGCTTTACTGCGACGACGGTGGTAGACGCTATCGTGACGCCAGTAAACCGCGGCGGTGATACAGACACGGTCGGTGCAATTACGAAGCAGTCACAGGGGCTCGGTTCGGTGCGTCGAATCTCCCCGGACGGTGGGTGTCCGAGACCGGAGAGGTGAGTGAACTCGAGACACTGGCGGGTCAGTTGATGCCCCCGACAAAGTAACGCTCACACGCCACTAGCAGTTTTCAGAATGAGCGAGGGTATGTAGGGGAATGGATTACCCACGCTGGCTAACCCGAAATAGGACTTATCAGCCTCGTTCAGGAGTTAGCAGCTCGTCAACCTCCGCGAGGTCAAACAGTGACCATTTCTCGGAAAGACTGTCCTCGAGGCCATCGACGAATCCACTCTTCGAGAAGAGAGCGAATCGCTCCTCTCGATCGCCTGGCCCCCACCGAACGTTCGCTGCCTTCGCCCGGAGGCTTTCAACGAGTGCTTCGCCGACAGGTTCTGACGTCCACTTACATTCAGCAAGTAGGATTCGATCGTCGTCCGGTGCGAGACCGACAATATCGATCTCATCTTCGCCGTACCACCAACGACCGACCGCCGAGTATGGGTCGAAGGTACCCCGCCGAATACCTTCCCAGACGGCTTCCTGGCACACGTCTTCAAATGTAGTGGCGACGTGAGTCGGCAGGTCAGGCTCGATTGTCCCGTCGTATACGACCTCCGGTGCCTCTTCGATACTGGAACGATTTGGCTCGACGTACCGGAACCAGAATCGAAGAAACTCATCCGCAACGTGGTACCGTGATCGCTTCGACTTCTTGCCTGACGCGGTAACAGGGACTTCCCGGTCGATCAGTCGGAGGCGTCGAAGGGTTTGCAGGTACTTCGATAGTGGGCCCGAATCGATTCCCGTCGCACCGGAAATCTCGTTTGGCGTCGTGTGTCCCAGTGCCACTGCTTCGAGGATGCTCATGTACCGGGCAGGATTACGGAGCTCAGTCCGAAGCAAGAACTCTGGTTCGTTGTACAACACCGCAGTCGGCGACAGGATCTGGGACTGTACGTTCTCCGAGAGAGAGTACCCGTAGTCGAACAGTGTGAGGTACATTGGTGTTCCACCGGTTATCGCGTACGAACGAATCGCGTCTGCAGAATCGTACTTGATGACCTTACGCGCTTGTTTGAAGGAGAAGGGCTGTACATCGAGTTGCGCCGTACGCCGTCCGTACAATGGGCTCTCGTGTCCGAGAACCTCTGATTCCATCGTGCTCACACTTGACCCGCAGACCACCAACATTGAATCTGTCCTTTGGAGTTGCTCATCGACGAACCCCTGCAAGTAGGAGGGAACAGAGTCGTTCTCTTCAACGAGATACGGGAACTCGTCGATGACAATTACCAGATCTTCGTTTTGAAGTTTCTCTCCAAGGTACTCAAAGGTCTCGTCCCAGTCGTCGATCCGTGGAACGCGTTCGTCGAAATAGTCTGCGAGCTTCTCAACGAATTTCTCACGCTGCCGATTTTCAGCTTCTTGGGCTGCAAGGAAGTAAATGTGTGGTCGGCCAGCACAGAACTCTTTCAATAACGCAGTTTTCCCTACACGGCGTCGACCATAGACAACGACGAAATCAGATCCAGGAGACCCGAACGCAGAAGCAAGCGCGTCCAACTCGTCCACCCGGTTATAGAAGGTCATACTCTAAATAATGATTACCACGATAATGACTTATTTGTTTCGGGAGAACCCCCATATGTATGTTCATGAACATTGTTCATTAACTTTGTTCATTAAAAACGCCCAGCATATCAAGAATGGATAGCGCGATCCCCCTGTTTTGAGAGAAATTTGAAACAGCGGCACTGTCTAGTTAGTGACCTCCTCAACCGGGGGTCGTCCATCGAGCGCTTGGTGCGGTCGTTGAAAGTTGTAGTATTGCACAAATTGTATGAACCACTCGCGGACGCTTCCGTGACTGTCCACCCACGAATTATGGAAGCGGTCGACTCGTATTTTGAGGGTATGAAACCATTTTTCGATGAGGTTTCGCTCGACGTAGTCAAGCCGACCGCTCAATCCCAATCGAGAGAGGGCAGTCTGATATCCGTAGCCATCAACGAGAAACACAGCGTCTGAGAGATCGTGTTTCTCCGAGAGTCGATGGAGAAACGCAGCAGCCGGATCAGTCCCATGCCGTCCAAACAATTCGACGTCGAGAATCAGTTTTATCTCGATGTCTATTGCAGCGTACAATCAATACCATTCGCCATTGATTTTGACAGCGGTCTCGTCGACTGCAACCCGCTTCGGCTTCGCCTCAGGCGGGTTGTGACCGCTGTCAGCCAGTCGATGTACCGAGTGCCAAACAGCTTGGTGGGAGCGTTCAACGCCGAGTAATCGAAGAACTTCTTTTGTCTCTCTGAGTGAACAGGCGGTCGCGTGGAGCTGGACGGCAAACGCCCTAACGGGCGTTGCCGTCCGCTCACGCTCCCAAGTTTCTTCAAAATCCGTCGCAAAGCACTCGCTGAGCAGGTCTGCGAGCGTCATGACCAATTCACTCAAGGACCTGCTCGCTTCTCAAACTGACTTAACTAGACAGTGCCACCTTCGGATTTTATATTGCAACATACAGTTTATCGCAGTTTGCCGCTCCGCAGATCCCATTTTACTAATTACGTTTGTGTACGTACCACTCCCGCATAAGCTAAAGTGTTAAATCACTATTAGAAAGTCGGTGAGTAATGAAAATCCCACATTCAGAATTACCCCAACACGCAGCGAGAGGGTTACGCCCCGGTGAGCAGGCGTAAATCAACAGTCTGACTCCCGGGGTTGGAGCCTGAAGAAGTGGCTTCAAAGAACAATCGAGAGAACGCCGCTTCAAGTGGTTCCAGATGAGTCTCTCAACGAACTCGTCGGCGGCGACGTTGCATGCAATACCGTACTTTGACCGTCGAACTTACCAGAATAAAGGCTCTGTTGAAATCCTCAGTCGGTGATCGTTGGTGAGGCTGTGCTGAATACAGCGCGCAAGTCGGTCAGTTGCTCAGAACTAGTCAATCGCCATTTTATATTGTGTTTTTTACATCTTGGCGGCAGGACCTACAAATACAGATAAAATACAATCTTTCAGAAATCGATATCGGACTTTTCAGTGTCAGTCGGGTCGCCTAGAACCTCGATAAGCGAATCCGCGATTAGAACTCGCCTCGCGTTCAGGAATTTATCGAAGTTCTCGATTTTATAGTACTCTTCCTCTCGAGGGATGTGGTGGCGGTCATAGAATGCATTATCACGAGTTGTTATCCACTTCTCGAAAGGCTTGTCCTGTTTAGCTTCGTTCTCCCTCGCCGTCAACAACTGGAGGTTGGCGAATTTATCCGCCAGATTCGAGAACCTCCCGGCTTTCTCATACTCTATCCCCTGATCGACTAAGTGTTCGACTTTCAATCTATTATCGGGGAAAATATGATCTTGGTGGTATTGGATCTCACCGAAGTCATGTTGTTCGTAGAGGAGTGTCAACGCCAAGAACGTTCTGTTTCCACCCTTCTCATAATCAAGTATGTTTTCCGCGATATCCTCATCGAATCCGACGACTTTCCCGAGGTCCCTCATCTCGGAGTATAGAGCGTTTATCGGGAAACCATCACCCTCGTGTTGTCGTAGTACCTCTCGTGATCGTCGCAACACCGAATCTGCACTTCCGGAGAATGTCCCATGCAACAAGGAGGTGATGAACCACCGTTTGATATCCCGTTTCGTACTCGCAACCGATGCTTTGTCACTACGCATCTTCTCGGCACTGGTTCCGGTCAACATGAACCAATACGCGAGTGGAATGACAGCATTCCGACTTAGTAGGGTCCGCTCGTGGATTCCAAAGTAATTCACTAATCGAACCGCTTCTTCGATTGAATCCTTTATGTCCACCCAGTTATTTTCTATCTGGGAAACGTTATCGCGTTTAAATTGCTTGACCTGATACTGAACGTTGAGATTCGTCAGTACAAGTGAGGACTTCAGCAGGAAATCCTTACTGAAACTGTTAGTCTTCGGTAACTGCATGTTCAAATGATCTACAAAACTAGTCAGTTCTTCGCGGGCTTCGTATGTATCCCAGTTCGCCTGCGCTATGGACAACAGGAGGTCCGACTTCTGCAACTCGGTGCCGCCATCGTTTGTCCTGATGAAGATTTCCAAGACTCTATCGATGTTCTGTTCTTTCTCCTCGAAATATCGGACGTAGGTCTTGTCATGGATCGCAGATTTGAAGTTGCGGAGGTTCTGCCCAAGCCAATGCTTTTCATCGTCCGATAGAACGTACTCGTCCTTGATGCCCCTTATGTAGTCCTCTAAATCGATCTGGTCCGCATAATCCAGTATTGCTCCGGCACGGAACCAGAGATTGCCCCCTCGTTCGACGACACGATCCGAATACTCCTCATTAGGAAGAAACTCGAATTCGTACCGTGTCAACCGATCTCCACCTTCCTCAAGCAGGTCACGTGGGTTCGATGTTATATTCAGGTACATCTTCGATTTTTTCCAAGAATTCCTCTTCCTCTTCCGCTTCCACTTCGGCCTGTACGTGTATGTGCCCTTCAGACCGATATAGAACGACGACAATCGCTGTTGTCCGTCTAGTATCAACTTCAAGTCACCAGCCCCATCTGGTGTCACCTGTGCGTTCCGTGATTGGGCCCCAGTCTCGATGTACTTCGTCGTTGTGATATAGTCCTTGATGAAGCCGTACATCGTGTACTCATCCCGATTCTCTGTCTCAATATCCCAGAACAGGAACGTCCCGATAGGGTACCCCTGAACGATGGAGTCGAACAGGTCAGTTATCTGATCACGCTCCCAAACAATCTCGCGCTGAATCGCCGGGAGCAACCAGTTCTCCCTCTGAATTTCATCGACTGCATCCTTGATTGTCTCCCCCTGGTTGTACATATATTAACAGCTTTCAAATACTCATCTTAAATACCTTATCCGATTTCAAATGAAGATGGTATAAGGGTCGGATTCATCGACTATCTGACTCAGGTTTGGACAATTTCAACGATATCGGAGTCCAGTATACACCCTTGGCACTGGAGTGAAAGACTAACCCTCTGTATGTTGCACGCACTTCCTGTCCAAGGTTGAGGGTTTCAACTAACCCGTTTTTAACAAACTCAAACGGCCATCTCACAGGGAGAGGTCATTTCGAGTGTTCTACCCCTCGGTTCCTCATCCGAACCGACGAGAACAACGGCCAAAATGGTGAGCGAAGCTATCGATGGAAAGTCGACATGAATCTCGAAATAGTTATTAAGGCCGTACAACTGTCCGAGTGAGTAGAGGTCTGGCTAGACCGTTAGCTTGCTAGCCGTGCAATACATCCGATTGATTGTTTGAGTTATACCACTCCCGCACAAGCCAAAGTATTATTTTGCTGTGAAAAACAGCAGATACCAATGATATTCACTGGCTCAGAAGTATCCCGAAACACGGCAAACGGTCTTTCGGACAGTAAATCAACATGACAAAACAGTTCATCAGCCAACAATCCGACGAGGAATCCACGGACCCAGAGACGCGTAGCCGTCGCTACAACTGGTCGCGTATGGACCTCAACGAACTCGTCGACCTCTACTGGCAAGACATCGCACCGAAGCGATACCGCGACGGGTTTGACGAAGACCGAGACATACCAACCTACGACTGGCTCACTGAACACGGATACAGTGGCATCGCGTACGCACTGCGCGAGCATCACGACCTCACGCCCAAGCAGTTCTTCGTTGACGTCGTCGGCCTCGAAGACGAGGAATCTGAAGAGTGGGAGTGGAACGTCGAACACGAGCCTACTGTCAACGCACTAGAATTGTATCTCAACTCGATACGAACTCGTGGTGGACGAGCAGAGAGTACCGTCGAGACCCACCGGACGCGGTTGGCGAAGTGGGTTCGAACCTATCGAGAGTTGCACGAGACGGACGCGTTGCTCGAACCGCTGTCTGAGTTGGACCAGCAACCGGGAGAGATAGAACGCTGTCTCGCCGTCCTCGACGTATTCGACGAAGAGCTATCGACAGATCGGTCGAAGCTCGAGTACCTTCACGTCGTGAGAGCGTGGTACGCGTTCGTGAAGCGCCGAAAGTACGCGAAGTACAATCCACTCTCGGAAGCCGGCGAAGAGTTCGGCTGGGAAGCCAGCGAGCCAGACCCGCAGGCGCTGTCGGCGTCACAGGTGCGTCGAATCTACAGCGAGGTGGACTCCCCTGAAGCGGAGTTGCTCGTCGTTGCGCTCGCCGGGTGGGGGTTACGGCCCTCGGAGGTCGCGGCCTTGCACGTCGACCAGGTGGTTTTGGATGCAGAGGACTCGCATCTATCGTTCGGCGATGGGGAACGGAAGAACGGGCCCGGAGAGGTGACACTGTTGTATGGTGTGAACGTCGTCGCTGAACGGATTGATGCGCTTTCTGACCGTGAGACGTGGAACGGGTATCTGTTCCCCTCTCGCTCGTCGTCGACGGGCCACGTGTCAGTTAGTACTATACGTCGTCGGTTCAAGCAACTTGCTGACATTGCTAAGGTGGTTGTTGACGGGGATACGCCCACGCCGAAAATGGGGCGGCGGTTCTGGTACTCGGCGTATCAGGAAGCAGTGGGAGAGGTTCTCGAGGGATTAGAGGGCGTTGCTGAAGATCAGGGGAGTTCGTCGACTGAGGTTGTGCTTCGGAATTATCTGTCGAGGGAGCAAGAACGGAAGGCTCGGCGAAGGAGGATGTACGAGAAGTTGGAAGCGGCATTTGAATCGTGATCCCACTCCTCCCGTCCTAAGAAAGACCAAATTAGATGTTGATACCGTCAGGAGGTCGTAATATATGGGTTTGGCTGATCGGGTGAATCTGCTAAACCCACTTACGATTTGGTGTGAATATCCCCACAGTGAATAAACTGTATGTCGATACATAGAGTCTGCAGAAATTTTCACCTGTGCTTCTGACTTTGGCAGCTGGTGGTGCGACCTTAGTGGATGCGAGTCGACAGGAGCCGGCGAATATAATCATAACGGCGACGATCTGAATTGGTCACGGTCGATTACAGACGAACTGTGGTTGGATTGAACACTCGCTCGCCAGAGCGTACCCTCAACACGGAGATAAACTCTCGTCCGTGGCTTGAGTTGACAGCGAATACGCTCTCACATACAGTGATGGAGAATACATCTGCACAGGACTGACGTTGAGCAATCTGCCCGCAAACATAGAGGTCGAAGTGTTGATTCGAGTTGGGTTGAGCCAGACGCACTTCCTACCGCTCACTCTGGGTGGTGGCAGGGGACCAGAATTGAGTAAGGAACCATCACGGGACTGTAGACGCCTAACCGAACGAGTCGATGCCAATTGTTGGGTGAGAATTTTGCGCCGGATTGCGAAATTATATCAGCACAACATGATATTGGATATCGTAACTCGCATATCTCCAATGTCTGACTCCAACCGAATACGTGAAGCTGGGAAAATTCTCACTGAGTTTGATGATGAGCGGTATGACGTGTTTGCAGAGGACGACTCGCAAAACATCGTTACGATTTGGCAACCACGCGGGAGGGTGGAAGACATCGATGTCTTTCCAAAACCAGTCGGCATGCAATCGAAGGCCCAATCGTTCCTCCAGCGTGCGTCCGCAGCGGACGCCCACCTCGCAGCAGCGCCGGAGTGGGCCTACAATATCGATTGGATCGAGGATCATGAAGACATTCTCTTCGCGGATACGGGTCCGCTGTTCGTCCTTGGGTGCGCCCCCGTTCAAGTAGACAAAATGGAGAGGAGGCTCGCCGAATTGAATGAAGAGTACGACTGCTATTCGGCGGAAGGTGAAACTGCTGGGAGCCCGGCCGTACCAGACAAACCGGGGGAATTCGTCACGCCGACAATCATCCCAATAGCTGCGGATGCGAGGCGCGGTGAGGACAAAGACGCGCTATTTGTCCAATTTAAGAACAAGCACATGAGCGGCCGTGCGAATGATGTCGAGCAAAAGAGGCTCTGTGAGGGCACAAAGATCTGGGGCTTCCGCTTTTTCAGTGGCGCTGCAGTTGTTCCGTGGACATGCTCGGATGTAATGCATACAGAACTCAAGAATGAGGTTCTTACATTCTGCCAGGACGGCCCCTCGTACTCTGTTCATGTCCAATGCAACCCCGATCCATTCAACAAAACGTGGATCAACTATCGGCAGGAATTCTTTGAGACCGATGCCCAGGTGTCGTGCATTGTCGCAAACTGGGGTAGTGTACCACCGATCGGTCCCTTTGGCTATTCTGGGGTCTACACTACAACGGATGAGTCGACGACGCTGGAGTCAGAGTACAACGACACATACGAGCGCGGAGGGTTGGTAGCAACCCAGCCGGACATTGGATGTGAGTATCTCTGTCTCATCCCGGATGACATCGTGAGTACAGTCATATTCCGGCGAAAGACAAACCGTGGAACGCCGAGTGGATCGGCGGTGATGGCGGATATCAAAGTCTCAACGACGGCAGTCTTCGATACAGCTGCAGATGAGTACCAACAAAAAAATCCGGTCTATCCAGCGCCTGAACCGGACCCCTGCAAAGAGTGGCGAGAGCAGCTTAACACAACCCCGCTCAACCGGGAGCTGTTGACTGCGCTCCTTCGTGCAGAAATCGAAGCGGACAGTCTTCCAGAAAAATTCCCCATCAACCAGAAAGTTTCTTGGGAGTCTGTTGAATCCCTCAACGGCGAGATGTCTGAAGAATTAGGACATCTCCTGGAGAATCACCCACGGCGACGCGGTACCGGTGAGCTTACGCCGAGTACGAGGGAAGCGCCTGAAACGATTGCCGAACGGCTAATGGAAGCACTCTCATTTGCAGAAAAAGATGCTGATATTGTCCTCAGGAGTGAGTTCGACCGATCCGACGTTCCGGTCAACGCAGAATATCAGGATGAACAGATTTCCATCTGTTTGACCACGCTTCCCACCTCAACACCCAACAGTGAGATCGACCGAGCTCGCTGGTTCGTAGAGTGGTTGCGAGTAGACGGTGTCAATTTCAAACCAGTTGCGCTGACTTCTAGTTTCAGGTCTAGTAAAGTGAAAACACTAGCAGGGTATGAGGACGTCTCAAATATGGTTCGTAATCCTGAGCGAGTCGATGCAACCGATGGATTGGAGGAGATCACGCTATGAACGGATACAATCATCTTGAACGGCTATACGATGAAGAACACGTAGAACAGGTAGAGGGTTCGGACGAACTCTACAAAATCACACATCCTCGAAGAGGGTACGATGACGAGACTATCCTTGTCCGGTTTATCCAACCAGATGATAACTTGGACAAGCTAGAAACGGAAGACAACCGCCAGCTCGAGGTTCTCTTCTATGATGATGAGATTCCGAACCAGTGGAACATTCAGCTCTTCTGGGCATATCCCGAAGAGATGAACATAGACGAACCAAGGCGTACAGCGTTCGAGTCTAACACGCGATTTGCGATACGACGGTTCGTCTCTATCGGCTCGTTGGATGCGTTTCTGCAGCCGCTCCAGACAGTAATTCGAGATCTCGAATCGATGGAAGTTGAGTTCAACCGGGGGGAACTCATCCAGGAGATTCTCGAAGCAGATCTGGGGCTCCTGTTTGAGACCGACTCAACCAACCGGGATGAGCGGCTTGAAAAGCTGCGCAAAGGAAGCGGTTTGGTGGCTGGGCCCACAAAACCGAATTTGCCGACGGGACCTGGGGGAATCATTGACTCAGTAGAATTGGGGCCAGACTTCCGCCGGCCAGCTTCCAAGAGAACGTTGGATGCAAAGCCGTTCACGCTTGTCTACGGACGGAATGGGAGTGGCAAGACTAGTCTTCTCGATGCGGCCGCGCTTGGAATGGTTGGGCAAATCCGGGGTGAGACAACTCAGCGGAGCTGGAAATATCGTGACTTAAATGTGACCCTCACAGGCGACGGAGACGGACCGGTTCGGCTTTCGAATGACACGTCCGACGTGGCTGATCGGATCAGCTCTTGGTACGGCTTCCGACCGGAGGGTAAGGCAACACGTTATACCGAGTTCTATCATGTGAATTATCATGAGGCAGGGTCGACTACGCGACTCGCAGAACTCGATACAGACCTAGATATTGAACAAACAATCCGACGTTCGTTGTACGGAGAGCAGTTGTCGAAGGCCCGTAGTGAAAAAAGAGAGTTGGTGAAAGAGGCCGATAGCCGGATTGAACAGGAAGAAAAGAGGATTGCGGAGTTGACTGCCGAAATCAGAAAGCTGGACAATAAGGCAGACAGAGCAGAGAACCTGTTTTCTACTGCACGGACAGCTCGCGAGGAACTATCGCCAGGGATGAGAGAGTTCGTTCCGACTCCTCCGTCGCGACGCTATGATGACGAAAAAGAAAGTAGGGACTCCAACGAAGAGTGGGTCGATACCTGGACAACCTGGGATGAACGAGTTGCTAGACTTGACGAGAGCCTCAAGAGTGCGGGCCTGAGCAGCGATGAGCAAAAGATGCCTGAAACGTTAGCATCTGAGCTGGCTACCGAGGGAAACCGAACAGAAAATGCGATTGAGAAGCTTGAGGATATTGAAGAGCTGCAAAATAAGCAGAATCAGCTAAGAGAGCTGCAGGAAGAACTCAATAGCACCCGCTGGGGAGAAGCCTCGCCGACTGTCGCATTCGTTGCAATCATCCTCTCAACTGAAGAATTCAAAATATCGGATCTCCGCGCCATAGAGAAGGCTCTCTCTAATGGAAGTCATGAGTCAGAGGAGTCGCTCGAAGAATGGCGAACACAGGTAACGGCTTCTCTCGAGAAAGAGCTCGAAAGACTCTCTGAGAAGCGAGAGACGATTCGAGAGATTTCTGACCTGCAGGCGAGGCGTGAGGCGCTCTTAGACGAGATCCGCTCACAGACCGAGGAGTATCTCGATATTACTGACGAGGTTGCCCACTGTCCAGCCTGTTATATTGAGCAAACAGAAGCGTCGATTCGAAGCCGAGAACAGCCAGCGACTCTACTTTCCCCGGAATCGGGAGTCCCCGATCAGCTACGATCGGATATCGAAGGCATTAAAATTGCACTCGAAGTTCTGAACCGACCCACTTGGGCAACGGTAACAGACAAATTCGAGGTCCATTTTGGTGACATTTGCCGTGCTGAAGACTTCTGGGGAGTGTTTGAACGAGCGAGTTTTGAATCTTTGCCAACCGTGTCTGACGCTCACGTCACCAGGTTTGGTGAGGCGATCCAACAAAACACGCTCTGGAACCTTAGCAGTGGAGAAGCTATTGAATTAGTGAGGGACACCCATCAAGAAATCACTGAGAAGTTGGAGTCACTGGAGAAGTCTGTCGAAGACTTCGCTAGGCCGATTGATGACGCTCGGAAAGCCATTCAGCGACTAAAAGACCGGCGGATAAAGCTTGACTCTGGCATTCAAATCCTCGAGGATCACATACTCGGAGAACACCAACAGAAGGAGCTTCGTGTGACGGCTGATCGAACAGTGCTGCACACCGCCAAGTCGGAGTTCCAAAGCGATGCGGTCGTCGTTGAGTCAGTAGCACAAATCAACGAGCAAATCGAGCAAAATCAAACCGTTCTGGATAACCACCGACACAGGAAGGAAGGTTATGAAGACGGCATTGACCGATTACAAACCGTCTTCGATAAAGCGGGAGGTGACGAGAACCTCACAGCATACGTTCGGGAACACATGTCGGCAATAACGACACTGTTTCAGGCGTTCCAACGTCCGTATCAATTCAACGAGGTGCTACTCAATGACGACGACGAAGTTCGTGTGATTCGACGGGGCCAGGATGACCCGAAGCCAGAGCCGATCACCGATATGAGTTCAGGTCAACGGGCTGCCTTAGCACTCGCAATCTTCGTAACGAACAATCTCACCCATGCACATGCGCCGCCAGTGATGCTGCTAGATGAGCCGTTCGCACATCTGGACGATATTAACACGATATCATTCTTTAACTTGCTCATTGAGCTAGCAACACGCCGGGATGGTGAGCAAGACCGGCAAGTAATCTTCGCGACTGCAAATGAGGACATTGCAGACTTGTTACAGCGGAAGATTGGTGACTCGCCAAAATTTGACCGGATCCCCATTGACGGATAAGCTCCGGCATGGATTATCCTTGTCATCCTCCGGGTGGTGAGCCTGTGCATGTGTTTCTTACCTGAACCCTTGGTCTTCCTTGGCGCGCTATTCAGTAACCGAAAGAGATGCTGCCACAGCCCGCTTGAACACTGTAACAAACTCCCCGTGATTACTGACCTCTTTCGATGTCGGCAGCTCGACGAGCTCGATCGGATACTGCTCGGCGACGACCGATCGGGACGCATTTGCTCCGTTACAATCGGGGTAGAAGAGGACGCCCGGTGCGTCTCGTGCGAGCATATAGGAGGTCATCTGGTAGAAGTCAGCATTCTTCGGTGAGCTGGTTTTCCACTTGGCGTCACCGACCATTCGTACAGAGTCCGTGCCGTCGAACACTGTCACGTCGGGTTTGAGCGTGACGTTGTGACGGCCACCGGTGAGCAACGACTGACTCCGGTCTTGCGGCACGACTCGCCAGCCGTTCCGGTCAGTGACGGCAGCCCGCGCTGCCCGCTCGACGGCGTTCTCAAAGACGGTGTTCATGTTCACGAGCATCGCGAAAGAGGCACTGGTGCCAGCCTCGAGCTCGTCGATGAACACGTTGCCGATGACTAGGCGAGCCAGGCGGAGGAGGTCCTCGTAGTAGTCCGAGAGTCTCGTGAGCTGGATTCGTTCGACCTGCTGGACTGTAACCGGTTCGAGGGTGACCCGTCGGCGCAGTAGCTGCTGGTGCTGTTGAAGCGACCGAGAGACCGAGGGGTCGGAGACGAGGCCGAGAAGGATCGAGGTCGCGTACAGGATTGCTCTGTTCGCGGTGATGTCGTGGGTCAGTTCATCGTAGGTGCACTCGAATGCCGTAGGCGTCGGTGGGTGACGCTGGAGCTGACGCTGGAGGTCGAGCTGCCCACGCAGGTGCTGCTCGGTGCTACTCTTTCGCTGGTAGTCCGTGTGGAGCCCTTTGTTCAGGACCCGTCGCAGCTCGGCTTCGTAGAGTGCGCCGAGCGCGTCGAGAAACGTCTGTCCCTGTCGATAGGGGGTCTGTGTCTCGAACGTCGTGGCCGTCGTGTTGTGGGCGTAACGGAGTAGCGAGAGGAGGTTCGTGCCCGCAGCCTTCGGCTGGATCTGGATTGTTGGGCCATCCCGGAGTGAGACGATGCCGACGTATGAGGTCGCCGTGAGGATCGCCTCCCCGTCACGGTTGTAGCGCAGTTTGATCCGCTCGCCATCGCGATCGTCGCCGCCGTTTACCTCCTGAGTGAGCATTCGTGCCGCCGCTTCGCTCAGCTCGATCGGCTCATCATGTTCTTCATACTCCGAGAGCACGACGTCGGCTGCGAACTGGGCTTCGTCCAAATGTGTCGAGACGGCCATCAGTCGTCGTCGGTGACCTCCGACGAGTCGAACTCGGCGACAAACGGTTCGAGTGCGGTGGACAACTCGTCAGCGTCGAACGACTTGATCTGCTCACGCTCCCAGTCAAACAACGTCTCGCCGTCGCCGACGAACAGCACCTCACGGATTCTGGAGTACTGCCCGAATAGATACTCCTCTAGCAGCGGCAGAATCTCGAACCGCCAGGTGTCGACGATGTCTGTGTCGGTGTCAACGTCGAAGAGGAACGAATGACCGATCTGTTTGCCCCGACCGAGATCGTGCTCAGAGCGGATCCTCTTGTTCAGTTCGTACACCGCGATTAGTGATTGAGCGAGGAGATAATCGGGGTGGCTGGGTGCGGAGGCGATACGGTCGACATCGGCCCAGTCGCCGAGCTCGTGTTCTTCGCGAAGGAGTCGGAGCTTCGGTGGGAACGAGAGGAAACGGAACCGTCGGCGAAGGGCGGCGTCGACGAGCGCGATCGAACGGTCGGCGGTGTTCATCGTCCCGATCAGGTAGAGATTTGGCGGAAGGTGAAACACTTCACCTGAGTGAGCAAGGGAGACTTCGGTCTCGTTCTCGCCGTCGAGGCGCTTGTCTGACTCTAATGCTGTAATCATCTCGCCGAAAATCTGGGCGAGGTTTCCCCGGTTGATTTCGTCGATGATCAAGACGTACCGAGGTGCCTCTTCGTCGTCGCCGGCTGCGTGATAGGCGCGTTTCGCTTCGTTTGCGAACTCGAGGAATACCCCCGGTTGTTCGTCATAGGTCACCGATCCCTCTTCGGTGGTGTCGACGCTTAGGCCTTCGACGAAGTCTTCGTACGTGAACGACGGGTGGAACGTAACGGTCTCTAGTTGGCCCGTATGCGCGTCGACGCCGTCTTGCTCGTTGAGCCACCAGTGGGCAAACCGCTTTGCAGTGTAGGTCTTTCCGGTCCCCGGAGGTCCGTAGAAGACCATCTGCCCGCTGTCGACCAGCTGTCGAGCGATTTCGTCACCCCCTTCGGGTTTCTCTCTGGGTTCGAGCGACCCACTTTCGTCGACGGGTACGTCGAGCGTCGGCGCTTCGACGGTGTAGGTCTCGCTGACGAGTGTATCTATCTTCACCTGGTTCATGTTCGGGTTCACGACCGCACGAGACTGTAGCTCGCGAAAGAGCACAAAAAAGAGCGTCTCTGCGTGGCTGATTCGGTTCGTTGCACCAATGCCGACTTCCTCTGCTATCGCTGTGAGCGTCTCTTCATTTGCGAAGAAGAGTCGCTTGATCAGCTCGCAGTGAACTGCCTGGGTCTGACCGAGCTCGGCGTTGGGTTCGACACTTGCAAGTGACTCGGTGAGCGTCTCTATAAGGGTCTGTGTAAAGGTCTCTTGGAACCAATCCTGGCCGGTCGATGTGAACGGCAGCCGTGTCCGGACGTCGACGACCGTCTCGGAAACCTTCTTGTACTTGTCTGCTGGTTCCGGCGGCTGGAGGTTCCAGTGGACACGGCGAATGTCCGCTAGAAGTCTGGGTTCGATGGCGATGAAGAGGTAGAGCAAATCGATGGGGAGCTCAGTGAAGTACCCTTCTTGTACGAGCTCGAAGTTCTGGTCGTACAGGAGATCGTCGTAGACCTCATAGATCTCCTTGAGTCGGGGATGGTAGTCGTCGTTGGCAAGTAAGGCGTCGTCGAAGTCGACAGGGTTCTCAAACGCTCTATACCCTCCCAGAGGGAGGAAGTAGCCACCATCTTCGGAATTTGGTGTCCACGACCCGTCCGAGGGGCCCTGGAAGTCGTCCCGAAGCGTCGACGTAACGATGGAGACGCCGCGAAACTCTCGGGTGTCTGTGAGGATGTGGAGCACTAGATCGCCAACCTCAGGCTCGCGCAGCATCCCGTATATGTCGCGTCTATCAACACTCTCGCTCGACGAGAACGCACCTGAGCCCAGCTCAAGCTCTTCACCCGGTTGCTTATACGGCGTATCAGATAATGACGTCTTTTCGACGAAGACCGATGGCGGATCGCGGTGAGCGGTGAGCATCTCCTCTAGCGACCCGTACTCCTCGACGAGCTCTTCGATGGCATCGGAGTGTGGAATAATGGTTCGAGTGAGTGCCTTCTGATCAAGATCAAATAGGTCGTGTAGCTCGAAACTCTGGATCTCAATTGGGACTGGAATAGTGAGCCACAGGACTATGTTACTCAGTTCGTCGTGTGGATGTCCGGCCGGTGCGGCGTCGTCGACGCGGGTGTTCAGGTCGTGGGCCAGATTGGGGTCCTGATCAACACGAGTAATCTGTGCTGCCCACTTGTATCGATTACTCCCCCTGTAGAAGAGTACGAAATCACCTGCAGAGATGCGTGTCGGGTCGACGTCGTCGTTTTCCGGGACCGTCCAGGCGTGAACTACCCGATCGCTCGACGGTGGGTAAGAGTCGGCGACGGCATCGTACTCGACGCCACGGTGAACGAGTTCGTCGAAGGCAGCTTGTTCAGTCGGACTCGTCGCAGACGCCAGCACGATCCCAGGCGGCATATGGTAGATTTCTCGACACGCCACCTATTTAATAACTTGGAGGTGCAGAGAACTGTTTGGTTTACCAAGAATTATCCATGTGCTTTATACCAATTATCGAACATTGTCAGAACTAGACTGATTGCTGTTTCATACTTGAATGACGGCACCTCATTCGTTCAACCTCACCAAGGACAATGTATAAGTTGCTAGTCAAACAGGTCAACTTATTCACGAACCGAGGTTCGACCACCCATGAATGAGAGCTACCTATGAGTCTCGACCCTAACTCGCTTCTACCCGGTACAGTCATCCGGAACCGTAATCGTCTCTGGCGCGTCGATGCCATCGACGGACAGGAGGTGACGGCGACGGCGCTGGACGGCGCGACGTCGACGCACCGGTTCTACGCCCCGATCGAGCAGATCGAGGAAGGGAGTCTGCCCGCTCCGTCGGCAGAGAAGATGGGTAGTCCCCAGTTTCAGGACCTGCTGATACGGGCTAACCGTCTCTCGATGCTTCACGGTACGGCGCCGCTGATGAGCCTGCAGCGCTCCCGGGTCATCCCGACGGAGTACCAGCTGACGCCGGTTGTGATGGGGCTCGATATGCCCGCCGTCCGGCTCCTCCTTGCCGACGACGTCGGTCTGGGGAAGACGATCGAGGCGGGCCTGATCACGAGCGAATTGATGGCGCGCAACCGTGCCGACCGGATCCTCATCGTTACGCCCGCAAATCTGCGTGAGCAGTGGCGAGAAGCGTTCGAGCACTTTTTCCACATCGAACCGGAGATCACGAACCGGCGAAACCGCAAGGTGATGGAGAAAGACGTCCCGCCGGGGACGAGTATCTGGGAGTACTACTCGAAACACATCGTTTCGATCGACTACGCTAAACAGAGCCGCATTCGGAGTCAGATTCTGAGTCAGGACTGGGACCTCGTTATCATCGACGAGGCACACTTGGCCTGCCGACCACACACGTCCTCGTCATCGCAGTCACCGTCGAAACAGCGTTGGGAGTTCGCCCAGCAGATTACCGACGCAGCGACACACGCACTCTTGCTCACGGCGACGCCCCACAACGGCTACACCGACAGCTACGCCAGCCTGCTGAAGATGGTCAACCCCGAGATCGTGTCGGGTGATGCCAACGACCCACAGATCAACCGCGAAATCGCGAAGCGTCACGTCGTCCAGCGTCGACGCGAAGACGTCGAGCAGTGGTTCGGTGAGGGTGCAGACAATCCGTTCCCAGAGCGAGATCAGAAAACGGTCGAGGTCTCACCAACAGACTACGAGAAGACCGCCTATGATGCGGTTCGGGACTACGGCGACACACTCGTTGAGGCCGCCAAAGAGTCCGACAACCGTAACATCGCCCAATGGACGGTCATTCACTTCCTGAAGCGTGCGCTTTCGAGCCCTGAAGCACTTCGCCGATCGCTCAAGAACCGCCGTGGGAAGCTGAATGATCGACTGGGAGAGCTCGAAGAGTCCGGTGGCAAAATCGACGAAAACGCCGGTATCTCGGAAGACATGGCACAGGCCAACGCACTAGACAGCGACCCAGGCGAGGACTACACCGAGACCGAACTCGGGGAGCGTGTCGAGCGCGTCGTGACTGGCGACGAGAAAGTTATCCGGATGGAACTGGAGTCACTCGAGGTGACGCTAGAGGCGGCAGAGGATGTAACCAAGTCTCGGGATAGTAAGCTCGAGCAGTTGCTTAAGCAGACGCTCCCTGCCCGTCTCAACAGCGGTGGAACGATCATTTTCACCAAGTATGTCGACACGCTCGAGTACCTCGAAGAACATATCGAAGACAAACTCGGCGACAAACTCAGCCTTCACACTCTGTACGGCGAACTCGGGGAGGCCGAGCGGAACGAACGCTTTCAGGCGTTCGCCGACGCCGACCGAGGCGTGTTGATCGCGACCGACGTGATTAGTGAGGGGATGAACCTGCAGTACGCCGCGAACCAGGTCATCCACTACGAGCTACCGTGGAATCCTAACCGGCTCGAGCAGCGGAACGGTCGGGTGGACCGATACGGCCAGAAGCGCGATAAAGTGTTTATCCGGACAATGGTTGTCGACGACCCGATGGACCGGATGGTGCTGACGAAGCTCATTGAGAAGGCCCAGGAGATCCGTTCGGAGTACGGCTTTTCGCCGCCATATCTCGGGGACGACGAGGGGCTATTGAAGCTACTCGACGCCCACGAGCTGAGCGAGCTGATGCCACAGCAGACGCTGATGGACTACGCCGGCGGCGATGCCGGGGGGGAGACCGAAGAAAGCGCGTTCGACGACGAGGTGCTCGAGCGTATCAAGGACGAATCGTTCTACAACCACACCGAGGTCGATCTCAGTGAGGTAAAGGAACGCCAAGAGGAGACCCAGAGGCTGCTTGGCGGGAAGGATGCGCTCGAGTCGTTCGTCAAGAGTGGACTCCGGCTGTTCAACTGCACCTTCGACGCCAATGTAGACGGGACGTACAAGATCAAGCTGACCGCTGATGAGGTCCGCGGGACGGATATCGAAGACGAATACGAACGTGTTACGTTTGACCCCAACCGTGCCGCCGAGGACGAGAAGGTCGAGATGCTCGACATTGCCCACCCGCTCGTCCAGCGACTCATCGAGGCAGTCAAGGAGGTGGCGCTGACGAGTGAGGATAGATATGGCCGGACGTCGATGCGCGGGACCTCGCTTGTGTCGGAGACGACTGCGCTCTACACGTTCAAGGTCCGCTACTTCGCCTACACGGGGGAGAAACCGACCGTGATGGAGGAGTTACTCCAGCTGGCGCTTCCGCTCTACGGTGAGGAGCCACTAAGTGAGGAGAAAGTACGGGCGTTGCTCGACGATAACGCGACCGACGCCGGCCGTTCCGAGCAGGAGTGGAAACGCGACATCGAAGCGGCGATCGAACACGAGAAGCTCGAACGTGCCATCGACGACCGAGCCGATAAGCGGCGTGAAGAGATCTCACAAGAACGCAAACAGATGCACGAGAAGTTGCGCGAGGCTGGCTACGGCGAGCAGCTGGCCGGCTTCGACAACCTCGACGTCGCAAGTGAAGACCTGCTGACTATCGGACTCTACTACCCAGCCTAATGAGCCAGCAATTGCGACAACGCAATCGACCGGACGACGCGACATTCATCGAGCCCAGCGGCGGCATCCTCACCGAGCAGTTAGTCTCGAAGCTCCGAGGAGAATCCTGTAACGAAAGTGCCGTGCAGCCCTCGACATTCGAGATTGGGTCAATCGAAGCACCGACCTCTGAGACTGAGCTTGAAGAGCAGATTAGCGCTGCTTGGGAGGAGCTTGTCGAACGCTGGGACGAGATCAGCCGGGACAATGCGGTGTTCTCGATGAATGTCTCTGAGGCACGCTCGAAATGGATCCGCCGCCTCTTCGAGGAGCTTGGGTTCTCGCCAGAGCACCACCAGGCGGACATGACCGCCAACAGTGTGACAGCGAAGGTCGATTACCTGGGCTGGACGCCGAAAGAGGCCGTGCATGCTGGTGCGGACGTACCGGAGACCCCGCCGCCGTTGCTCCACATGGTGCAACCCGACCCGGATCGCCCGTTGGACGATGGCGACCACTACGGATCAAACGGGAAGAGCCCGCACGACGAATTGCAGACTTTCCTCAACGCGAGTACTGATCTCCAGTGGAGCATCGTCGCGGACGGGCTGAAACTTCGATTGCTTCGGGACTACTTTCACACGTACACGCGTGGCTACGTTGAGTTCGACCTGGAGAACATCTTTACCAACCGCAACTACGAGGACTTTCGGGCGTTCTATCGGCTCTGCCACGCCTCGCGTTTCATCGCTGACGGCGACGAGGATGACGCTACGTCGCCGCTGGAATCGCTGTATCAAGTAGCACTTGCGACCGGTGTCAAGGTCGGCGAGAATCTCCAGTCGAACGTCGTTGAGGCACTGGAGATCCTGGGAAACGGATTCCTGACACCAGAGATTCGGACGGTGCTCGAAGAGGGTAGTCAGGACGTCGCTGATGAGTACTACCAGGATCTTCTGCGTGTCGTCTACCGGCTCCTGTTCTTACTCTTCGCTGAGCAGCGCGGTATGATGGCCGACCGAGGCGACCTATACACGGAAGAGTACTCCATCAGCACACTCCGTGAGCGTGCCGAGCGAGCGTCGGGACGGGATACGCAGGTCGACCTCTGGGAAGGGCTGCAGGTCACGTTCCGTCTCGTCGGCCAGGGGCGCGACGACGGCGTGCTGTCCGTTCCCGGGTACAACGGTGGCCTCTTCGACGACTCGAAGCTGGCCTTCATCGACAACGCCACGTGTCCGAACCACGCGCTGCTGGACGCGATTCACAAGCTGACGCATGTCGAGCAGCAGGGGTACCAGCAGCGAATTTCCTACGCCGACCTAGGTGTCGACGAGATCGGGGCAGTATATGAGAGCCTGCTCGAGTTCACGCCGCAGTATGCGGAGACGGCTGTCGAGATCGAAGAGCGGAAGGTCAGTTCCGGAACGTTCTATCTCGACGACCGCGGGATGGAGCGCAAAGAAACGGGGAGCTACTACACCAAGCCCGAATTGGTCGACGAGCTCATTCAGAGCGCGCTGAAGCCCACCGTCGATGACCGTGTCGACGAGGACGAGTCGCCGGAGAGCAAAGAGGAATCGCTGTTGAGCATCGACGTCGTCGACCCCGCCTGTGGGAGTGGCGCGTTCCTCATCGCCGCAAACAACTATCTGGGGAAACGGCTCGCGAAGATCCGGAGTGGCTCGGACTACCCCGAAGAGAAGGTTGTACGCGAGGCTCGACGGTCGGTTGTGCAGCACTGTCTGTACGGGGTGGACCTCAACCCGATGGCCGTCGAGCTCGCAAAGGTTAGTCTCTGGATCAACTCGGCAGTAAAAGACCAGCCTCTCAGCTTCCTCGACCACCGCATCAAACAGGGAAACTCGCTCATTGGGGCGACGAAAGAGCTGATTGCAGACGGAGTTCCAGCCGACGCCTACGAGACGTCGAAGGGACGCGACTGGCACATCGGCAACGACCTCCGAAAGCGAGTACGCGAGGAAAACAAGACGTTCTCCGGCAAATCGCAAGCTCAGATGACGCTCGGGATGAGCTACGGCGAGCAGGAGCATCTCGATATCGCGAAGCGATTGGAAGCACTTGACGAGCATGCGATCAGCGACGTCGAGCGGAAGGCCGAGCTCTACGAACAGTTCGAGGAGTCGCAGGCGTTAGAAACTGAACGACTCGCTCACGACGTCTGGACTGCGGCGTTCTACTGGCCGCTCGACGGCTCTGTCGCGGAGAACCCGACGCCGAGCGCGATTCAGAAAGTTCGGACGGGGGGCCCACACAATCTCGAGAACCCTGACAGTGACATCGAGGAGATGTGTGCGCTTGCTCGGGAGTTCAGCGAGACGCATTCGTTCTTCCACTGGGAGCTCGAGTTCCCATTGGTGTACCAGGAGGGTGGATTTGACTGTGTGTTGGCCAATCCGCCGTGGGAGAAGTTGAACTTCGAGACTGAGAAGTTCTTCGTGGTCAGTCGCCCTGACATTGCTAGCGCGTCGACAGCATCGAAGCGGTCGTCAATGATTGAAGAGCTTGAAGAGGAGGATCCAGAGCTCTATGAGGAGTATCAGTTGGCGTCTGAGGGTGCTGAGGACGCTATGTCGTTCATGAGAAATAGTGGGCGATACGAACTCACTGGACGCGGTCACGTCAACACCTATGCGTTGTTTACTGAATGGGCTCTTAAGAATACCAATGAGGTTGGATACAACGGTCTGATCGTTCCGACTGGCATAGCGACTGATGCTACAACCCAAGCGTTCTTCCGGAAAATTGTAGAAGAACAACGCCTAAAGTCATTATACGACTTCGAGAATAGTAAGGGGATGTTCCCAGCAGTCCACCGCAGTTTCAAGTTCTGTTTGCTAACACAGACCGGTGACAAAAATACTCAACCAGAATTTGAGCTTGCATTCTACCTAACAAGAATCAGCCAGCTGCACGATCCTGCGAACCGCTTCGAATTAACTCGCGGGCAAATAGAGCAGCTCAACCCAAATACAAAGACTTGTCCCACTTTCACAAACAAGGGGGACAAAGAGCTGACATTAAAAATCTACCAAAATACTCGTGTATTAAAGTTAGAAGGTTCAGACACAGTTTCGGACCCCAACCCTTGGGACATAACTCTGAGCCGTATGTATAATATGTCAGATGACTCTTCACTATTCTCAACTAGGGCCGAGCTGCAGAATAATGGTTGGGAGTTGGTCGGGAACAAATTTGTTAAAGAGAACGATACACAGCTCCCGGTCTATGAGTCGAAATTCATTCACCAATACGACCATAGGTACGCCACATACGAAAATGTAGATCCAGATAATACTGGAAACTCTGCATTAGATTACATTGACGTTGATGAAAAGGACGACCCACAGAAATTGGTCATCCCCCGTTATTGGATCTCAGATAGTGACTACAAAGATAGGAATGGTAGTCGTTGGCACATCGCATTCAGGAGAATCGCTCGCGCAACTGACAGAAGGACAGTAATTTCTTCATATATTCCTGGATGTCCGACTGGTAAACTGTATCACATCAATGGTGCGTCGGCAGACGAATCTTCTCTATTGTTAGCAGCTTTCAATTCTTTTGTTCTTGATTATGTAGCACGGCAAAAGGTTGGTGGTACGGACCTTAGTCAGTTCATATTCAAACAGCTCCCAGTTCCGGGGCCCAAGGCGTTCAATTCACTCCATTTCTCAGGGGAGAGCGCAGCCAAACGCATTCGTGACCTGGTCAATCAGCTGACTTATACTGCCTGGGATCTGGAAAAGTATGCGAAGGAGACTGGAATTGAACGAAGTCCTTACAAATTCTCTGGCGAAGAGAGGACTCGCGAGGAGACCCGTTTCGAGCTCGAAGCCCTGATCGGTCATGTCTACGGCGTCGATGCTGACGACTTCGATCGAATTTTCGACTCGTTTAAGCAGATTAAGAATGAGGATCTTGAGAACCACGGCTACTACCGAACTCGCGACGAAATCAAGCAACGCTTCGAAGAGATGCAGGACGACATCACGACCAGAGAGGTGACCCAGCAATGAGCCAACAGACACGACGACGTGACGAAACGACATTCATCGAGCCCAGCGGCGGCATCCTCACAGAACAATTACTCCACAAACTCCGAGAAGAGGAGTGTAGTGAGGCTGCCGTCGCGCCACAGACGTTCGCCCTCAACGGAGAAGAACCGTCCTCGACGACGGAACTCGACGACGAGATTGCCGACGTGTGGGAGGACCTCAAAGAGCGTTGGGACAGCATCTCCCAGGACAATACCATCTACGAGATGGATACGAGCGAGGTCCGCGACCGCTGGCTCATTCCTCTGTTGGAGCACCTCGACTTCGAGCCGGCGTACCAGTCGAAAAACCTTCGCGTAAACGGGCTAGAAGCGAATTTGTCCCACTACGGGTGGGCGCCGGAGGGACAACTCGGCGGAGAGGAAAGCCTCGGATTGCCGCCGGTCACACATCTGATCCAACCGGACAAGGACGAACCCCTAGACAGTGGCAACCACGTCGGGACCCGAGCGAGCGGGAAGAGCCCCCACGACGAACTCCAGCGCTTCCTGAACGCCGCCGATCAACAGTGGAGTCTCGTCGCCGACGGGCTCAAACTGCGACTGCTACGTGACTACTACCACACCTACACCCGGGGGTACATCGAGTTCGACCTGGAGAACATTTTCACCAACCGAAACTACGAGGACTTCCGGGCCCTCTACCGGCTCTGTCACGCCTCACGCTTCGTCGTAGATGACGATACTGATGAGGACGACGCTGACGCAGAGTCGCCGCTGGAGTCACTCTACCAGGTTGCGCTCGCAACCGGCGTGAAGATTGGTGAGGACCTACAGTCCAACGTCGTTGAGGCGCTGGAGACACTGGGGAACGGCTTCCTCACTCCCGATATCCGGTCCGTTCTGAAGGAGGGTGGACAGGACGAGGCCGACCAGTACTACCAGGATCTCCTGCGCGTCGTCTATCGGCTGCTTTTCCTCATGTTCGCTGAGCAGCGCGGAATGATGGCTGACCGAGGGGATCTCTACACGGACGAGTACTCCATCAACACGCTACGAGATCGATCGGAGCGATCCAAGGCTCGGGATACGGAGACTGATCTCTGGGAGGGGCTACAGGTGACCTTCCGTCTCGTCGGTGATGGGTACGAAGACGACGAAAAAAGCGTCCTCTCGGTTCCGGGCTACAACGGCGGGCTCTTTGATGACTCGAAGCTGGAGTACGTGACTGAGTCGACCTGCCCGAATCACGCCCTTCTAGACGCGATTCACAACCTAACCCACGTCGAGCAAGAGGGGTACCAGCAGCGAATCTCCTACGCAGACCTCGGTGTCGACGAAATTGGAGCAGTATACGAGAGCCTGCTCGAGTTCATGCCCAAGTATGCAGATAAGGCGGTGGAACTGGAGGACAAGAAGGTCAGTTCGGGGAGCTTCTACCTCGACGACCGCGGAATGGATCGCAAGGAGACAGGCAGTTACTACACTAAGCCTGAGCTGGTCGATGAGCTGATTGATAGTGCGCTCAAGCCCGTAGTCGACAACCGCGTCGGCGACGCTGATACACCGGAGGAGAAAGGAGAGGCGCTGTTAAGCATCGACGTCGTCGACCCCGCCTGTGGGAGCGGCGCGTTCCTCATCGCTGCGAACAACTACCTCGGAAAGCGGCTGGCGGAGATTAGGAGTGGAACAGAGTATCCGGACGAGAAGGTGGTTCGAGAAGCCCGACGGTCGGTTGTGCAGCATTGTCTGTACGGCGTAGACCTGAACCCGATGGCCGTTGAGCTGGCGAAGGTCAGCCTTTGGATCAACTCTGCCGTGAAGGATCAGCCGCTCAGTTTCTTAGACCATCGGATCAAGCAGGGGAACTCGTTGATCGGTACCACTGAAGAGCTGATCCAGCAAGGCGTGCCTGTTGATGCGTATCCGACGACAGGTGACTGTGGCTACGACACAGGTAATGCAATCCGAAAGCGAATTCGGAACGAGAACAAGGACGTCGACGACGAAGCCGGCCTCCAAGCCGGTCTTGACTGGGGGTACACCGCAAGTCAAGAGTACCTTGAGGTGGCTGAAGAGTTAGAAGCACTTGACGAGTCGGCGATCAGCGACGTTGAGCGCAAGGCCAAGCTCTTTGAAAAATTAGAAGCGGCTGATGGCTTACTGACCCAGAAGTTGGTACATGACGTATGGACGGCTGCGTTCTACTGGCCGATGGACGGGTCGGCGTCGGAGTATCCCTCTCCGCGGACGATTGAGCGGGTGCGTCGGGAGGCTCCGCATGACTTGGACGATCCTCAAGGAGAGATTGATGAGATGTGTGCACGGGCCCTGGATATTGCTAAGCGGGAGTCGTTTTTCCACTGGGAGTTAGAGTTCCCTCTCGTATTCCAGAAGGGCGGGTTTGACTGTGTGCTTGGAAACCCGCCATGGGAGCAGGTAGAGCTTACTGAAAAAGAGTGGTTCAGAGGGAAACATGAGCGTATCGCAAATTCGACTTCAAAAAGTGAAAGACGTGGCTTACTCAACGAATTGGAGTCCGAGGATGAACAATTGTACTCCGCTTGGACTCAAGCAAAATCCATAGCTGAATGTACATCTAAGTTCATCCGAGAATCTGGCAGATTCAGACTATCCGGCGTTGGAGAAATAAACACATATCCTGCGTTCACAGAATTATCGACTTTTGATATATTGTCTGATTATGGAAAATGCGGTATGATTGTCAAGACCGGCATCGCTACTGATTATTATACACAGGACTTATTTTCCGAGTTAGTAGAACAACGCTTGTTAGACTCCTTGTATGACTTTGTTAATAAACGCAACTTGTTTCCAGATGTCGCAACCCGTGAACGATTTTGTCTGTTAACAACCACAGGTTGTGGATATCCTTCTGATAGTTTTTCATTTTCATTCTTCAATTGGACGTTAGACGATTTACATAGTCCTGGAAGCATCTATAAAATGTCAAAAGACGAGCTGGAGATGATAAATCCGAATACAAAAAATTGTCCTATGTTCCAAACAAAAGAGGAACGTGATCTTGCGGTCACAGTCTACGAAGGCACACCTATTCTAATTCATGAAGAAAACGAGACAAATACGTGGGATTTGAATTATATCCGGATATTTGATATGGCAAACGATTCCGATTTATTTGCCGACAATACGCTTGAAGATCTGGAAGCCAATGGGTACCAACGAAAAGACGGGAATCTTTATGCTGGTGATGGTGATGAATTCCTGCCTCTTTGGGAAGGAAAACTATTCCAACAATTTGACCATCGATTTGCAACTTTCGAGGGCATTCCCAAGAATAAACGATTCGGACGCCGGGCAGGTACCAAGAAAGTGGGTGAGGACCAAAAGAAGAATGAGGACTATGAAGTCATCCCTCGGTATTGGGTGAATAAAAATGACTTCGAAGATAGGAAGGAATCACTAGATTGGGATCAGAACTGGATGTTCGCCTTCAGAGAAACGGGTGGTTCAGCTAGCAATAGCCGCACCTCGATCGGAACGGTACTACCGATGCATCCCTGTTCACACAAAGCGCCAGTTTTGGCATTTGATGTTGATGAAAAAGCCCCTCATACTGTGATTTTTACTACAATATTCAACTCGTTGATTTTTGACTTTTCATTACAACAATCTCTAGGTGGGGCATCGGTTAGTTACTATATATTGAAACAACTGCCCATGCCTACACCTCAATATCTGAGTAATCACCAAGCTGACGTAGGGGGAAGAAAGCGTAATTTGGCGGATTATCTGATAGACCAGGGCCTCAAATTACTCTGGACTTCTCACTCGCTCGACGGCCTCGGGGAGGAATTCCCATTACATGATGGGCCATTCGAATGGAATTCTGATCAACGCCGCGAGATTCGTGCCGAATTAGATGCAGTGATTGCAAAAGCATATGGTCTATCCAAAGATGAATTCGAACAACTAATTGATTCATTTGAAATTCTCCATAAATTGGAGGTCAATGAACATGGCTACAACAAGCGAAAACAGATGTGTCTAGAACATTTCGATAACGTGAGCTTGAACATATCTTGAGAATCATGATTGGCCCCCCTTCGCTGAAGCTGGAGGCAAACCCCTGACCTGTTGGATCAGAGTAATATGAATCAATCGAAGAAGCGCTCTAAGGGCTGATCTACAAGACTGGCGTCGCCGGCCTTGCGGACGCTCTCAACGTCCTCGCAGTCGACCTAGACGGGTTGGGCGACGACATAGCTCTCAGACTGCCCACTCGACCAAACTGTTTACTAGACTGACTGAGACATTATCTCCATGACGACCCGCCTCAACCCCTTCGATGCTTTGGACGAGGTCCAATCCTCGTACCGGAACTACGTCGAGACGTTCCAGAACGTCGACGACGAGATCATCGCCGAGTGGATCGACGACCGGGTCAACACCGGAAAAGTACTCTGGAAAGAGCCGTTCGTCGAGCTGAACCAGCGCTTCGAGTACGGCACCGCCCTCGAGCAGCTCGTCGACGACGGCATCCTACACGAAGGAATCCTCGACGTCTTCGACGACAGCGAAGGCAACCCTATCGAGCCGTACAAACACCAGGCCGATGCAATCCGCTCGATCGATCAGGGCAACACAATCGTCTCGACGGGAACGGGGTCCGGCAAGAGTTTCGCATTCGGGATCCCCATCGTTAGCCACTGCCTCGACGCCAAAGAGCGCGGCGAGGAGGGGATTAAGGCGGTAATTATCTACCCAATGAACGCGCTGGCGAACTCACAGTACGAGGAGTTCGCCAAGCGCCTCGACGACTCCGGCCTCCGGTTGGGTCTCTACACGAGTAGTACGCCGTACAACCCCGACGAGACGGCTGAGTTCCTCCAGCAGTTCGGTCGGAAGGAGGCGTTCGACTGCGAAGTTGTTTCACGGGAGGAGATGCAGCGTGACCCTCCGGACATCCTGATGACGAACTACGTCATGCTGGACTATATCCTCACACGCCACGAGGACAAGGACCTCTTTCCCACGGCCCACGAGGGAGCGCTCAACTATCTCGTGCTTGACGAGGTACACACGTACACTGGTCACCAGGGAGCCGATGTCGCCGCCCTCATCCGCCGCTTGCGAGAGCACACAGGTGCTGGAGAAGACCTCACGTGCATCGGGACGTCCGCGACGGTCGCCAGCGAAGAAGGCATGGACTCCGAAGAGGAGATCGCTAACTTCTCCGAGCGGATCTTCGGTGCATCCGTCGACGCCGACAGCGTCATCGGCGAGAGCCACTACCCGATCCAGTTCACCGATGGTAAGGAACTGCCCGACGAGGTCGAGGTAACCGACGACGATATTCGGCGTTTCGACGGCACAGCCGACGAGACGACCAAGCTTACCGAGCGGCTCACCAAACGCGCCCTGAGTACGGAGGAGACGAAGACCGCCGAAGCCATCGGCAACGTGCTACTGGCTCATCCGACGGTCGCCTTCCTTGACGGGCGCCTCAGCGAACGTAGCCAGCAGATCAACCCCTCTGGCGAAGCTGGCGATCCCGACGAGCCGTCACTTGTCGAACAGTATCAGAACGAGGTTCGACCGGAGGCCACACCGGACGAAGCCCGTCGCGAATTGGAGGCCGCACTCCTCGCCGGCACCGTAGGCACCACGGAAGTGCAGGGCGAACAACAGCCGATCTTCATCCCCAAGCTCCACTCGTTCTTCTCGCAAGGCACCGGGCTCGTGGCGTGTCTCACGCCGGAGGCTTTGAACCCTGACGAGCCTCACCTCAGCGACGCTGGCGACCTCGAGTGTCGTCACTGCGCGAAGGAGCACGAACGGAGCCGTAAGGCGTTCCCGCTCTCCTTCTGTCGAGCCTGTGGCCAGGAGTACTACACCATCGCCCGCGGTGAGGCCGACCACCTCACCCCTCGTGAAGTGTCGGACCTCAGCGTCGGCGAAGGCGAGAGCGCCGGCTACGTAATGCGTGGCGAATGGGACCGCGACGAAGTTACGCTCCCCGCACAGTGGTTCGACGACTCCGATGAGCTCCGAGACACATGGGAGGAAGCTATCCCTCGACCAGCGACGTACTGCCCAACCCACAACCGTCTCACGGATGGTCACCTCGATAGTGGCCAGCTCCAGTGTGGCTGTTTCGCGAGTCAGGGCCTGAAGGTCATGTGGCACTCCGGCGAATTCCTCTTCTGTGGCAACTGCGGAGTGAGCCATTCCCGGATGGGGCGGGCGATGGAGCTCTCGAAGATGTTCAAGTTCGGCATGGTCGGTCGCTCGACGGCGACAGACGTGCTCATCGGCTCGACGATGCAGGAGCTACCGAAGGACCAGCAGAAGACTATCGCTTTTTGCGACAACCGACAAGACACGGCGTTACAGGCTGCCCACCTCAATAACCTCTACCAGCGGGTCAAGTTCCGACGAGCACTCTATGGCGCGCTCAAAGAGCACGGCGACGTCGGGCTGACAGACATCGGGAATCGCACGTTCGAGGTGCTCGAGGATAACAACGCTGTCCCGGATGGACTCGCCCGGGACATGTTCGGTGTTCTCGACGATGAAAAGGGTCGGTTCAGCGACTATCTTCAGTTCCACGTACTACTGGAGCTCAGGAAGAGTCAGCAACGTGGTCAGCAGAGTCTGGAGGACGTCGGGCTTCTAGATGTCGAGTACAAGAACCTCGACCGGCTCGCAGAAATCGACGAGCAATGGGAGGACGTTCCAGAACTTGCCACCGCCGATCCCGAGGTTCGGTACGAGTACTGCAAAGCATTCCTCGATATCTTTCGCCGGACGGCCGCTATCAACCACCCAACGTTCAGCAACTTCGGGAACTTCCGGAACGAGGTTCTAAGCAAGCTTGACGAGAGCGTCAAGTTCCACAAACAACAGTTCTTCCGGTTCCCAGAGGGATTCAGCGACACCGCCTCGACGAAAGGTACCGAACAAATCCACCGATTCACCGACTGGCGGTCACGCCACGTGAAGTGGACTACCCGCGCTCTCGATGTCGATACAGATCGAGCTGCAACGGTGATCGAAGCGGTCCGTGACCTGCTTAGTGACGATGAAGTGTTGCAGGTACTCGAAGAGGACGACGTCTACCGAGGGCGACAGGCGTTCATGCTCAACCCTTCGTACATCCGCTTGAAAGAACACGATGCAAGTGACGTCTCAGTCTGCCCGAAGTGCAAGACAGTCGTCACCCGAAAGCGGCTGAAAATGTGTCTCAACGCCAGCTGTGGCAACGTCACTCCGGAGGACACAGATCTCAGAGAGTCCTACTTCCACGACCTCTACGACATGTCGTTCGACGAAGCCGTTGACGTTCTCGCTGCCGAACACAGCGGTCAGATCGAGGGTGACATTAGGAAGGAACTCGAGACGCGTTTCCGTGAGGGAGACGACCTCAACACTATCGTCTCGACGCCGACGATGGAGCTAGGAATCGACATCGGGGATCTCTCGAACGTCTACATGCGAAACGTTCCGCCGAACCCCAGCAACTACGCTCAGCGGTCTGGGCGTGCAGGCCGACAGGACCAACCGTCGCTGGTGACCACTTTCTGTGGTAGTGGCTTCGGCGGCGTGTCTCACGATCAGTACTTCTACCAGCGCCCAGAACGCATTATCGCCGGGAAGATCTCGCCACCGACCTTCCTGCTAAACAACCGCGATCTCCTGGAGGCACACATCAACGCGCTCGTGCTCGAGGTAATCAAATTCAAGTTCGAGACGAAGCTCCAGTACGTCCTCGACATCGAGGATGGGAAGAACGACTACCCGATGATCCAGAGCTTCCGCGAGGACCTTGAGGATGCGATTCAGGCCGAACGCGAGGCAATCATCAATGCCGTGAAAGGAGCGTTCGCCCACGAGCGGGCACAGGCTGAGTACCAGGAGTGGTTCACCGACGAACTCATCGAGGATCGCGTCGACAACTTCGTCGTTTACCTCGACAAGGCGTTCGAGCCATGGCGAATTGAGTACACCCGTCTCACCCGGGAGCTTCGGCGACTGAACAAGCAGCTCCAGCACGACGACAGGAATCCGCAGGCCGAACGGGAGCGCTCTGCTGTCGAAGCGCGCCTCCGGGACATGCGCAGCGGTGGGAAGCGATTTTACGCCTACCAGTACCTCCGGTCACAGGGCTTCCTTCCGAACTACGGCTTCCCACGGACGAGCTGTACACTCGGGTTCACCTCACTCCCGGACGACATTCAGCGAGATGATTCACAGGCGATCCGTGAGTTTGCCCCCGGGAATAACGTATACTACCGAGGTGAACGCCATGGGATCAAGTACGCGCGACCGAAAACTCGCGACGCCGAGCCGATCACCCAGCACAAAATCGTCTGTCCGAATTGTCAGACGATTCTGATGGGTAACGATGCCGAGAACGCAGCAGGCTGTCCCGTCTGTAGCGAATCGTTCAGCGGGCACCACTCCAACCCGAACACGATGGAGCTTCCGGACATGCGGGCTCGCCCTGAAGAGAACATCACCAGCGACGACGAGGAGCGGCGTCGCGAAGGCTACGACATCAATACCTACTACGAGCAAAAGAAGGCTCAGGAGTTTGAGCTGTCCGGCGACGGCGTCACAGCAGCTGTCACCTACGAGCCGAGTGCCCGCATCATCACCGTCAACAGCGGGATCCGTGGGCGTGATGACGACGAGCTCCAGGGCTTTGCGCTCTGTAACGAGTGTAAGCGCTGGCTTACGAGTTACAACATGATCGAAAAGCACGTGAAAGACGACGGCTGTTACGCTGGCGCCGACCGCGAGGATATCCGAGAGGGGATCGAGCTCTACACTGAGGGCAACCACGACACGGTAACGATTACTCCGCCTGTCCCGGAGGAACTCGAACTTGAAGAGCAGCTCCACTTCTACCACACGCTCAAAGAGGCACTCTACCAGGGTATCCTGGTTGAGTTCGATCTCGACGAACAGGAGCTCTCTACGTTCCTCAAGCCGTCGCCGACTTCGCCCGACCAGATGACTGTCGTGGTTCATGAAACCAGTGAGGGCGGCGCAGGTGCGCTCCACGACCTCACCGACCCCAAGAAGGATCGCTTCCAACGCGCGATTACTGAGGCGCTTGACGTCCTGCACGCCAACGATGCCGATGGCTGTGAACGGGCGTGTTACGAGTGTCTGATGTCGTTTTACAATCAGCGCGAGCACTCCATGTTCGACCGGACCCTCGTGATGCCGTGGCTCTACGGCGCCCAGACCATGTCGCTCACCCGTATAGAGTCGAAAGAGTCCGAGGAGCGGTACCAGGAGTTGCTCGGGATGTGTGAGTCCAGTCTCGAACGTGAAGTGCTGGAGGCCGTCCATAAGGAGGGTCTCCCGCTCCCGGATGATGCCCAGCGTCGGATCTACGACGGTGACGTTCCCATTGCAGAGGCGGACTTCTTCTTCGAGACGGGGAACGGTCGGAGCCAACCCATCGCCGTCTTCGTCGACGGCCCCGACCACGAGAAAGACCACGTAAAAAAGGGTGATGAAGACAAGCGTAACAAGCTACTCAGGATGAACTATCGCGTTGTTTCGATCACTAGTCCGGAGGAAGTGCCGGAGGTTTGGAAGACGATTTGACTCGGTTTCTAGGCCTACAGAAGATCTGTTCTACCTCTTCAGAGTATTCAGCCCGGACTGCATTGTAAACACGCCTTGTCTTTGAAGTACATCCATATTCGCTTGAGGGCGCGGTCGAAAGCGACATCCATAGATTCTCACTGTGACCTAAGCTCCCGACATGGGAGCGAGAAGCAAGTTCTACTCTGCTATCTCTTGGGGCACGTCCTCGAAGATACGGCAAACTGACGCTCTGGGTTCGGTATCAAATCGTGAGGAATTTAAATTAGAAGACACCGACCCTCCCCAAGCACCAATCTCTGCCAGATGACGTCCTTGATTCGACAGGTTCGGTGTGCAATACAACACGTCTGGACTAGAATCTGATTCACCCACTCAGATCAACACTTCCGAACCGGTTGGAGTGAATTTATCGGCTGTGGCTACTCTGTATTCGTTTGGTGTCTTCCAGTGACGAACTAACGAATGTGCCTTGCCTCGAGATATATGTACCTTTATATAATAATGGGTGGGTAGTCTACATTATGAAGGGCTTCGTTGCAACGCCACCAGAGGTGGCAAATCGAATGGTGGAGTTGCTATTCGACGATCATCCCCCGTCGGAGGGTGATCGGATTCTATTTCCCGGCGTCGGTGAGGGACCATTTGTCGAAGCTGTCTACCACTATTGTGAGACAAATGAGTATCCGTTCCCGGCGGGATACGCCTGCGATACCCATCAAGAGCGACTCGTAACAGCACAGTCGAGATTTGAAGAGTTGCCAGTTGAGTTTGTACAGGTTGATTTCCTCGATACAGAACACGACTGTGGGTCGTTCGAGTATATCATCGGGAACCCACCGTACGTTCCAATCACAGAAATCGATGAGCAGAACAAACAGAAGTACCGAAAGGTCTACCAAACAGCGACTGGTCGATTTGATCTTTATCTGTTGTTTTTTGAACGAGCATTGAATCTCCTCGCAAACAATGGACGGCTCACGCTCCTCACACCTGAGAAATTTGAATATACCGAGACTGCACGCCCCCTCCGTCAGCTCCTAGAAACGTATCAACTTGAGCGATTAGAGCACCTAGACGACGCTACTTTTAAGAACCACATCACCTATCCGACAATCTCTGTAGTTGCTACTGGTGACGGCACAAAGACGACCGTAGTATCTCGAGATGAAGCAGTACACGAGACCGTTCTTCCGACTGATGGCACGCGATGGACAGCCCACATTCGAGATATTGACACCGGCATCGAAGCATCCGGGGTGACACTTGGGGAGATAACACAGCGAATTAGTCCAGGGATGGCCACAGGTGCAGATTCAGTATTCGTCTTCGATGAGGCAGAGCTGCCGACGGAGCTGGAGTCATGGAGTGTTCCAACAGTATCAGGGAATGAGTTAAAGCAGCACTCAGTGGACACCCCAGTCACCTCATCATCCGTGTTCCTCTGCCCGTACGACGACCGCGGCAATCTCGTTCCTGAGTCCGAGCTCGGAGAGTTCGGCAACTGGCTCGAAAAAGTACATCGGAGTAGTCTTGAAGAGCGGTCCTGCTACAAGAAGGGGCACCGTCGCTGGTATGCCTGGCACGAGAACCCACCAATGCAAGATCTGCTTCAGCAGAAGATTCTCTTTAGGGATATTGCTTCGACACCACAGTTTTGGCTCGATGACGCTGGAACCATCGTCCCGCGGCATTCCGTGTACTACATTCTCCCAAAGAACGGCATCGACATCACGGAACTTCGAACGTATCTGAACTCACCAGAAGTAGCTCGCTGGCTGCACGCAAACTGTCAACGAGCACATAGCGGCTATTTGCGACTGCAATCCCGCGTACTTGAAGAGCTGCCAGTCCCCGCTCACTTCGGTACGCACAAACAAACTATGCTTGAGACGAACTCCGAATGACGAAGTGTCGTCGAAAAAATCAAAGAGGTACTGATAGAATGAGTGCGTGTGAATCACTCAACTAACTCTGAGGCGTCTCTTCCTGTCCGTCTTCTTTCGTTGTTCCAACGAGGGGACTATTCGAAACGCGGCAGAAAGCAAATTGATTTAATCTGTGAATCGGTCAGCAATGATCTCTTGACAGAAAGTCAAGTGCTCGCCGATGCAGCAGAGCGAGGAGAGCTCGTTGCTGAGCGCAGCTACTCACCACCAGGACATCGATTCTATCAGGACGTCGATTTTGTCGTCGGGACACCAAACGGATCTTCACAACAATCTCTTTCATCTCCACAGACATTTCCGACTCAGAAGGTGGATGACGTCTGGTTTGCACTGAACGTCGAATCACTCGTTTCCTCTGTTAGTAAGAATTGGAAGAACCGTGGTAAAGACATCCACTCGTTCTATCTGGGGGTGTATGATATCGCTCCGCTCGCAGCGACAGGATGTATTCTTGTACTAAACCTCGCGGACCTTGACCGTGACCCAGATGAAATAATCGATAGCTATCGGGAATTCGATTTCGCAAGCGGCTCGCTCGCACAGAATTTGGACGCACTTGCAATCGTGCCAATTTGGTATGAGCCGAACGCACCTGAGGAGACAGAGTTAGTCTCGAATCTTATTTCACCCGACGACGAACTGCACTACTCATCGTTTGTTCACACGCTGGCAGAGGCGATTGAGCATCGATTCAAGGGAGAATATCAGGTCTCGCCCGATAGCATTGAGTCGGTGCTTGCTCGTCAAGAGAGTGATGTTCTGGAATTTAAAGCAACGCTCCCAAGTCATCTTGATACGCTCCGTAAGGAAGTGGCTGCACTTGCAAACCACGAAGGGGGTGCGATCCTCATTGGTGTTGATGACGAAGGTAATCCAGTCGGACTTGATGATATTCAGTCGACCGAAGAACGCGTCTCAGGAGTTCTGAGCAGCGGACTCACGAGCGTTGTCCGGAACGTGAAGAAAGCGAGAGTCAACGGTGCGGACATTCTCATTGTTAACGTTCAACGGGCGACAACAGCCCCTGTTGATACAAGCGGAACCTTCCACGTCCGTACAGGCACGACGACAGACCGACTAAGTGGCCACGAGATTATCGACCGATTCCCGCGTTGAGGAGTAACTATTCATCAGATATTGCTGGTCTTGATGTCAGTTGGTTCCAACGGACAAGGAAGGAAGGCAGGTAAAAAGCGCCTCAATTGTCCATTCCGACTCACTGTGTCCGGCCCGAGTGTTCCTCGACGAGCGAATTGTTCACGTTCAGCCAGCAAACTCGTGCAGTGAGACATCCTTGTGGTCGGCAAATTGGCGTCGTACTCATCCAGTCCTTCAGGGGCGAGCGCAACGCGGTCAGATGACTGCTAGTCGTCGTCAACGACGACGTACTCCCCGTTTGCCCAGGTGTTCGCGTCAATCCGCGATTCTCTGCTCGTTCAAGTGCGACCACGTTACGCGTCGAACAATCGAGAGTCTCAAATGCCTTTAAGGCGGTGAATACAGAATTCAAACACCCGACCCAGCCTGTTCGGCCGAGCGAATTCAGCCCTTCTAGGTTCATATCCGTCATTCACACAATTCGCGACAATACTCTCGCACCTCTCGTGCGTTGGCGGGTTGCGTCCGGAGTCCAGCATACTCTGAGAGGCAGTCCACGATTGAGTCAGGTGATGGAATCGGGCCACCGCGCTGGTCGCCGAGCGTTTCCAGTGCGGTACGGCTCGTTTTTCGAAAGACGTTGTAAACCCCTTTATTTGGCCCGTTCGAGAATCCTGCTCGGACCTGGATCGCGTCGATCAGGTACGAGATGATGGCGACGTGTTCTAATAGTTGACACTCGGTCTCGAGTCGGGTTGCTGCGTCGGTGTCGATCGTCACACGCAGTTCTTCCACCAGCTCCACTATCGACCGAGTGCTGGTCCGAATGTGTCGAATCAGCGTTATCGCTTCGTGCTCACGCTCTGCCCACCACAGCGTCAATTTGCTGCCACTGATATAGACGTCACTCACCGTTTCGAGTCGTTCCTCCCACGTTTCGTGCTGCATTGACCGGAGCGACCGTTCATGAACTGAATTCTCGAACGACTTGATTTTGGTTTCAATCAGGTCGCCCATGGCCGTTGTATTACGAGCTTGGAGGCCGTCATTTTCGTCGTCCATCTCGGCGGCATTGGAGTCAACGAGGGTATTTACCGTTGCGATTCCTCGGTTACCGTCTATCATTTCCCCAAAATTGAGATTCTCAAGAAATACATACAGCGAACCCCAGTCTTCAAGCCGGTTTAGCATTTCAAGCAGTCCATGACGACCGTGCGAATCGTTAATTGATTCCAGTTCACTCGGGCGAGGCGAATTATAAAGCACAGGGAGTGACACCCACCGGCGTGCAGACTCACGGATTCCGTCTGGTGTCTCTACAGTTAGTGAGACGTGTGTGGCTCGCTGACAGAACTGTTTGATACCGCCATCTGAGACGGTGATCTCGCCCTCACCGATGTCACTAACAACGTAGTCAAGTCCCACAAGTTCGTCACCATGACCCAACTGAATCGTCCCGGAAGTTGCCCCGACCGGGTCGAATGTGATTTGCAACCGGCCCTCCGAATCGATAGTGGCCTCCGAAAGGTGAAACTGACCTATCTCATCAGTCGTCTCGTGTGATCGACCTCTGTAGACGACATCTGTGGAGTCGATCTCTTCTGTGGTGACTAGCGATGGATCAAGTAGGTACTCGAAGTGAGAGGGATTAGTGTCGTATCGAAGCACCGCCAGTTCCACATTCCCGGCGGTTGCCGGTGTCAGAAGCGCGGGTGTCGTGAGGTTTGGACTGCCATAGACGGCCCAAGCACCATCCGACTCGGTAAGGATTATCGCTTTTGCATGTAGGTACCTACCCGGGTCGTCCACGAGTGAGAGCGACTGTATACGAATCGTCGCGTCGGCTAATACGCCCTGGGTAAGCGTGTCAGATTGGAAGCCAGCCACCGTGTCCGGTTGGACGTTGACAACGAGTTCGTCAGGGCCCGCCTCCCAGAGCGATTCAATCACGCTCCCGTCCGAACCGCTGAAAAACGGTGAAACGAGTTCAACTGTGTGAAGGTCTCCTTCATTGGTTCGGTCCAATATCTGGTCAAGGATTGGCTCTTCGAGGTTGTGTACGAGAGAGAGTCCCGTGTTGGGTGAGCGTGTCTCTGGCTCCGGTATCCAGGGAGCATCTGCAAACGCCTCGGCTATGGCAGTCTTAGTCGTCTCACTGGGAAGCATCTGCTCTGTACAGAGGTTTTCAACGAACACCTGGAGTTGGGCAAACACCTGAGCGACGTCTGGGTCCGGATCCGTGGCATCGTAGCTAAACGTCGCCACTAGTTCGCCATTGCTCCGCCATCCGTTCTCGGTCAAATTCGCGCTCCCAATCATCGCGAACCCACAGCGATGGCCCAGGAGGATCGTAAACTTTGGATGAAAGATTCCGGGGCACCGCACGTGATCGAGGGAGTAGCGTTCGCCGGCGTGACGAATGTTACTCGTACCGTCATACGCCAGCGTATCTGCGAGGACAATCGTGTTCGTGACGTCGTGTCGCCGAATCGCTGGCAGCACCTGACCTTCAAAGAAGGCGCCATCGAATTGGTACGTTCCCAGAAGCGCACTCGAGTAGGTATGTCCGTCTTTGAGCGTCGACAAGAGATCGATGGGTTCTGCCATCACTTGTCCTCCGTAGTGGGATGTGCAATAGCAGCGGCACCAGCTGCTGTGACACTGACGATGGTCGGATCTGGATCAAGCAACGACAGGTCTCGGAGAACACTGACCGCGCTATCAAATCGAGCTGACCAGTGCCGGGCACTATGGGTTCGGGTTTGTACCCATCCAGTGCCTTCTTGCTCAAACCATCCTTTGAATTGGGTAGCAGCTTTGGCCTTGTCGCGTCGGACCTCCTCTGCTTGTCTGATAACATACTGTTTGATGAACCATTCGAGGAAGTCGCCGATTGTGGAATCATTTCGGAGGTGTTCTTTGATGTCTATTCGGAGTCTGGCCGGACTCAGATCACTCCTCGTACGGCTGGCCAACCACTGCCAGGCAGATTCAGTTTGGCCGGTTGGGTTCCCGAACCGTAGTACAACGGCCAGAAGGATACAAGGCCACAGTGAGTGTACATTGACCCAGTTGCCAGCGGACAGGGCCGCCGTGAGTTCCCGATCTAGGACATGTTCTCTGGTCGTATGCGAAAACGGAACCGTCGGTGATATCTCGGCTCCCTCGATAAGCCAGGTTACAGCCTCTCTCGACCACAAGTCGGTGAGCATAGATTCGAGCGGTGTCGTTTCGTCCAATGATGGACGATCTAATACAGCACCAAGTTGGGCCATGACTGATGGCGAACGTACCTCATCGATGTATGTAGCGACAGTACCGGGTTCTGGTGACTTCCGCTCTAAGTATTCCAGCCACCCCACCAAGACGACCTCAGTTGCATACGCGAAGTAATCATGTGCCCGGAGAACCTTCCACCGGGCCTGTTGCTGGCTCAGTTTCTCTGGAATATCGACTGATATCTGGCCGCTCTCAGTAGTGAGAGTGCGATAATAGCAGAAATCGAGGAATTCGGAGGGAGACAGCGAGTCACCATCCTCCTGTTCGATATACTGCGCAAACTGCAATATCAATTGCAGGGACTGTGCACGTCGTTGGGCTGGATTTCCGCTCTCACTGGCAGTTTCCCACCCGAAAAAGGCGTCTCGGAGAGGTGCCCTATCGGGGGCGTTGTCTGCACATACGGCACAAAGACAGAGATCATCTGCCAGCCCTTCGATCTCTGCTACCGAGATCGATTCTTCAGCTGCGAGTTCGTGCAATGAGAGTTCACGGGCAAGCTGATCGTATGCTGATGCAATTGGTTTTCCTCGTTCGGATAGCCGGTCACACGGGTCTCCGTCAGGACGATACACGAGACCCATCGTCCGCAGTGATGCTCTGTAATCACGACCGTAGCTGCCACCACGATGATCAACGAATCGGAAATCGAGGGGAATAGCATCATTGCCGTTGCGAAGTTGCTTGGAACCGCTCCGGATACCGACGATCTGGTCATGATTCCTCGGAGAGATGTGCGTCTCCATCGAGTGTGCAACTGCGGCAAGCATGAGAAGGCGCTCACGGCGGTACATCCCTCGGTTAAATTCGGCTCGTGTGGATGGGTCATCTCGGCGGGCGATATCCATGACCGCCCACAGGTGGTGGGCGTAGTAGCGAGGGCGTGGCGAGATAGTCGTTATTCCAGGGAGGAGATCTGACACCAACCTATTTCTGACCCGATCCATCGCGAGTGGATCCTGCGCGAGGTCTTTTTCAGTTATCTTGGCAGTCCACATTGGGTCTCCAAGGTTCATTTCATACTGGTGAACTCTATAGATGGTAAACTGTTATGACGAATCTAGTGCCCCCCAAGAGGGCACCACTTTGTTTCAGAGATGGACATCGAGGATCGTATTGGAAGTGTCGCTCGAAGAAGCCGACGGTGTGGTACGATGATATCAATATCGAACTCCCGGTTGCGATCACTGATACAGAACCAGTTGATGATAGCGCGAAGGCCTGAGATATCCGTTTGTCTCTAATCGACAGATGATTTTTCCTGATGGGATTTACTGATTCGACCACAGAGTCTCAAGTCGCTGGTCAACTGCTGTGAGAACAGTAGAGTATACTTCGAGAGGGTGGAGTGAAGAGAAAGTGAGGTCAGTAACGTCCGTTGCATCCGGAGGCTGATGAAAATGCAACCGTGAGTTGTGGTTGTTGGGGTGGCGGTCCCAGCGGCACTCCCACAGCATCTCATCGTCATGTTCTTCTACGTAATGAATCGAGAAGTTGCCTGTTGTAAACCAGCGAATGTCGAGTCGTGCCGTTTCTATCGATTCGGGGTATCGGCCAGCATCAAGTAATGCGTGGAGGAGCCGCGGTTCGTAGGAGTCCGGGTCGAACTCTGTCTCGGCCACGAGCGAATCCGACGCAAGATGCCGCTCAAGCAATCGTAAGATCTGGCGGTCTGGAGGCCCAGTTGAATGAGGTGTTGAGTCTTCAGGTTGTGGGCACATTTACGCTGGAATGAGATGCCCGTCGTTCTGGGAGAGCTGGCGAGCGAGTTCGTAGAGTCGAATATCACGAATCACTCCCTGCCATTCGCTAACCGCAGTCATGCGGTCGTGAATCGTGTCGTGGTCGTCGTCGTCGAACACTGAGACCTCTTTGGGGTCTGTGGTCTCGAATCGTGTCTCGTACTCCCGTCGTTGCTCTTCGAGTGCCTTCACGCGCTCAATAATCTCTTCGACAGAGAGGTCACTCGCGATTCGACTGGCGTCTTGCCACTCCAGATATCCCTCATTCCGCTCATACTGGGCCGGTCGACTGTCGCTGCCTGTTCGAACGATACCCATCTCAGCGAGCCGATCAAGATGTTTTTTCGCAGCGTTGGGTGAGCAGTCCGCAAGCTCTGCGATTTCAGTGTATGGAGTGGGCGACGTAACACCCAACGCGACATCATAGACACGGCCGAACGTGTCTGTTCCCTCCTGCCACCTTCGCCGAGAGGAATCAGAGTCAGGTGAAGGGTCGAATTCAGTCATACGTTGCTGTAGGCGTTTGGTTTCAATATATCTTTGTATTTTTCATATATTTGAGAGCGAGAGTGCGTGAACAACTGGGATTGGTACTAGTCGTGCTTGGGGTTCTGCTCTCTCAGTAGTTGACGTCTGCTGGATTTCCCCAGAGTTGAGTGCCGGTTTCAAGGATTCGTTCAAGTTGTGTAGTCTCTCGTCACGAACGAGCGTACTGTGTTGCTATTCCAAATTCGAATTTTCGTTGACGAAGCCAAAAACACCCTTCGTCTGAATCTGAATATAGCCGATACACCCCACCAACGAGGGGGTGTACCGGATAATTGGGGTTTCAAACAGATTAAACCCAACTCAAATAAAGGCCACATATCGCCGTTTACACTACTCATCACCAGTTTCTGATGTCCTGTTTCAGGCCCTCTAGAACCGGTATTCGAGCATTTCACCAGAACAATACACAGACGATCTCGATGTGAGATTAGGCCGACTTCCCCTTTGTTCGGTCAAATAGTTGGTGCTTACTTGCGGGGAACTTTCATGGGTGTAGACCCCTGAAAACCGGCGTTATAGAGCTTTAAACCCGGTGCACCCTTGGATTCAGGGGTGTAGAATATACCCAAATGTAGCCATGGGTGTATCGGTCGTTTAGTCACATTTAACCAAACTATACTGATGGCTATCAGAGTTGAACACACATTTTCTTGGCAGATTACTACGGTACTGAGTGTTTCACCATTGATACCCCACTCTCGTAGATCGTAACCGGTCAAGGAGATTGCATGGCAGAATGGTCATTGCTGGTACGCTTGCTGACGCTACAGTACTGAATTGTTTCCAGTTGGACTGACTATTGCTCGCGTAGTGATTCTGTCGTGTTCTCGGAAGAGGTTTGGACTTAACCAACGCCACACGGTTTGGTGGACTATTGTTGGTTAAGGTGGCTCGAACTGTATAGAGGTGGCCGTCTGACGGACGTTATACCCCACCATTTCCACTATTAGGTTGACAAGAAGTCGATGCACCAATTTGACTCGGGAACCCTCCCCCCACTGTTTCCAGTAAAACTCGATGAAGACGTAGAGGCAATACCCAAATGAGTTCGTTCCACTATAGAACAAACTCAATCAAAGTATTACTTGACTAGTCTGCGGACTAGTCCGTAGCTTAAGGATATAAAACTTTTCTTTAGTTCAATGTTTATTCTAGTAACCCTCGACTCTTTCGTGGCTCTTTACTGGAAATGGTGGGGAGGGTGTGTTGCGGCTTCCTTCGTGGTTATACATCTACTCTGTCTGCTGATTCTCTACTATCGTGTTCTTTACTGGAAATCGCGGTGTCGGACTGGAGCATTTACTGGAAATACTGGAAGTGGGTGGTATCCTCTCCCCGTGGTAATCTACCGTCGAGTACACGAGTTTTACTGGAAATACTGGGGTTAAATCGCCTTACTCTGTCGTATTCATTTACTGGAAATGGTGGTGTATGTGTATACTCCAAAAGGCGTGCCTCCGAGATTCACTGTTATTTAGTTTCCGTGACTTTCTGTTCAATCACTGGAAACCACGGGGTCGAGTTTGATTAGTGGAACCCGTGGGTACTGGTGGTTATACTGGAAATAGCGGAAACGGTGGTCGAAACAATTATCAAACACGACCGAGTCATCTGACCAAACCATGACGCCGCGGTTCCAGCCGGACGATACCCTGTATAAACGACGAAATACGCTCAAGGTTGAGTACGTCCCAGACGACATCGTTGGACGAGACAACGAGATCGAGGAGTACGAGGCAGCTCTTCAGCCGATCATCAACGGAGAGTACCCAGACAATATCTTCATTTACGGGAAAACTGGTGTCGGCAAGACCGCAGTCACGAACTTTTTACTCAACGAATTACAGGAATCGGCTGAACACTTCGAGGTCGATCTCTCCGTAATCTCTCTAAACTGCGATGGTCTCAGCACGAGTTATCAGGCCGCGATTAGTCTCATCAACAACCTTCGAGAACCAGAACACCACATCGCTGAAACCGGACACCCTCAGTCCAAGGTATACCGTCTCCTCTGGGACGAACTCAACAAACTCTCTGGAACCGTAGTTATCGTCCTCGACGAGATAGACCATATCACGGACGATACGTTCCTCTACCAGATTACTCGTGCCGACAACAACGGGTACATTGACAATATCCAACTCGGACTCATCGGCATCAGTAACGATTCGACGTTCCGAGAGCAGCTCGACGCGAAAGTACAGTCGTCTCTCTGTGAAACTGAGATATCGTTCCCACCGTATGGTACCGAGGAACTTCAAAAGGTTCTCGAGCAGCGTGCCGATATCGCGTTCCACCAAAATGCAATTGAGGAGGGTGTTATTTCGCTATGTGCTGCACTCGGTCGACAAGATGGGGGTGACGCCCGGCGAGCGATCACACTTCTCCGGAAGGCCGGTGACCTGGCCAGAACGGAGAATGCAGAAACCGTCACAACAGACCACGTCGAACGTGCCCAGGAAAAACTCGAGGCACAACAGAGCATGGACATCATGCGTGATCTCACCGAACACGAGCAACTCACACTTTACGCGCTGACCACGCTCGCTGCTGAGGACGCAACTCCTGCCCGGTCGCGGATTGTCTATCAGCGCTACAAAGAACTCTGCGAGTTCCAGGGTCGAGACCCTCGGACGGCTCGTCGAATGCGTAGCTTCCTCTCTGATTTCGAGATTCTCAACCTTACACTCTCGCACATGGAACACCGTGGCCAGGACGGAGGGACATATCGCGAACACGAACTCAACCGAGATATCGCAACCGTCGTTGACGCGCTTCAAACGATTATCAGCGAGTTCGGGGCACACAGAAGTATCACTGAATATCTTCCCGACTCCGGTGAAGACTTTGCTGCGATGTAGCAAGGGGGATCGATTCTACCTATTCTTCTTTTGCTGTCTCGATTGCAGCCTCAAGGTCGTCCAATAGGTCTTCTGCATCTTCAAGTGTGATCCAGCGATGCACAGGTCCTCGTCGTCCATTTACCGTTAACAGAGCTGCACCGTCTTTTTCTTTGACATTCACCAGGGCTCTGACTCGTATTTCGTATGAAATGGGCCTTGGGCCTCAGTATACCGTAGAGCCACTCTCGAGCAGAATCCTAATTCCGACTGATTTTAACCAACAATTCTTTGCCACTGCAGTTCTTACGTTGGTTAAGTCTGAGTCGTGATGCCATGTCCTTCGAGAAACCAAGCCCGAACCAAAATATTCCAACTCGAACTGTCGAAGCCCTCGATGGCCTCTCTTCAGAAACACTCCGCCACGTAGCCAAATATGCGGAACAACTAGCGGAACACCGAGAACGTGAGCAACGCATCAATGAGAAAGAGCGCTCAAATCATGATGCTGTTGACCGGCCAGACGACCTACCAGCTGACGTCCCCACGAAGGCCACGATTACGGTCAAGGAAATCAACGACAACCGATACTACTACTGGCAGTGGAGAGAAGGAGACAAGATCAAATCCAAGTACAAAGGCCCGGTGAACAAGTCCGATTAAGACTGATTCCGTCGCTAGTCAAACGTCATTCCGTATCCCCAATCTTCGAGGCACTCTTCCGCTTCGTCGAGATGCTGCAATCCCACTTTTACTAACGCTTCACGAAGGTCGGTCAGTGAGACGTTTTCTTCGAATCTATCTTCGAGTTCGTGGAGTGCGTCCCGCTCTGCGACTTTTGTCTCTTTCTGTAAGAACAGCGGAACTCGGTCACGACCGTCTTGGACTCCATCACGACGGAATTTGTATGGAATCTGGAGTTGCTGCTGAGGCTGTTGTGTATCGCGTTCATCCGCTTGTTGTGAGCTAGTCCCTTCACGTTTAGATGGGTCTTCTTGAGTTGATTCGGGTGATGTCGATGTTGACTCTACTGGCGAGTCGTTTGCGAATGGGTCTTCCCCGGCTCCTTTCTTCATCCCAGTCATACGGTCAGCACCTCGTGGTCAACGTCACCAGGTTCTGGTGGGTTTGGTGCTTCGATACCAACCTGTTCTTCTAGATGTCTCGCGATGCGGTCGAACTGAGCAAGCGTCTCAATCTCGTAGTCGCGTCGACGAGAGCGATGGTCGCGAACGTAGCTAAACGCCGAGCATTGCTCCATCCAACATCCCTCCATGAGAGACGCACGTTCGCTGATTATCTCTGGGATTGGGTAGTTGATCTCATCTAAGATTTTTCGCTGGTCACGGGTGTTCTTGAAGCCAGTCGGGACCGCGGCGAGGACCCCGACATCGATACCGAGCTGTTCTTCGAACCCTGCGACGAGCGCTTCGAGACCTTCAACCGCTGCACGGCCTTTTGCGCTCGGCTCGACGGGAATCACGAGGGACCGGGTTGCGTGGATTGCGTTGTAGAGGTGTGGGCCTTCTGTCGCTGGTGGGTCACAGATGAGAACGTCGTATTTGTCTGGAACGCCTGCCTCGCGGAGCACACGAAGCAACTGGGCGTGCATTCCGAATGCTTCCCCCATGGCCTCGGCTTGGTCTTTCTCACGTTGTAAAAACTCGGCCAGGTCTGAGAGCATATTGTGCTCAGGAACGATATCGACGCCCTCTACAGTCCGAATTAGATCTTCAAATTCCCCGTTAGGACGTCGAATCATGTGCCGCACTACGTTATCGACTGAATCAGTTCGCAGGTCGTCGACACCAAAGAGCCGCGAGAGGTCTCCGTCTTGTGGGTCGAGTGGGACGACGAGTGGTTTTAATCCTGCACGTGCGTGTGCGACCGCAAGATTTGCTGCGGTGGTCGTTTTACCGACCCCACCTGCCTCGCTGTAGGTTGAATACGTGAGCATACTGTGTTCATGAATTACCTTCACCTTGAATCTTCTGCGAATGTCTTCATGGTTTTCATTAGTTTTGTCTATTCATGAATGTACCCAATGAATTAACATAGTGAACACATTCAGTGAACACACTTAGTGAACATATCCGATGAATACATTCGATGAACGGAGAGGGTGGCAATCAACAACTCACACAAGGACGTCTCTAATGCACGCCAAACCGGAGTCAACGCCTTCTCAAAGGGGTTCTCGAACGGATACCGACTCTTCTGATTACAAAGTCTTCTGATGAACAAAATCGATGAACTCTTCGGCTGACTCACCATTATGAACAAAACCAGTGAACAAAATCAATGAACATTATTCATGAATGCGTTCATGAATCCAAATGATGAACGCTTTAGGTAACTAGTGGGGGCAGTTTCCATTCGTGTCTCAACTGATGCAACCTGTTCTGCACATCCGATTGGTGAGTTGACCACTGTCCAGTTCTATGGAATAGCAGACGACTGTGCATCTTTTTGGCAACACCTGTCGAACATCGAGATATGACGCGGAAGGAAGATATTCACCAACAGCTCGTCGACAGTGGTGTCGTCGCCGTTCTCCGTGGTATTCCGGAAGAGAAGATCGTTGACGTTGCAAAAGCGATCCATCGAGGTGGCGTTACTGCGCTCGAAATTACTGCCGACAACAAGCAGTACGCTGAGATGATTGCCGCAGTTGACGAGGCGCTTCGAGGAACGGACGCTGTCGTCGGTGCAGGAACAGTCATGGATGCCGAAACCGCGGCCACCGCAATCAGTGCCGGAGCCGAATTCCTCCTTGCACCCGATTTCAACGAAGAAGTCATCGAGGTCTGCAACCGTGAGGGTGTCGTCTGTGTCCCAGGAATCATGACGCCCACCGAGGCTGTCGAGGCGATGAACGCTGGTGCAGACATCCTGAAACTGTTCCCAGCATCGACGGTTGGCCCAGGTCACGTTAGCGCGTTGCAGGGGCCGCTCGGTGATATCCCGATAATGCCGACCGGTGGCGTCTCGGCAGAGAACGTTGACGACTACTTCGAAGCCGGTGCCATCGCCGTCGGTGCCGGGTCCGGACTCGTCAATTACGATGCAATTGAAGACGACGACATGGAGGGGGTGTATTCGCAGGCCGCGACATTCGTTGACGCCGTGGAATCGGCTCGGAATACGGACTAGAGGGGGTAATCGATGATGGTCTTACTTGCTCATAACCGTCCTCAGTTTATGCCAGACGGGTAGTACTGGACGTACGTTTTACCTACAGTTCGCCGAGCAAATTCATTCGCTCTTTACCGGTCGATTTCGTCCGTCTGTTCTTTCTTTACTCGGTCGATCTCCTCAGGTGTTACGAGGGCAAGGTCGCCTTCGAGGGTTCGCTTTACCGCTGCAGTTGCCGCTCCGGTTTCGAGGGAATCCGTTACTGAGTCCCCAGCGAGTTGCGACGCGATGAACGCGCCGACGAATGCATCTCCTGTTCCGATCGGATCGAGTGTATCAGCGACGAAGGCTCGTTGTTCGAGTACCCCCGTCTCGGTAGCAGCAACTGCACCGTCCGACCCGCGGGTTACGATTACGACCTCGCATTGGTGCTCGGTTCTGAGGGTTTCGGCGATAGATTTCGCGGAACCGTGTTGGTTTAGAATCTGCTCTGCGTCTCGTTCGGCGACAATGAGTACGTCGACGTTCGCAAAGATATCTGTCAAACAATTCCGCGCTTCTTCTGGCGTCCACAACTTTGCACGGTAGTTCACGTCGAAGTACGTTGTGAGACCGTTGCGAGTCGCTCGTCGAAGGAGTTCGTTCGTCGTTTCGCGAAGGGTTGGAGAGAGTGCCGGTGTGATACCGCTCGTGTAGAATGCTTTCGCGGACGCAAATAACTCGTCGACGGGGAACTCGTCTATCGATGCGGTCCTGATAGCAGCATCGTCCCGGTCATAGATGACTGATGTCCCACGCGGCTTTCTCCCCTGTTCGATATAGTACGTCCCCATCCTCCCGTCCGAACTCCACGAGATCTCTGTTTCGACACTGTTCGCAGCAACGTCTCGGACTGCTCTTCGACCAAGTGGGGAGTCGGGGAGTTTTGACATCCAACAGGCATCTGTCTCGAGTCGTGAGGCCGTCACCGCGACGTTACTTTCTGCCCCCGCGGAACGAAAGTCTAACTCTCGTGCTGTTTCTATCCGTTCGCCTTCTGGTGGGGACAAACGTAACATCGTCTCCCCAAATGTGAGTAGTGATACCATTAGTCGCTCCCTATTTGTACCTCGTTGAATGACAGAGGTGTGGTTAAGCGTTATGACTGACGCGAAACGTTGTTTTCGAGATTGTGGTAGCACTTGACTTTGCCGGGGTATCTCTCTCCGACAGTCTATTACCAACTACCTCTGACGGCCTACTTGTACACCTCGTGAGCCGAGGTAAACAAACTCAAATCATTGCCAACCGTGGATATGACACAAGCGTGGGTTACTACCACTCCGTGACGCTCCCGTCGTCGTTTCGCCAGACGGGATTGTGCCAGTTGACCGGTTTTTCTGCTTGCTCGCGGACGAACTGCTCGTCGATTTCGATTCCGAGACCGGGCGCGTCTGGGATTGACACGTACCCGTTTTCGTACTCGAAGACGCTTGGGTCTTCGAGGTAATCGAGCACGTCTGACGTCTCGTTGTAATGGATATCGAGACTCTGTTCTTGGATCAGCGCGTTCGGCGTACAGGCGTCGACTTGCACACACGATGCGAGGGCGATTGGTCCAAGTGGGCAGTGGGGGGCAAGCGCGACGTCGTACGCTTCAGCCATACTTGCAATCTTCTTCACCTCTGTGATTCCACCTGCGTGCGAGAGGTCGGGCTGAATCACGTCCACGGCACCGCTTTCGAAGAGTGCTTTGAAATCCCACCGGGAGTACATACGCTCGCCAGTGGCTATCGGAATCGTGGTGTGCGCGGCGATGTCTGGAAGCGCGTCGTTGTGCTCGGGCAAGACCGGCTCTTCGATAAACATCGGATTGTACGGTTCTAATGCCTTCGCCAGTCGTTTTGCCATCGGTTTCGTCACTCGACCGTGGAAATCGACGCCGATGTCGATGTCCTCACCGACTGCATTTCGCACCTCTCGCAATCGGTCTACTGCATCAGCGATTGCTGCCGGGTTGTCTACCCGTCTTAACTCCTCTGTGGCGTTCATCTTCAGCGCAGAGAACCCTGCATCGACCTTCTGCTTTGCTTCCGCTGCTACGTCAGCCGGTCGATCACCCCCAATCCATTGGTATACCCGAATAGAGTCTCGTGCTGCCCCACCGAGAAGATTGTATATTGGTGTCCCGAGTGTTTTGCCTTTGATATCCCATAGCGCCTGATCGATACCCGCGATTGCTGACATCAAAATTGGTCCTCCCCGGTAAAAGCCACCGCGATACATCGTTTGCCAGTGGTCTTCGATTGGGTCCACCGGTTCTCCGAGCAGATAGTTCTCCATCAATTCTTCGACGGCAGCACGGACTGTGTGGGATCGACCCTCGACAACTGGTTCTCCCCACCCGATGGTCCCATCCGCAGTTTCGACTCGCAGGAACAACCACCGTGGTGGTACTTCGAAGAGTTCGTAGTCAACAATTTTGTTCATAATCGATTTCGTTTGCGAACTTGGATATTCGAATTCATAGTCTTTCTGTCGGTTCGGTACTGAACGAGCCGTCTCTTGTGGTTTCAAAGACTGCTTTTGGGCTGTTTCGGTCCATCATCAGTACAGTGTTTCCAGTATCGTCACACAACTCAGAATTCTATACGGACTCCTAACAGGAGTGCGTTGAATGACTTTGGCACATACTGTGGCAGTTTCCAACTAGATGAGACACTGAAGAAGATACCCAGGTCGACGAATTTGTGCGGTAATGGTAGACAACTATCTCACGTCGCGAATTCCCTCGAACCTTCGTATTCTACAAATACCGACCTCTCACCGCTTACTGTCTCACCGCCCGACTGGAAGCAAAATGGCTACGTAGAGAGGTGAGCGTCTCGATTGGGGGCTATCAGACAAGGGTGACTGAGTTCTGAAGGGTTCCGATATCTTCGATAGTGATATCGACGTTATCGCCCGGTTGCAGGCTGAAGCTATCGTCAGGTACGAGCGCTGTTCCAGTGAGAAGTACCGCCATCTCCGGAACTGCGTTGTGACGGGTGTAGTACGAGACGAGGTCCTCGCACGTTTTCACCATCTCCGAGGTCGAGGCCGACCCTTCGAAGAGTATCTCTTCATCACGCATGATGGTCATCTGCATCTCCAGTTCGTGAGGGTCCTCGACAGTGTCTGGAGTCGCGATACACGGACCGATTGCACAGCAGCGATCGTAGATCTTCGCTTGTGGGAGGTAGAGTGGGTTTTCTCCCTCAATCGACCGACTACTCACGTCGTTTCCGACGGTGTATCCGACGATGTTCCCTCGGTATAGGACGATACCGAGTTCAGGTTCTGGAACGTCCCACGACGAGTCCTCACGGACGCCGATTGCGTCGTTGGGGCCGACCGTTCTGCTCGGAGTTGCCTTGAAGAATATTTCAGGTCGCTCACCCTCGTACACGTCGAGATACACGTCGGGCATTCCACTCTCTGCTTCGCGAGCTTTCTCGCTGATATGGTAGGTCACGCCGGCCGCCCACACTTCATTTGGAGTCGTTGGGCAGGCTGCTCGCTCTTGGAGTTCGTCTACGGATAGTTCTGTCGCCCTGTCGAAGAGAGAACGTGCGATATCATCGATAGTTGTATCGGCGATATGTGCTGCATGTGCGAGGTCCCGAAACGACTCTATGGCATCGACTGCACTGGTGAGGTCGTACGCGGTCTCCCCGTCATGCACAGCGATTGCTTGTCGCTTAGCACCCGTGAGGGTATAGTACTGCATACGAATAGCGTACAGAATCGTGATATATAACTGTTGGCATGGTGCACAATTGAGACTGGAGAACTGGCGACAGACCAGACTGGCACTCACTGACGCGTCCGTAAGAATGGTATGGCTGGACGTTGAATCAAGTATCGATGGCAAATACATGCCTGAACTTCGTGAACGGTGAGTGGATACGTTCCGAAACTGGCGAGACCATGGACGTACTGAATCCTGCGAACCCAAACGAGGTCGTCGCAACCTACCAACAGTCAAACGAGGCAGACGCTGCCAACGCCGTTGAGGCAGCCGTTGCAGCGAAAGAGCAGTGGCGAAACACGCCAGGTCCAGAGCGTGGACGAATCCTCAGAGAGGCGGGTACGATACTCTCTCAGCGCAAAGACGAGCTGACTGAGATGCTCATCGCTGAAGAAGGAAAAGCCCGTCCCGAGGCTGCCGGTGAGGTACAACGCGCAATCGACATCTTCCATTACTTCTCGGCCAAATCTGCAGACCTCGGTGGGACGAAGAAAGGAGCAAGCGGACAAAATACGAACCTGTACACGCGTAAGGAACCCGTTGGTGTTGCAGCTCTCATCACGCCCTGGAACTATCCCATCGCAATTCCGGCGTGGAAACTCGCTCCCGCACTCGCAACTGGAAACACTGTCGTCCTCAAGCCTGCATCGGATGCACCGGGGGTTGTCCTCGAACTAGCGAAGGCCCTCGACGAGGCTGGTCTCCCCAGCGGAGTACTTAACGTCGTAACCGGTCCGGGGAGTTCTGTCGGTGACGAGTTCATTCATAGTGACGACACCGACCTTGTCTCTTTCACCGGGAGTTGTGGCGTCGGTGAGATGGTGTATGACCAGGCGACCAACGCTGGAAAGCGTGTCCAAACCGAACTTGGGGGGAAGAACCCAACGCTCGTCACAGCGTCGGCTGACCCTGCGGAAGCCGCCGGTATTGTCGCCACAGGTGGCTTCGGAACGACCGGACAGTCGTGTACCGCGTGCTCACGTGCGATTGTCCACGAAGACGTCTACGACGACTTCGTCGCAGAACTGGTCGACAGGGCGGAGTCGATTGACGTCGGTCCTGGCATCGACCACGAGATGGGACCACAAGCCAACGAGGCAGAACTGTCGTCCACGCTCGAATATATCGACATCGCCACGACTGAGGGTGCGACACTCGCCACCGGCGGTGGCGTCCCAGAGGGTGAGTGGGCAGAAGATGGGTACTTCGTCGAACCGACCGTGTTCACTGATGTCGACCCCGAGATGCGAATCGCCCAGGAGGAAGTCTTCGGCCCGGTCATCGCCGTACTCAAGGTCGATTCTTACGAGGAAGGGGTTGAAGTTGCTAACGGCGTCGACTTCGGGCTCTCAGCAAGCATCGTCACCAATGACCACTCCGAGGCGAATCGCTTCATCGACGACATCGAGGCCGGCGTCGTGAAGGTCAACGAAAAGACGACTGGGCTCGAACTTCATGTCCCATTCGGTGGATTCAAGCGGTCGTCTTCCGAAACGTGGCGGGAACAGGGAGACGCCGGAATCGACTTCTACACCATCGAGAAGACTGTCTACGACAACTACTGAATCTTCTCAGTTTTTTCTCACGCTCCTCAGTAGTTTTTGACGAGCCACTACTTACTATCATGCGACAGTTGTTCGGTCATTATGAACAAATGTTTTGTATAGGTACGATGAATCGACATTTGGCATGAAAACACAAGGGGACAACACGATTGGGGCGCTGGCAACATCGATTCGAATCCTCGAATCGCTGAAAGCCAAGGGTTCTGCTGGGGTGACAGAACTATCGAAAGAGCTCGACCTGCCGAAGAGTACGGTCTATAGCCACCTGCGCACGCTGCTCGAACACGAGTACGTCGTCCGCAAGGGCGACGATTACTGCATCGGCCTGAAATTCCTCGATTACGGTGAGCATGGCCGGACACGAATGCGCCTTTTCGAAGTCGCCAAGCCCGAGGTGGAAGCACTCGCCGAAGAGACTGGTGAACTCGCCAATCTCTTGGTTGAAGAGCATGGAGAGGGTGTCTACCTTTATCGTTCGAAGGGAGAACAGGCAGTCAATCTCGACACACACGCAGGAATGCGTGTGAACATGCACTGTACGTCGCTGGGAAAAGCCGTCTTGGCGTACCTGCCGGAAGAACGAGTCGATGAGATAATCGAGCACCGCGGACTCCCTGCTCGCACACCGAATACGGTTACGAGTAGAGAGGAACTCGAAGAAGAACTCGCCACAATTCGTGACCAGGGGTTCGCATACGACAACGAGGAACGTCTCTCTGGACTTCGCTGTGTCTCGGCACCCATCAAGAACGCTGATGGCATCGCGATTGGCGCAGTCAGCGTGGCCGGCCCAACGAGTCGGATGAAAGGCGAGGCGTTCGAATCAGAGATTCCAGAGCGTGTGCAAAGCGCCGCAAACGTCATCGAGCTAAACATGACGTACTCGAGTCGGTGAGTGGAGGCCGACACGCCTCTCTAGCCGACCTTGATCGACGAATCGCCTATCGAATGACGATTCCGCAACTCGGTTGCCCGTGTCGCCCCGTTCGGTGAACCCCCAGACCGGGTGTCATTTCAACGATGCCTTCCTGAAATTACTGATGGTCCCCATGAGACGGTATCCGGATACGTACCCTCGTTCACTCTGAGTCTGCGAGATGGATTTTCGAATACTAACCTGTCCAGCCGAAGCTATAAGCTGACCTCAATCACAGTATGGTGCATGCCAACCGAGTACCGACACAGTCCGGTCACTGTTCGTGGAAAGACTGCCGTCGTTATCGGCGGCACGAGCGGAATCGGCCGGGCAATCGCACTCGGATTCGCCGAAGATGGGGCAGACGTTGTCGCGTCGAGTCGAACACGAGAGAACGTGGAGAAGACGGCCGCAGAACTCCGAAGCACCGGTGCGAAAACCCTCGAACAGACCTGCAACGTCACCGACCGTGAGAGTCTCGTCGCCCTTCGAGACCGCGTCCACGACGAACTTGGACAGGTCGATATCCTCGTCAATTCACCGAGCTTTGTGAGTCGAACCTCACTCGCAGATGCAAGCGACAGCGACTGGAATGACGTCTTTGCGGTCCAACTCGATGGGACGTATCGGTCGACACAGGTGTTTGCTGCCGAGATGGACAACGGAAGCATCATCAATATTAGCTCGCTCTCTGCGAGAATCGCGATCCCAAATCTCGTCCCCTACTCGGCTGCGAAAGGTGGAATCGAGTCGCTCACTCGAGTTTCCGCAAAGGAACTCGGGCCGAATATTCGTGTGAACGCGATTCGCCCAGGGTTCATCCGTACTGACCAAACAGACGGGACGTACGACGAAGGAAGTCCACGATACGAGGAGATATCAGCCCGAACCGTCCACGGACGGCTTGGTCGCCCTGACGAAATCACCGGTGCGGCGATTTATCTCGCGAGCGATGCTGCGAGTTACACCACCGGTTCGGTGCTCACAATCGACGACGGGTTCGCTGCACACGCCTTCGACAGCTGATGTGCGTCTCTATTTGTTTCACTAGTCAGTGATTGCGTTCACGAGAACGTTTTTCGTGCCACTACTCCATGTATTCGTGTGACATACTCTCTCGCACTCCTCCCAGGCGACGGTATCGGTGTCGAAGTTATCGACGAGACGCTTCCACTCCTCGAAGACGTGGCGGACACACATGGGTTTTCGGTCGAGACGGAGCGGTACGACTGGGGAAGCCAACGCTACCTCGAGGAAGGTGCAATGATGCCCGACGACGCGACAGATATCCTCGAAGGGTACGACGCCATCCTTCTCGGCGCAGTTGGTCACCCAGACATCCCAGACCACGTGACACTCCGTGGGATGATGCTCCCGATCAGGAAGACGTTCAACCAGCAGGTCTGTAAGCGACCGTCCGTGCTCTTCGACGGTGTCGAAAGCCCGCTTCGTGGCTACGATGGCGATGATATCGACTTCGTCGTGTACCGGGAAAACACAGAGGGAGAGTACGCAGACATCGGTGGTCACGAACACCACGGGTTCGGTCACGAAGTCGCGGTGCAGACTGCAGTATTCACACGGAAAGGCACAGAGGACATCGTCCGCGCGGCCTTCGAGGAGGCAACGGAGCGCGACGGGAAACTCACGAACGTTACGAAATCGAATGCACAGGCCTACGGGATGGTGTTCTGGGACGAAATCGTCGACGAAATCGCAGCAGACTATCCCGGCGTCGAAGTCGAGCGGTTGCTTGTCGATGCCGCGTCGATGGACCTCGTCCGTCGGCCCGACGAGTTCGATGTCATCGTCGCCTCGAACCTCTTTGGAGACATTCTCACAGACATCGGGGCGATCGTCAGCGGAAGCATGGGGCTCGCACCATCTGCCAATATCAACGTCGAAGGTGAGTACCCCTCGATGTTCGAACCTGTCCACGGGAGCGCCCCCGATATCGCGGGAGATGGCATCGCAAACCCGCTCGCGACGGTTCTCTCGATATCCATGCTGTACGACCATCTTGGCGAAACAGCGGCTGCTTCGACACTCTGGGATGCCGTGGAAACGCAGTTGGCCGACAGTGACGCACCACGAACGCCTGACCTCGGTGGCGATGCACGGACGTCTGCTGTCGTCGCTGACCTCCGTGACCGACTCTGACTGCCTCATCGAGGTGCCAGAAACGCTCGACTCGGTATCGACTTGGACACGGGGTGTGGCAACCGAACATCTCACCGACCCAGGGACGATGTTCACGTGAACGCTCGATAGTGGTTCCACTGTGGCCGCTTCGACAGACCCGCCGACCAACTTCGACGATCACATCTGCCTGTCTGAATCGTCGCAAACAGTATCTTTAACCCACTTGCATGGCTGAATATCGCCAATGACTCCCCAAACCCGACATCTCGTCGTTCCATTCCTTCGTCACATAGGGGGTCGATGAACACTGGCGTCACATTCAAACACCGAGCCCCAGTCGAGTCGCAGTCAGCGAATTGCGCTCATCCTTGCCGCTGCAGCAAGTAAGGGAAGTCCGGCACTCATGGGGACTGTGATGGCAGTCTACATCGGGCGTGCCGGTGGCTCACCGCTCACCGTCGGTCTCGTTCTCACGACGTACTTCTTCGGATGGACTGTCTTCGCTCCGATATGGGGTTCACTCGCTGACATCACTGGGAAACGGCGTGAAGTCCTCCTCGTCACTGCGGGGCTTGCGACGGTCTCGACGTTCCCGCTGCTGGTCGTCGAAGGTGTGTGGGACACGCTCGCCGTCCGAACCGCGTTCGCGTTGTTCTCTGCGGGTCACCTGCCAATTCTCCTCACGATCGTCAGCGCACAGGGTGGCTCGAATAGTCGTGGCCGGTCTATCGGTCTGTTTAGCAGCGTAGAAGCCATGGGATTCTCGGCTGCACAGTTGTCTGCGGGTGTCCTCCTTGGTCTCCTCGTTCCGTGGAGTATGTATCTCGTCGTGACGGCTGTCACTGCCGTTGTCTTCGTGGCTGCGTGGTTCATCGACGACCCAACCCCAGACTCGTCGACGTCGTTGTCAGTTAACGAGGTTTCCGCGGAGGTCCGTCGTCGCCTCTTCCCGTCGAAAGCAGGTCGCGCTCACATTCATACGAACGGGCTCAAATGGCTCTATATTGCCGTCTTTCTCCGGAACGCGACGGTTATCGGTACATCAAGCCTCTTGCCAGTGTACATCATCACCCAGCTTGGCCTCACCGAGGCGATGATGGGTGCGCTTCTCGCAATCAACCCGATTGGGCAGGTCGTCTTCATGTACCTTGTTGGGTATGTGACCGACCGCTTCGGTCGAAAGCCGCTCATCACCATCGGTATGGCCGGCAGTGCCGGATTTTCAGCACTGATGGCGGTCTCTGGATATCCTGACTCTACTGTCGCCCGAATCGCTATCGTTGCCCTCGCCTTTGCCGTCCTCGCAGCAGCATTCTCAGGGCTTCGTGTCGGTGCCGTCTCGTTCATCGGCGATATCGCCCCACCCGACCGCGAGTCAGAACTCATCGGCTTCCGTTCTACCGCCCGTGGCATCGGTGGCGTCCTTGGCCCCATCGTTATCGGCAGTATCGCTGCTGTGAGCACGTTTGAGACGGCGTTCCTCGTCGGGAGTCTATTCGCAGTTGTCGGGGCTGGTCTCGTCGCATTCACGTTGGTCGAGAGTCTCGAGACGGGACCGAGTGCTGTCGCTGGAACGAATTGAGCGAACGACCTTCGAGTTGTTCCCGTGTGCAACGACTTTCGCTGTCTCGGTGTCCGTCTTTGCTAGGTACTACGCGTTGGACACCGAGTCGACTACACTCGCGATGTTTGTTCGTGCGTCGCTGTCGAGTGTCGTAAGCGGCGGTCGAACGTCGTCATTATCGATAACACCGCGAGCCTGAAGCGCAGCTTTCGTTGCAGGCGCAAATCCGTGCGCAATGCACTGCTGGAACAGCGGTGCAATCCGGTTCTCGTGGATCTCTCGGGCGACGGAAACGTCACCGCGTTCCACCGCCTCGAATGCTTCTGCGAAAGCCCCCGGAAGTACGTTCGATAGTGCATTGATTCCACCAGTCGCTCCGAACAGGAGACTTGGGACGAGATGGCTATCGAACCCCTGGAACAGTTGGAACGAGTTTGGAGTTCGACGAAGAGTCTCCGAGACGGCGTTGAAATCCCCGCTTGAGTCTTTGAGCCCGTACACGTGGTCGTGGTCAGCGACATCGAGAAGCGTCTCGGTTTCGATGGCGCGACCGACACAACTCGGGAGATTGTACAGATATACCGGCAGCGTACTCTCGTCGGCAACTCGTCGAATGAACGTCGTATCGCCCGTCGGGTCGTTCGACCCGTGGAAGTACGGCAGTGTGATGAGTGCTGCATCCGCTCCGAGGTCGGCCGCCGTCTCGATTTTAGAGAGCGTCCCAGCCACGCTTGTATCGGCCGTCCCAGCCATTACCGGTGCACCGTTGGCATGTTCGATTGTCGTTTCGAGAACGGTCTGGTACTCGGCGTCTGAGAGGCTGGCGAACTCGCCAGTCGTCCCTGTCGGAACGAGTCCATCTACGCCCCCATCGAGGACGTATTCAACGAGATTACCGAGTGCGTCTTCGTCGACGTGTTCCCCATCGAACGGCGTGACGAGCGGGCAGTGGACGCCCTCGAACCGAACTGCGACACTTTTTGGCATTGCTCTTCATTTTCGTTACGGCGAATTATATCTTCCCACGGCACGCTGTTTCCATCGAGACTGAACGTCTAGTCTTGCACCACTTTGCTGCCGACTCGCTGGGCGAACTCGGCGACGACTTGGGGCGGATACGACGTCCTCACTTATCGGGGACCGGTGACTGAGAGAGGGAGACGCGACATCCCTCGGACAAGACATCTTCAGCGTGTGCGTGCGAGCCGTCGACGAGGGCAACGAGACCACCGGAGAGTGTCTCGCGGTCGAACGTCGAAAACTCCGCTTCGAGGCTCTTCAGAAGGTCTCCGAGCGTCGCCCCCTCGGCAACGTCCCTGGAGAGGGATTTCGTCCCAACGGCGATTGCAACCTCACCATAGCAGGCGATTTCCACGTTCATACGAGACGATGAAGAAAGCGACACAAAAATGGTCGTATTCCGTTCAGTGTTGTAGCCGTGTGCCGTTGACTATCGGTTGGCGGAGGAGCGGTCGGGAGAGTCAACTTCAAGGGAGTTCCAGTTGACCACCGACTATGACCATCGAAGTCGCTTTCGACCTGTTCGGACCGATACGAGATGTCGTGGGAAAAAAGCGCGTCACCGAATCTTTCGACGACGATGTATCTATCAGGGACGGCTTCTCGGCACTCTGCGATTCGTTTCCGGAACTCGAATCTCACCTCGGTCCGGACGGTTCGCGAACTGACGGCGTGACTGTCACAGTCGACGGTCGGAACATCAGGCAACTCGACGGAATCGAGACGACGCTGACTGACGGAGCGGTCGTTCGGTTAGCACCGCCCGTTGTCGGTGGGTAAAAATCGGCGAACGAGTGTTCAGTCGTCCGCAGTCGCGTACTCAGCGACTTTGGAATCCGAAATTGTACCGTCATCGTTCCAACCGCGGAGCTCGTAGTACTCGTCTAATGCCGATTCCATACCGGGGAGGTCGTAGGGGAGTGAGTCGTCGGAGCGGTCCATTCCTCGCTTGTTGTTGAAGTGACGTTCGAGTTCGACGGTACGAGCCCCGACTGCCTGCAGTTCTTCGTAATCACAGTCGAACAGGGCTTCGAGCGTCTCCTCTGTCACGTGTCCAGTGCCACCAGCGAAGGCGCAGACGACGCCCGAGTCGCGGAAGGCGGCGTGGTTTTCGTTTCGAATGACGAGTTCTGGTTTTCCATCGAGCGTTTCTGGGTCAACTTCGCCGTTGTACTCGTTTCGGAGCGTGGTCGAGTACATGTGGTCGCCACCACGGTTTGCAACTGCGTAGCTCAGTCCCTGCCCGTGGAGAACACGACCGTCGTGCGCAGCGAACTCCATGTCTTTCACGGTGTAATTTCGGACGCCAAGTTCGCCTGCCGCGCGTGAGACACCCTCTGCGAGGAGGTCTCCGATTCCCTCCCGGTAGGCAATCTTCTCGACAGTGTCGTGAACCAATTCGGCGTTGCCGAATTCGTCTTCGGACTTGAGATACGCTGCGACGGCGTTCCCACAACTGATGGTATCGAGGCCGAAGATGTCACAGAGCTCGTTCGACTGCATTACGTCGACGAGATCTCCGACACCGAGATTGCTCCCGAAAGAGAACACCGTTTCGAACTCTGGACCTTCGGTTTCGAGGCCGGTCTCTTCGTCACGGGTGGGGAGTTTACAGGCGAACGCACACATCGAACAGGATGCTTTCTTGTGTTTCTTCGCTTCGACTGCGTCCCCACCGATTTGATCGGCGTGCTCGAAATGATACTCTTCGAAGTACCGAGTTGGTAACGAGAAGTTATCGTTGATGAACTCTGTCCCTCCGGTCGTCCCCTGTCGGCGCATCAAGTCGTCAGAGGTTGCAGCCGCTTGATGGACTTTCATCTGGACGTCTTCAGGCAGGTCGACTTCGGGTACTGAGTCACCCTCGAAGGTGAGCATCTTCACGTTTTTCGACCCGAGAACAGCACCCAGGCCACCGCGACCGAAGGCACGACTCTCGTACGTCATCACACAGGCGTACCGGACGAGATTCTCACCGGCAGGACCGATACAGACGATGTTTTCGGCGTCGAGGTCGTGTTCTCGCTGTGCATATCCCGTCACTTCGGGGACTGTCGCACCTTCGAGTTCTGGGACTTCTTCAAACTCGACACCTTCGTCTGTCACGTGGATTGCGAGCAGTTCGTCAGATGCACCGGTAATCTCGACTGCCGGGTACCCCGTTCCGACGAAGTTCCGCGAGAGATAGCCACCGGCGTTAGCTGAAAGGAGTCCCCCGGTCAATGGGGACAGTCCTGTACAGTTCATTCGGCCAGTGAACGACATGCCCGATTGCTGCAGTGGCCCAGTTCCGAAGTAGACGCAGTTTTCCGGACCGAATGGATCGGCATCGAACGGAATTCGGTCGTGTGCGAGCTTCGTACAGAGACCCCGACCGCCGACGAATGCTTCGAGTTCTGTGTCGACATCTACCTTCGTTGCCTCTCGGTCACCCACATTGAGACTTAGCAACGGTCCTTTACTATGATTCATAGTGACGGTTTCTACAAGCAGGCACAAATAGTTGCGGGAAGTTTCATACCGGACAGTGAGTTCGATATTGTCGCACGTTGTCTAGTGAATAAACACCTTCATCTTTCATTATACTGGTTCGCTCGGAGTTGGTTGCTGTCGTATCGCAACTCGTGCTTCCTCAGCGAATGTGTGTTCGGTGATGATGAACAAGAGCGGACCTTGCCGATATTTGGCAATACGTCGCATGTGAAGCAGTAACATCGTTTTCGCATTACAAACCTATGTTTGTAAGTATTCGGGGGGTGAGGAAGGTCAATTCAGAGGCACTGTTCGTTATCGTCGCACAGGTGTTTCTGAAGGGTACATTTTTGAGAGGGCGAGATACTTCGTCTCTCACGAGACCCAATAGTACTTGAAAACTGGTTGCAGCTAAAACCGGAGAGCCTCCTACTCCAGATATCGAACGAAGTCGTACTGTTGTGGCTTTTCGACCTTCGATAATACCTGTCCGTAGCAAGTCGACGGCAAGAAGTCTGCTCTGGATGTTATCGAGGTGGTGTGGTTCGAAAATGAGGGGGGACAAACGTACCCCCTGAATGGTATTTCGCTTCCGTCAGGCTTGGGACAGTTGCTACTGTCATCTGGATGCTGAAAGTATCCGAAGATACGATGGCGAATCGCCTTCGACGATATCCGATCAGCAGTCCATCTGACTGACTATTCTGGTATCGCAGTTTGCCCTATACTGGGCCATGCTAATTACTAACCTACCTCATGATAAATGTTTCGACTTTGCCATCTATTGACACCCACCGCTGGGTCACCAACTGGAGACCGATTCGACTGTCTCACAGTGACTCGCCCGCATTCCCGCAATCTTATTACGGTCGTTACAAAGGAACACGTATGCGCTTTGGTGTACTCAGCACTGCAGACATTGGCGTTAATGCGGTGATTCCCGCTATACAGGCAAGTGAACACACAGTCGCCGCAATCGCCTCTCGCGATGATAGTCGTGCGAGGACTGTCGCCGATGAATGTGGAATCGAGAGATCCTACGGCAGGTACGAGGACCTGTTGGCCGATGATTCTCTCGACGCGGTCTACATCCCGTTACCGAATGGATTGCACGCAGAGTGGATTCGGAAGGCTGCCGATGCTGGACTGCACGTACTATGTGAGAAACCACTGACTGGAAGCGCCGAGGAGACGGCGGCAGTGTTCGACTACTGTGCAGAACGTGATGTTGTGTTGATGGAGGCGTTCATGTATCGATTCCACCCTCGTACCGAGCGGGCGAAGGAGATTGTCGACGAAGAACTCGGTGACGTTGTCTCGATGACTGCCTCGTTTTCCTTCAGAATGCCTGCTGGTGCGGAAGATATCCGCCTCGACCCTGAACTCGAAGGTGGGAGCATAATGGACGTTGGCTGTTATACTGTCAGTGCAACACGACTGTTCCTCGGGACTCCGGACCGCGTGTACGCAACGACGAAAGACACGAGGAACAGCGGGGTCGACACGAGAATGGCAGCTGTTCTAACCTACGATTCGGGGCCTGTCGCCCGACTCGAATCCTCGTTCGATACACCGAAGACACAGTACTACCGGATTCAGACGACTGACGGATGGCTGAAGGCAGAACCGACGTTCGCAGTCGACCGGTCTGAGCGAGTCGAACTCACGTACACTGCTGACGGCCGTGAGGTGACTGAGACATTCGACCCGGTCGATGATTACCGGAGTGAAGTCGAACACTTCGCCGACTGCGTATCGTCGGGAGAAACCCCACGTGTCGACCGAACCGAATCAGTTGCGGTTATGCGTATCATCGACGCACTCTACGAGAGTGCTGAACGAGGTGAATCGGTTACAATCGATTGAGCCCTGTCCAGCAGTCTGAAGCAATCTGAGACACTATCTATGTGTCTTGGAGGTGTTTGACGACCCCTTTGACGCTCAGATATCCGATCCTTCGCGCGCCGCAGCGATACGATTGCGGTGGTCAGCCGAGAGAGAGACGTCCGTTGCGCTGAGGTTCTCTTTCATCTGCCCGACCGTTCGGGCGCCGACGATCGGAATGCACTGGAACCGTTCAATGTCCATGAGATAACGGAGCGCGACCTGTGCGGGTGAAGCATCGATGTCGTTTGCGATGGACTCGATGGTATCGACGACGCGCCAACTCGTTTCAGAGACGTACTCGTCCTGGAAATATCCGACGAGGTCGGCGCGTGACCCGTCTGGACCGACCGCATGGCCGTCGTCGTCGCGTTCGTATTTTCCGGTAAGGAATCCGCCTGCAAGGGGCGAATACGGACAGACTGCGAGGTCCTGGTCGGCGCATACGTCGAGATAGTTGTCGACTTCTTGGTACGCTGCGTGGTACATCGGTTGGGTCACCTCGAACCGCTCTAGCCCCTCGACGTCACTTGTCCAGAGTGCTTTGGTTAATTGCCACGCCGCCATCGTCGACGCACCAAGATAGTTGACCTTCCCCTCTTCGACGAGGCCATTCAACGCCTGCAGCGTTTCGCTAATCGGTGTGTTTTCGTCCCAGCGGTGAATGTAGTAGACGTCGAGATAATCCGTTCCGAGGCGGTCGAGTGTGCCCTCGATCTGGTTGCGGATGTGCGTCCGCGAGAGACCTCGACCGTTTGGATTGTCTTCGTCGAAGGGGAAGTACACCTTCGAGGCGATGACGAAGTCTTCTCGGTCGTGGTCAGTGAGCCAGTCACCGATGTACTCCTCGCTCGTTCCCGAGGTAGTTCCGTAGACATTTGCGGTGTCGATGTAGTTTCCTCCTCCCTCCCAGAACGTGTCGAGCAGGTCGTGTGCGAGCGAGCGGTCGGTCTCGAGGACATCTCCCGATTTCATCCCAAACCGCCAGGTCCCAAAACAAATTTCGGAGACTCTCGTCCCAGTCGAACCTAATTGCGTGTACTCCATACAAATTCTACTCAACGTTCCTATATAATTCCTTGAGTAGCGGCTGGAAAAGCTTCGAGATTGCGTCTGCTCCTGAGCGGTCCCTATCGGGGCTTTCTGAAAACACATTGCGTTCCCCGTTGGGTGGATTTACTGAGACCCGTCTGTTGTTGAGATACCGTCAGCCGTCTCAATCTGTGGAGACACCTTCGGAGGACGTACTCTCGTCGTAGCTGTACACGATTGCAACAGTCACGAACAAGGCGAGGAACGTGAAACCGGCGATAGCGAAGAAGGCGACTTGGATTGCGACGTAATCGATGAGTGCTCCGAACAGGGCTGGAGCCAGTGCACCTCCAACCATCGTCCCGACAGTGATCGTTGCGAAGTTCATTCCGAGTGCTTGTCTTCCAGAGAACGAGTCGGTTAGTTTCGACCGTGCCGGACCTGCGAGGCTCCTGATGCCGCCGATGAGAAGTGCGACCACGATCGCAAAAACCGGCGGAATCGCTAACGACCCGAACAGTGTCACGAGTAGTCCCACGACGGCGAACGTCGCGACGATAACCGGACCTGGTTCGAGTCTGTCGGCGAGGTCACCACCAACCAGTACCATGACTGCCCCAGCGAGGAACATCGCAGTGAGTGTGAGATTGGCTGTGTCGAGTCCGACTCCGTATCCATCGGTCAGGAGAATGACGGTGTACGTCGTAACCCCCCAACCAGACATCGCTGCAATGAATGCGAGGAATGTCAGGGCGAGGATTGCTGGTGCGGCAGCAAGTGACCGAAGTTCTGCGAGAATCCGCTGTGACAGCGGTCGTGTCGTGTGCGTGTCGGTCGTGTCGTCCCGGTCAGGTCTGGTCACCCCGGGACCAACGTACCGAACGAATACAAACAGCGTAACAATCGTGTACACTGCCCCGGCAATCCCGATGAGCCCGACTGCGTGGCGCCACGATAGGCCGCCAAGCCCGATGGCAGCAGTGATGAACGCTGGAGGGATGGCAAAGCCAATGTTCCCTGCAAATCCGCGCATGCTGAACGCGCGTCCGCGGAGTTCAGGGGGCGTCGCTTCAGACAGAAGCGGGAAATGTGTCGGATGATGGCCGGCGACACCGAGTCCGAGTAGTAACTGTCCAGCGACCAGCACAGGATACGACGGTGCTACCGCCACGATGAAGACTCCAAGTGTTCCAAAGCCGAGCGAGAGCCCCAGTGTCAACGTCCGACTGTAGTTATCCGAAAGATAGCCGAATGGGAGTTGAAATACGGTGTTGGTCACTCCCTGGGCACCCATCGCAAGCCCCAGGAGGAAGAGACTCACTTCGAAGTCCGATGCGAGGACTCCGAGAATGGGCGGAAACAACACCAGATACATGTGGTTTACCAGCTCTGCCCCACTCACGAGACCGATGACGAGTTTCGTCTCGGTCGGTACTGACCGTAGTCGTGGGGGGAGCGAATTATCCATGAGCAGTCCTAATATATCGGGTCATCGTTAGAAACTGTCGGTGGAGGTAGTCTACGTCCACCGCGAGTTGGGGCGCGCCTCTGTTGGCTCTCTTGAGTTCACTGTCCCCACTCGACGATATCGGAACAGAGGGGACGGTGGCCATCCAGCCAAAAATCGAGTGATAGTAATAGTCCGTTTGTCACCCATTCGGGTGACTGCGGGACCTGACGTACCTCGTCTTATTCAGAGAGCGTGATACTGGCGACCGTGTTCGGTGGGAGTTCGACGACGCAGATGCCGTCTTCGATCTCTTCGACTTCGAGTGTATCTGCTGCGAAGTCGTCGGCGTTGTCCGGAGATGAGAACTCGTCCGCTTCGAGGTCCTCGAAGAGAACTTCTGCTTCGACCGTGCTCAGCTCGTCCATGTCCGTATCGACACGGACAGTTCGACTCTCGTTCAGGTCACGGTTCGAGACCGTTGCGAACACGTTCCCGTCCGATTCAGACGCAGACGCGCTGACCATCGGAACGTCGAACTCTTCGTCTTCAATCTCAAGGACGTCGGTGTCCACTACAGTACGAAGTGCCGTCCCACCCATGTGCTTCTTGTAGAGGTCGAACACGTGGTAGGTCGGTGTCGTCCACGCTTCACTCTCGTTCGTCTGGACCAGACACTGAAGGACGTTCACTGTCTGTGCGATGTTTGCCATGGTCACGACGTCTGCGCGTGCGTTGAGGTCGTCGAGAACGCCAGCAGCGGAGACCGCGTCACGAACCGTATTCTCTTGTTCGAGTCCGTTGTCGCTGACGGCTTCCGGGTGCCAGACGCCCCACTCGTCGACGATCACGCCGATGTCCGCGTGGGGTGCGAAAACGTCGAGTGCTTCAATGGCGTCGTCGACGTCAGCAGCAACCTTTCGTGCCCGTGCGAACAGTTTGTAGTACTGTTCTTCAGTGAACTCAGTTTCGCCACCCGCCTTGTAGTAGCGGTGAACGGCGAGGTGGTCCATGAGGTTGTGTGGCGAGCCGTCGACCCAGTCGATTCCTTGTTCCAGTTGGTCGAGGAAGCGACGGTTCCAGTCGTCGTTGATGTGGCCGACCGCAATCAGTTCCAGATCGGTGTTCGACATCGTCCGGTCGTACGTTCGGAGATAGTTCGCGTACCGACGGAACTCTTTCGCGTATTCTTCTGGGCTGAATCGTCCACCACAGCCCCAGTTCTCGTTGCCGACGCCCCAGAACCGGACGTCGTAGCCGTCCTCGCCATTCCCAGTCTGGTCGTTCTCTCGGCGGCGGTTCGCGAGTTCGGTGTCGCCGTCGTAGTTACAGTACTCGACCCAGTTCGTCGCCTCGTCCGGGCTTCCGGTTCCGACGTTCGCGGCGAAGTACGGTTCTGTACCGAGCGACTCACACAGCCGAACGAACTCGTCGGTACCGAAGTCGTTGGATTCCTCGAAGACTTCTTCACGCCCCTGTGCCCAGTGGAGGTTTCGGCGCTGTGGTCGGTCTTCGCGTGCTCCGACGCCATCTTCCCAGTGATAGTCGTCTGCGAAACAGCCACCAGGCCACCGCAGCACCGGCATGTCGAGTTCCCGTAGCAAGGAGACGGTGTCCTCTCGGATGCCGTCATTTGTTTCTACCTGGCCGTCGTCACCCACCCAAACACCACCGTATATACACCGACCAAGATGCTCAGCGAAATGACCGTAGATATCCGGTGAGATTTGGTCGATAGGATCATGTCTTCGGATGAATAGCTCGCTATCCATAATAAGTGGCTCACACTCCAGTAATTAATAATTTAGTATTGCGGTAGCATGCCCTTCACTCACATATCTCCGTGCGGTTAGCAGGTGTCGGTCAGTCAGTTCTAGGGTATGGCTCAAGCCATCGGAATCCAGACCCGCATCGACCCAGGTTCACGATTGTCCCACGCGAAGTACGGAACGGCGACGACAGCTGTGTCTACTCGTTCGATAGCTGCGTCTGGACGATAGAGGGTTTCATCCCACGTCCCTGTCTCTGGCACGGACCCTGTCCCTCGTAACACCGTCATTCGGTCAACTGTGTCGTGGTCGGAAACGGCTTCGAACGAATCGAGAGAGTGGAGTTCGATGTTCTGGACAGGAACCGAGTGGTCGGCGTCTTCCAGACAGTAGATGAGTGGGCCGCGACGCAACGCCACGCGGCCCGTATCGTGTCGGACGTTCGGATGTGCTTGGAGTGCTTCGACAGCTGCGGAAAACGAGACGCTCACCTCGTCCCCCGTTTGCCACGTCCGGTCGAGATTGAGGTATCCGTTCGACTGCGATGGTGTAGTCGCATCACCGTTGACGCGAACGTCGACGGACCTGGCCCACTCTGGAATTCGAACCCGGAAATCCAGAGCGACGGTGCCCTGATGAGTGAATTTGAAGCTCACTTCCGGATTCCACGGGAACGCTGACTGCTGAATTATCGAGACACTGTTCCCATCGAATTCTGTATGCACGGTGCTTCCGATGAACTGGGTAACGTACAGGACGTTTTCGCTCGGAGTTGTGGCATAGATGTACCGCTCAAGAGACGCCAGTAACCGTGCCGCGTTCGGTGGACAGCAGGCAACGTAGAACCACTCTTTTCGGTGATGGTCGCCTGCTGACTCCAGTGGGTTGACGTAGAAATACCGACCACCTTCCGTCGAGATACTCGCGAGGAAGCCGTTGTAGAGGGTTCGTTCGACGAGGTCGTGATACTGTGCATCACCAGTAAGTTCGAATAGCCGTCGGTTCCAGAAGATGCTCCCAACAGCCGCGCACGTCTCGGCGTACGCGGTTTCGTTCGGTAAGTCGTAATCCTCGGTGAACCCCTCATGCGTGGCTGTCGACCCTATCCCGCCGGTCACGTACATCCGTCTGGTCGTCATGTTCTCCCACAGTCGGTTCATCGCGTCCCACAACTCCTCGTCGTATTCCTCCAAGAGAAGGGATGTTACGCCCGTAAAGAGATACATCGCCCGAACAGCGTGTCCTTCTACGGTGTCTTGCTGCCGAACAGGAAGGTGGTCCTGTGCGTATCGTCCATCGTACTCGCCCTCGTCGGTGAGGAACTGTTCTCGCGACCGGTCTGCGGATAACTGGCCGTGATGGATGAAGGTCGAACCTGCGATTGCGTCGATCTGTTCCAGTTCTCGCTCTAACCGGGAGGGTGCATTTCCACGAGCATCGATAAAGTACGACGCGAGTCGAAGATATCGCCTCGTTCCAGTCGCTCGATAGAGTTTGACGAGTGCGAGTTCGATTTCCTCGTGACCTGGAACTCCATCTTGTTCAGCTGGACCGAATTGCCGGTCGATCTGGTCTGCGAACGAGACCGCAACATCGAGGAGACTGTCATCACCCAAGGCACGATGATGCGCGACCGCGGCTTCGATGAGGTGGCCTGCACAGTACAATTCATGCATTCTGTTCAGGTTTTCCCATCGACCATTCGGTTCTTCCAACATGAAGTACGTGTGGAGGTACCCGTCTTCGGCTTGCGTCTCCGCGATGAGGTCGATAACGTCAGTCACTCGATTTCGGAGTTCGTCGTTCTCACCGTCCCCCGAGAGTACGTAGCTGGCTGCTTCGAGCCATTTGTAGGCGTCCGAATCGATGAACATCGGTCCGTCGAACCCGTTGCGTTTTCCCGCCGCGACTCGACGGAAGTTTTCGAGACACCCACTCTGATCCAACTGTTCGTACTGGTGAGCGAGTGTCACTTCTCGGTTGGTTTCGAGTCGAGGATTCCAAAAATCGTCATCTATCTGCACGTCTGAGAGCGGCAGCTGCCGTGTATGTCTCGAGGTGTGGGGTGGCATGTACTCTCATCAACCACACAGACTACTTAATAGATTCCGTGCAGGTGACGACATCGAGAGCGGGCACATCGCCCGTGTGGGGGGCAGCACGCTGCCGTGACGAGCCACTGCCACCCGTACTTATTTATCGCACACTCGCCATCTCGTTATAGCATGTCTACATTAGAGAGAACCGAGAGAGTCGGCGTCGCCGATGTAGAAATCGACGATGAGTTCTGGTCGCCGTGGATCTCTCGGAACCGGGACGTCACAATCGAATATCAGTACGACCAGTTACAGGAATCGGGGTCACTGGAAAACTTCCGTCGAGTGGGAGACGGCGAGAATGGTGGGTTCCAGGGGATGTGGTTCCAAGATAGTGACGCGTACAAGTGGCTCGAAGCGGCTAGTTATGTCCTCGCCAGCGACGACGACACTGAACTTCGTTCCAAGGTCGATGAAGTGGTCGGTCTCATCGAGGAAGCGCAAGCTGACTCGGGCTATCTGAATACGTACTTCCAACTCGTCGAACCCGATATGAAGTGGACGAATCTCCATCTCATGCACGAGTTATACTGTCTGGGCCATCTCATCGAGGCGGGGGTCGCTCACCACGAAGCAACTGGAGACGACCGGCTACTCGCGGTCGTCCGTAAGGCAGCAGACCACGTCGACGACGTGTTCCCCGCGGAAGTCGATGGCGTCCCGGGGCACGAGGAAATCGAACTTGCGCTGATTCGTCTGTACCACACTACTGATGAACAGCGGTACCTCGACCTGGCGGAGTACTTCATCGAGAAGCGTGGCCGGGATGACCGCCTCGCGTGGGAGTTCGACCACATGGACGAACTTGGAGGTGCAGCCTTCGATTCCGATTCGTGGGAGGGGTCACTGCTCGACGCTGGCAAGGACCTGTTTTTAGACGATACCGGAGAGTACGACGGGAGTTACGCGCAGGCACACGTTCCTGTCGTGGACCAAGAGACAGTCGAAGGCCACTCCGTTCGGGCGATGTATCTCTATGCGGCAGTCACAGACCTTGTCAAAGAGACCGAGGACCAAGACCTCCGCGAAGCACTCGAGGCGCTCTGGGAGAACATGACGACCAGACGAATGTACGTGACTGGTGGCATTGGCTCTGAAGCAGCCCACGAGGGCTTCACCGAGGATTACGACTTACCGAACGAAACTGCGTACACCGAGACGTGTGCAGCGGTCGGAAACATTTTCTGGAATCAACGGCTGTTCGAGCTTTTCGGCGAAGCAAAGTACCACGACCTCGTCGAACGAACCCTCTACAACGGCTTCCTCGCGGGAGTTGGGATGAACGGGACCCACTTCTTCTACGAAAATCCGCTCGCAAGTTCGGGAGACCATCACCGGAAGGGTTGGTTTACCTGTGCATGTTGTCCACCGAACGCTGCCCGTCTGTTTGCCTCGTTGGGGCAGTACGTTTACACGAAAAGTGATGACGGGGTGTATGTCAACCAGTACATCGGCAGCAGCGTAGAGACCTCGGTCGGCGAGGAGTCCGTAGCACTCGAACAAACCAGCTCGTTGCCGTGGGCGGGGAAGGTGAACATCGATGTCACCGAAGCACCGAACGACGGTGTTTCGCTCCACGTGCGTATCCCCGAATGGGCCGACAACGTCACGATCTCGAAGGACGGTGCGTCGATTGACCACAACGGTGAGAAGTACGTCGACGTCGCAGTCAGTGCAGGTGACAGCGTCTCGGTCGAACTGGAGCAGCAAATTCAGCAGCTTCGCGCACACCCTGCAGTCGAGAGTGACGCAGGGCGGGTTGCAGTCACCCGCGGACCGTTAGTCTACTGCGCCGAGTCCATCGACGCGGAGAACCAACTGCACCGGTATGCTGTGTCGACCGAGACCGATATCAAAGCATCACACCAGAAGGACCTCCTGAGTGGTGTGACGACACTCACAGTCGACTCTGAGGTTTCTACGTCTGATGGGTGGGACAGTGCGCTTTACCGCCCGGATGAGGAGACCTCGCGTGAGGCAGCGAAGTTGGAGCTGATTCCATATTACGCGTGGGACAACCGAGACCCGGGCAAGATGAACGTCTGGCTACGCGCACCGTAGCAGGTCTAGCAGACCCCGCGGTTCGCTCTGAATTGCCACTGCAGGCAATTTCTCAAGCGAACGTAGAACCGGGAGACTCCGTCACCGCAAGCACGACTTTTTTAAGGTGGTTCGGTGAAGGTCCTTTCATGAAAGAAACAATTGTAGTCACCGGTGCGCTTGGTGGTTCTGGCAGTTGGATAGTCGACCACCTCAGGCACGACGCCGATGTCGTGGCAGTCGATTTGACACTCCCAGAAGACCAGGACGTCGAAGGAGTGGACTTTCGGGCGGTGGACCTCACCGAACAGGGACAGGTGTTTGAGACAATCCTGGATGCCGACCCGACCGCAGTCGTTCACTTCGGGAATATTCCACACGAAGAAGACCATGCGGGAGGCCACGTCTACGAGAACAACACGATGGGGACGTTCCATACGCTCGAAGCGGCGGGGCGTGCGGGGGCCAAAGTCGTTTGGGCATCGAGCGAAACTGTCTACGGGACACACTGGCCCGAACCGAAACTCCCCGAGTATCTCCCACTCGACGAGGAACATCCAGTTGCCCCGTGGAACGGCTACGAAACGTCGAAACTGTCCGGCGAAGCGGCCGCTGAACGAGTTTCGAACAAATACAACGTCCCGGTCGCATCGATTCGGCCTTCCTGGATTCAGTATCCCGGTGATTACGTAGTAACGCCGTTCCGAGAGCAGTTTAGCTTCGAGACCGCATCTCGATTCGGAAACTTCTGGTCTTACATCGACATCCGAGATATCGTCGGAGTCGTAACCGCCGCCCTGGAGAGTGATTTCACAGGCCACGAAGTGTTCAACGCGTTCGGACCCGACAACTTCCTCGGTGTCCCAACTGCTGATGCAATCGAAGCGGGATTCGGTTCGCTTCCAGAAACGTGTGAGCTGTCCGGAGAGGAATCGGCGTTCTCGACCGAGAAAGCTCGAACAGTTCTCGGTTGGGAACCTACTCATTCCTGGCGCGACGCCGAAGACGAACACATCGCTGGTCCATCGTTCGTCTGAGTCGCGTTCGGAAGCGTATTTTCGGACGGAAGAGGTACACCACGCCGGGAGTGTACAGGTTCTCGAACGAAATTCAGTCTAGTATCAACTGCTCACTAGCCGCTGTTGAGAACCGAATGATTCTGGATGAATAGCAACTATGAGCCATCTCTTCGGTTGTCAGTACCCGGAGTTCAGCCGGAATAACGCCGTGGTGTCCTTAAAAAATCACTGAGGGCTCATCTTGAGGTCGCCCACAGGGTCGAACGTGTCGTCGAGAAGGAGTACGTGGAAGCTGAACAGCACCGCCGGGAAGACGAGAACGACAGCAACCGTCAACAACGCGGAAGTGACCAGTAACAGGAGACTCGCCGAACCCATCATCACTGCTGTAATCGGATGCTGGATAGTCCACCGGTAACCGGTTTCGAGCGCGTCGCTCGCAGGGTGGCCTCGCGAAAGCCCAAGTAGTGCAGTTGGGACAACGAGTGACAGGTGTGCAGTCACGTAGAGTGCGAGCACACCCAGGACAGCAGCGAGGGTCGACCCTGTCATGAGGTACTGATGGGTGTATAGTAGCCCCATCACGGCGATTATCGAGACTGCAGTCGTGATGAGTACCGCATGAATCGCCTGCCTCCGGACGATACTGAACACCTCCCCAACGTCGATCCATCCCTTCTCACGCAGTGAGCAGATTGCCGCGTACGCGCCCAACGTTGCTGGCCCCGCGGTGATAATCGGGAGCGAAGCAAGGACCCAGACGAGACTGAGCCCAACGAGGGGGAAACTGTGTTCGTACACGAACCTGACCGCTGCTCGAAGCGAACGGTGGATGGACAGAGTTGGGGAGGTGTGGCTCATTATTCCGTGACCCCCTGTAACTCGACTGCACGCACCAAGTGCTGCTGCAGCCAGAGGAATATCACGAAGAGTGGGATCGATGCGAGCACGGCAGCGGCCATGATTCGGCCTGGCCGATAGATCGTTCCGTCGAGGAGCGAGACGAGCCCGATGGGCAACGTGAACGCTGCGTTGTCCTGTAGCACGATGAGTGGCCACAGGAACTGGTTCCAGTTCCACACGAATATGAACAGGCCGAGTGCGGTCAGAATTGGCCGCGAGAGCGGCAGGATGATGTGCCTGTAGACTTGGAAGTTCGAGAAGCCATCGAGCCGTGCAGCTTCTTCGTACTCTCCAGGGATGTCCTTGAAGAACTGGTACAGCATGAAGACGCCAATCGGACCGGCTGTCGCCGGCAAGATGACGCCCCAGAGGCTGTTCACCAACCCGAGGTTCGCAACGAGCGTGAACAGTGGGACGATGTTCAGGTAGTAAGGAACCATGAAACTCGCCACGATGATGCTCAACACGGCCGCCTGTCCCGGCCAGTCGAGTCTGGCGAGCGAGAAGGCAATCATCGAGTCTACCACGAGCACGAGCAGCGTCGTGATTCCTGCGATGACAAACGTGTTGATCGTCCACTCAACAATCAGAGACTCCGTGAGGAGGAACTGATAGTGTTCGAACGTAACCTCTGGCGGAATCCAGTACGGTTTTGGCTGGATAGCCAAACTCCGTGGTTGGAACGATACGACGACCATGTACAGGTAAGGAAGGACGAACAGGAATGCCGCCACAAACAGGTAGCTGTGTGACGCGAGTTCCTCGATCGACATGGAACCTGTCGCGCGGTCGAACAGTGACGAGTTGGATGCGCTTTCTTCACTCATTGACATCACCTCCGAGGACGTAGTAGTTCACCATTGAAACACCGATGAGGACGATGAACAACACGTACCCCATGGCTGCTGCGTACCCGTATGCACGCTGGTTGAACGCGCTCTCGTAGAGATACATGACCAGCGTTTCTGTCGCCCTCGATGGACCACCAGAAGTCATGACGTACGGTTGCGCGAACACCTGGAACTGCAGGATGAACTGAATGATGACGACGAACAGCAGCGCGTTGCGCATCTGCGGAAGCGTGATGTCGCGAAACGCTCGCCAACTGGTCGCGCCGTCGAGTCGAGCGGCTTCGTAGAGCCGCTCTGGAACGTTTTGGCGTGCTGCCAAGAAGATGATGAAGTTGAACCCGATTCCCCACCAGACAGTGGTCATCGAGAGCGCAGGCATCGCCCAGAATTGAGAGCCCAGATAGTTCGGGGGATCGTCGATTATCGCCCCGAGATAGTAGTTGAGTGGGCCGAAGTCGCCGGCGAGCACTTCCAGCCAGACGATAGCGACCACTGAGACGGTCAGGATGTACGGGCTGAAGTAGATGGTGCGGAGTGTTCCCTTACCGAACCTAGCACGGTTCACACCTAACGCCAGCGCTAATCCAACAACCACGATGGCCGGCACCGTCAGAGCCACGAAGAAGATGGTATTACCGAGACTGTTCCAGAAGAACGGGTCTCCGAACAGCTGGACGTAGTTCTCCATGCCAATCCACGTTGAATTGGCTGGAGTCAGTGGATCCCAATCGTGGAAACTCATGTAGAGCCCTTTGATGAGGGGCCACAGGAGGAACACAGAGAACACCGCCAGGTACGGAAGTGCCCACAGGACCCCCTCGAGAGACTCCCGCTCGATCCCAGCAATCGTTTGCTGGGCGGGCCCTTTTCGTACTGACGGGATTCTATCTGCTAACGACATGGGTTACTCTGACAGGTCGCTATTGATGCGTTCGATGCCAGACTGGATCGCCGCCTGCGGCTCTGAGTTCTGTGCCCAGACGTCGACCAGCCAGCTCCACCAGCTTGCACTGTTGGGGTCACCGTTGACCTGCGGGTGTGGGAAGTACGCCTGGCTCTCTGCCATCTCGAGGTACTTTTTGAGCGTCTTGTCCCAGTACGGTGACTCTTCGAGCAGCCCTTCGTCGTAGTAGCGGTTACAGGCCGGGAGGTGACCGGCTTCAGCCCCCCATTCGGGATTCTCGGAGGCCAGCCAATTTGCGACCTGGGCCGTAACCTCCGTCTTCTCATCGTTACGGTTGGGGTTCTGGGGCATGATGAGCGAGTGACCGTCTGCCCAAGTCGCCTTTTGGTCCCCGGGTCCAACGTACGGCTTGAAGAATCCCCAGTTGAAATCTTCGAGTTCGGCCATGACGTTGACGTACCAGGTGCCGTTCGCGACCATCCCGAGATTACCGTTCTGGAACGTTTTGTTGCCCCAGTTCTCTTCGGACGTCGCAGCAGCCCATCCCCAGTCACTCGTCATCTTGGACCACATCTCGGTGACTTGTTGACCAGCCTCGTTGTTGAAGTTCGCCTGTGACAGGTCGTCCGTGAAGAGACTTCCGCCTGCCTGTTTGACGAAGGAACTCCACGTTCGGAAGTTCCCGACGCCATCCATATACGGTGTTGAGGCGAACGCGTACGCGTCGGTGTTGCTGACGATCGCATCGCCGGCAGCTTTGAACTCGTCCCAGTTGCTCGGTGGGCTCTCTGGGTCGAGACCAGCATCGGCGAAGACATCCTTGTTGTAATAGATGCCAATGGGGTGGAAGTCCAGTGGCATCGAACGGACTTCACCGTCGATTGTGACCGCGTTCATGTGGGAGTCGAGGAACTCGTTGTTCATCGCGTCCACGTCCACGTACTCGTTGTACGGCGTGATGACGTCTCCGAATCGGTTCAGATACGCCATGTGCGAGATTGCCAGGTCCGGGGGCTGTCCGCCTGTCATCGAGGTGAACAGCTTGTCGTAGTACGTGTCCCACTCGAGACGTTGACGGTCGATCGTCACTCCGTCACCGAGGGGTTTCTCTTCGTTGAACTTGTCGACCATCGACTTCATGACGACACCGTCGCCACCACCGAAGAGTGTCCAGAACTTGATCGTGTGGTTCCCGCTCCCCCCACCGCCACCGCCGCCGCCTCCGAGGCTACCGAGACAGCCGGCCAGTCCGGCGGTCCCAGTTACGCCTGCAGCTTGCAGGAACCTCCGTCGAGACGGAGTTGATGTTCGAAGGGAACGTGTATTCCTCTTTCGCAATTTGCTATCATCCGACATACACCAAACCTATTAAGAAAGATTGTTAATAAACTTTCCTACGGAACAGACCCATATTCTATATGTTGAACGCGTCACGCGCGGTGACCAGCAACCCAGACGAGTATCTGTGATCGTCGCGGGTCACAATTTGACACGGATACATTGATCAAGGAGGTACCATCTGCCAAAACACAATGTCTCAATCTTCTGTAGTCTGGTTCGGCACGCTGATGACACAATATGTTCAATCCACTTACATTAATGGCGTCCGTCTCTCGGGTGAATACACCCCGAATCTCGAGTTTCGAAGAACCGAACCGAGGGGGCCTTCGTGAACGCATAGCTACAGATTTTGTTTTATTAGCCCGCATTTGATGCGAATACTATCCTGTAACAGGGAAATGCTTATTTAATGTTGATGAATAATCCTTTATGTATGGGTAACGTTACCATTGAGGATGTCACGAAGATCTATGGTGGGGAGGGCGGACTCCTCGCAGTGGATGAGATTAGTTTAGAAATTCACGATGGTGAGTTTGTCACTATCGTCGGGCCTTCTGGCTCAGGGAAATCAACACTCCTGCGGATGATTGCTGGGCTGGAGGATATCACAGATGGAACGATCCGGATTGGCGATCGAGTCGTCAATAACATCCAGCCGCAAGACCGTGGTGTTGCGATGGTGTTCCAGAACTACGCGCTGTATCCCCACATGACTGCCCGAAAGAACATGTCGTACGGGCTCAAGCTCACCACGGACCTCTCGGACGACGAAATCGAGAAGCGCGTCAACGATGCTGCCACCATGATGGGTATCGAAGACCAACTCGACAAGAAACCGGGGAACCTTTCTGGTGGCCAACAACAACGCGTCGCGACCGGGCGCGCAATCGTCCGCGAACCCGACGTGTTCCTGATGGACGAGCCACTGTCGAATCTCGACGCGAAGCTGAAGATGCATATGCGCACCGAGATTCAACGGCTCCAGGAAGAGTTGCAAACGACGACAATCTACGTCACCCACGACCAGGAGGAGGCGATGACGATGAGTGACCGAATCGTCGTGATGAACGAGGGAGACGTCCAACAAGTCGGAACTCCAGACGAGATTTACAACGAACCCACGAACCTGTTTGTCGCTGACTTCGTCGGCAGTCCGGCGATGAACATGTTCGACGTCCAAATCGACGGGTCGACGCTCACTGGCTCGTCGTTCACGTATTCTCTCTCCGACGAACGGAGAAAGCAGGTTCGCGAGCACGTCGACGACGGAGACAAACTCGTACTCGGCATCCGCCCCGAAGACATCAAACTGGTCGATTCGTCCGGCCAGAACACGGTACAGGCGTATCTCGACATTCTCGAACCGGTCGGGTCTGACAACTACCTGTACCTCGAGATTGGAGATAACGAATGCCGTGTTCGCGTCGCCGGTAACGAGAAACCGACAGAGGGCGAGACGGTCTCGCTCAAATTCGATGAGGACGATATCCATCTGTTCAGACGTGACGATGGAGTCAACATCCTCGCAGCACCCGAGGTGTTGCAGAAGGTATCAACCTGAGCGTGACTGTGATGTAGCCAGCGCGAACTGTACGCCTCGACGACACAGCTATGACCGACATTTCATATTAATCCGCTGCACAATTATCTGAGCAGAAGGGTAACAGTAAAGAACCTGTTTTGAGAGTGTTAGTTTATGACTAGCACTATTAGAGGCCGTGAGCCGGTGATTTCACTGACCAGCGACTGGGCGTTTACAACAGACCCAGCGGACAATGGCGTCGACGAAGCCTGGTACGAGCCTCGTTGTGCCTGGGAAGATACTCGTTCAGTCTCAGTCCCACACTCGTGGCAGGAACACGACGACCTCGAAACGTACACCGGTGCCGCTTGGTATCGACGAGGGTTCGAACTCCAAGAGCCCAACACAAACGAGCAGGTGTTGTTGTCCTTTGGCGCAGTCGATTACAAGACGGACGTGTGGGTCAACGGCGACCACGTCGGTGAGCACGAAGGCGGGTATCTCCCGTTTACCGTCGATGCAACGAACGCAGTGAGTGCTGGGGATAACACCATCGTACTCCGAGTGTACGACCCAACGGACCTTTCTGAAATCCCTCACGGGAAGCAAGGTGAACGATGGTACACTCGAGTCAGCGGCCCGTGGCAACCCATCGACGTCGTTACAGTCCCGAACACGCGTGTCGACTCCGTCAAGGTCACTCCGTCGACCACGGACGAGACGGCGACGTTCGACGTCTCTGTCGCGAGCGAAGACGAAACCGAAGACGTCGAGGTGACCGTATCCGTCATCAGCGACGGGTCCATCGTTGCCGAGGAGAAAGCAGATGGAACGACCGGGAGCGAATTGACAGCGACTGTCGCGATTCCTGATGCAGACTACTGGACGCCTGAGAATCCGAACCTGTACGACTACGAAGTCACACTCGAAACTGATGGAGCCGTTCTCGACCGATACGAGAGTTACTTCGGCCTCCGAACTGTGTCTCATGATGGCACGGACCTGTACCTCAACGGCGAACCGCTCCCGATTCGCGGTGCGCTCGACCAGGCCTACTATCCCGACACGTACTATCGTCCAGCAGACCTCGAAACCTTCGAACAAGAGATTCGTGCGGCCAAAGAACTCGGGTTCAACCTCCTGCGGAAACACATCAAACCGGCGCACCCGAAGTTCATCGAGCTCGCTGACCGACTTGGAATGCTGGTCTGGGAGGAACCTGCCAACCCAAAGCGATACACCGAGGATTCGAAACGTCGGTTCCGGACGCAACTACAGGAACTCATCGAGCGAGACTTCAACAGCCCGAGCGTCGTCATCTGGTCGATATACAACGAAGAGTGGGGAATCGGATGGGCAGACGACGAAGAACCGCTCTGGACCGACGTTGAGAAACAGGACTATCTCGAATCGCTCTACTACGAAACACAGGAGTGGGACCCAACGCGGCCCATCTGTGATAATTCCGGGTGGGCACACGTCGCGACCGACCTCAATGATTACCACGAATACTTCGTCGTCCCAGACCGTGTCGACGCCTGGCGAGACCGTCTCGATGAAATCGTGGAATCGCCAGCGGGGAACTACGGCGACCCACGAACTGACCCGTCTGAGGCACCATTGCTCGTCTCAGAGTTCGGCACGTGGGGGCTCCCAGAAGTCTCTCGAATACTCGAACACTACGATGGTGAACCCCACTGGTTCTCACATGACTTTCTCGAGGGGATGATTCGACCGAGTGGCTGTCAAGAGCGGTTCGAAGACAGCAATCTGTCGACCGTGTTCGATTCGATCGACGACCTCGCGAACGCGTGGCAGACGCGGGAGTTCCAGTCGATAAAGACCATCATTGCGGACATGCGAATTCACAGTGGGGTGTCAGGGTATGTCATCACCGAATTCACCGACATCGAGTGGGAGTTCAACGGCATCTTGAACTACCTCCGTGAGGGGAAGAACTTCTACGACGAATACGCACAGGTCAACGGCCCAGTCATGCTACACCTGGATTTCGATGCTCACGTGGCATGGAGTGGAGACGAGGTGACTGCAGACCTCGTCGTCGTCAACGACACTGCGGACCCCATCGACACCACGGTCTCTGTTACGAGCCCTGCTGTTGGATACACGAACGACATCTCCGTGAGCGTTGAGAGCTTTGGTTCGACGCGACTCTCTGACGCTGTGCGCCTTACGCCCCCGGCTGTTGACGAGGTCACCGAAGTCGAAGTCGATGCGTCAGTTGGTGACGACCGATGGTTCACTTCCGAGTCCGTCTATCTCGCCCCGCGAGACGAGCAAGGGCCTCAGGCCACGGTTTACGCCGAAGACAGCCACCTGAGGGACGCACTGTCCGAACGCGGCTACGAAACGGTCGAGACCAGTGCGAGTGCAGACGTCTCGTTAGTCACAGACCCGGACTCTGTTGAGGGGGCAGCGCTCGTAATTCCCGACCGGAATGGCGACCTCACTGAGACCGAGCAGTTCGAGTACACGGAGCTCGCCAAGAACGATAGCTGGAACCTCTGTGCGAGCTTCATCTATCAGGACCTCCTGCCGGAACTCGACATTGTTCCGGGGTGGGCGTTCGAGGACGTGTACCCGTACGGGTACGTCTCCGAGACACGGGCTGAAGACCAGGTCTCGATTGGGTACACCGAGGGATGGCTGGAGAACACCGGTGCGATTGCTCTCACCCGGGTGGGTGAGAATCCAGTTGCCGTCTGTACACTCCGTGTCACCGATGCGTACGGTGACCACCCCATTGCGACGACAGTGTGTGACCGCCTCATCAACCAACTCACGTCGTAATCTGGGGACGTAGCGTTCTGAGTGGAAGTGGCCCCACTCGAACCCACCTTCGATGTGTGGGTGAGGATTTTGACGAAGAGGTTTATTTAGCTGGCATGGTATCGGTTAGGATACCCGACACCATTACTATGACCGAAACGGCCAAACTACACCGACTCGACGAGTATCTCTCTGAAAACAGCCTCGAATCTGCCTGGTTCGCAACACCGCAACTGTTCTCGTGGTTAACTGGCGGCAGCAATCTCGTTGCGCGTGAAGGTGAGTCAGGAATCGCCGCTGCTGGCTACGACGGCGAGACGATAACCGTGCTCACGACTAACATCGAAGGCGAACGGCTCGTCGACGAGGAACTCGCAGACGACGTCGAAGTCGTCGAGTATCAGTGGTACGAACAGAGTCTCAGAGAGGCACTCGAGGAAGTGGCGTCTCACCCGGCAGCGACTGACGTGAGCTGGCCTGGGTTCGACCAGGTTGACTGTTCAGCACTGACGCAACCGTTGACTGCAGGTGACGTCGAGCGCTACCGCGAGGTGAGTCGTGAAACTGCAACTGTCCTCGAGACTGTCGCTCGCGACGTCTCGCCAGGAGATACCGAACGCGAACTGGCCGCGAGACTGCACCACGGACTGCACGAACGGGGCATCGAGTCGCCAGTCGTGTTGGTCGGTGGTGCAGACCGAGTCCAACGATATCGACACTTCACACCGACGGACGTTGCTGTCGGCTCGTACGCCATCTTGACCGTAGTCGGTGTCAGCCACGGACTCAACGTTGCGGCAACGCGAACAGTCGCATTTGATGACGCACCGTCTTGGTTGGACGAGCGATACGAGACGGTCGCGCGGGTCGCAGCCACGACTGTGAACGCAACCCAGGAAGTTGGGGAGGCCGGTGGAACCGCAACTGACGTGTTCGAATCGATCCAGACGGCGTACGACGAACTCGGCCACGACGACGAGTGGATGCGCCATCACCAGGGCGGTGCGCTCGGATACAAATCGCGCGAGTGGACGGCCACACCCACGAACGAGGCATCTGTCTCCCTCCCGATGGCGTTTGGGTGGAACCCAACTGTCGACGGAGCCAAGGTCGAAGAGACGATACTGGTGACAGAAGACGACATCGACGTCCTCACAGACACAGGCGAGTTCCCAACGCTGTCAGTAACCGGGGTCGACGGCGAGACCGAACTGACGCTCCCCGCTATTCTCCGTCGCTGACCTGTGGTCGAGCGCCGTTTTGCGGCCGCTGTTCTCGTCTCACTGGACCGAATTATTATATACTATCACTTAGTGCGTTAGACCATGTCACAAGATTCCTTACGAGAGCGATTACTCGACGGTGAACCCGCGATTGGAACCATGCAAATCCTGAATTCTGCGATGGTCTCTGAGATGATTGGCGTCGCCGGGATGGACTTCGTCATCTACGACCAAGAGCACGGACCACTATCTGCGGAAACGACGCTTTCACTCTGTGCCGCGGCACAAAATGCAGGAGTCGCCCCAATCGTTCGCGTTCGAGAAAACTCCGAGTCAGAGATTCAACGTGCACTCGACATCGGTTCCGCAGGCGTCCAGGTCCCGCAAGTCGAAACGCGAGAAGACGCCGAGGCAGCAGTCGAATCTGCTCGATTCGACCCACTCGGTAGCCGTGGACTCTCGCAGTACGTTCGCGCGGGAGACTACGTTGGGAGCCCAACGTACACCGAGGACCAGAACGACGAGACACTCCTCGTCATTCAAGTGGAAGGTGAACGTGGCGTCGAGAACATCGACGAAATTCTCGAAGTCGACGGAATCGACGTGATTTTCCTCGGCCCGTACGACATCTCTCAATCCCTCGGGATTCCGGGGCAAGTGACTCACGAGCGGGTCGAAGAGCTGATGCGGAGAGTCTGCGACAAAGCAGTCGAGCAAGACACGGTCGTTGGTGCATTCGCTGATGACGTCAACACCGCGAGCAAATGGATCGATGCAGGTGTGCAGTACGTCGATATCGGTGTGGAAGTTGCTCTCTTCACCGAACGGCTAACAGAGATCAACGACGATATCACCGAACGTATCGACTGAACAACCGAACTGGATTACTCTGGGGTGTTCACCCCGTCTGTGGTCGTTTAGCTACAACTCGACGAGTTCGTCACGCTCGGCAGATTCGTACATCGCGGCGAGTATCCGCATGTCTGTGAGCCCGTGGTCTCCGTCAGCGTATATCTCTTCACCAGAGAGGACCCTATTTGCGAAGTACTCGAACTCCTCACGCATCTCTCGTTGCGCATCGATGCCATCGTGTTCGACGGTGACGTTGAGTTCGCCGCGCGAAAGGTGGAGCGTACACGTCCCGTGGAACGCGGGTGTGAGTTCTATCTGCCCATCAGTGCCCGTGATTTTCAGGTGTGTGTCATCCTGTGCGTTCTGGCTCGACGTCGTTGTCATGTGCACGTCGTCTTCGAACCTGAACATTGCCGACGACCGTTCGTCCGGGACGTCACTGAACGCTTCGTGAGACGACGTCATCCGTGCGTGAACCGCGACAGGGTCAGCATCCAGCAAGAACCGCGTGGTGTTAATCGAATAGATTCCGAGGTCCATCACCGACGAGCCATATCCAGTCAGGTCGGGGTTCAGTCGCCACTGGTTCGGGTCTGGAATCATCTCCAAGATGGGTTGAGAGTTGTTTCCATAGACAGAGACCGGTTCACCGATGAACCCATCCCTGATGAGTTCGCGTGCGCGCCTGACTGCGGGGTCCGTGTGCATGCGATAGGCGACCATCAGAGGAACGTCGTTCTCTTCGCACGCGTCTACCAGTCTCTCGGCACGCTGAACGGTCGCTTCCATCGGTTTCTCACAGAGGACGGCTTTACCGAATTCGGCAGCAGTCTCTGCGTAATCGAGGTGGAACGCGTTCGGAGTGCAAACGTAAACCGCGTCGTACTCGTCGCTTGCGGCACCTTCGTGGTACTCATCGTACGTGATCGCATTGGGGACGTCGTGGTTGTCGGCGATTCGGCCGGCTTTCTCCGACGAACTGCTCACGAGTACGGTGGTCTCACAGTGTTCAGCCGCTTCAATCGCCGGCATTGCAAGATCAGTCGTCCACCATCCGAGGCCGATGAGTGCGAACCGCACCGTTCCTTCGGCCGCAGTCTTCCAGTCTTGTCGCTCGTAGTCCGTTAGTGGGAGCATTGGTTGCAAATGGCATTGTACTGTGCCGAAATAAGTATTCCTCCTACGTTTCAACGCCTTCGGCATCTCAAATTAGAAGACCAGACGACGTTTCTCATCTACGCTTCCAACGACATCCACATGATGTGGGCTTCCAGTTTCTCATTTGACTCGTGTTCGTGGCACACAGTGAGTCGTAGTCGGCTGCCCCTACTCGACAATTGTCGTATCAATCTTTATTATGTGTCGAAAATATACATCAGCTGATGACATTTAACTGCCCCCGTTGTGAGCAACGGGCACTTGAATCGAACCGGTCGATCCGCTGCGCAAACTGTGGCTACGTCCCTCCGCACGCAGCTGACTGAAGGAGTCAGCGTCGTTCGTCAGAGCAAGAAAACACTGTTCGAAAAAATACCGTTGTGTGAGTCAGAGGAGGGCCTAGCGCCGGTCGACTTCGCGCTTTTCCCAGTCCTTCTCGAAGAGATTGATGGTGTGGACTTTCTCTTCGGTGTAGGCGTGTTCTTCGACGACCGCATCGTCGAGTTCGATACCGTAGCCAGGTCCATCCGGAATGACGACTTCGCCGTTCACGATTTCGACGGGGTCTTTCAGCAAGTCATCGACCCAATCGACGTCGTACGTCTGGAAGACTTCCTGGATGAAGAAGTTCGGGATGGTGGTGTCGACGTGAGCATTGATGGCAGTTGCAACAGGACCTTGTGGGTTGTGTGGTGCGAAACTCACGTGGTCTGCCTCGGCGATTGCGGCAATCTTCTTCGCTTCCGTCGGGCCGCCTGTGTTCATGATGTCTGGCTGGATGATGTCCACGTCGGTACGAGTAACCAGTTCGAAGAAGTCGTGCTTACTCATGTGACGCTCACCGGTCGCAATCGGAATCGGCGATTTATCAGCGACCTCTGCCAGACTGTTGATCGAGTCCGGGGGGCACGGCTCCTCGAACCAGGTCGGTTCGAATTGGTCGAGTTTGTTGGCGACGTCGACTGCTTGACCGGCAGTGAAGCGGCCGTGGCCTTCGATAAGCAAGTCGACGTCAGGGCCGACGGCTTCACGGACTGCTCCGACGATGTCTACCGCATGATTGAGTTCTTTCTTCGACATGCGCTGCCAGGCGATGCCGAAGGGGTCGAACTTCATCGCATCGTATCCATCTTCGACAACTTGCTCGGCGGCCCGGGCGAAGCCTTCGGGTTCGTTGTCGGTGTCAGTGTACCATCCGTTTGCGTACGCACGGAGCCGATTACCGTGGACGCTTCCACCGAGTAACTCGTAAACTGGCTTGTCGAGAATCTTCCCTTTGATGTCCCAACAGGCCATGTCGATTGCAGAACAGACGGTCGTGTTGACGATATTCTTCGAGAACCACTCGTCACGGTACATCTCGAGCCAGATTGCCTCCGTGTCGAATGGATCTTTCCCGATGAAATACTTCGACATCTCGTCTATCGCGGCGGCAACCGTGCGAGGTTTGTCGTGGGTTGTGGCTTCAGCGAGGCCTGTGATACCCGCGTCAGTCTCCAAACGGACGAAAACCCAAGGTTTCCAAGGGTTTGCGACGATGTAAGTCTCTACATCGACGATGCTTACGTCTGACATACGAATTCGAGTTACACAATATCTGTAATAAATCTACTCCTGTATATTTCGGGTGACAGAAAATAGTAACCAGATGTGATTACGTTGGCGGTCCCAGGTCAACACAGTCGCCTTTAGAAGACACTGACGTGTCACTACAGTATGATTACTCGAGTGCTGGAACTACCAACCGATGGCGGTCAATGGTGAGACGCGTACTCTCTTCGAAATCTTCGGCGGAGCGTCTGACTCTGAGCTCGGATTTACGGGTGTGTTTTCTGCTTCTTTCTCAAGATAGTGCGCCACATAGGCGTAGCAACCGCGGGCATCTCCACGGGCCGTCTTCTTTTAGCCCGTAAACAGCGACTGACTCGCCACCAGAGAGAGGTAACAGGTCGTATTTTTGCCTAAACGCAACCGATAACACACCGACTCGAGACGGGGGGTGAGGGCTGTGTGTCGATCTGCTCGCGACACCGCGGGTTTGGACAGCGCTGTAGTATCACATTATCCGTATTAGTATGAGATATGCTAACACCCCACCCGTGGTATTAATAGAAATGCTAACACATGATATTGTGTATGTCTTTAGAGTCCCCTACAGATATTACACCGGTATTGTTAGACCAAGTCGAGATCGATGACAAGTTCTGGAATACACGGGTCGAAACTAATCGTGACGTTACGATTCAGTACCAGTACGAGCAACTGGAAGCCAGCGGTTGTCTCGACAATTTCCGACTCGTCTCTGAAGGTGAAGGGGGCGGATTCACGGGGCCGATGTTCATGGATTCGGACGCGTACAAGTGGCTCGAAAGCGCGAGCTACGTCCTCGCGACCGAGAGCGATCAGTCGCTAAAGACACGCGTCGACGAAGTCGTGTCGCTCGTCGCAGGGGCACAAGCTGAGGACGGGTATCTTCACACGTACTTCATGCTGGAAGCACCGGAGATGCGGTGGACGAACCGCAATCTGATGCACGAACTCTACTGTGCAGGTCATTTAATCGAAGCCGCGGTTGCTCACCACCAGGCAACCGATGAAACGGACTTACTCGACGTCGCAACGAAATTTGCGGACCATATCGACGACCGATTCGGCCCCGGAGACGACGAGGGCGTTCCTGGCCACGAAGAGATCGAACTCGCACTCGTCAAATTGTACCGTGAAACCGGAACTGAACGGTACCTCGACCTCGCTCGATTTTTCATCGACGCCCGGGGCCGAGATCCGTCACCACTCGCCGACGAACTCGACAGGATAGAAGAGATCGGTGGGGCCAACTTCAACCATCACGATATCGATGCCGCAGAAATCTCACGGAATCATTTCCTGAATGAAGATGGCGAATACGACGGTAGCTATGCCCAAGACCACCTCCCGCTTCGCGAACAGGAAACCGTGGAGGGTCACGCTGTCCGTGCAATGTACTTGTTTGCAGGCGCTGCGATGCTCTTGACTGAATCAGACGACGAAGACGACGAACTCAGTGTGGCACTGGAGCGACTCTGGGACAACATGACCGGGCGTCGGATGTACATTACCGGTGGTATCGGATCGGAACACGAGCACGAGGGATTCACCGACGATTTCGACTTGCCCAACCGGACGGCCTATGCGGAAACGTGTGCAGCGGTCGGAAGCATCTTCTGGAACCAGGCGATGTTCGAGTTGACCGAGGACGCACGGCACCCAGCGCTTATCGAGCGAACCCTGTACAACGGCTTTCTCTCTGGTATCTCCAACGATGGGACGCACTTCTTCTACGTGAACCCACTCGAGAGCGACGGTGACCACCACCGTAAAGAGTGGTTCTACGTCGCCTGTTGTCCACCAAATGCATCTCGGTTACTCGCTTCGCTCGGTCAGTATATCTACGGACAGTCGAAAGACACTCTCTACATCAACCAGTACATCGGCAGCAGTGCACAGGTGACTGTCGGCGACGCCACCGTCGAACTAAACCAACAGGCTGACTTCCCGTGGGAAGGCACTGCTCGAGTAGAATTTTCGGTTGACGAACCGACGACGTTCGAACTCGCCTTGCGAATTCCCGAGTGGGCCACCAACGCCACAGTTCGTATTGCTGGTGAAGACGTTGCAGTGGACAGCGAAGATGGGTTCGCTCGAATCGAGCGAACGTGGCAGGATGGAGATTCGGTGGATATCCGTTTCCCGATGAAAGTCGAAAAGCAGGTCGCTCACCCTGAAGTGCGGAACAACGCTGGGAAGGTCGCACTCAGTCGAGGACCGCTCGTCTACTGTGCAGAGGACGTAGACAACCCTGTTTCGCCACAAGAACTCGTCATCTCTGAGACAGACTCCCTCCAAGCGATTCATCACCCCGATATGCTCGACGGGGTGACGACCATCGAAGGCGAAGTCTCGGCCACCAAAGTTGCAGATTGGGGGACCAACCTCTATCTTCCTGTCGACGAGGTGCCAGACCAGCGTGTCTACATGACCGCAGTACCATACTACGTGTGGGATAATCGTGACTCTGGCCCGATGTCCGTATGGCTCACTACTGACTACGTTCGTTAGGAATTCTCTGAAATATTTGAAATCAAACTCATACTATACTTACTAAACCCAGAGAATGGAGACTGACCACAGGTTCGTTCAGCGGGACACTTACGCTTAAATCGATAGCGTGAGATAGTCGTTCCATGCCGATTACTCCGCAACGAGTCGTTGACCTCGAGTGTGAGACTGGCGAAGGACCGCTCTGGCACCCTGAGGACGAGGTAGTGTACTTTACCGACATCCCAAACGGACGACTGTACTCGTACGATCCAGAAACAGATTCCCACGAACTCGTCTACGAAGACGACCAGCAACCAATTGGTGGTTTCACCATCCAAGACGATGGGTCTCTGCTGTTGTTTCAGGAGTATGGGTCGGTCAATCGACTCAACCCGTCGAACGGTCACGTGACTACGATAACCGAGCAGAATCCCGATCAGTTCGATGAGCGGTTCAACGACGTCATCGCAGATCCCGAAGGACGTGTGTTCTGCGGTGTGATGCCTGACACCGATAGAGGATTGCCCGGACAACTGTACCGACTGGACCACGACGGGTCGTTCGAACTCGTCCGCGAAGCGTGTGCGTTACCCAACGGGATGGGGTTCACTCCCGACCTATCCGGAATGTACTTCACTGACTCCGGTGGGGACGACCCTTCGTCGCCGGGGTACGTGTATCGGTACGATTACGACCGTACGACAGGTGAACTCAGTGACCCCGAAGTAGTTATCGACGCCACCGAGTTCGATGGAATGCCCGATGGACTCACCGTAGATGCCGAGGGGCACATCTGGTCTGCGTTCTGGAACGGAAACTCCATTGTCCGGTTTGCCCCCGATGGGACACGCGAAGAATCGGTGATGTTCGAACCCAAGAAAGTCTCGTCAGTTACGTTCGCAGGTGATTCGTACACCGATGCGTACGTGACAACCGCCTGCATCGAAGGCCGCGAAGTAGAAGGTGAAGGTGCTGGTAGTCTATTTCGGGTTGACATTGGCGTCAGCGGTCGCGAAGAGTTCCGATCATCGATCGAAGTGTAAGGTTCGAAGTGGGTCGCTCAGCTCTGTGTAGAGTCGTTATATTACCCGATATTCCGCTCTGAGACGTACTTCGCGCTCCATCTTTACAGCCGGTGTAGCGGGTACGAACCTTGAGTTAGATTGTGGACTGAACTCATCAACGGTCCCAACTACTAGATAGATAGTCCGTACCGTGGTCTCAGTGATGTTGAGTAACACATAGCAAAGTGTTGTTCACTATCACCGAACGCACGTTGGCGCCTGTAGCACGGTGATATTCAGGAATCCATATATTTACCATCACGAAAGTTTACAGCCATAGTGTTGTAATACTACAATCGTATAAGCGTCAGTTATTGATATTGTTTTTAAACAAGTTCCCATTACGGTGATTGGCGCTGTCGAGATCCGCCCATACTGACAACAGGATACTGGCTGGAGGTGTCTATTATTGACGAACAACGCTCATGTGGGTCAGTTAGGTGGTTATCGCGGCCACAGAGTACACTGGACCCGTAACTCGAGGCGTTAACAGACATAGCGTGTCGCTATGGTGCGGTATCAGGATGTGTATCCGGTTTAAGCGTTTAGAGTAGACTCGTGTGCGATGATACTGAACGGCTGTGCAACGAAGTAGTGAGTTTCCCACTACTCCAACGTGGAGGGTTTGATTGCACCGACGAAGTGGAACCGACGTAGCTTCGCGAGTCGGTGGGAGCTCGAACGAAACCGTATCGGCTCTACTCCGTCGTCTCGACCCTGGGTGGAACGCAACCATACGACTGTCTCAAATCGCGTAACACCGTTCAGATGAGGACATTGAGGAAGGTAAAGAGGGTGACAATGGAGACTGCAGTCGTGGCGAATACGTTCATCGACGCAAGGTCGGCGTCGCCCCCGAGTTCGGTTGCGAAGATAAACGATGAGACAGCGGTCGGTGCCGCAAGCATCGTCACGCCAGCTTGGACGGTCGTCCAACTGGACGTGAGGTTCGAGAACACGACGAGCGCGACGAGCGGCATGAGAATCACCTTACTGCCGACGACAGCACCCACGGTCCGGAGGTCGACAGAATCGGTATTGATTGACAACGAGGCACCGATTGAAATGAGTGCGACAGGGAGAGCGAGCGACGCGAGCGTTTCGAGACCCGTTTCGAGAGGGACAGGGATACCGAGACCGAGGCTGGCGAAGGCAAGTCCCGTCAGGAGCGCTGGGATGACTGGCGTCTTGAGCACCCCGACGAACTCCTCTTTGAAAGAGACGTTGGCACCGTTGAACAACACAAGGATTGCGATCGTGAGCGGGACCTGAGTGATTGCGCCGACACCGAGGATAACACTCGCTTTCGCCGTCGTGAGCGCGCTAAATGTCGACGCGACGAGCGGGAGGCCGAGGAACCCGAGGTTCGAGTGGTACGACTGAACCACCACGACGCTTCGAACCGATGGAGGCGTAATATTTCGATTAACGAACCACACGATACAGAGGACAGCCACGAGAACGAGCCAGAAGCCAATAACCAGGGTCGGTTCGATTACTTCCCGAATGGGCTGGTCGTACGTAGAGGTAAAGACCAACGCGGGAAGCGCAAAGGCGAACGCAAAGAACGTCAGTTTATCCTGGTGACCGCGACCGAGGATGCCAAAACGCTTCGCTAGTGCCCCGAGACAGAGCAACACGAGCATGTAACCCAGGTTTGTGGCGACGGTCACACCGTTCCATCACACAGGACGTTCTTCCGTCTTACGTTCGAGGAGGATTTCGTCGGAAGACGCCACGGGAGAGGAGTTCAAGTTCGTGGTCGAAGTGGTCGCCGAATCGTGGCATCGTTATACAGGGTGACAGAGGAGTTTCTGTATTACCCCGTAACTGTCTCCAACTGACGTGTCGTGGTGGACCACCTCTCCACCCGATAGCAGTTCTGAAATATAGAACACACGGGGGCAGTCGTGTTGCAGTCAACTACCGTCACAAAGCTGAATTTCATTGCAACTGTTCTTATTGAACAACAGATGTCTGTGATATACAAGAAATAGAATCACACGTTCGATTTTCCAACCTGTTGTCTAAACGTTATTAGTGAACTCACAGAACCGTGTCTATCGGTTTCGGCCATAGTAACGAACTCTGTTCTATCGAAGAGAACCTGTGTCGGACCTTTATTCAGTACTATTGTATGGTCATCAGTCATCGTGAGTGGGTCATTAGTCTATCTCAGTCAGGGGAACTCCAGAAGTGGTGTCTTCTAACACACAAATTCGTTCTGTTATTCAGAACATCTACAAGTTGTATTTCTTGAAGAGCGTACTCTCGTTGAGAGTTCGTATTCCGAGCGAAGTCGACACCGATACTGTTGGAGACCAGGACGTAATTTTATAGCAGTTCATTCCAATGATATCATCGAATGCGATATCACCAGTTAGCGGTGTCAGGAGAAAATCGGCTCACTGCCACGACCTCATCTACGACATACGATCTTACGAGTGTAGATACGGACCTCCGAACGTTTGCCGACCTGGCGAAGGCAGCCAGCATAGCACGTTCGTCCATCGACCACCTTGCCAGCGGGTTGATTGAGGATGCCGAGATTGTCGACAAAGAAGCCGTAGAAGGCAGCCTTACGGTCCCAGTTGACGCAGAGGAAATTTGGGCGGCCGGAGTAACGTACAAGATCAGCGAGGAAGCCCGGGAGGAAGAGAGTTCCATGCCGGATATGTATCTCGACGTTTACGACGCTGATCGGCCGGAGATATTCTTCAAAGCGACACCGTCTCGAACCGTCGGCCCACAGGACGCAATCGGCGTGCGAAGCGATTCTGACTGGGACGTCCCCGAACCCGAGCTAGGCATCGTGCTTCGGCGAGGTGAGATCGTCGGGTACACTATCGGAAACGACGTGAGCAGTCGGTCTATCGAAGGAGAAAACCCCCTCTATCTTCCCCAGGCAAAAGTCTATGACAAGTGTTGTGCTATCGGCCCCTGTGTGGTCACACCTGACGAGATAGACGACCCACACGACCTCGAGATGCGAATGACGATTCAAAGGGACGGCGAGGTTCTCTACGACGACGAGACGAACACGAGTCAGATGGTTCGAAACGTCGAAGAGTTGGTGTCGTACTTTACGCGCCACAACACCGTTCCAGAGTTGGCAATCATCCTGACCGGTACGTCACTGGTACCGGAACAGCCATTCGACCTGCAAGAAGGAGACACCGTCGACATCACTATCGAGCACATCGGAACGCTTTCGAACTCTGTGACAACAGTATGAGTTCCACAGTTAGTTCCATCTTGGAAGCATTCACTCGCCGAGACTGGCAATCGAGCGACGTGACGGGGACGATTCGCATCGCGATGATTGGACTCGGCTGGTGGACACGCGACCAGGCTATCCCTGCCGTCGAGGAATCCGACTTCTGCGAGACGACAGTCGTCGTGAGCAGTTCTGCGGAGAAGGCAGCGCGGGGGGCCGAACTTTCTGAGACGATTTCTCACGCTCTCACGTACGACCAATTCCACGAGGGAGTCGCTGCAGACGCCTACGATGCAGTGTACGTCGTGACCCCAAACGGTCTCCACTTACCTTACGTTGAGACAGCCGCCGAGCTCGGAAAGGCAGTTCTCTGTGAGAAACCGCTCGAAGCGTCCGTAGACCGGGCCGAGAAACTCGTTGAAACGTGCGAACAAGCCGACGTCCCCCTCATGGTCGCCTACCGCATGCAGACCGAACCCGCCGTTCGTCGGGCACGAGAACTCGTCGAAGCCGGTGTAATCGGAGAGCCTGTGCTAGTCCATGGGAACATGTCACAACGTCTCCTCGCCGAGGTCGTTCCCGACCCTGACCAGTGGCGACTTGACCCCGAACTCTCCGGCGGCGCGACTGTCATGGACATCGGTCTCTACCCGTTGAACACGACTCGGTTCGTCTTGGACGCAGACCCCGTCCGTGTCCGCGCACACACGACAGCTGAATCACCGGCGTTCGAGGAAGTCGGAGACGAACACGTCAGTTTCGGGCTCGAATTCGACGACGGGACGCTCGCTGTCTGTACCGCCAGTCAGGCCGCATACCAGTCGAGTCATCTCCGAATCACAGGGACCGAAGGAGAAATCGAACTGGACCCAGCGTTCTACAACCGACAGGACCGCGGATTTCGCGTGTCGTGGGGGTCCCAGTCCGCTGAAATCTCATTCGACCAAGTCAACCAGATGACCGAGGAGTTCGATTATTTCGCTCATTGTTTGTTGACCGGCACCGGCCCGCTCCCCGATGGAGAACACGCGCTCGTCGATATGCGAGCGATGGATGCCATTTACACCGCCGCAGAACAAGGATGCGACGTCGAACTCGACACATCGTAGAGCAGTCCGTCGATCCCATCACTTGTACGGACTCGTGCAGTCGCTCCCCCAATTTCTGAACTCGCTCCCAAGACGAAAGCAATCCAGTCGTCGAGTGTAGTCGAAAGGTGAGTCGCTCAGTTGGGTACGAGTGGTGAGACGGAAACGAGTACGCAGTCTCATTCGGCGGCGGTCTGTGAGTTTATATAAATACGAGTGAAGAAACACAAATTATAAATGTTAGTAGTTGACACCCATACTTCATGGTAAAGAGTGACAGTGGACCGGACAGTGTGAATCGTCGAGCATATCTGCGAGCACTAGCGGCGTCAGGTGCCGCAGTCGGGCTTGCTGGATGTACAGGAAGCAGTGACAGCGGGGGGCAAGGAAACGGCGACAGTTCTTCCGACTCGGGTGGAAGTTCTGACGGCGGGGACAGCGGAGATTCCGACAGCGGAAGCAGTGACAGCACCGGAAGTGGCTGGAACGAAGAACTCGAAGTCCTGCACGGCTGGGCCGGCGGAGACGGTGAGGTGGCGATCAACGCCCTCATCGAGGCGTTCAACGAAAAGTACCCCGAGATGGAGAGTAACTTCCAGGCTGTGGGTGCGAGCGCGAACGTCAATCTGAACGCGACGATTCTTCGACGACTCGCCAATAATAACCCGATGAGTTCGTTCGCTAACTGGCCCGGAAAGAACCTCAAACGGTACGAGGGCGCGTTGATGGACCTCGAAGCGGACGTGTGGGACGACGGTGGGTTGAAAGACGTCATGCAGCAGCGAGCAATGGAACTGTGTAAGTTCAACGGCAAGATGCCGGCGGTTCCACTCGGGTCTCACCGGATGAACAACCTCTTTTTCAACATCTCGGCGTTCGAGGAAGCAGGTGTCGACCCGGAGAGTCTCGACAGCGTCGACGCCCTCATCGATGCGCTCGATAAGGTAGACAAGAACACCGACATCACGCCGATGGCGCAGGCGATGGTCGCTCCGTGGACCAACCTTCAGCTCTGGGCACAGATTCTCACGAGCCAGAGTGGCGTCGACGCGTACATGGACTTTATCGAGGGGAACCCTGATAGAGCCGCCGTCGTGGAAGCACTCGAATCGTTGAAGACGATCAACGAGAACTACATCACGCAAGACGCCTCGTCGATTAGTTTCACCACGGCCGGACAGAAGGTCATCAGCGGAAAAGCTGCAACCATTCATCAGGGTAACTGGGTCTACGGGATGTTCCGCGCAGACGACAGCTTCAATTACAAAGAGCAGTGGGACTGGATTCCGTTCCCTGGAACCGAAGGCATCTACTTCTACCACGTCGACGCCATCGTCGCTCCGGCTAACAACCCGAGCAAAGAAGAGACGATCGCGTGGCAGAAGTTCGTCGGAAGCAAGGAAGCACAAATCGCATTCAACAACCCAAAGGGGTCGGTTCCACTTCGGACCGATATCGACCCGAGCGAGTTGACCGACTTCCTCGGGATGACCTACAAAGACCTCACTGAATCAGAGGCGTACCCGCCAACAATCGCCCACGGTCTTGCGGTTACACCAAAGAAGCTGGGTGCCTGTAAGACTGCATTCGGTGACAACTTCATGGGGCCGTTCAAGGTCGAAGCGACTGCAGACGCCCTCATCGAAGCCGTCTCGGAGTAAGAACCCACCCGAACTCCACGTTTACGATATAGAATCATAAATGGGTAAATCAATGGCTACACACGATAATACGGACGCTGTTTCTGAATCGGCAGACGAGCGTGTCGATTTGGAGACGAAGCTCCGATACTTCCTCAACAGCGACTTCATTCGCTCTGCACCGTACTGGGGAATCCCGTTCGTCCTCATGAGCATCGCCGTCTACGGCGGAATCGGATTCAACTTCGCCATCTCGTTCACAGATTACGAAGGGTTGGGGTCACCGAACTACTCTTCGCTCGACTTCGAGATGTACACGTCGGCGCTTTCGAGCGATGCGTTCATCTCGGCAGCACAGAACAACCTCGTGTTGCTCGTGGTGTTCACGACAGTTTGTCTGATACTCGGCTTGTTCCTTGCCGTTCTCCTCGACCACGGCATCAGGTTCTCTGAGAAGTTCCAGACGGTCTATCTCCTGCCGATGAGTCTTTCGTTCGTCGTCACAGCACAACTGTGGCTCTGGATGTTTAACGTCGAAAGCGGTATCCTCAACCTCATCGTGACGACATTCGGGTTCAACCCGGTCGATTGGCTCGGTGATCCATCCATCGCGTTGGGGGCGGTGATATTCGCACTCATCTGGCAGTTCAGCGGGTATACGATGGTCGTCTACCTCGCGGGGCTGCAGTCGATACCAGATGACCAGTTCGAGGCGGCGCGAGTCGACGGCGCGAGCACCGTGCGGACGTACCTCCGCATCATCGTTCCACAACTGAAGGAAGCGTCCGTCAGTGCGGCCGTCGTGTTGATGGTGTTCGCGTTGAAGGCGTTCACCTTCCTCTACGCTCTCGTTGGTCGCTACCGCCCCCCGAACGGAACCGACATCCTGGCGACGCTCATGGTTCGACGAGCGTTCAAATACGGTGAGTGGGCGTACTCCGCGGCCATCGCGACGATGCTTCTCATCATGGCGCTGGGAGTCATCGGCCCGTATCTCTACTACCAGTACAAACAAGGGAGCCTGTAATCATGTCACAGCAGTCATCAACGAACACGTTCGACGTGAGATCGCTCGTCGAGGACGTGAACCTCCGTCGTGTCGTACAGTATGCTCTGGTCGTCTTCTTCCTCGGGTTCTTCCTCGTCCCGTTGGAGACAGGAATCATGACCGCGTTCAAGACGAACGAGTCTATCGCTCGGTCACTTCCCTTCGCCCCGCCAGTCGGCCAAGGATTTACCCTCGGGAACCTCCAATTCGCACTGGAGAAGCTTTCGGGGTCGTTCTTCAACTCACTCCTCATGGCGGTTCCAGCGACGATTGGAAGCGTTCTCTTCGGGAGCATGGCCGCCTATGGCCTCACGATGGTCAAATGGCGTGCACAGATGGGCATGCTGATGCTCTTCGTGGTTGGCATCTTCGTCCCTTACCAGGCAGTTTTGGTCCCGCTCGCGCGGTTCTGGAATAACATCTTCCCAATCGCGCGGATGTTAGAGCCTATTGTGGCCTCGCTTCCGCTCTTACAGGGGTACCACGCAGAACTCATTCCGCTCGTTATCACACACATCGCGTACGGGATTCCAATCTGTACGATCCTCTTTCGGTCCTACTATCAGAGTCTGCCCAACTCGCTGGTCGAAGCCGGGAAGATCGATGGTGCGAGTATCACGAAGATTTATCGACGTATCATCCTCCCCATCTCGAAGCCGATGTTCGGCGTGGTGTTCATCTACCAATTCACGCAGATTTACAACGAGTTCCTCTTCGCGTTCACCCTCGTCACCGGATCCGACGCGCCGGCCGCACCGGTCACGCTCGTACTGCCCGCTATCGGCGCGTCGACCTCGGGCATCGACTTCGGTATCAGAATGTCTGCGGCGTTCCTCGCCGCGGTTCCGACGCTCATACTGTACGTCGCGTTCGCAGAACAGTTCGCCAAGGGACTACGCACTGAGAGTGCCTAACTGGAAGTAATCATGGGACGAATTCAACTCGATAAGATGACGAAACGGTTCGGAGACACGGTCGCAGTAGACGAAATCTCACTCGACATCGAGGACGAAGAGTTCCTCGTGCTCGTTGGCCCCTCGGGGTGCGGAAAGTCGACGACTCTCCGGTGTCTCGCCGGCCTTGAGACGCCGTCTGATGGCGACATCTACATCGGCGGCGACCACATGAACTTCCGCGTCCCGCAGAACCGGGACATCGCGATGGTCTTCCAGGATTACGCACTCTATCCCCACATGACCGTCCACGAGAACATGCGGTTCGGTCTCGAAGAAGAAGAAGGATACACGGCTGCGGAGCGTGACGAACGGGTCAAAGATGTGGCTGAGACGCTCGGAATCGCGGACTTACTCGACCGAAAGCCTGGCGAACTCTCCGGCGGGCAGCAACAACGCGTCGCTCTCGGTCGTGCAATCGTTCGCGACCCGGAAGTGTTCCTCATGGACGAGCCCCTCAGCAACCTCGACGCGAAGTTGCGTGCAGAGATGCGAACCGAACTCCAGGACCTCCAAAACCAGCTGAAGGTGACGACGGTCTACGTCACCCACAATCAGACAGAGGCGATGACCATGGCCGACAGGATTGCGGTCATGGATGGCGGCGAGCTCCAACAGGTTGCCACCCCATTCGAGTGCTATCATGAACCGAACAACATGTTCGTCGCAGGGTTCATCGGCGAACCAATGATAAATCTCATCCATGGAACGCGGTCTGCGTCTACGTTCGTCGGTGATTACTTTTCGTACCCACTCGACGGCGCTGTCCTTGACGCCATCGGTGACCGCGAAGACATCGTGCTCGGTGTTCGTCCAGAAAACGTCGAACTCACCGAGACCACCGAGGACGAACCTCACCTCGACGAACACGAGTTCGTCATGGATGTTTCGGTCGTCGAACCCCACGGCGACCAAAACGTCGTTCACCTCTCACACCCCACCCGGAGTGACGGTGAAGACGTTCTCCAGGCGATAACCGAAGGCATGCACCTCGTCACTCAAGGCGACCGGGTCAAGGTAACCATCCACCCGGACACGATTCACGTGTTCGATGCCAGGTCCGGAGAGGCAATCCACAACCGCTCTCACGAACAGACAACCGATTTCACCCAACACGAACAGTAGTCATGGCACGATTAACACTCGACGACGTTACGAAAGTCTTCACCGACGACTCTGGAAGCGACATCGTCGCTGCCGAGGATATCTCTCTCGAAATCGATGACGGAGAGTTCCTCGTGCTCGTCGGCCCATCCGGGTGTGGAAAGTCAACCACGCTTCGAATGATTGCCGGCCTCGAGACAGTCACCGACGGAGATATTCGACTCGACGACCAGCTCCTCAACGACGTCTCGGCACAAGAACGGGATATCGCGATGGTGTTTCAGTCCTACGCGCTCTATCCGCACAAGAGCGTCCGTGGAAACATGTCCTTCGGCCTCGAAGAGTCGACAGACCTCCCCGATGACGAGATAAACGAGCGAATCGAGCAGACGACGGAAATGTTGGGGATTCGCGAGCTTCTCGACAGGAAACCGGGGCAACTTTCGGGTGGGCAACAGCAACGTGTGGCACTTGGCCGCGCAATCGTTCGCGACCCAGAGGTGTTCTTGATGGACGAACCCCTGAGCAACCTCGACGCGAAATTACGCGCTCAGATGCGGACCGAACTGCAGCGTCTCCAAGAGGACCTCGGAGTCACCACAATCTACGTCACCCACGACCAGACAGAAGCGATGACGATGGGTGACAAGATAGCCGTTCTCGACGATGGTGAACTCCAACAGATTGGCACACCACTCGAATGCTACCACCGCCCGAACAACCTGTTTGTCGCAGGGTTCATCGGCGAACCCTCGATGAACTTTTTCCAGGGGTCGATCGAGAACGATGTCTTACGGGGGGACAACTTCAACTACCATCTGTCGGAATCGACCCGTGAGTACGTCGATGGACTCGAGTCGCTAACACTCGGCATTCGACCAGAGGACATCGAAGTAGGTCTCGACCAAATGGGCGACCACTGCTTCGAGGCTGAGGTTGTCGTCGTCGAACCGCAGGGCAACGAGAACACTGTCCACTTGCAATTTGTCGATGGTGACGGAAGTGCCCAATTCACTGCGACAACCACCGGCCAAACGACCGTTTCAGCAGGTGACCGAACGGTGGTCAAATTCCCAGAAGAGGCCACCCATCTCTTCGACGGCCAAAGCGGAGACGCATTGAAGCACCGGGAGATCCCCTCGAACCGTTCCCTGAACTCGTTCGTGTAGGATACCCGCACCAGTTTCGAACCCATTCAGCGCTCGTCACGGACCGTCCACTGAGAAACAACCTCTGCTTTCTCACATCTCTCATATTAGGGCACTCACCGGGTTTCTGGTCAGCCGTCTCCTGACACCTCCTTGCCGTGAGTTGTGATTTGAAACCGTGTGAACAGAATGACGACTGTGACACCAACCATCGCAGGGAGTGTGAGCTGAATCCCCGTCGAAATACCATACGCGGAAGAAAGCGCCCCGACGGCGACTGGAAGGGTAGAGAGCCCCAGGTAGTTTCCCGCGACTGCAACAGCGTTCACTGGGCCACTTCGTTCTGGAAGTGCATCGACACCGAATGCTGAGAGTGTTGGATAGAAACCAGAGACGAGGAGACCGAGTCCCAACACAGCGATAACTAGTTCGGTAGTCGATGTAGAGACAAACGCGACGTAGAGAATCGGAAGAGACCCGACTGAAAGGGCGGCAACGAGTGTAAGTGACCGAACGCGTGAAGTGAGTCGGCTGTACACCAATCGGCCTGGGATGTACATAATGAGAAAGCCCGAAAGCAAGAGATTGGCCGTCGATTGAGGCACGAACTGTGTTGCGTAGAAGGGTAGCCAGGTAAAGATGATTCCTTCTATCCCGCCGGTCAACACCAATGCACAAACCATTCCTGCAATCGATGGTGTCCGGAGAACTGAGGCCAATCCAGTAAGCGTAAGTCGTTTTTCAGACCACGTCTCGGTCGGAAATTCGAGTGTCCAGATAAAATATGCTGTCGGGAGAAAGACAACGACCAGTATCAGGTACGTTAGCCTCCACTCACCGAATCTGAGAACTGTGTTGACGACGAGCGGCCCTGCTGCTGCTCCGAGGGCCCACGTGGCAGCATACAAGTTGAAGATACGTGCCCGCTGGGAGGGATAGAGGTGACCAAGAAGTGGTCGATCAAGTGCACGAAATACACCGAATGCGGCCCCTTGGATGAAGAATCCACCGAGTAACATGGGGTATGAAACTGACGTTCCCAAGAGGAGGAGACTCGCGATGCCGACACCAGTTCCGATAGCAAGGAACTTTCGAGCATCAAGTCGCCCAGACAACATACCAACTGTCAGCACAGTAGCCACGAGTCCAACCGTACCTGCAGGGGCGACCAATCCGAGGAGGCTCTCCGACACAGAAAACGACTGCCCGAACGCGGGCAAGAGGGGACCGCGTGTCTGTACTACGATCCCGTCTCCAAGAACGAACAAGAAAATCGCTAGCGTCCACTTTTGGCGGCGGTTCATTATACAAAATTCGAAGGTGGTGTCGTATAAACCAAACCATAAGTGGTCGTTGACTCGACTGTGCCGTTACTACCCGAAATATTGTATCGCTACATCTCCACCCAAAGGGGGAGCAAGTCGGCTTCGTTCTTCAGGAGTGTCATCGACTCACGAGCAGCCCGTGTTGTGAGTTCGGTTGCCTACTGTTGTGAGTTCGGTTGCCTACTGGGTGCCGAACGATTCCTCCACGGCATCATTCAGCGAACGGAGAGAACAAATACACTTGGGACAAGTGCGGTTCTGACGAGTTATCACTGAGCCATCTGCTGACGAAAGTGGCTCGATGTCGACTCCCTACCAAGTACGTGAGCTCACGTATGTCCAATCTTGTCCACAGAACGTTCGCGGGACGAGTTTGCACCTTTCAGAGAACGGTCGGTCGAGATTGGTCTCACTCGGTTACAACGTAACCTCTAGTCTCGTATCTCCTGCAGACCGGGCAATTTCGACCGTGAACGGGCCTTCGAGGTCGGTCCACCCCTCCGAGTCGTCGTACTGAGCGAAGGCTAAATCTTCAAGGTCGATGTCGACCGTCACTATTTCTCCCGCCTGGACATCTACAGGCACAAACCCTGCAAGTTCACGAACGGGACGGTCTTCACCAACGCTCTCTGAGGAGACGTAGGCCTGAACAACTTCGCGGCCTTCTCGGTCAGCGGTGTTCTCGATAGTGACGCGCACCTGCCGTTCGTCGACAGCCTCTACAGAGTGATACGAAAACTCAGCGTAGGATAATCCATGGCCAAACGGATAGGTTGGTTCGACGTCGGACACGTCAAAGTGCTTGTATCCAACGAACAAATCCTCCGTGTAATGAACTTCGCCACCTGCACCGGGGAACGTTTCCTCGGTCGACGTCGGATAGTCACGCTCGTTCGCGAACGTGACTGGAAGGCGTCCGCTGGCGTCCACGTCACCGAACAAGACTGCAGCGAGCGCGTCACCGTCAGACTGTCCCGGATACCACGATTCGAGCACTGCAGCGACCTCAGAACGCCACGGGAGCTCGACAGGTCCACTCGACTGCACTACGACCACCGTGTTCTCGTTGACTGCTGCGACTTCTTCGACGAGTTGGTCCTGCCGTCCAGGTAGTCTGAGATTCTCGCGGTCTCTCGCCTCGGTTGCAGCATCCTGAACGACGACAACCGCGACTTCTGCTGTCGCTGCGGCCTCTACCGCGTCTTCGAGGCGTGGGTCTGGGCGCTGGTCAGTGTCGTCCTCGTCACGACCGAAGAACGAGACCTGTTCGACTTTTGGAAGTCCGCGTTCGACGAGGACGTCTCCGTTCGCCCGGTCTTCGATCCCTTCGGCAGTGGAAACCTCGTAGAGAGCGTCCATCTCGGAGGAGCCGCCACCGGTGGTTATCTCTCGAACTCCCGGCCCAACCACTGCGATATCGACGCCGTCCGCCAGTGGGAGAACGCCGTCGTTCTCTAATAGTACCGTTCCTCGGGCTGCAATCGACTCGGATACTGACCGATGGTCGTTCTCCGTAGAATTGCCTTCGCCACGGTCACCTTCGAAGAGACCGATTCGGTCCATCTGCCGGAGGATTCTCGTCACCATGTCGTCCACTCGTTCCTCGGGAACCTCCCCAGTTCGAACCGCTTCGGCGAGCGGTTCGGCGAACCACTTTGTATTCGACATATCCGGCATCCCGGCAGACATATCCTCAGTTTCATCAAAGACAGTCCCTTCTTCATCGACGTCGAGTTCGAGCCCAAAGACCTCCCACATCTCCTCACGTGTGATTCCGGGCATCTCGAGGTCCAATCCTCCGTTTGCGGAACCAACTGTACTCACGGTACCGAACCAATCCGAAACGACGTACCCATCGAATCCCCACTCGCTTTTCAACACGTCCGTTACGAGCGACCGGTTTTCGCTCATGAACGAGCCGTTTACGCTGTTGTATGCGGTCATCACCGACCCCGCTCCTGCGTCGACCGCCGCCTTGAATCCTGGGAGGTAACACTCCCGAAGGGCACGTTCACTGACATCGACATCGACCGAAGCCCGGTTTGTCTCTTGATTGTTGGCGACGTAGTGCTTGGGAGTTGCAATAACGTCCTCCGACTGGATACCTGTAACCATCGAATGGGCGAACGCCGCCGTCAGAACGGGGTCTTCTGAATAGTACTCGAAATTTCGTCCACAATGGGGAACCCGAATGAGGTTCACGCCCGGGCCGAGCAACGCGTCTTGTTTACGTGCTTTCGCCTCACGGCCCATAGCGACACCTTGTTTTCGTCCGAGATTGGGGTCGAACGTCGCAGCGAGGGCGATTGATGCAGGGAAGAGAGTTGCAGGATGTCCACGGGCTCGGACACCCAGTGGCCCATCAGCGAGTCGGAGCTCTGGGATTCCGAGTCGTTCAACCCCAGAGAGATAACCAGTGGCCAATCCTTCCGGGTCCGCTTCCCCGTGAACGAGTTGAATCTTCTCTTCGAGAGTCAACTCTTCGATGAGTTGTTCTATTTCTTCAGGTACTAACGACATGTATACTCGGTAGCTCTGTTTCGAGCGCGAAAATAATTGATGTTGAGGCTGTCATTTCTGGTAGCTCTTCACCACTGTGGCTGTCACCCGGAACCAAACACGAGTGCAGGTTCCATATTCCATTCGTCCGAGAGTATTAGTACGATTACGCATAGACGTAATGCATGGTTTCACCTGCACTCATCCTTCCACCAAAGCCTGATGAACGCTGGAAGCTTTCGACACAGATGGGCGTCAAAAAGGCCGTCATTCACCCGCTAGAGATCGGAGACGGTCGCACACACTGGACCTACGACGAACTACAAGGACTCGACAATTGGCTCACAAACGCCGGACTTGAATTCGCCGTCCTCGAAGGGTCGGTTCCAATTTCAGATCGAATTCGACTGGGGAGGCCGGGCCGCGACGAGGACATCGAGGTCTTCAAACGATTCCTCCGGGACTGTGGTGAAGTGGGAATTCCGGTCGTCTGTTACGACTGGATGGCCGGTGTTCGGTGGGCACGAACTGCCGTCCACGTCGAGTCCCGGGGTGGTTCGTACGTCACCGAGTTCGATCTTGCGAAAGTAGGAAGCGACCCACAATCCGAATTTGCCGATGTGACACACGAAGACGTCTGGGAGGCGCTCGAATATTTCCTCAATGAAGTGATACCCGTGGCAGAGGAGGCCGGTGTGAAACTCGGTCTCCACCCGGATGACCCACCCAGACGGTCGCTCGGAGGAATGCCTCGCATCGTCAACAGCGTCGATGCCTACGATCGTGTGCTCGAGGTTACCGATAGCAAATACAACGGAATAACGTTCTGTCAGGGAAACTTCGCAGCGATGGGCGTGGACATCCCCGAAACGATAGAGCACTTTGGTGATCGGATTACCTTCATCCACTTCCGCGACATCGATGGAGATGCAGATCAGTTCGTCGAAAGTTGGCACGACGAAGGCCCGACAGACATGCTAGCTGCGATGCGGGCCTACGAGAAGTACGTCCAAGACGATGTTCCGATGCGGCCTGACCACGTACCAACGATGGCTGGAGAGGACAATTCGAATCCAGGCTATCACACGAACGGACGCTTGTTCGCGATCGGCTATATGCGTGGTCTTCGAGAGCAGGTACACGCAGACAACTACTGATACGAGAGCGTTTCAGTGCGCGTTGGACAACAGACGAAATATTTTCGAAGAGGAAGAGTAAGAAGAGGAAGCTTGTGGTACCACACACCCCTCGTCCAGAGTGAAAACGCAGTGAAAGGGTGGGGGGCTATCCACATGAAATGGGGGTTTACGAGAAGGGAACACAGACGAAACCACGGAGAGAGTCGAGAAGATCGGGATAGACGACGGAATAAGAAGTACACTAACGATGAGTCATTCACGAGGATCAGACGAATACCTATTCGTCCTTTCACTGAGTAGAATAGACTTAATGGGCTATTCGAATTACTGAAATATAAATCTTATAGATATTATCAATATATCCGACAGGATGGAGATGCTGATCGATTTCACGGAAGCGCTTTAGCAGTATACCTGCGTCTCCTCCAGTGACTCGGCCGCTTTACAATAGTCCCGTCGTCCAATTCTCGTCTAATCCCCCAACGCTTCTCGTTCTGTTTCACTCTTGACGAGGGGTGGGTGGGTCTTCCTCAATCATGACTTCTTTGTGATGATACCTGCGATACCTCTAATCCTCGACATCCCCAATATCGGTGCGGGATACAGGTCAACAGCCGTGTTTTGCGCTTATCAGTTCAACTGAAAACAGGGACTATTGCCCTGTTCCTCTGTCCGACCGAACAGCGAGTCTCGCGACTATTTTCACTCTGGACGAGGGGTGTCTGCCGTGCGTCAGACGTCTTTCGTTGTCTACTCGATGTCTGATTGTCTGGACCCCTTCTCGGGTTTCACTCTTGATGAGGGGTGTACCGTTCGAGACCATTGGAAGAATAGGTGCGATTCACTCGAGACGAGGGGTGACGAAATATTGGCTTCTGTCTGTTTTACACTCTTGGTGAGGGGTGTCTCTTCGTCCAAACCACTTCTACGTGAGGGACGTCTTTCACTCTGGATTGCCTCATTTCTTTTTCAGACTAACATTGGGTACACTATACAGTATATTCCAGTCATAGGCTGATTTACACTCTTGTCGAGGTAGGCAAATTATTAAGTAGCCGGGTTGCGCGGTATCTTGTATCGATGGCTGAGGACTCGTCGCAACTCTCTGACTTCAACGACCGGTATGAAGACCCGGCTGAGGACCCCCTGTTCAATATCGATGGAGATGATCCCAACCGAGTCAACATTTTCACTCGCAAGGAACTCCTGAAGGTCGGACACGTCCCGGAAAGTGCCCGAATCGTCGGTCGTGATGAGGAAATCAAGGACATCGCTGCTGAACTCAGGCCGATCGTTCAAGATGACCCGCCGAACAACGTCATGATCTACGGCAAGACAGGGACGGGCAAGTCGCTGGTTGCTCGTCATGTCACTGAACGTGCCCGCCGAGCTGCAGAATCTAATGGGATCACTGTCGGGACTGTCTACGTCGACTGTGCGCAACACAATACCCAGACTCGCGTTGCCCGAACAGTGACACGGGAACTCAACAAGACCGATAAGACTGACTTCGACGTTCCGCGCGCGGGAATTGGCAGTGGGGAATATTACGACTATCTCTGGGAGATTCTGAATCTCGCCTACGATGCTGTTATCATCATTCTCGACGAGGTCGACCGTCTTGACGACGACGATATTCTGATGCAACTCTCACGAGCCCGTGAATCTGGGAAAGCCGACTGTCACTTGGGCGTTATCGCAGTGAGTAACAAAATCGAGTACCGCGATCAGTTGAACGAGCGTGTCAAATCAAGTCTTCGTGAAGAAGAGTTCGTCTTCCAACCCTACGACGCGAATCAACTTCGAGGGATAATGAAGCACCGCCGCGACGCGTTCCACGACGACGTTCTCTCTGATGACGTCATTCCGCTAACTGCGGCACTCGCCGCACAGGAACATGGCGACGCGAGAAAGGCAATCGAGATTCTCCGACACGCGGGCGAGCTCGCTGAACGAGAGAACGCCGCCCAGGTCATTGCAGAACACGTTCGCGATGCCCAAGAGTGGGCAGAAGTCGACCGATTCGAGGAGTTACTCCGGGGGTCGACGACCCAGGTCAAGTTTATTCTCTACTCACTTGCACTGCTGACTGAAGAGAGCTCAAACGAGGATGAGTTCTCGACAAGCCGTATCTACAAACGCTACCAGAACACAGTTGAGACGGTCGATGCCAAGGTTCTAAGCGAACACCGCGTCTATGAACTGTTGAAGGAGCAGGCGTTCCTCGGCGTCGTGGAATCGACACGGACGGGTGGTGGACGGGGAGAAGGAAGCTACTTGGAGCATCGACTGGTTCAGGATACTGGTATTGTGCTGAAATCCGTGCTCCGAGATAGCCGGCTAGAAGATCTCGCGTAGTCTCCGTTCTTCTCCGACTTCGCACCCCTGGTCACGAGTGTAAGTTCTGACTCGTCTACTCGGAGAACTCACGCCCTATGTACAACGTGAAAATATACACTACTCCTCCGCGAGCCCCTTCATGAACAGTCTTCTCTTCCTCAACCTTCCTCAATACGAACCCTGCGCTCTTTGTGTTCGGCCAACTCTTCGGCATAGCGGGCAATGTCCCGAAAGTGATTCGGTTCCAACTCTTTGCGGGCGTTGACGACCTCTGTGGAGCGGCTCACAGGTGGTGTCGGTGGTTCGGAGGACATCATTTTTTCATTCGTGTTAACCAACACAAATCGCTGCACAACATTTTGTTGGTTAAACTGGCGATTCTATTTTCTGTTCTCCTCCGTTTGTACTCCTACTCGAAACTTCTGTTTGAACTTGCTTCGAGCTACATTACAACGTGTTTCGACGAATCGACATTGTACGTACGCTGGTGCGAGTACTCACACTGGTGAAAATATCTAAAGATTGATTATTCAAAATACATATATTATATATGATAATAAAATTGGTCTGCCCAAACAGGTGGACCCACTCGCACACGACTACAATACTACACGAACATGTGAGTGATATTGGTCCTTGACGTGGCCAGTACTCGCATGATTGTGAAAGGTATTTTGTTCTTGAATAATATTCCGATATTGTGTTAAATAAAAACAGCAATCAATGTCTATTATCCCAATTTCAATTGAATTTTTGAGCTCTATATTAATTAGTGGACTATATTTGGGTTGCTGAATTACGTTCTAACTCCTAAAATATTTACTATTATATGTGTCTGACATCTACTCCCTCGAAAAACCAGAAACGATGTGGATCTATGCTGGTGAGTATCGCGGGTACGAACTGTCGACTGCTTGGGCGTCTTCTTCGAGCAGTGCGACGACAAGGTAGTCAGCGTAGTCGGCAAAGTAGTCCACAAGCCGCGAAATACGGCCAGCGTCTATCGCCTCAAGGGAGTCGAGCACCATGAACGGCACCGTCTCGTATACCTCGTGAATGAGGTATCCAGCGAGTGCAAACACGAGACCCGTCACCTCACGCTCAGACTCTGAAAGGTGGGCCAACGAATCTTCGTAGCTCACTCCTTCTTCGTTCGTCCGGATAACGTGCAGTTCGAAGACTGACTTGGTGACCTTCTTGCGACCCTCACGAACGCGCTGCTCTGTGCGCTCGATCCAAATCCGTTCGAGGTTATCGTACTCGAGGACGTCAAGGACGTCGTCCATGCGAGTGTTGAACTCTTCGACAGCCTCTGATTCGAGTCGCTCGATTCGCGTTCGAAGCTCTTTGAGCTCTTCGTCGATTTCGTCACGGGTGGCTTCTAACTCATCGCGCTCGTCGAGCTTCGCTTCGATAGATGCAATCTCGTCCTCGACGTCGTCGAGGTCGGAACGAAGTCGTCCAAGATCGTATTCGAGCTGGTTGGCTTCGCGGTGAAGATCAAGCAACTCACCGTGTTCTTCACTTTCTAGCTCGTCGACCGTCTGTTCGAGTGAGTCGACTTCGTCTTCGAGCTCACTTCGGCGTGATTTCAGTTCTTCTATCCGTTCTTCACGAGTAGTCTGTTCACTCTCGATTTCTGAGAGACGACGCTCAATACGATCGCGTTCACGCTGTCGCTGCTCGTGGGTCGACTTCTCGTCTTGGAGCTCCGAAAGCTTCTGCTTGAACGATCGGCCCTCGTCGAGTTTTTCCTCACGGAGACTTCGGAGTCGGTCAATCGTGGATTCAATCTCCTCTTGGTCGACTTCTGACCCACACGTCCAACAGACGACCTGCTGATCGGCGAGGAGTTGGTCAGTGACGCTCCCGCTCTCACTCGATTCAGAGCCTCGGAGTGCCTCAACAACATCAGAAGACGTCCCAGAGAGCATTTCCTCGTTGAACTGAATCACCGACTGAAGTTCGTTGATAGTCGACTGAACCTCTTGCCGGCGCGTGCGAAGTCGACTAATTTCGGATTCGATTTCGCTCACCTGTCCGCCGGCGACGTCCGGAAGCTCTTCAGCATCCTCCTGCAATTCTTCCTCTTCGGACTCGAGTGCATTGAGGCTCTGCTTTTCAGTCTGGATTCGCCGGTCGACGTCGTCGATCTCACCCCGTTTGTCTCGAAGCTCACCGAGTTTTGACTCAAGTTCACTTTCTGCTTCTTGCTGTTCGCTTACACTCGCGTCATACTCCTCTACTTCGCGTTCTTTCTCAGCGAGCTCTGTTTCTTTTTCGTCGATTTGATCTTGGAGTTTCGTCCGTCGCTGTTCGAGAGTCGGAAGTTTCTCCGAGAGGTTACTGAGGGTCGACAGTTCGTTCGAAATCTCTCGTTTCTGCTGTTGCAGGGCGTTGACCTCTTCGTTTATCGACTCGACGTCGACCGGTCGCATTATGAGGTCTCGGAGGTCCTCTCCGTTGGCGACTGCGCGACGAGCATCATTCGTCTCGAGCAGGAACGCAAAGAGATCAGCAAGCTCTGTGTCGTCGAGGATCGGGTCTCCGCCAGTAACTACTGAACTCCCCTGTCGCTCAAACGTTCGCGTATACGTTTCGTCACCGAGAGTCAGCTCGACAAATCCCTCTTCTGCGTCTCCTTTCAACGCTACATCGTCGCTTCCGTGAGCAGCCATTATCGACCGCAGAAGTGATGTTCTGTTCGTTGCATTTCGTCCTGCAAGAACTGTTACACCTGGCTCAAATGATGTCGAAAGTTCGTCTATCCCACCAATATTTTCTACAGATATGTTGACCTTAGATTTGGACATCTGTTCTGAACTCATACCGCCGATTAGCAGTTGCTCCTTTATAAATTCACAGGGATAACTGAGCTCAAAATTACAGTACTAGTTTTGTAATGAAATTATTCGGAACCACTCGTAGTATCACAATCACATCCTCCTCGCTCAAGTAACTGGACGACTTCGTATTGAGTTCCACAATCTCTGCAGTAAACTTGGGTATCGACGAGAACGTCGAAATCTCCAAGTCGAAGCTTGTTCGTGCTCCGTAGCGAAGCGAGGCTTCTTTCAGTTACAGCTATCAATCGACCACGAAGCTTTTGAATGGATTGGATTACGTTGTCGAGCCGGTTGGTAGATTTTGATTCCTTTGTTACACCTCGAATATCCGTGAGATACGTGTACACTGCTTGATGGGAGACGAAATCCGAGAGTAATTGATCAACGTCTACTCCCTCTGATTGGATAGTATTTTTCGCCTGAACCCGCATCCCCTCTGTTGTATTGTCACCAGTGAGTAAGGCGTACATATTCTCGACTTCTCCTTCGAGGACATCAGCGTCCACATCATGTAATGCAGAAGCGAGTACTTCCTGGTTCATTTGGTCTGCAAGATCTCTGAGACTATCACCTTCAGGATCTGTCCAGCGACGAGCTAATGTCTCACCAAAGTCGCCCAAACCGTACTGTTTTATCACCCTCTCGATCTTCGATTGACGGCGACTACTACCTTGGTCCGCGCTCATTATCGAGTAGTTGGTTACTGGGGCTTAATATGTTTAGTTTTGTTACTTAGCGGACAGTCATCTCCCGTTGAATTTGCAGAATTCAAGCAATATTAGCTGCCATTTTAATTCTGTTAAATAAAAATTGAAATTATATCTATTTAGCTGTTATTAGCCAACTTGGATATTGAAACATTGGTATTCACGAGATGATGATAATTGTTGTTTCCCTCGCTAATCAAAAAGAAATATGGATGTTGTCTCTAATAATTTCGTAATAGCTCGTTGTTTTCAACTTGGCTGGGATTGTCGCTAGTTTAATATTGCCCAATTGATAGAATACTATCCTGTTTTCAGTGGTGCAATACAATAGTGTGTAGCATAATTTTGTAGGTGGATCAAATTGGTTCGTACCGATTCGACCACTCGACCATGTCTAGCCGTAACTTCGGGTTGTACGACTCTTTTAGCCAATCTTCGCTGCCGAGTAAACAGAACTCCCTCTGACGTGGCTTGGCACGAACTCACTGATACATACCCTTTTCAGATAGCACAGAATTCAAGCCACACGTCATTCTACTGAAAGGCAAACTCTATGGATATCACCACCGACTGTTCACAAGACTCCATCGAAGGCCCTGACGAGTACTTCACAGGCGACGCCCGAATTGACCCTCTATTCGACCCGCAAGGCGAAGCCCGCGCAGCGGCGGCGAGCGTCACATTCGAACCTGGGGCTCGCACCGCGTGGCATACTCATCCGCTCGGCCAGCGGCTAATTGTGACGAGCGGCTGTGGCCTAGTGCAACGAGAAGGCGGAGAACGCAAGCAGATTCGCGCGGGTGACGTGGTCTGGTTCCCACCGGGGGAGAAACACTGGCATGGTGCGACGCCGAACAAAGCAATGACGCACATCGCTATTCAGGAAGAGCGTGACGGGGAAGTCGTCAACTGGTTAGAACACGTCAGCAACGACGAGTACAACCCCGGGTTAGATAACTGACTGCTGTATCTACCAACCGAGACTGCAAGAGCTCCAGAAGGGTTTCGTGACTGAGACGTGCGCTGAGTTCAGCACGACCACAGAATCTACTCAGATTCTACCAGAAAGCATCTGCTGAACGTAGATGGTGTAGTCAACAGGACGGTTATTTAGTTCACGACAGACTGTGAAATTCATCCGCGAAGTAAGGTGAGATTCATCCGCGAAGTAAGGATGCAACGTGCTCGATGTCGCAGGGTAAAAGCACCTCTTGGAGTTGAATGCGTGACTGGTACAAGCGGGGTGTGAAACCGCCCGAACAGAGACAGGTATTTAACCAAAAATCTCAATGGTACGAGATAACATGGGGAACAAAATCTCGAGCGTGACGGTCGTCGGTGGCGGCGACGCTGGGCTCCTAGCTGCGCTAGCACTTCGCAGGGTGAATCCACACCTCTCGATCGAAATCGTCGACGATTTCGAAGACCCACCGACGAGCGTCGGTCAGGGGACGTTCCAGTCCATCGTCCCGTTGCTACACGACGCACTCGGAATCGATGAGTCGCGGTTTCTCCAGGAGGTCAGACCGGTCTGGAAAGGGTCCTCGTATTTCCGGGACTGGTGTGGCTACAAACCGTTCCACTACGCGTTCGACATCCGCTCGGTGAAGCCGGAACTCGACGACCCACAATCAGTCGAATCGCTGTACCACTACTACAATACAGGTGATATGTCCACGCCCGCGGAAGGAATTGTCGACAGCCGCAAGACACCGCTGGTCTACGCACCAACCCAGGACTCGTATGTAATGTACCCCAACATGGCGTATCATCTGAGCATCGGACGGTTCAACGCCTTCCTTCGGACAATGTGTACGGAGCGGGACATCGACCTAATCAACGACCGGGTAACGAACGTCGAGACGAACGCTTCGGGGACCTGGGTCGAACACGTCGAGGGTGAGTCAGGCGTCTACGACGCGGACCTGTACGTCGACTCGACGGGGTTCTCGCGCCACCTGATCAGCGAACTTGAGGCCGACTACCACAGTTTCGACATACCACTCGACAGGGCCGTCACCGCCCAGGCAGACATCGACATCGCGGATATCGTGCCAGCGACCGTCTTGGACACGGGCGAGTACGGTTGGTTCTGGCAGATCGATACGCCTGAAGGTCGGGGAATGGGTTACGTGTACAGTTCCGAACACGTCTCCAAGGAGGGTGCTCTCGCGGAGTTCAAATCCCACCGCGACGAACAGCTCCAAGGCATCGCACACCACCAGTTTGACTCGGGGTTCTTCGAGACCGCTTGGGTCGGAAACTGCGTCACGACGGGCAACGCTCAGGGGTTCATCGAACCACTCCAGGCGACGTCACTGACGACCCATCTGAACACCGCCCTGCGCCTGTCTCGTCGGCTTGCTGGCCGTGGCCACATTACCGACGCTGCGTTCAGGGAATCCTACAACAGATACGTTCGGGGGAGCTGGAACTCCGCCTACGACTTCATCAGCATTCACTACCTGTTCGCCGACGGAGACAACGACTTCTGGAAAGCGATGCGGTCGATCCCAGTAAGCGACCGCATTCAGGAATACATCAACTACTACGACCGCAACGGGTTCGAACTGTATAACTCCGAACTCGTGACCGAAGAAGGCTCACAGCGGGGGATGCTCGCGTTCCCGACGTCGAGTCTCTATTTCGTCATGCGACACATGGGCGCCAAATCTAGCTTCTACGAAGAACACGAGTTCACCGTCAGCGAAAACGTGAAAGAGCGCTGGCGACATCGAAATGGCTACGTCGAGGACCTGGCCGATGAGTGTCTCAGCTACGAACAGGTGTATAAGTCTGGGCTGGTCGATTCTTTCTTCAGAAACGAACGGGTCTTCGCACAAGCCGCGGCACCGCGGTCACAGTAAGTCGCCCGCCGCTGTTTCGAGCAGTTCGTCGAAGCACGAGATGAGAGAGCAGTCTCTCTCCCGGCGGGTGATATAAAATTAGAAACGAACGGTCGGGATGGGTGGTACTACTGGGCGACGAACGGTCGGAGTGTGACTGAGAACGTGAAGGTATTGGGGTCCACGCGGTACTGTTCGAGCGTCGCTGGTCCGCAGCTACCGGTTCCCAGTCCGCAGTGAGTATGGTCGAGCGACACCGAAATCTCCTCGCGTTCGGGAAGTTCGTAATCATGGTCAGCCGCTTCCAGGTCGTCGGTCGTGTAACGATGGGCGGTCACGTGGAGTGGTGAGTCCCCCGTCACGTGGAGACCGACGCCACGGTCGTCGGTGAACCTTGCCCAGCGCACGTCTGCCCGGTTCCCGTTGGCTTGCGGGCGGACGTAGGGCGTGTGTAGGTCAGTCACGTCGCGCTGGTACCGGCCGATGAGTGTCGCCTGCTTGCTGTCGACGTAAGACTCACCGGGACCACGGCCGTACCATGTGACTGTCCCGACGTCAGCGGGAAGTGTCAGATCGAGACCGACTCGTGGCAGGGATGGTAGAATCGAGAGGTCACCCTCAGGTTCGAGCGTCGTGTCTACCTCGACCGTTCCATCGTTGTGGATCGTGTATACCTGTTCAGTGCTGAAGCCGTGATCGAACACGGGTGGTGCGAGCCGACCGCGGACGGTTATCTCGACGCGGTCGTCACCCCGTCGCTGGTGGGTGACGTCGTCGGTCCGGAACTGGAGGCTGTCCAGTCCATGTTCGCGCCAGAGTTGCGCGAACCCAATGGTCCGGAATTGGTCGGGTTTGAGCGTCTCCTTACGTTTAGACATCGACGTTAGTCGAGAGAGGAGGGTTCCGTCGAGTGGCAGCCCTCGGTCGTTGTCTGTAGGGGCACGCCACAGGTCAACTCGTGGACCGGCTTCGAGGAGCGTTTTTCCGTGGTAGCTTAGCGAAGCGAGAACACCGTTGGTGTCGTCGAAGCGGGCTTCGAACTCAGGGCTCGAGACGACGATGCCGTCATCGGTCGACTCGCACGTGAGCGGCCCGCTGCCGACGGCGGGCATTCGCGGTTCGCCGCTGTCTGGGAGTTCGAACTGCCCTGTCGAGATGGTGTGTCCCGCTTCGGCCCACGTTGTCTCGCCTGCGAGTTTGATCGTGACGGTCAGCAGGTATTCGGCGTCACTCCGATCGTCGTCCTCGAACGGAACAGTGACCGTCTCACGCTCGCCGGCTGGCACATTCGGGAGGTCAAGTTCGCCACTCTCTACGACCTCCCCATCGGCTTCGATCCGCCAAAACGCTGAGAGGTGGTCAAGACCGCAGAAATCGTAGCGATTTGTGACGGTCAACTCACCCCGTTCGAGAGCGGCGGACTCCAAAACCACCGGTTCAATGACCTTTTTGTATTCGGTGAGGCCAGGCGACGGTGTGCGGTCGGGGAACACCAACCCGTTGATGTTGAAATTCGCGTCGTTCGGTTCATCGCCGAAGTCACCACCATAGGCAAACCAGATTTCGCCGTCGGCCGTCGTCTGGCGCAGCCCCTGATCGAGCCAGTCCCAGATAAACCCACCTTGAAGCCGCTCGTTGTCGTAGATCATGTCCCAGTACTCTCGGAGATTTCCAGGTCCGTTGCCCATCGCATGAGCGTACTCACACATGATGACCGGGTGGTCGTACTCGTCTTCGGCGGCCCACGCTTCAAGTTGCTCCCAGGGCGGGTACATCGGCCCGACGATGTCCGAGACAACCTGTTCGGTATCAGGTTCGTAGTGGATTGGCCGGGTCGGGTCGCGCTCGCGCGTGTCCTCGGCCATCGCAATGTGGTTCTCTCCAAAGTCAGATTCGTTGCCCAACGACCAAATCACGACACTCGGGTGGTTCTTATCGCGCTCGACCATGCGAACCATTCGGTCGACGTAGGCGTCTCGCCATTCGTCGGCGTCACTGATGTGGGCCGTGTCGCGGGCGAGTTCCATCCCGTGGCATTCAATATCTGTCTCGTCAACGACGTACAGCCCATACTCGTCACAGAGGTCATAGAACCGCGAGTCGTTCGGGTAGTGGGCGGTCCGGACGGCGTTGACGTTGTGGCGTTTCATCAACTCTACGTCCTCACGCATCATCTCGATGGGGACGTTGCGGCCCCGGTCTGGATGGAAATCGTGACGGTTGACCCCGCGAATCGTGACGGCCTCGCCGTTGACGAGGAACTGGCCGTCCTCGATCACGACGTCGCGGAACCCGACAGTCTGCGCGACGACTTCGGTGATCTCCCCATCTGTATCGGCCAATGAAAGTTCCAAGGTGTAACAGGTCGGCGTCTCGGCCGTCCACTTCGCGGGGTCAGTGACGGTCGTTTCGAGTGTTATCGTCGACGTCTCGCCTGCTTGAATCTGCGTTGTTTCATCGAGTTCGGCGACGATGGTGTCGTCATCGTCCCAAAGCGTCGCCGAGACATTGTTGGTCGCGCCAGTCGCGCCGACGTTGGCAAGGTCAACGATCGCACTGAACTCAGCATCAGTGTAGTCCGCATCGAGGTCGGTTCGCACGTCCACGTCAGCGATGTGGGTCTCGGGAAGGGCGTAGGCGTATACTTCTCGGAAGATGCCGCTGAGCCACCACATATCCTGGTCTTCGATGTAACTGCCGTTGGTCCACTTGTAGACGCGAACGGCGACGGTATTCTCACCGGGTTCGACGTACTCGCTCACGTCGAACTCCGCTGGGAGGCGTGCCCCTTCACTGTACCCGACGCGCTTGCCGTTTACCCAAAGATGGAACGCTGAGTCAACGCCTTCGAAATGCAGGCGAATCTGACGGCCGTCCCAGTCCTTTGCGACGTGGAACGTCCGGCGGTAGGACCCGGTTGGGTTCTCCGTTGGGACGTTCGGTGGATCGAGCGGAAACGGGTAGACGACGTTCGTATAGTGTGGCGCACCGTACCCAGCAGTCTGCCAGTTCCGCGGGACCTCGATTTCGTCCCAGTCATCGGCATCGAAAGTGGGAGCTTCGAAGTTAGCAGGGGCGTCAGATGGTGTCGGAGCCAAGTCAAACTGCCAGTTCCCGTTCAGCGATGTAATCCACGGTGACTTTGCACGGGTGCCTTCGCGTGCCGTGTCAGCGTCCTCGAAAGGCAGTACGTCCGTGTGTGGTGTAAGCCGATTGCGACCGATGATTTCTGGATTGGTCCAATCTTTCATAATACACGTAGGGTCTGACCGATTAGTGATTATCTTTTGGGTGACTCGACGAGGTTCACACCATTGGTTAAGCGACTGGTCCCACCACTGGAGTGGAAACAGACAATCGCAATCCAAGTGGCGACGAAACTTCTAGGATTGCCGTTCAGTGATGAGCAATCCGAATGCGGTGACCACAGCGAAGACGAGTGACACTAGGAGGACTCCGAACGATGCACGGAACGAGATACTGTCGGACACGTACCCGACGACGGCAGGGGAAAGTGCACCGGCACCCATCAGAATCGTTCTGACCGCACCCAAACCGCCGCCAGCAAGAGACGGCGGGAGGATTTCGACGAGGTAGACGCCACGAACCGGACGAAAGCCGTGAGCGCCAATTCCGAAGAAAGCAACGGCAACACCGAGAGCGATCGGTGTCGAACCAACGAATAGCCCGACGAATCCGAGCAACGCAATCAGTATCGTCCCCGTGATGACGTGCAACGACCCCAGTCGGTCGCTTAGGTCCCCCGTGGCTAACTGGACGAAACTCACCGCGAACAACACTCCGTAGAGCACGGTTGCGATCGTCGAACTGACCGGTGTCGCTTCAGTCAGATAGAGCGGGAGGAACGCAACGACCCCATTGTACGTGAACGAGTACGCGACAGTTAGGACGACGAACGCACTGAACCGCCCATTTCTGAACAAGGCGATGTAGTCGGTAATCGACGCGGTATCGGTTGGCTGAGTAGCGGTCTCGACCGGCCCCTTCGACGACGCCCGGGAGAGAAACACTCCGGCGAGAAGGATTCCAACACAGCCAGTTCCGAAGAAGAGCATCTCCCATCCGTGGGTGTTCACGAAGACGACGACTAGCGCAGGCGCAGCGACGCCAGCAGTGGTCCCGAAGGTGTCGAGTACGCCTATGGACCGCCCTTTGTTCTCGGCGTACATCTGAGAGAGGTAGGTGACAGCCACTGTTTTGTGGACGCCCGTTCCGAGTCCGACGAGAATCATCCCGACGGTGAGGAATATGAAGGAACCAGGCCAAGAGAGGAGGAAAACACCACCCATGGCAGTGAGGAGCCCGCCGACAATGACGTGCGGAGAACCGAACTTATCTGCGAGAAGGCCAGAGGGAAACTGCATCAGAGCGTACACGAGCATCATGGCCGTGTACGCGAGACCAAGCGTGGCGTTGGAGACGCCATAGACGCTCTGAAACTCCGGGAACAACGGCGGGAACGCGTAGCGGACGAACTTCGCGAGAAACCAGATGGACGCCGTCAATAATAGGATGTCCAGATTGGCAACGCGATCTCGGCTCACGGATACAGTATCCGTCGGTCGCTGTTTAAATTGTACCGACTAGCGCTGCATGCCTGATTCGCGTGCGATTCTCCCGTTCAACCCATGGCACCATTGATTGTGGGAGGGAGGATGTCAGTTTCCCCGCCGTGAAGGGCGGGAGCCTCTCTTTGATTCGGTAGTCGGGCTCCTCGATTATCTCTCACTGTGCGTCTACTGTCGTACGGTCGATGGTAATCGAGTGGTCGCTGCGTTTTAGATGCGACGTTCACTCGCCATGAAAGGCGTGCTGAAGCTCTATCTGGTCTTCCGTTCCGGTGAGTATCAGAATAGGTGGATGGGTATAACCACCGGAGTCAGGCAGTATTAGTCCTCGACGCGTGTCTCCGCGAAGTAGACGCGGCCAGTTCGTGGGACCTCATAGCGCTCACCAATTACCTCGAAGGAGTCGGACGTTTCGATGGTTGCGGCCGACCGGCCGATTCGAAGTTCGTACTCGTCGGGCTCAACCACGAGATTCATGTCTGTATCGTGGAAGGCTAGCTGTCCAGTCGCGATCTCGAAGTGAACCGTCGCCGACTCGCCCGGTTCGAGGTGAACGCGCTCGAATCCGACGAGTTCCTGCACGGGACGGGCCTGACTCGGCCAGGCCTGATGGGCGTAACACTGAACAACCTCGTGTCCAGCGACCGAGCCGGTGTTCTCGACGGTTACAGTCGCAGTGACGGTTCCAGCTGGATGGACTTCGTCGTCGGACAGGGACAACTCACCGTACTCAAAGTCAGTGTAACTCAGGCCGTATCCGAACGGGTAGAGTGGTTCACTGTCGGCGTAGACGTGGCGCTCAGTTCGACTGTTGGGCTTACGGCCGTAGTAGACCGGAAGTTGTCCGACGTTCTTTGCCACCGAGACGGGGAGACGACCACTCGGACTGTGATCGCCGAACAGCACGTCTGCGATGCCGTGACCGCCCTCTTCGCCGGGAAGCCATGCGTGGACCACTGCGGGGACGTGCTGGTCGATCCACTTGATGCTGTGGGGTTTGCCGCTGATTTGGACGACGACGAGGGGCGTGTCAGTCTCGTAGAGCCGTTCGACCAGTTCCTGCTGGACTCCCGGCAGATCGAGGTCGGTCACGTCAGCACCCTCGCCACTCGTTGGGACATCGGGGCGATCACGTTGGTCTTCGCCTTCTACGTCACTGAGTGCGATTGCCGAGCGCGAACCGACAAACGCGACTGCGACGTCGCTCTCGGCGGCCGCCTTCACCGCTTCGTCGAAGCCGTCAGTCGCGGGACCCGTAGTCGTACAGCCCTCAGCGTAAGTGACGTGGTCGTCACCGAGGCGGTTCTGGAAGGCCTCGAGTGGGGTCACAACGTGGCGGTTGGATTCTTTTTCAGGGTAGTGTGCAGCATAAGCGTAGTCGCCCAGTTGTCCCTCCGGAGTGTCTGCCTTTGGGCCGACAACGGCAACCGATGTGTCGTCGTCCAGCGGGAGTAAGTCGCCCTCGTTTTTCAGAAGCGTCACAGATTCGCGAGCAAGTTCGCGAGCGTACTCCCGGTGGGCGTCAGGTCCGAACGCTTCGTCCGCCTCTTCGGGGTCAGCGCCGTACTCCTCGAACAGCCCTTTCTCGACTTTCTGGCGGAGGACGCGCCGGGCCGACGTTTCGACAGTCTCACGGGCGATATCACCAGATTCGACTGCCTCTACGAGCAGGTCGTACGCTTCGATCTGTGGGAGTTCTACGTCGATGCCTGCTTCGAGAGCCTGTATCGCGGCTTCGTATCGGTCGCGGGCGACACCGTGCTCCTCGTGGAGGAATCGGACGCTGAAATAGTCGGAAACGACAGTTCCCTCGAAGCCCCACTCTCCGCGAAGCACGTCGGTTAGCAACCACTCGTCGGCTGCACAGGGGATACCGTCGATGTCGTGATACGCGTTCATTACCGACTCCGCGTCAGCCTCGTGGATGGCGGCCTCGAACGGGAACAGGTGTACTTCGCGGAGTTCTCGTTCACCGATCTGGACCGACGAACGGTTCTTTCCTCCCTCTCCAAGTCCATGGCCTACAAAGTGTTTGAGCGTCGCAGAGATTCCTTCAGTGGGGTCCGAACCTTGCAGCCCACGGACATAGGCACTGGCCATCTGGGCGACGAGATATGGATCCTCACCGAACGTCTCCTCGGTGCGGCCCCAGCGGTGGTCACGCCCGATATCGAGTACAGGCGAGAGCGCGTGAGCCGAGCCGATTGACAACAACTGGTCGCGAATCCGTGTCGTCATCCCCTCAACGAGGTCGGGATCCCACGTACTCGCCAACCCGATTCCCTGCGGGAATGTCGTCCCGTCGGGCCCCATGTACCCACTGAGACACTCTTCGTGAGGGACGGCTGGAATCCCCAACCGTGTCTCCTCGACCAGAAAACTCTGGATTTCCTCGGTTATTTCGGCAGCGTGTTTCGGTTCGAGGCCACCACCGCCAGCGAGTCGTGTAAGGTGGCCGACACCGTGTTCGAGGATATCCGCCGCAGCGTCGCGATCGAATTCTCCGTCTTCGGTAAGCAGTTGGCCCACATCGTCGTCGTCCCCCTCGATTACGAGTTGATATGCCGGCACAGAAAGTAACTGGGAAACCAGTTCTTCGACCGTCATCCGGTCAATCAGGTCGTTGACGCGACGGTCGACGGGTAACGAGACATCTCGATACAGAGGAGTGTCTTGTGCTGTCACATCACGTGCAATGACGATAACAATCAAAAGTCTATCGTTGCCCTCTAGATGGTCAAAAGTCTGTGAACGAAACGAAAGAAAACAGCCCGTAGTTGGCGCGCTTACTATTTCACGTAGACGGGCTTACTGTTGATGTAGAGCCAAGTCTAGAGGCATCCTATTCGACGCCCTTGGCGACCTCGATTCTCTCGCCGAAGTCTCAGTCGAATCTCCGCACACAGAGGCGGCCAATCCTTCATCGATACAATTTATTTTCAGAAATTTTCACATGTAATGACGGAGGTATCATTACAACCCTCCCAATTGCGTAACCCCGTTCTCGTCTGATTGGTGGCTGAAATCATGCTAGTAGTTCACATCATAGTTCATGATTGATGAACTACTATCAGTAGGGCAAACTGGTGAGAATTACCCGATCGCATGCCGACAGAAGTGGGTCAATATTGAGGATAGAGGCTGGATTGTGCCTGCTCTTGCCTCATTCCCCAAACAATCAGCGGTGATAGTCTATTCAGCGGAGGAACCTGTGACAAAGATACAAATGTTAAAAATGGAACAGTAACAGTATTGAAATCTAACCAACATTAACCGAATATAACGAGCGTACACATATTATATGCTCTCTCCTAGGAAGTGTATATATCATACTGGGTTGTTGTGATTGGAGGATGATGAACTATAATTCAGATATAGTGAACCCGAGTAACTGCTTTTCAAGGTAGCCAGTGTCACTTCACAAACTCTATAACTGGACAATTGGTGGCTTCATTGCACTATTGAAACACGTTTTTCAATGTATACTGCACGCAATTAGCACATTTGGTCATAACTGTTCGAGTTCCTCGATCTCCGTAGCAGACATACTGTTGAAATAGTAATCAACGAAGGTGGAGTACGATTCACTAATACTGAATCGTAGCACGCCTTCGTTCAATTGATGTTCCACTAGTGGTTTCACCATGGGTTCCAAAAATCGATTGTGAATTGGCGACACGATACTACTGGCGAGACAAGCAATTCGTTGTGATCCGTGAACGCGCTTGTTCAGGGATACAACTGCTATTTCGTGATGTGATGTGATGTACACCACGACGAAACTCACCAATCAGTCAGTCGAAGCCTCAAATGGCAAGTAGAGTGGCTAAATGTCAGGCTCCGATAGATATATAATGATTGTCTACAACAGCCAATTTATGTCGGCGATAGATAATGGAGGGTCCGTCCCTGATGAAGCTGCAGCAGGGGCAGACGACCAGACAGACAAAGATGACGAATACTCGCGTCGAAACTTTATGAAGACCGCAGCAGCTGTCGGTGGGGTCGCAGCTACCGGCAGCCTCGCGGGTTGTTCCAGCGGTGGCAACGATGACGGGAGCGGCGGCGGCTCGAATAACGGTGGCAACGATGACGGGAGCGACGGCGGCTCGGATGGAACGTCCGAACAGGATTTCCTCTGGTGGACGATGCGTGGGTACATCCCCGCCGAAACCAATGCCATCAAAGATGCCGCATCAGGATTCGAGGACGCGGCCGACGCGAACGTTAACGTGACGACAGAGGTTATCACGTGGGATCAAATATTCCAGGAGTGGAGTGCGTCACTCGAAGGGCGGTCGATGCCTAACGTCTCCGAAATGGCCTGTGAACACGCGGTCGACTTCGGGAACCGAGGTGCGGCGCGCCCGAATACAGAACTGTTCAACCAGTACGACGACTGGTACGAAACAATCGGTAACTGGGGCAAGTTCGACGGTGATTTCTGGGGTATCCCGTGGTTCATGGAGCTTCGAACCAGTCACATTAACATGAACCTCATGGACGAGGCTGGCGTGTCGAGTATCCCAGAGACCTGGGAAGAACTGATCGAGGCTGGACAAGCCGTCTCTCAGAACACGGATGCAGCTGGATTCACGACACCGGGTGCACAGGACTTCACGACCGGCCAGAATATCGCTGCGTTCACCGCGCAATCGGATGGCGGCTTCTACAGCGTAAACGAGGACGGCACATGGAACGTCGATATCGACAGTCCTGCTTCTCTGTTTGCCCACCTTTGGACGTTGAGCCTCCGTGAGCAGTGGGACATCGCACCCGGCGGCTGGGGCGGAATCGACAGTACATCGGGCGAAGAATTATACCGATCTGGTCGCTCCGGTATCACTCACCAGCCAACCGACTTGGCACGCAGCCTCATTGATCCCCAGGAAGGGGTCAACGAAGAGAACGCAGAACTCGCCGAGGCGACCGAACTGGCACCGATGCCTGCCGGACCCAACGGGGAAAGCCACTCCTTCATGGGTGGGAGCTGTCTCGCGGCGTTCAATTCGAACGTCAGTAACCACGACCCCGGTCAGTCGGTGGGCGATAACTTCATCGACTATATGACACAACCGGAACAGTTGAACGCGTACTTCCCAGTCTCCGCACCGAACTTCCTCCCGGTTCGAACTGGACAAGAAGAGATGGAACTATTCACCGATAACCCCACGAAGGTTCCTGATTCCTGGCTCGAGGCCCGTCTCGAACAGGCACCCAACGCTGTTCGATACGGTATCTCCAGTGCAAAACAGGCCGCACCGTTCCTCGGTTCCTTCGAGGGAGCCTCTGTGGGCTACTCTGCTGCGATTTCCGGGATGATCGGCGCGGAACAGGATCCGAAGTCGGCACTGCGGAGTATGGCTAACAACGCACGCTCGCAGATCAACGATGCAGACTACTTCGACTTCACCGTCGAAGAGAAGGACAGCGGCCCGTCTCTCGACGACGCACCGGACTCGGTCCAGAAATGGATTACGGGTGACGGTGTCCCGCAGATCTACAATCCCTACGAATAGCACATCGAAGGTGTAGCGGGAATATTTAAAATTTTATGTGGTTTAATTTTGTCTCAAACTAGCAGATTAATAGTAGGCTCCCAAACAAATAAAATACCCTAGCACACATGATAACCAAAGACAATGGCTAAAGCAAATACTACAATAGGGGGACTCACAATCCCCAAAGAGTACCGATACTGGCTCGGGAAAGAGAGCGTCTGGGGATGGCTGTTCCTCCTCCCAGCGCTCTCTGCACTAGGACTCGTCAGTGTCATTCCGATTCTCCGTGGAATCGCGCTGAGCTTCTACGAATACGGTGGTCTTCGACCGGACGTCTTCGTCGGGTTAGAGAACTACGTCGAAGTGTTCTCGTTGCCCGACTTCTGGGTCGTCATGAAGAACACGTTCGTCTGGTCCTTTGCGAGTGTGGTCCTGATGGCGGCGGTCGGTTTGTTTTTCGCGGTGCTCCTTAATCGTGAATTCAAAGGACGGTCAATCGCTACGACGCTCCTATTGTTACCGTGGACGATCCCCTTCATCGCGGTAGCGCTCAACTGGACGCTACTGTTTAATTATCAATTGGGGATGCTCAACGGATTCTTACGACTGTTCGGGCTCGAAGGAATCGAATGGCTCGGCCGGTCGCGTTACGCACTGTTCTCAGTGACACTCGCGTACGTCTGGCGTAACTTCCCGTTCTTCATGATTACCTTCCTCGCGGCGATGAAAGGGATCCCGTCCGATCTGTTCGAAGCGGCACGTGTCGACGGTTCGACTCGACTCGACCTGTTTCGCCACATCACACTCCCGTTCATCCAACCCATCGGCGTTATAACGACGTTGCTGATGAGTCTGTGGACGCTGAATCACTTCACGCTCGTGTATGTGATGACCAGCGGTGGGCCGGGGAACACCTCGATGGTGTTGCCGGTGTACATCTACCGGCAGGCATTCCTGCAGAACGACTTCGGAATCGCCGCAGCCATCGCAGTCGTCATGCTCGTGATCATGCTCGGATACGGAATGGTGTATCTGCGACTGTATCAAGAAGAAGTCGGAGGGAAGTAACATGGCTAGTCAAAACCCAAATAAGAAAGAAGTGTTCGGCCTCGAACTGTCCCAAGAGACGATCGAATGGGGGAAAACGATCGGATTCCACTCACTGCTGTGGTCTCTGATCTTCGTGGTCCTCTTGCCAGTCTTCTGGATGATCATGGTCTCGTTGAATCAAACGGCGTTTGACACGTTCCTTACGAACCCCGGCGACTGGCTCGCAGGAGTGAGCCTCGACGCGTACAGAAGGGTCCTGTATGAGACCGATTTCCCGACGTGGTTCAAGAACAGCGTTATCGTCACCCTCGCTTCGACGGCGTTAGCGGTCGTGGTCTGTACGTTCGGTGCGTACAGCATCGGCCGGATGAATTTCAGAGGACGGAAAACGGTTGCGACGTTCCTGTTGATCACGCAGATGTTTCCGCTCATTCTGGTGGCAGTGCCGTTGTTCCTCATCTTCCGCAACATCGGTCTGTTCAATAGCCTGCTGGGGCTTACCATCGCATACGTCGCGTTCGTCCTCCCGTTCTCCATCTGGATGCTTCGTGGCTTCTACGAGAACCTCCCCGCGTCGCTCGAAGAAGCGGCGATGATCGACGGGAGTACGCGTGTAGGTGCGGTGATTCGGGTCGTCATTCCGCTGTCCACCCCAGCGATTGCAACGACGGCTATTTTCGCGTGGATTTTTGCGTGGAACGAATTCGTCATGGCATTAATCCTGATAAACGACAGCGGGAAATCAACGATTCCGCCGGGGTTGGGTTCCTGGGTTGGACAGTACTCTCTGCAATGGGACCTGATGATGGCTGGTGCGCTTGGAGCGACGCTGCCGATGTTCTTCATCCTGCTCTTCCTCCAGAAATACATTATCAACGGACTCGCTGAGGGTGCTGTCAAGACCTGATAGCCTCCTCGCAACCCCGTACGGAACAGACCGGATGCGCCGAATTTCGGCCCCAGTTGAGGTGTCGAATCCCGTCAACCCAAAGTAATAAATGGATGGGATAATGTATCATACGAATAATGAGTAGGATTCTGTTCGACGATGTGACGAAGATATACAATGGGAAGACCGTCGCCGTTGAAGATTTCAATCTGGAAATCGAAGACGGCGAGTTCCTAACGCTCGTGGGTCCGAGCGGTTCTGGTAAATCGACGTTGCTGCGGATGGTCGCCGGCCTCGAGGAGATTACAAGTGGTGAGATCAACATTGGAGGGACTATCGTGAATCGGCTCCCACCACGTGACCGCGACATTGCGATGGTGTTCCAGAACTATGCACTGTACCCACACTTGAAAGTCCGAGAGAACATGGCCTTTGGCCTCAAACGGTCGACCGACCTACCAAAAGAGGAGATCTACGAGCGTGTCCGAGAAGCAGCAGAGATGATGGGCATCGAGGAATTACTCGACGATAAACCGAAACACCTCTCGGGTGGACAGCGCCAACGTGTGGCGACAGGACGTGCAATCGTTCGAAACCCTGCAGTTTTCCTCTTCGACGAGCCACTCTCGAACCTCGACGCGAAACTCCGAAAGCACATGCGGACAGAACTGCAACGCCTCCAGCACGAATTAGAGACGACAGCGATCTACGTCACCCACGATCAAGAGGAGGCGATGACGATGAGCGACCGAATCGCAATCCTCGATGGCGGCGAACTTCAGCAGGTCGGGACGCCCCGTGAGGTCTACAACGAACCACAGAACGCGTTCGTCGCACAGTTTATCGGCAGCCCGTCGATGAACATGTTCGTCTCGGAACTTGAACAGACGGCCAATGGTTCGAAGTTTGTCGGTGATATCGACGTGAAAGTCAGCGAACAACGGGCCAACGTGATCACCGAACAGAGCTCTGAAACGCAATTTCTGCTCGGTATCCGCCCCGAACACATCACAGTTCACACGGAACCGACCGAAGAGAGCGTTCCGGCACAGGTTGACATCATCGAACCACTCGGTAGCAACGACTTACTCTACTTCGTACTCAAAGACAGCGAGAACGTTGAGGAAGTTATCTCTGGCTCAGTTGAGATCGGAGAAGACGTACAGAGCGACAAAGAAGAACACAAGGCCTTCATCGAACCAAACTCCATCCCGATCGATTACGAGCGAAGCGATAAACCGGTGCACCTCACATTCGACACCGAACATATGCACGTGTTCGATCCTCAGACCGGCGAGAACGTTGGGATGGAGAACCCGAGGGTATCCGATGCCTCGACTGAGTCCATCGCAGAGGCGGACGACTGAACACCCTGACCATTTTCGCAATTTTGGAGACGACAGATTATAAGTCACGAGGGCTATTGTTCGGTAGTAATGGGTTCTGACGACTCACCTAATTTTGGATACGATCCGCAGATGGATCACACTGCGGATCCGCACAACGAGACATTCGGTTCGGGTGTCCCAGATCAGAGTTACAGGCAGCTCATTCGTGAGCTAGCGACTGCACGAAATATGGATGATCTGGTCGGGACGATGAAGCGGTACGGCTGGTTGCCCCCGATTACCGGTGTGCTACTCTACGGTATCGTCCAAGGGGTCTTTGAACATCTTACCGAACCGTTTGCGATGTCACAAGGGTACGTCTTCACCGGTTGGAAGCTCGCACTCGGCATCAACATCCTGTTCGGGCTCTTTGTTGTCGCGTTCACGTGGTTTCTCTACTTCGGCGTCATCGGGTCGATAGCGGGATTCTTCTCGGAGAAGACCAACATGGATACGACCGTGTTCAAAGCGGGTGGATACTTGTCCGTCTCGTTCGTCCCCGTGCTTATTGTCTCGTGCTTCTTGGCTCTCACAATCCCAGCCCCCGAGACAGTAGTTGCCGGTGTCGAGCCAACAGAAGCTGTGATCGAGACACATCGCGCGGTCGCCAACTCGCCACAGATGCAGATTGTGGACCTGCTGCTGTCGGCGACGTGGATCGTGGTCGGCTTCCTGTTTCTCCCGATCATTAGCAAGTTGTACGATATCAACCGGAAGCAGAGCGTGATGTCAGTACTCCCGGTAACGTTGCTCGCCGTTATCGGAACGCAACTCGTCTAATAATTACGACAACAGGTCGAATTTGTGCGGTCGCAGTCCTCGCCCGTTCGACGACCTATTCTGGAACCTCACCTGGTTTGACTCGTGGTTCTTCGAGGACACGCTCTACCGAAGGCGGACGCTCGTCGAGGAGCACGCTATCGATACGAATGAAGTGGTTGACAAACTCGATGGCCCGGACCAGTCCTGACACGCGAACTTGGAACGCTTCGAGTCCGCCACCGTCGGCAGTCACGTCGTTGACAACGACACCGTCTTTCGAGATAGCAGCACGCTCGAAGCCCGCGTCGTGTCGTGTCCGAAGGTCGGCTACCGATGTGATCGAATCCAGCCCCGCATTGCGAGCAAGTGTTTTCGGAATCGATTCGAGTACATCGGCGTATGCGTCGATGGCGAGTTGCTTGCGACCGTCGAAGCGGTTCGCGAACGAGCGAATGTCTGTGGCCGCTGCCATGTCAGCGGCACCGCCGGCCGGGAGAGCCTTTGGGTTCTTGATACACGCCCGGAGTGCGTTCTTCCCATCTTTGATGCGACGCTGAGCTTCCTCTGCTGACGTCTGGGTACCGCCACGGACGAGCAGCGTAACCGCCGGGGCACCGACCGCTGCCGGCGGTTCGAAAGCGACCCAGTCGTCCTCCCTGCCGGTGTCTCGAAATCGGACCGTCGCAGTTCCTAATACCTCCGGGTCGATTCGGGTATTTGGCGTGATTGGTCCGCGGGAACTCGCACCCGTAGCCTTTGCGATGTACTTGAAGTCGCTGTCCTTGACGTTACGAAGAACGACGGCACCGTGACCAGCGAGCTCTTTGGCAATCGCCATATCGACGTCGCCGCTGACGACGACTGCGACGGTGTCGGTTTGCCCGATGGCCGCCGCGATACCCTCACTGTCATTGAACCCAGAAGCGGCCCGACGTGCACCGTCGTTAGTTTCTATATTGATGTTTACGTCCGTAGAGAGGCTCCTGGACTGGAGATTGCCATTGATTAACAACACCGAACCGGTTGCCGGTAGCAAGTGTTCGGCAACGACCAATTCCTTTGGGAGCATGACGCCCTCAACGAGCTCCGAGTCGGTGACATTTCCCCCCGGAACAGCGATCGTCTTGGCGTGGTCTAATCGAACACCACCAGTAGCTGGATTGGAGACACGCAACACGCCATTGACCAGCGTCTTGGCGAACCCACCAAGCGGCCACGAATCGGTCCGACCGTTCGTCATCCCTGTGAGGGCAATAGCCTCGAGTTTCTCCTGGTCTAGGGTGTCGTCAGCGGTTCGCAGGTCGATCGCCATCTCGTTCCAGCGTTCCAGTGTCCGCTGTGCACCGATGGAGTATCCTTCGATGATGTCGTTCGGGTGGACTCCCTGATCGGCGAGGTCCATGGCCGTCGAAAGGAGGTCTGACGCGAGAAGCACCGTCGTCGTCGTCCCGTCGCCGTAGTCATCTTCCTGGTCTTCCGCGAGTCGGATAAAGTGCTGTGCGATTGGATGATCCGTTTCGCCTTCGAACTCTTCGATAATCGCCACACCATCGTTACTGACGAATCCTCGGATCCGATCGTCTTCCATCCGACGGACCACCATCTTGTCCATTCCGAGTGGTCCGAGGGTGCTCCGCACGAGGTCACCCATCTGTGTGGATGCGTCACGAATCATCGAGCGGGTCTCTCTCGACGGAATATTCTGCCATCCGGAATACATTTCGTTAGTCGTCATGAGTATTGAGGGAGAGGATATGTAGTAACAGGAGCATTTGAGTAATAATGGCTTCGGAACCGTTGATTACATCACCAGCAGTTTGTCGTAGAGTACCAAGGCGATGACGAGAACGACGATGGCGTACCCGACCTCTTCGAGGAGGTTCGTGCCGAATCCTTGTAGCACATTGATTCCGATAGCGATGGCGGCAATCGTCCCAACGATCAATGCAACCAGGATTCCGACGTTCCGCTGATTGTTGAGTTCTATAGACATATGGGTTGGGTGAACGTCCCACATACAAATAACCGTTGGTCTCAGTCGGTTTTATTCGACACGGATAGACGAGAAATCTGTCACGTAGAGCCGAAATGACCCAGTCAGACACTCGGGCAGTAAACTGTGGACTAGATGTAGCACATGGTTTTATAGCCTGTTGAGCGGTTGACGATATTATGCATACCGGAGTGTGCTACTTTCCAGAGCATTGGCCGCGTGAGCGGTGGAGTACAGACATCGAACGGATGGCCGACGCAGGTATCGAGTACGTCCGAATGGCCGAATTCGCGTGGAACCGGATGGAGCCAGAACCCGGGACGTACGATTTCGAGTGGCTGGCCGAGGCAGTCGAACTCGTCGGCGACCACGGGATGAAGGCGGTGCTGTGTACCCCAACCGCGACGCCACCGAAATGGCTCCTCGACGAATATCCGAGCGTCCGCCGGGTCGAAGCCGATGGAACGCCACTCGAATTCGGGAGCCGTCGCCACTACTGTTACAACTCACCGATCTACCAACGTGAGAGTCGTCGAATCATCGAACGGATGGTCGAACGATTCGCGGGTACCGACCACGTCGCTGGCTGGCAAACGGACAACGAGTTCGGATGTCACGAAACGGTACGCTGTTACTGCGAGAACTGTGAGACGGCTTTCCGGACGTGGCTCCGTGAAGACTACGACGACATCGAAGCCCTCAACGACAAGTGGGGCAACGCGTTCTGGAGCCAAGAGTACAACTCGTTTGCGGAAGTTGACCTCCCGGGACGGACGCCCGCAAACGAGCAACAACACCCGAGTCGAATGCTCGACTACATGCGGTTCGCCTCCGATAGTGTCGTCGAGTACAACCGGCTGCATGTCGATATCTTGCGCGAGGCGGACGACAGCTGGTTCGTCACGCATAATTTCATGGGTGATTTCGAGCCGCTGGACGCATTCGACGTGACTGCTGATCTCGACTTCGCGTCGTGGGACTCGTATCCGACACTCCATGCACAACAAGCGTCCGATACACCTGACCCGGCTTCAAAAGAAGCAGCGTCGCTTCAGCGAGTCGGCGACCCCGACCTGACTGGGATGAACCATGACCTATACCGGGGAGCCAGCGACGGTGCATTCTGGGTGATGGAGAACCAGTCCGGCGATATTCGTGCCTACCCGTACTCAGCTGAACCCGCCGATGGGATGATGCGCCTGTGGGCCCACCAAGCCGTGGCCCACGGGGCTGACACCGTCTCGTATTTTCGCTGGCGACGGTGCACCTTCGGACAGGAACAGTACTGGGGTGCGCTCAATAACTACGACGGCTTGCCGGATCGCGGGGTCGTCGAGGCAGCCGATGCAGCCGCGGACTTCGACGAACTCCCCGACCTAGATGCCACGAGCGGTGACGTTGCGATTGTACTGGATTACGATAGTATGTGGGCACTCCACGATAACGAGCGCCATACGCCCGACTTCGACTACTGGGCGCATATGCGCGCCTACTACCGGGCACTCCGTTCCCGTGGCGTCACCGTCGACGTCGTACCGACGGCGACCGATTTCGACGAGTACAGTGCGGTCATCACGCCGTCTCTCCATCTCGTCGACGACAGCCTCGCGAGTCGACTGGCCGCCTACGCAGAACGCGGCGGTGAGCTTCTGTTGACAATTCGAACGGCGACAAAGAACGAATACGACCGATTCCGCGATGAACTCGCACCGGGGCCGCTGTCTGCGGCGCTCGGCGCTCGAATCGTGCAACACGAGAGCCTCTCACCGGGGCTCGAAACCCGTGTGAGTTACCAAGGAGACGTCTACAACTACCGGACTTGGGGCGAATGGATACAGCCAGAGGGCGCGACGGTCGTCGGTCAGCACGAGTCAGGTGTCGGTGCAAGCGAACCGGCTATCGTTCGAAACGAACACGGCGAGGGCCACGTCGCCTACGTCGGCGTCTGGCCCGAAGCGGCGCTGACGGACGCTCTCATGGTCGCATTGCTCGAACGTGCCGATCTCCCGGTCAACGAGCAGTTGCCCGACAACGTCCGACTCACCGAACGCGATGGCTACACGTGGGTCACCAACTTCAGCGCTGAGGAGGTGTCGGTCAATCCCGGAACCGGAACGGTCGTGCTGGGCGAGGAGACCGTTCCCGGTCGAGACCTCGCAGTCGTCAAGGGGGCCGCCCACGAAATCGAAATTAGCATCAAGAAGTAAAACTGGCCGCGTTCAGCCGGCCAGTAGTTCCCGACAGCGTTCAACTGCTTTTGAATCGTCGCTGATCGGTGAAAACTCACAGCCGACGTACCCGTCGTAGCCAGCTTCGACGAGCGCCGACAGAATCGTATCGTAGTTAAGTTCACCTGTGCCGGGTTCGTTGCGGCCGGGATTGTCGGCGACGTGCACGTACGTCAGGTCACCGATTGCGTTGGTCAGGCTTCTGGTCACGTCGCCTTCCGTGATTTGCTGATGGTACACGTCGAAAAGCAGGCCGACAGCAGTGCTGTCGACCTCCCGAACGATTTCACGGCCCTCGGCAGTGGACGTGAGATAATACCCCGGATGATCGACGGCCGTGTTAAGCGGTTCGACACCGAGCGCAATGCCCGCGTCTTCGGCAATCGGGGCAACACGCGAGAGTGCTTCGACGATCGAGTCGTGCTGCGCTTCGCGGTCGACATCTCCCTGTTCCTGTCCAACGGTGACGATGAGGTTCGAGCACCCGATCTCGGTGGCCACCTCTATCGAGCGCTCCAGGTCGTGGACCGCGGCGTCGGTGCCAGTAGGGTCGGTGAGTGGTGCGTCGGACCCGAGCATCGCCGCGATATCGACATCGGCAGCAGCACATGCATCGGCGATTGCGTTGAGGTCCTTGTCCCGCCAGCCCCAGAACTCGATTGCGTCGGCCCCGGCCGCCGCGGCACGCTCGATCCGCTCTTCGATGGGGAGGTCAGCGAAGACCATCTCGATACAGACTGAGAGGTCCGCCATCGTCAGTCGTCCCCCGGTTCGGGCGTTAGTTCACCGGACTCGATCATCGCGTCAAGGGGGTTGTCCTCGATGTCGAGCGGAAGGTCGATACGGCCGTGTACGCGCGAGGATTCCCAGACGGCGAAGATGATTTCCGTCGCGTCGAGGGCGTTCTGCGCGTCGAGTTCGGACGTGTCACCCTCGGCTAGTGCAGTGACGATGTCCTCGATAGCGCGATCGATATACAACCGTCCGTACTCCGCCGAATCGAGTCCGTGGAGTCCCTCGTCGCCGGTGTCGATCGACTCCCATTCGTCGTCGCCGTCGCGCTTGATGCGCAGCACCTGTTCTTCGACCGACCCGTTCGGGAACCCATGGCCGATCTCGATTACACCGTCGGTTCCGATTAGCCGGTTGTGGCAATTGACGAGGTCGCCACCGAGTTCACCCGTCGATGCGAGCGCCATGACGCCGTTTTCGTACTCCCATGAGGCGAGTGACTGATTTTCGTTGTGGACACCGAACCACTTGTCTTCCGTGCTGTAGTCGAGTTGGCCGATGACCCATTCGGCCGAACCTTCGTCGTTGAAGTAGTTACACAGGTCTACGGAATGCGAGCCGTAGTCGTAGATGTTGGGTGCGGCCATCTCCAAGCGTTCGAGGTCGCCAATCGCTCCGTCTTCGAGCAGGGCTTTGGCTTCGCGATACGGCTTTCCGAATCGACGCTGGTGGTTGAACGTGAGACTGACGCCCGCGTCGTCGGCAGCCTCGACCATCAGTTCGCAGTCTGCCCAGCTTCGCGCCATTGGCTTCTCGCAGTGAATCGCTTGGACCGAATCGGTTTCAGTACAGTCGACGACGATATCAGCGTGTGTGTGTGGCGGCGTACAGATGCTTACCACGTCCGGCTGTACCTCTTCCAGCATTTCCACGTAGTCCTCGTAGACGCCGTCGTCGGGGATATCGAAGTAGTCGGCGAACGCGGCTGCATTCTCTACAACGATGTCCGCTGCACTCACGAGGGAGCAGTTCTCGAGTCGGTCGTACGCTGTTCCGTGGCGATACGCCATCGCGAATCCCTCGTTGTCCTGCGTTTCGGGATCCGCTCCGGTACCGATGAAGGCGATATCAAGCTCTTGCATGTCAGTGTTCCTCATAATAATCCCAAACGAACATGAAAAATGTATTGATAGACGACACTTCACTGGACCCGAGTTGACCGCGAGCATCGTTACATCGTCGTGACGCTATACTTCGCCGGGCTCGCGGTGGAACCGGTATCCATCGTCACGGCATCGCTGTAATCCGCCCCGCTGTTTGCTATGATTCTCTTGACGGTGTTCTCCCCGTCATCTCGAACAGACGATGATACAACTGATAGCGGTGGCCCTCACAATCCTTGTCGGTGCGACACTTGTCGCGTTCGTGAGACCGTGGCCTCAGGGGATATAATTAAACTGGGGTACAACGATTGCAAGATATGGAACCGATAGAGGTCGGAGTCCTCGGCTGTGGAACGATCAGTGATGCGTATTTCTCCTCGAACGACAAGTTCGACTGTTTCGAGATTACGGCCTGTGCGGACCTCGACCAAAAGCGCTCTGAGGCGAAGGCTGACAAGTATGGTATCGCCGCTTTCGACGTTCAGGAGTTCCTTGAATCGGACATCGACGCTGTCGTCAACCTCACACCGCCGTCGGCACACACCCAAACTTGCCGTCAGCTCCTTGCTGCCGGGAAACACGTATACGTAGAGAAACCGCTCGCAGCAACAGTCGAGGACGCCGAAGAAATTCTCGCGATGGCTGACGAGTCCGATCTGCTTGTCGGCTCTGCACCGGACACATTCCTCGGTGCTGGCCTGCAAACCTGCCGGTCGGTAATCGATTCTGGGCGGATTGGCGAGCCAGTCGGTGCGACCGCCATTTGGACCTCCGGTGGCCACGAGAGTTGGCACCCAAATCCCGACTTCTACTACTCCGATGGTGGTGGGCCATTATTCGATATGGGACCGTACTACGTGACGGCGCTCGTCTCGTTGCTCGGCCCAGCAGCTCGCGTGACCGGGTCGGTCAAACAGACGTTCTCTGAGCGGACGATTACGAGCGAACCACGAAACGGTGAGACCATCAGCGTTGAGGTACCGACTCATGAAACCGGGATTGTCGAGTTCGAGAACGGTGCGGTCGCGAACCTGTTGATGAGCTTCGACACGCACGGCGGATCGTCGCTACCGGATCCCGCTTTCGAAATCTACGGGACAGAAGGGACGCTCCAAATTCCGGACCCGAATCACTTCGAGGGTCCCGTTCGAGTCCGGGACCGTGACAGTGACCAGTTTAGAGACGTCGAACTCACCCACGAGTATACCGGGGGTCGTGGTGCCGGTGTCGCCGACCTCGCGTACGCTATCGGTGACGACTGGGAACACCGGACGAACGCCGACCTCGCGTATCACGTGTTGACGATACTCTCCGGTATTCGCACTGCGTCCACGATTGGCGAACACGTGCCAATCGAGAATGACTGCCGACGACCAACACCGCTCCCTCCGGCGTTCCCGGACCAATAAGAAGCGACGACTACGACCCGAACTTTCTTATCGCTCCTCCAAGTCAGGAAGGTATGGTACCACGATCAGTACTTGCGATCGGTGGGAACCGTTTTCCATTCCATCGATTCGAGGAACGAGGGCCGGAGATCGCTGCTGCGTTCGACGACCGGATTGACCTGACACTTACGACCGACAAGGATGACCTGGTCGATCTGTCTGGATACGATGCGGTGCTCGATTATCTAACGGACAGTTCGATGACTGCGGCGCAGCGAGAGGGTCTAACATCGTTCGTTGCCGAGGGCGGGGGCTACGTCGGTGTTCACTGTGCCTCTGACCTCACCAGTACGGTGGCTGACGATCCCGACGACGTGATCGACTTCCACGACGAACCCTTCCCGGAGCTTCGAGAACTGATTGGCGGCCACTTCATCACCCATCCGGAGCAGGCCGCCCTCGACATCCACGTGATCGACCACCACCACCCAGTCACCGCAGCGATGGATGACCTCACAGTGTGGGACGAACCGTACGTGGTCGATGTCGACGATGATGTGCGCGTTCTAGCGCGGATGGACCATCCCGAACACGCTGACATGCCCGTAGTGTGGGTCAAAGAGTACGGTGACGGACGCGTCTTCTACAGTTCGCTCGGACACGGGACCCCGTCATTGACCCACGAGGGTGTCCAGCGCCTCATCCGGGACGGGACCCGGTGGGCTGTACGTGACCAGTGAATGATACGCTCCGCAGTGGCCTAATCCGGCTGTCGGCCGTGCATCACCCAGTTGTGTAGAGGATTCTGTCGACAGTCGACAGGTGTCCTGACCGAAAATTTATTATAAATTTGGATGGGATTGTTCAACGGTATGCAAGTTGGCGTGCTCACTGTAGTGCTCGGTGGCGAACCGCTCGAAGACGTACTCGACTATCTCGACGATATCGGCGTCGGTGCTGTCGAACTCGGCTGTGGGGGGTTCGTCGGTGACGATCACCTCGCGACTGAAGACTATCTCGACGACGAGGAAGCGCAGGCTGACCTCCACGAACTACTCGAAGAATACGACATGGACGTGAGCGCGCTGGCGACACACAACAATCCAATCCATCCCAATGAGGAACGCGCCGCTCAAGCTGACGAGGAGCTCCGTGATGCGATACGGCTGGCAAGCCAACTTGATGTGAACACGGTGACGACGTTCTCGGGCCTGCCAGGAGGTGCCCCGGGCGATGAGACGCCGAACTGGATTACCGCACCGTGGCCCAACGAACATGGTGAGGCGCTTGAGTACCAGTGGGAGGAGGTAGCGATCCCGTACTGGTCCGAGATCGGGGAGTTTGCCGAGAAACATGGCGTCGACGTGGCCATCGAGATGCATCCGAATATGCTCGTTTACGAACCGCACAGCATGATGCGGCTACGTGAGGCAGGAGGCGAGCGGATCGGGGCGAACTTCGATCCCTCGCACCTGTACTGGCAGGGTATCGAGATTACCGAAGCGCTCCGCTTCCTCGGTGCTGAGGGTGCGATTCACCACTTCCACGCGAAAGACACTGGCCTCTACGAGTCCAACGCGCGGACGAAGGGGTATCTCGACACGGCCCCCTACACCGACGAGTCCGACCGCTCGTGGCTGTTCCGTTCGGTCGGCTACGGTCACGGCGAGAAACACTGGAAAGACATCGTGAGTACGCTGCGGATGATCGGCTACGACGGTGCCCTCTCAATCGAACACGAAGACTCCCTGACAAGCGGTCGCGAGGGACTGGAGAAAGCTGTCGATCTGCTAGACCGCGCGATCTTCGAGACGACTCCCGGTGAGGCCCACTGGGTCTAGTTCGGTACTCACCGGTTGTTCCGTACTGTCAGTAGACACCTTTCGAAATACAACACAATATGACATACAACATTGGATTCATCGGATACCAGTTTATGAGTGAAGCCCACGGGAACGCGTTGAACAAGCTCCCGATGTTCTTCCCGGATGCTCCGGAGACGAAACGCCACGTCATCGTCGGACGAACCGAAGACGCGCTCGAAGAGGCGGCCGATCGGCTCGGGTTCGAGCACACAGCGACTGACTGGCGGGAGATACTCGACGACATCGACATCCTGTACAACCTGACACCGAACTCTGTCCACCCTGAGCCGTCAATCGCGGCGCTCGAACGAGACATCCCGGTGCTGTGTGAGAAGCCACTCGCACCGACACTCGAGGGTGCCGAAGCGATGGCTGAGGCAGCAGCGGAAAGCGACGCAACCGCTGCGACGGCGTTCAACTACCGCTATATTCCGGCGATTCAGCACGCTCGGAAGTTGATTGAGGCTGGCGAGCTCGGCGAGATTCGCCAGGTTCGAGGACACTACTTGCAGGACTGGCTCACAGATGCCGAGGCACCGTGGAGTTGGCGCAATGACGAGGAACTGGCCGGCAGTGGGGCACTGGGTGATCTGGGTGCGCACACGTTCGACCTGACGCGCTACCTGGTTGGTGATCGTGTCGGTGAGTTTGACCGGGTCAGCGGCCAACTACAGACCTTCGTCGACGAGCGGCCAGTCCCCGGGACGGACGAGACGAGGTCGGTTACCGTCGACGATGCCTACACTGCACAAGTTGCGTTCGAGAGCGGAGCGGTCGGAACCTTCGAAGCCTCGCGAGTTACCGACGGACACAAGAACGATCATTCGATTGCAATCTACGGCTCTGAGGGAAGTCTGCGATTCTCTCTCGAGCGTCTCAACGAACTCGAAGTAAACCTTGACGGCAACCGTGGCTTCGAAACTGTCCTCGCGACGGATCCTGACGACCCGTATATCGGTCACTGGTGGCCACCGGGCCACGTCCTTGGCTGGGAACACACGTTCGTCCACGAAAACTACGAGTTCCTCATGGCTGTTGACAACGGTGATGACTACCACCCAGATTTCCAGGATGGTGTCGCCGTTCAACGGATCCTCGATGCCGTCGAACGCAGCGCCGAAGACAGTGAGTGGGTCGCCGTTTAGGCCAACTCACTACTTACTATCGTTCGTCACCATCGTGAGTGACGTCTGCGCACCTCGAAACAATCTCGGTTCAATATCGACCATGTCGGAAATGAGTACACCATAGCTGAAAATTTATACAGTATGCTAGTCTTTGTCTCGATATAATGGATAACAAAGTCAAGTCGGTGAAAAAGACGTTCGACATCATCAATACGGTCCAAGCGCTTGACGGTGCGTCGTTGACGACACTCTCACAGCAGATGGGAATGCCAAAGAGCACCGCGCACAACTACTTGAAATCACTCGAAGAGGCTGAGTACCTCGTCAACGATGGCGGAACGTACCGCGTCGGCATCAGATTCCTCGAACACGGGGCATACGCCCGTAACCGGATGAAGATTCACGAGATCGCGAAGCCCGAAATTGACAAACTTGCAGCGGATACCGGCGAACTCGCGAACCTTCTCGTAGAAGAGCATGGCCTCGGAAGCTATCTTCATCGAGCACGGGGAGATGACGCCGTGCAAGTCGAAGCCCACGTCGGCACGCGTGTGTACCTCCATAGCACCGGACTCGGTAAAGCAATCCTCGCGAACCTCCCTGCAGAGCGGCGTGACGAGATTTTGGATGAACGGGGACTGCCGGAGCGAACCCCACAGACGACGACTAACAGGTACGAGCTGCTAGACGAACTCGAAGAGATTCGCGAACGTGGCTTCGCCTTCGATGATGAAGAGCGGTTGAAGGGGTTGCGCTGTGTCGCCGCTCCCATCCACAGCAACAGTGACCGTGTCATCGGGGCAATCAGTATATCGGGTCCGACGAACCGGCTCAGGGGCGAACGATACCGTGAAGAACTGCCGAATAAACTGCTCGAAGCGATGAACGTCATCGAGCTCAATATCACGCACTCTTGAACGCGCCTCGTGCGTCAATTCTCGGGACGACAGTGACGGTCGAGCAGTCACTGAGTTGGAACCGCCCCGTGAACTGAGATTTCGTGGAGGCCACCCAGCGTTTCGATGCTGCCGAGTCGCTCACGTTCGTGCTCGGATAGTGTGAGGTCGAGCGAGCCGCTAGGATTTATACAATCAGCGTGCTTTCTCCGCCCATGGACGTACTCGTTATCGGTGGGACCGGAATCATCAGCACCGGAATCACCGAACAGCTGGCCGATTCCGACCACGATGTCACCGTATACAACCGTGGGGAAACGGACATCACACTCCCAAGCGGGGTCGAACAGGTGCAAGGCGACCGCGAGGCCCTCGACCAGTTCGAAACAGACATGGAAGCGCTCGATCCGACGGCCGTGATCGACATGCGCTGTTTCACTCCCGCAGAGGCCCAGAGCGCGATTCGGGCCTTCCCTGATGTCGAACGTTACCTGTTCTGTAGCACCGTCGCGGTCTACGACCATCCCGTCGACTCGTACCCGATCACCGAAACCTCCGAGCGAAAGGCCGCCGGCGAGAACTACGGCGAAGCGAAGGCCGAGTGCGAGCGAATCTTCGACACAGCTCACGAAGAGAGCGGCTTCCCCGTCGTCACGCTTCGCCCGGGCCACACCTACGGGGAGGGAGGCAACCGCGGCGGTCTCTGTTATTCACTGGGCTGGGAACAGACCGCGTTCGTCGACCGACTTCGCCGTGGGCTACCGATCGTCGTCCACGACAGTGGCACGTCGCTTTGGGCTTCGTGTCACCGCGACGACGTCGCTTCCGCGTTCGTCGCCGCACTCGAGAAGGGTGAAACAGGCGAACACTACCAGGTCGCGACCGAAACGTCCTACGCGTGGGACAACTACCTCCGGACGGCTGCGAGAGCGATCGATGCGCCCGAACCGGAGCTCGTCCATGTCCCGACGGATTTCATCGCCGCGGCCTTGCCCGACCAATCTGAGCTCCTTGTCCGAGACTTGAAGTACAGTCTGAAGTACGATTCGAGCAAGGCGAAGGAGGCACTGGGCTTCGATCCGGAGGTTTCGTGGGCAGACGGGTTCCGTCGAACCGTCGCGTGGCTCGACGAACGTGGTCAGATCGACACTGCGGAATCCTCTCACGACGATGCGGTCATCGCAGCGTGGGAACAGGCGCTCGAGTCTGGGGTATCCGCGGTAACCGAGTAGCTTTGCACGACCGGGTTGCGGTGCCGGCCAGTTGCGTTCACGACGGGCGAGGAGTGATCTGAAGAGAAGGGATGGACCGACTGCCAGAAAGAGATAATATTTATTCTTTGCTTCTGAAGATGTGAATAATGGCCGGGAAAGCAGTTGGCAACATCCTTCGCTTGCCCAGAGAGATCGTCATAACCGTCGGGTTGATCAGTGGTTCGCAGTTCGTCAACCACATGTACCTCGTCTTGTTACCGCCGATTTTGACGATTCTCGTTGGTGAGTTCGAGGTGTCGCTCGCACTCTTGGGTATCGCCCTCGGTGTTCAAGCGTTAACCAACACCGCCTTCCAGCTCCCGTTTGGATATCTCGCCGACCACTACGATCGAACGATTGCTCTGGGGTTATCTTCGTTCTTGGGGGCAATCGGTGTGCTGATCGTCGCAGTATCGCCCTCGTTTCGCTGGTTGGTCGTCGGGCAAGCGATTATCGGAATCGGCGTTGCGGGACATCATCCCGCACACTATCCACTATTGACCGATGCGACACCTGAGTCAATCCGCGGGCGTGCGTTCTCGGTCTACAACTTCGGTGGCATGCTCGGATTCGCGGCACCGCCAATCATCATCACTGCGATTATCACACTCCCCGGTCTAACGTGGCGCCACGCAATCGGGGCACTCGGATTCGTCGGGGTCGCATACGCAGTCATTATCACAGCAGTGTTTTCCCGCACACTCGGTCGGGATATCACCGAACCAAACGTTACTGACACGGGACGGTCGGGTGAATTCCTTGACCGGATTCGGACGGAACTCCGGACACTCGTTGCCGGTTCTGAGATCCTTGTTCTCGCACTCCTCGCACTTATCGCTTCGACAGCAAACTGGGCGCTTTCTTCCTATACGGTGGTGTTCCTCACCGAGATCTACGAGATTCCCCTCGAACAGGCGAACCTCACCCTGACTGGCCTCTTTTTGACCGGTTCAGTCGGAGTACTCGCTGGCGGGTCACTCACGGACCGGTTCTCCCCCACACCAGTCATGTTCGTGAGTTTCATCGGACTTACTGTACTCGTAAGCGTTATCGCGACGAGTGCCGCCCCCGCCATTGTCGCTATCGGCCTGTTGTTAGTCATCGGTGCGGTACGGAGCCTCGAAGGTCCCGCCAGAGACATCCTCACAGAGCGATTATCAGCGGACGGCACAGTCGGAAAGAGCTTTGCAGTCGTCACGATCGGACTCATGCTCGGTGGTACGATTGCACCGCCAATGTTCGGGTACCTCATCGATCAGTTCGGCGTACAGGAAGCGTTCTTCGTCATTGCTGCAGTGGCAGCGATTGCTACTGCCGTCACAGTCACCATGGCGCTGCGGATTGATGCAATCTCCGAACTGACACCGATACCCAGAGACTGAGACAGCCGCCATTGCTGGTTCTCCGTGGGAGGTACCAATATTGGCTGAGTTGGCTGGATAGTAATTCCATCAAATCGGTACTGGACAAGCACGGCTCGACGATCAACATCTCCTCGTTGGCCACCAAGCTATCGATGGTCATTCTCTCGGCCGCCTCCGCGGCGAAGGGCGGTGTCGATGCGCTCCGAGTGTTTCGGCGAACGAACTGGCCCCTCTGTGTCCGACCAGCAGCTGAACTAGCGGAACGTGGTGATGAACGAATCGGTTGCATCGCGCCACGCCGAAACGATAGCGTCGTACTCTGGGTCACAGTCCCAGTCATCGATGGCATCGTCGGCTACGAGACGAGAAACCGTTCGCTCGACACCGTCTTCCCAAGAGACGGTCTGCTGGAATCCGAGATCTCGCTCGGCTTTGGCCATATCAAACACCGTCGAGAACTGGTAGTGGTCCAGCAGCGGTGCCACCCGGTCGGGGGCCACCTCACAGAGCGCATCGGTCGGCACGTGGACAAGCTCCGGTTCCGGAGCGTCGAGCGCGGCCGCCGCCCGACGGTGGTACTGGTTCCAGGTCATGGGTTCGGTTGCCGTCGTGTGATAGGCTTCGCCGATCGTTTCATGGTTTCCGATTGCCGCGACGAACGCGGCGGCCACGTCGTCGCGGTGACACGGTGCCCACACAGAGGTGCCGTCGCCGTGAACGACGATGGGCTTTCCTTTCCGGAGACGGTCGACGTATGCTTCGCTCGATAGCGTATCGAGGAGGCCGCGGTCACCCCCGTAAGTGTGCCACGGTCGGATGATCGTTGCGGGGAACCCGTCTTCTCGGTAAGCTTCGAAGAGGCGGTCTTCGCAGATCGCCTTGTTTCCGCCGTACTCGCTGACTGGTGGTTCGCGAGCGGCACGCTCCCGGATGGGCATCGTCTCCACCGGCCGGTGGTACACGTCGACTGTGCTACAGAAGACGTACTGATCGATGTAGCCATGGAATACGTCGATAGCGGTCTCGATGTCAGCCGGGTCGAAGCCGACCATGTCTATCACACAGCCGAGCGAGACTGCGTCTCGAGCCCGTTCCAATGCGTCTCGGTCAGCCCGGTCGCCCGTGATGTGGTCGACAGAGGCCGGGAGATTCGCTTCGGTCTTCCCGCGAGTGAATACTGTTACATCGTGTCCTGCGGCGACGGCTTGTCGGGTGATTCCGGTGCTGATGAGGCCCGTCCCACCGATGATAAGTACTTCCATGGTTGACTGTCTCGAGCGGGAGTGGTATAGCTGTGGGTCCCTCGGACAGTTCAACGGTTACCTATTCGTGGCCGATGATCGCCAGCGGTTCGTATGGCTCTTCGAGATAGTCCATGTCGGAGTCGGAGATGTCTATCTCCACTGCTTCCACGGCTTGCTCGAGGTGCTCGATGCTCGATGTTCCGACGATCGGCGCGGTCACCCAATCCTTGTGCAGTAGCCATGCCAACGACAGTTGCGCCATCGAGACACCATAATCATCAGCCAGCTCCTGGACGCGCTCGTTTATCTCTTGACCGCCACCGGCTCCGTACTCGGGCGTTGGGTTGTGGTGGTTCTTTGGGTCGCCACGGGTGGTCGCCTGCAACTCTTCGTGTGGGCGGGTGAGGTAACCTTGTCCCAGTGGCGCCCATGGGATGACGCCGATATCTTCTTCCTGGCACAGGGGCAACATCTCGCGTTCTTCTTCCCGGTACGCCAGATTGTAGTGGTTCTGCATCGTGACGAATTGCTCCAGTCCCTGATTCCGCGAGGTCTCTTGGGCAGCGGCGAGTTGGTAGGCCCACATTGAGGAAGCACCAAGATAGCGCACTTCCCCACGTCGGACGGCGTCGTCGAGTGCCCGCATCGTCTCTTCGATGGGTGTTTCGTCGTCCCAGCGATGTATCTGCAGGAGGTCGACAGTGTCCATTCCGAGCCGGTCTAGTGACGCCGCCAATTCTTGCTCGATGGCTTTCCGCGAGAGCCCGCTCCGGTTCGGCCCATCCCCGTCGACCGGGAAGAACGTCTTCGTCGCGACGACCTGTTCGTCTCGGTCTCGTTCGTCGAGCGCCCGACCGAGTATCTCCTCACTCTCACCTGCCGAGTAGGCGTTGGCCGTGTCGAAGAAGTTGATGCCGAGTTCGACGGCCCGATCGATAATTTCCTGGGACTCGTCTTCGTCGAGCATCCACGGTTCCTCGCTGCCGAAACTCATACAACCCAGACAGATACGACTCACTTCTGTACCAGTCCCGCCTAACGTCGTGTACTCCATGAAATATTAGCCGGTAGCTGTCAACAAAAAACTTACTGGTATTTCAGATGGTGGTATGGAGTTCGAGGATTCGATGGTACCGTCACAGTAGTGAATTTGCTGGCGGACATCACGGTTTGAGTTCTACGTTCACGGAGTATGTGGATTGATTAACAGATGTACACACCGTACTACCTCATGGGCAACGCCCACGATATTTGCCACGTGTACATTGAGACACGGCACGCGTGGTAAACAAGGGGTCCGCGTGGTAAACAAGGGGTACGGGTGGTAAACAAGGTGAAACGGCCGATTATCCCGCTCGCTGACACTCACAGCCACGTTCGTCGAAGAACTGGGAAACAGAGTAGTGCGCCCCACAAGACTGACACAGAATCGTCATGTCGAGTAAGACTTCGAACTCCTCGACGTCGATTCGGTTCGTATCACGGAGTTTCTCTATCCGTTCTTCAGTTACGGACAGCGTCCGCGTTACCAAGCGGTGGATGCTCTCTAAGTCCTTCTCGATTTTTTCCTCGTCGGAGATTTTCTGATACTCTGCCCCGCGATACTCTTTGAGGTAGGACCGGATCGCCTGATAGGTGACGAAATTGCGTTCGAGCGATTCGACGTCGATTTCGTTCTGTTCGAGACGGTTCTCAGTATCAATCCGTACACCGATGCTGACGTCGTCGTCCGTCAGGTTGTTGTACGTCGCGTCCACATCGGTTTGAACTGCGTTCATCCCGGCGCCGATGAGGGTTCGTTCGAGTATCTGTTTGTTGAAGTAGTCGGCGAGGTCACGAAGACTCATCCGTTCGTACCCCTCACCGGTCCAGCGGGCTTCTAACTCCGCCCCCAACCCGTCGAGCTCGTACTCGTCGAGGAGACGCGCAACCTTGCTCGACGGACGCCCATTCGTTGTCTCTCCCATGGTGGTGTCTTTCGCAAAGAGTGGTAAAAACTTCTGAGATTAGATAGCGGTGATGCGGGTGAACGAGTCGTCAAGTGCCTGTGCGTCCTCGGGGAGGAGGGCACAGACGAGGTAGTCCGCGTAGTCGGCTCCGTAATCCACTAGTGCAGCGATGCGGTCGGAGTCGATTGCCTCCATCGAGTCCAGCAACATGAACGGCAACGTGCCGAGTTGTACTGTTCTGGCCTATGCCCAGGTCGTTCTCCATCGTAGAACAGACCGTTAGTCGATCGTATCACTATCGTGAGCCGTATTCTTGGCGATCCATCTCGAGGAGCCTCTCGTGGATACGTTCCAATCAAGAGAACCACGTACTATCGGTCGGCTTCGACGGACGCTAACCGGGTACTGAGCATTCTAGCGTCGAGTGGGCGTGAGAGATGGACATTGCGGAAGTTCGTTTGAACTATCTCGACGGGCATAGGAACGTGATGAGTTGGGTTTAGCGTTGGGTCACACCTCGTCGACAGTCCGAATCATCGCACCGGTGTCTGACTTCGCTTCGCTCAGTCGAACGCTAAAAATCAGAGAGTCACATGCTCGCCTACGCGGCGTTCAGTCGAAGAGTGTCTCGCCTTCGACCATATGCTCTTCGACGGCGTCCATGTTGAGCGTCAGACCGAGACCCGGTTTCTCGGGGATTTCCATACGCCCGTCCTCAATGAGTCCGTCTTCCTCGACGAGGTCCTCCCACCAGTCGAGTTGGTACGAGTGGTACTCGACGGCAAGCGAGTTCGGAATAGCCGCGGCGACCTGTGCGGAAGCCATCGTCCCGATGGGTGACGAGACGTTGTGCATCGCCACGGGGATGTAGTACATATCAGCGAGGTCGGCGATTTTCCGCGTCTCGCGCATGCCACCTACACGCGGCAGGTCGGGAGCGATGATGTCGACTGCCTGCGGTTGCAAAAGGGTCCGCTGGCCAAACTTCCGGTAAACGTTCTCCCCGACAGCGATGGGTGTCGTCGTGGACTGCGTCACGAGCTTCTGGACGTCGTGGTTCTCCGGCGGGACCGGGTCTTCGAGCCACCAGACGTCGTACTCCTCCAGTGCGGCCGCGAGTCGCTTTGCACTCCCGCCAGTGAACGACCAGTGACAGTCGAACGCCACGTCAGCGCGGTCACCGACGGCCTCGGTGACAGCCTCGACGATCTCGACCTTGTGGTCGATTTCGGGGCCACGAAGGTGTCGATTTGCGCGGTCCTTCTCGTGACCCGACGGCACGTCGAGATCGAACTTGATGGCGTCGTAGCCGAGTTCCTCGACGACGCGGACACCTTCCTCGGCGCAAGCCTGTGGGTTCGCTTCGTCCTCTGTGTGCAGGTCACAGTAAATGCGCACTTCGTCGCGATACTTCCCGCCGACGAGTTGGTAGGCGGGTACGTCGAGGAGTTTGCCGGCGACGTCGTGAAGCGCGATTTCGATGCCGGAGATGGCGGAGATAACCTTTCCGGAGACCGAGCCTTCGCCGGACATCTTCTGAATGAGGTGTTCGTAGAGACGGTCGATGTCGAGGGGATTCTCACCAACGATGAAGGGCTTCATCCGCTCGATTATCGCTGTGTCGCCGCCGCCCCAATAAGACTCGCCGGTCCCGACGACGCCCGCGTCGGTGTAGACGCGGACGAGAATCCACGGGTAGTTCCCGTCGACCATCGTCGTCTGGACGTCAGTAATCTTCGCGTCACGGACGCCGCCACGGGGGTTCGTGAGGTTCATCGTCTCCGATGACAGGTCCCGCATCGTATACTCCGCGTTCGGGTCGTGGAGCTTCGCGTAGTCAACCATTACACCCGTATATCCCGGAATTTGTTGAAAAAGGTTGTGGATGGGGTAGTTCGTCATCAACCTTCGTGCCACCAGGTGTATTCTCGAACGGAGAAGCAAGTGACGTGTGATGGAGAGACAAGATCTGTAACGGATAGCGTACATGCGCGTTTATCGCCGCAGCGCGCGTTTTTCGATTCTCGCCGGGAGCTGCGAAGACCGAACAAGGTTCGATTCCGGAGACGAGAGTCTGTCGGGGACGAGTGTGTCCTGTTCGATGACTGGCGATCCAGCACGACGCAGTACTCCGAGAGTCCGTCGTCTGCTCGTTCGGCTCCGTTTTTCCAGATTCTCTAATTCAGAACAAGATATGGGAGTTTTGCGCCAAAAAATTACAGGTCTAGGCCTGTAACGTTTTGCCCCCACACTCGTGATTCGTCAGCGAAAACGTGTTCTCAACCAATTTCGAGGTTCCAAATGCTCCGTTCCGGTATAGTAAACTGGGGCCAAAATTCGTCAAAACCTAGTAGTTGATGTTCAGTTCGATAACGTTCGCCGCACTCAGCACCCGTTCGGGGAGTTTTCCGTGGAGATCATCGTCGCTGACTCGACTGGCCGGGGCAGAGACGCTAATCGCCCCCATCACCCCACCAGAAGACGATTTGATGGGTGCTGCGAGACATCGGAGACCTTCGAGGCGCTCCCCGTCGTCGATGGCGTACCCGCGCTCGCGTACCTCTTCCAATACCTCGAAGAGTTCGTCTCTCGTTCCAATGCTCTTGGGTGTCTTTCGTTCGAGGCCGTGCTGCTCGATTATCTCGTCGACCCGCGACTCTGGGAGATGGGCGAGAATCGCCTTCCCAAGTGCTGTCGTGTGGAGGTTCGTCCGAAGTCCCGCGTACGTGTCGAGGTCTACTGCCTTGTCTCCCTTGGACCGGATCAGGTAGACGCCCATTCCCTGTTCTTCCACTAGCAGATTTGCGAGTTCACCCGTCTCGGCGGCGAGAGTTTTGACCTCGGGTTCGGCGACCTGATAGAGTTCCATTGACTTTCGACTGTGCCCACCTATTTCGAGGAACTTCAGTCCCACTCTGTAGTCGTCTCCAGACTTCAACACGTACCCGTGTTTCTGAAGCGTCGTCAGATGGTTGTGAACCGCGCTCTTGCCCATGTCGAGGTTGTTGGCTAACTCGGTGACACCACACGGACCCCTGTGTTTTAACTCGTCCACCAGGGCGAGCGTCTTTTCGGTCGTTCGAACCGGGTGCTTGGCGTCCATGCACACAGGTAACAGAGTTCA
>NZ_JBLOPB010000004.1:0-257024 GCF_048158745.1 Haloferax sp. DFSO52 | reverse complement strand
TGGCCCACCTGTTTCTCGTCATCGTCGGCGACGTGTCCGTAACCACGTGTATTATCAACTCTCGTTCGGTCTGTCAGGACACGCGACTGTGTGGAATTCGAGAATCGATAGCGAATCCCGCACCGGAGGACCACGACGTGACACGTGACATCGACGACTCGGTCGCTGACGATTCGGGCCTCCCGACGGACGGCGGCCTCGGGTGGCTCCCCGAACGAATCACGCTCCCGAGTGACGAGTGGGTCATCTACCCACCCGGGGAACCGCGTCCCGCAAACTTCGCGCTTCGCTTCGAAAAGACAGTTCCGTCAGTCCTCGTCGGGACTGAATCCGGCGACTCACCAGGTGTCCACGTTCTTCCGCACCCTGGCGGACTCTCACTTTCTGCTCGCTTCGGTGGCATCGTCGATGAGTCGGTCCGGGAGTTGGCGACTCCAGAGACGGTCGAAGAGACACAGCGTGTGGCGTCGTGGGTCCAAGAGTGGGTCGATCGTATCGACGAACGAGCGGAACGTGCTCGTATCTGTTCGGCGTGTGTCCCCGTGCCGAACGCAGGAAGTCGGGTGGCCGACGCACTCTACGACCATTTCGGGAGCGCCGACGCTGTCGCGGCCGTCGTTGTCGAGCGAGACACGAACGCACTCCGTGCTGTCGCCGGCGTCGCCGAACAAACGACGGAACAACTTCTCGTCCACTACGGCACCGATACCGAGTGGGAGTACTACCGGCGACGACACAACGGGGAGACGACACCGTGACCGTCCGAGCGTGAGTCAAACGACGATTTGACTCTTGCGCAGGGTTATTCTCTCAGCCGCGTATGTATTGGTATGTCACTGACACGTCGGACACTCGTTCGCTCTACTGCCCTCCTCTCTGTCGGCCTCGTCGCCGGGTGCCTCGGGGATGGCGGTTCTGACAACGGTGGGTCTGACACTGACGACACGCCAGACCTTCCGGACACGACTGATGGAAGCGACCCCGCTGGCGGGACGCGCCCGACTGGGACTGGCGGGCCGGGTATCGTGCTCTCGAGCGTCGACTCCGCCCCGGACCTCCCAATCGAACCGACCGTCGAAGTGAGCGAAGACGTCGCGACGGACGACCACCCACCACAACTCAGAATCACGCTGACCAACACGAGTGACGAGACGGTCGAAGTCGGTGAAGGACGTGCGATCTTCTTCCAGTACGTCTCGGACGACTCACGCGAACTCATCTTCCTCCCCGCGGGTGAGATGTACCCGGCTGACCCCGGATGCTGGCGACTCGACGAACCGATTGCCGTCACCGAAGAGTACCGAATCGAGTCGTTCGACCCCGGTGAATCACGGTCGAAACTGGTCGACCTCTACGGGGCGGCCAAAGAGGACGGCGAAGAGAGCTGTCTCCCAGTCGGGGAGTTCCGCTTCGAATCGACGTTCACCGTCGGGTCGCTCTCCGGGGGCGACGAAGAACGGACGGATGCTCGCTGGGGCTTCTCGCTCTCGTTAGAGTAACGGGACAGAAGCGATTGATTTCGCTGACACTGATTTTCTGACGGAACACAGTTTCGGAGGATGGGAATTTTTGCGCGGGTTTGTCGAGGAATTCGACCATATTACGAGATAAATCGACTCAAAAACTCGGGCACAGGGGGTAGTTCTCTTTGATTGTCAGAGATTAGTCGAACTATTTCACCAATAGATAGCGTCACCACTCACAAAAGGCGAACCGGATGGTGTCCACCCAACTAGTCAGGTGGAAGCAGCGCCGAAGAGACCAACTCGACGCACTCTCCAGCAGTAATGACTGGTGCGTAGTCCATCTCACCATCAGCACTAGCCTTTAGCAGGAAATCAGTGAGCCGCCAGATATTGTACAAGAGAACTGCGAACACGAAGTAGAACAGCCGAATGCGGTAATCCTTCGAGGAAGTCTTCGCTAAGAAATCATGCTTGATGCTCTTGTACTCGTTTTCAATCTGCCAGCGACTACTGTAACGCCGACAGAACACTTCTGCCTCTTTTGGTGTAACACGAGCATTCGTTGCGAAGACAGTTGTTCCATCAGTCTTCGTCGAGGGAACGTACAAGAACTCCATCGCGTGCGAACCCTGTTCAACATGAACTGACGCTGATTCAACGGCGACCTCCCGACCGTCCTGCTCCATCTGCTCAATCGCCTCCCGCTCTGAGCTGGAGATCCGCTTGGGAATCAGGTAGCCCACGTTAAGATTCGAGAGCGTCTGAAACACTCTCATCGAGTCGAATTCGCGGTCGCACAGCACCATCTCGATAGGAACGTGTTCCTTTGCTTGACGAACTAATCGCCGGACCACACGATGAATTCGATTCGGCGGGTTATCGTCCCACGCTGAACTCTCTCGAACCGGTTCGACAGCTAAGACGAGTGGGACGTTCTGCCCAACAATCGAGAGGGTAGCAAACTTGAACGCTCTCCCCTCACCGTCTTTCGTCCCGCTGACCATTGACATTCCTTCCACATCACCGAAGTAGGGTACTGTGGTAATGTCGAGCGCCACGGTCACTGGCCGCCGAAACGAGACTTCAGATTCGATTACTGAGAGGAGACGGTCAGTAGCGATATTGAACCCATTGAGGAGTGGTTCACCATCGAATTGTTTGACCGCTCGAAGGTGCGTATCACCGTGCGGCCCGTATTCTTTCCCACGTCGGTACTGAAAGCGTGCTGCGCCTTGGGCAGTTCCGCAGCCAACCATGCCCATGAACGTCTGTAACTCGAAGAATCGAGAATCGTCATAGGACGAGTTCTCTGCCCGACCAGAGTCGAACGGATTGAAGCAATGCTCACGAGCAAGGCGAGTCGTACGGAAGATCTCTTTATCATCGAACGTGACTCTCTGTTCTTCTCCATTACCAGACTCCCCTGAGCCACGTTCTTCGAAATCGAGGACTTCGTGCTTAGGACGTACTTCAGCAACAGATGGACCGAAATCGTGGATATTTTTGACGAGTAGATGTGCGCCTCGTTCGACAAACTCACGAGTGGCTGTGTCGAAGCGATTACGCCACGTTCTCGACAAGACCGACACATCAGGAATACGGTCGAGACCACACGCTGAGGCGAGTTCATGGTAGCCGGAGAGTTTCCGATAGCTGTTTCCAGTGATTTCGCGGTAGAAGAAGAGCTTGAGTATTCCCTGAAATGGGTACGATGCCGGATGCCACTCAGGATAGCCGTCTTCAAGCGTCTCAAGCCGAATTTCAAGTTCTTCGAACGCTTCAAGTAGTGACTTGCCGAGCCGGAGATGTTCCCGAAGGTCGAGGCCAACAAGAAAAGCATCGGTCATTCGAGCAGCACGGGTTTCCATACGACCGATATTTTCAACACTCCTCATCAATACCTCGACAAGCGATAGTTCAAGCAGTTATCTAGACAGTGCCACACATCTGTTTATTTAATGCGATTGCCAATTCCAAGATTTTTTCAGACCGAGTCGATTTTCTGCTCGAAGAGGCGGTCACCAGATTCGTTACAAGAGATAACAATAACGTCGTGCGACGAGCAGCACGACTCGACTGTTTCTTCAGTCATAGTCACTGACTCGTCCTCACCTGGACATTTCTCGATGAATAACCGGATCCCATTTAAAACCTGACCCTTATGCATTGGAGACATATCCCCCCATGTGTTAGACCACTTGTATAAGACACGAGCAGCCCCAACATCAGCAAGGAGTGCTCTTTGTGAAGGCCATCGTCCGATCCTCTGCGTGTCTGAAACTATTGTCCAAGCATTTCGATATTCTTTAATGTTAAATTCCTCGACACTTGTCTTAATGTCAAGTATGGATATAACATCAGTTGCGTCCAATTCACTATCCGATAGCTGATCTATTTCGCGATTCCAAGCTTCTTTGAATTCGTCGTCAAGACAGAGGTCCTCCACATCTTCACATGGTTTAATAATCCCTTCAGCTAGGAGATACTGGTCTGGTTCTATTACCTCGGCCGTATCCTTGGCCTCATTAACGGATTTAGAAGGTTCATTGGTCTTAGCACCATCTCTGAGATTTTTCTCATCAATCCCATTCCGAGTCTCCAGTTCTGGTTCCTTACCGAACCAACGTAAGATTTCACGAGGGAGGTAACGTTTAGTCAATGCAGGAGTACCAGGGACAAGGTAACCACGAAAATAGATAAGACCAAGCGACACAGCAAAGGATATATATCCAGCAATATGAGACCAGTGGGCTATCCCCATGGTGAAGAGTCCAGCTAAGAAGAGGTTGAGTATTGTACAAGGCCCACAACGATTTTTTCCCGTATACTCGGGTTCATAAAACATATCAATTAGATTTATCTTCATATGCCCATCATGACATCAGAATAATATATATCTTCTGAAATCGTTTTTATCTAACATATTCGATGACTGCATACGTTTGGTCGCGAATTAAATGATTAGTCAGAAATCTGGTCGAAGTCAACCGCTGAGGCGAGTTCATGATGCTCGGGGAGTTTCTGATAGCTGTCTCCAGTGACTTCGCGATAAAAGAAGGTTTGAGCATTCCGTGAAATGGATAAGATGCTGGATGCCACTTAGAGTATCAGCCTTCAAGCGTATTGACTCGAATTTCGGGTTCTTTGAATGCATCAATTAGTTACTTTCCGAACCGGAGACGTTCTCGGAGGACGAGACCAGAAGGAAAAGCATTATTCATTCGATCGGTACAGAGTAGCATGAAATTCCTAAGAAATAGATTGGAACTAACTATTCAAATTGCATCAATTAATAACAATCGGGGCAACTACTACGTGAGAAATTTGAATCTATGAAACATCTGACCGCAGACCTTGTGCATGAGGTACATTCTTTCAAAATTTCGTCAGGGTTGGCACAATTGTCATAACATCCACTTGTACCAGCAGCAGGACTGTACATGACTGTGGAGTTGCAACTGCTTTTTACTCCAGAATCGTCATGATAGGCGCAATATGCATGCAATGTTTCGTGAGCTGCGACACCTTCAATCTTCACTTGATCAAAGGAGCTCCCCATCTGATTTTCCCAGTCCCAAAAACAATCTGTAAGTGCACTTCTATTATTGTGGTCGGCACCACCAATTATCGCATTCCCGTATGTTCCCGGATCACCACCATAGTAATCAATAAAATGAACAACATCAAAGTTTGAGTACCATGATTTGTTCTTCGCCCATTCATGACACTTATCTCTTCGCGTTCCTAACGTGCAATTGTCACAAAGTTCACTTTGTGGTACTGTATAATTTACTTCATCAGGTAAAATTCCAATACTTAAGCTATAATCTCCATTTGAATTATCAATATCTGAATCCCATACATCGAGGATGAAGTCTTTTATATCTTGTAGTTGAGTTTGTTGATCATGTCCGGATATATTTACGTTCCAGAAATTATACGTTCCAACAAGAGCCATATTGGTCATTGTCCCACCACCTGTTCGTATACGTCAAGATATCCATTATTTTTCACGGATACTTTGGGTGAGACTTGATAAAGTTCTGGAGATTGGGACGACTCCTCTTCGTTGACTGTGATGGTCCGTTCTGGGAGAGTAATCTCTAGTTCCTTTGATGGTGAAAGTACTTCTGTTCCTCCTTTTGAAGTTACTTTAATATCTCCGTCACCGATTATAGATATTCTGATGGCAGGAGTAGAAACTTGATCATTAAGCGGAATGTAGTAAGATACCCCCCGGTCATATTCCTGTTTGGAAGTAATTGAGTTTGGTCCTGCCCCATCTGAGACAGTTGCTGGGAGTGCCTGAAAACCATCCCCGATTACAATTCCCTCATTTTGTTTGAAAGTCTCTTTCCTTTTCTCGATATCTTTCTTCCTCCCCATGGAATACAAGACCATTTGAGCGTTGCTTTCATCAATTCTGTATAATGGAACACCACACGAAAGAGACCGTGGACGCTCGGGTACACCCGTGTATCTTCTCTTAGTCTCGATGAATAAGACATCATTTAGCCAATTTTCCGGCTCAGCTGCTTCACTCGCCTCTGAAAGCATTAGAGAACCTACCCCCATGGCACCAGTCATTTGGAGTACTTTTCTCCGATTCACGTTGACACGATCTTCATTCTCAGTTGAATTCATACCCAATTTGAGTGTCAACCTAACAACTAATAAAAATGTTGGCAGAACACACAATATTTCTTCCCTACCATAATATTTAGTAATTAACATACATCAACTGCTGGCTCTATTCCTTCTTTTAAAAGTGTGAATTCTATATCCCCATAGCAATCATTCACCCGGAACGGAACAGTTGAACGATCACCATTAGGTAATGTTAGAGAAACCTCCACTTCCAAATTCGACTCCGTATTATTTTTAGTGAATCCCGCAATCACTGATCGCCGCGTAGAACCCTCTAACTGGTGTACTTTTCTATAGTATACACGGTCCTGGTTTTGTACTGTCAGTAGTGATTCTATCTTTCCAATATTATTAGATATCACTATTTTGTGCGGGTAAGAATCAGACCCGTTAGCCTGAACCAGATTTGATTCTACTTCTTCAATATCCCAATTTTTTGATCTAGACCCTGTGTATCCGACGCAACCTCCTAATGCAAAAATGGACGTGAAGAGCGATTTGCATACTATCCTCCGGCGACAATTTAAACGATCATCAGTCATGTTTGCATATGTGATATACTGAATATTTAACTTATCCCATATTTTCAGAATTTGAGTTATTTGTTTCTTAATTATGCTCTAGTTTGGTTTGTCTGTAATTTACCTCGTACTTTTCGAGTCCATAACGTTGAAGACGCCCAGAATGGTTAGCTAATTGATGCAGCCTGAAAAAGTCGACAGACTAATCGTATTTCAGTAGTGATGTGTTTGAATAGAAGTCACGCATCAAATCCATCCTCCGAGGTTGTGGACGGAACTGCCCCTCTAATTTTGTATAGCGACATATGATTCATTGCTGATTTGCTCGACAGTGGGTTCAGTTTACTAATTGCACTTGTGTATGAGCCACTCCTGTATAAGCGAAAGTCTTAATGATTTGTTAGAATGTCAGAAGATGGTGTAATCAGCTTGTTTAAACCCACCCACACACCGAGCGAGTGGGTTACTCCCCGGTGAGAAGACCTGGACCAGCAGCGAAACCTGACTCTGTCACTGACCAACGAAGCTGTGCGTATCGCAAGTCGATAAATCAAATATAACACAATACTATCCTACAGTACGAGCAAATAGCACCTAATCACGGCCGGTGGCAGATCACTACACAAATTCCACAATTTTTAAAATTTGTAGCCTCTTCCTCGTAAAGATGGGTTATCTATGCTCAATACCTACAAAGTGTCCAGTTTATGTCTCTCCAGAGTGAGGCTAACATTCTCGCTCCCCACCGTCACGCCCACATCTGTATTGCACGAATTATTGTATACTACTTGCAATCGCACCCGCCACGTTCGACCAGTTCATCGAATCCGTACTGGCTTCCACAGTCCGCACACAGCACCTGGACGTCGACGAGGACATCCGGCGAGCCGATGACGAAATCGTCCCTGTTTTGGACGGAATCCAGCGCACTCTCTGCCACCGCTGCCAGTCGACCACGCAGCCGCTGGACCCGTTCTGTCGGGTCGCTGCGCTTGCGTTCTTTCGAGGCACCACGATAGGACGTGAGATAGGTGTGGACCGCCTGATGCGAGACGAAATCGCGTTGGAGGCCATCGACGTCGATACCGGCCCGTTCGAGTCGTCCACGTGCCCGGGTTCGCTCGGCACCCGTCGCGTCGTTGTTGGCCAGCGCTTCGTAGAACGTCTTGATTTCGCCGTCGAGTAAGTCGAGACCGGCATCTGTTGCCGCCGCTGTGAGCAGTTCGTGGTTGAACACGTCTGCGAGCGTCCGGAGGCTTTCTGCATCTTCGTCGGCAGTCCAGCGTTGCTCTAACTCCTCTCCGAGTCCGTTCAACCCGTACGACTCGATGAGGCGCCCAACCTTCGAATTCGTCGGGTTTGGTCTATTTTCAGGCATGTATGTGAGCCACGAGAACGAGAACCATAACGGTTTCCATTACAACGGTACGAGTGTAATCAAATACAAACAATTATCTGAACCCACTCACTGGTAGCAACCATGACCGTCACTAGTCGCGCCGCAAACGTCTCTGTTGAGGCGCGAAACATCGGAGGAATCGAACACACCAACGTCGAATTCGAACCCGGAATCACGGTTCTCGTCGGCCGAAACGCGACCAACCGGACGTCGTTCTTACAGGCGTTGATGACTGCCCTCGGCAGCGACCGAGCGTCGTTGAAGGCTGACGCCGACGAGGGTGAGGTAACGCTCTCCGTCGGCGACGAGACGTTCACTCGCGTCCTTCGTCGCAAGGGTTCGAGCACCGTCGCGAGCGGCGACCCCTACCTTTCGGACCCGGAACTCGCCGACCTCTTCGCATTCTTGCTGGAGTCGAACGAAGCACGCCGGGCCGTCGAACGTGGTGACGACTTGCGGGAGCTCATCATGCGCCCCGTCGATACGACGGCCATCGAAGCCCAGATTACGCAGTTGGAAGCCGAACGCAGACAGATCGACTCCCAGTTGAAGGAGGAAGACGCACTCGAACGGTCGATTGGAAACCTCGAACAGCGTGAGGCAGAACTGGACAACAAAATCGACGAGGCCCGCGAACGTCTCGAAGCACTCGAAGCCGAAATCGAGTCGGCAGAACGCACCGACAACGGCGAAAACGAGGCGCTCGACCGACTCAACGAGCTTCGTTCGACGCTCGAAAACGTCCGGTTCCGTCTCGAAACCGAGCGACAGAGCCTCGAAGCACTCCGCGACGACGAAGCAGATATCCGAGAGTCGCTCGACGAACTGCCGGACGAGACTGCTGACTCTCCGTCGGAACTCGAATCGAAGCTCTCTGACCGCCGAGAGCGCGTCCGCGAACTCGAGTCCCAGATGAACGAGATTCAGAACATCGTCCGCGTCAACGAGTCGATGCTCGCTGGCGAAAACAGAGACGTGACGGACGCACTTCGCGGTGACGACGACGGGAGCGTCACCGACCAACTGCTCGGTGACGACGACGTCGTCTGTTGGACGTGCGGGTCAGAAGTCTCGCCTGAGACGATCGAGGCGACCGTCAAACACCTCGAAGAGTACCGTGCGTCGCTCGCTGCCGAGCGCCGGGAGGCCCGAAACGAAATCGACGAACTGTCGTCGCGACTCGACACCATCGAAGAGCGACGAACTCGTCGCCGTGAGCTCTCGTCGCGGTTAGAACAGACCGTCGCTGAACGAGAGGAAACGCTCGACCGAATCGAAGACCTCGAAGCGCGACAGGAGGAACTCCGAGAGGAGATTACGACCGTCGAAGCTGAAGCCGAGGATGTTGACGACGAGACGGACGAGCTGGTCGAACTTCACTCGGAGGCGAACCGTGCGGAACTCGAACGCGAACGGCTCGAAGACGAGCGAGAACGGGTTCGTGACAAACTCGACGAAGCGCGTACGAAAAAGGAGGGTCTCGCACAGTACAAGCAGCGACGAGAAGAGATCGGTGAGGAGATTCAAGAGCTTCGCGGGCGCATCGACCGAATAGAGGCCGATGCAGTCGAGAAGTTCAACGACCACATGGAACGCGTCCTCGACATCCTCCAGTACGAAAACATCGAACGCGTCTGGATCGAGCGCATCCGCCGAGAGACGAGCGGACGCGGCACGTCGAACGACCAGAGCGAATTCAACCTCCACATCGTCCGACAGACCGAGACTGGGTCTGTCTACGAGGACACCGTCGACCACCTCTCAGAGAGTGAGCGGGAAGTCATCGGCCTCGTGTTCGGCCTCGCAGGGTATCTCGTCCACGACGTCGCTGAGCAACTTCCGTTCATGCTTCTCGACTCGCTGGAGGCGATCGACTCCGAACGAATCGCTGCACTCGTCGAGTACGTCCACGAACACGCCGAGTACGTAATCGTCGCACTGCTCCCCGAAGACGCCGCCGCGCTCGACGAACAGCACGCGAGAATCACCGAGATCTAACTGCACGGACTGCAGACCGTCTCGGCATTTCGTTCTGATATAGACAATATCTCCGCGAAAGTTGCTGCATCGTACCACAATTGGTAGTGGAACTTCCACTCTCCCCTATTCTCTGCAAATTGCTGAACCAGACACACGTAGATGTGCAAATCTATCGGTCTATTTCGTCTTCCACTGAACCGCGTTCGATAGACTCTCAGTTTCAACTCGTGGCAGAATTGATGCGGCTGCAGCTCTGAAACGATGGATTTCAGCGCTTTCGATTCACTTGATGTCTGGTGAGTGGATAGTTCGCAGCTTGTGAACTAGAACTGTGGGGGACGTGTGTGGTGAACTATTGTTACAAACATACCCGTGTAATGAGGATGTGGTTTGCTAGACGTCGGGAACTTAGCTAAACGTCGGGAACTTAGCTAAACGTCGGGAACTTATCGTCCGATTCTTCCATATTGACGTTCACCTCGATGACGTTCGCGGTGTTGATGACGCTCTCGATGAGGGTCTGGTGGTACTCCGGTTGCTTCATCCGCCGGACGGGTCCAGAGACACTGATAGAACCGAGAACGCGCCCATGGCGGTTTGTCACCGGGGCCCCGATCGCCTGCAATCCTTTGATTTCCTCTTCGTCGTTGAGCGAATAGCCACGTTCACGAACGGCCTCGAGCTCGTCGAAGAGTTCCTCACGGTCCGTGATGGTCGCTTCCGTCTTCGCCGGGAGGCCGTACTGGTCGACGATCCAGTTCACACGCTCTCGTGGGAGGTGTGCGAGAATCGCCTTCCCCGTGGCAGAAAAGTGGAGATAATCCGCCCGCTGAAGTTTGTTCACCTGGTAGTCGCTCCCCACTGCCGTCTCGCCACTTACTTTGTAGAGGTTGATACCGAGGCCGTGTTGCTCCGTCGCCAGATGAGCATATTCGCCAGTCTTCTCCGCGAGTTCTTCTATCTCTGGCTTGCCGATGCGGTAGAGAATGTGCTGGTATCGGACGTACTCTCCCACGAGGAGAAACTGCAGCGAGAGTTGGTACGTGTCGCCGTCTTTCACGACGAACTTCTCTTCTCGAAGCGTGCTCAGGTAGTTGTACGCGACGCTCTTCGAGAGGTCGAGGTGGTCTGCGACCGCTGTTAGTCTCGCGCCGTCTAACTCCTCGAGTGCCCGAACGACGTCGAACGCACGAGACACCGTCTTCAGGGTCCGCGGCGAACCGCCCGTGTGTTCGTTTGCCATGGTCGGTATCCTTTCTCCGATAGTATAGTTGTTTGTATTTCACAAACTTGGGGTGTCTCTCATCCGTTTGAATCCGACCGAACTGGCTGATTACCGTACATTTCACGGAGTCAGTTATTCTCAATCGTATAGAAGAGCGTCTCAATCGCAGAAAAATGGACTATAAAAAATTAGTTCACATTCAGCAAACTCTGACTCGTTGGAACGCTCGCGAACTGGATGCGTCCACTCGACGGGCCGTTGTCTCACGACGTCTCAGGCCAGTAAAAACGGGGTGTTGCATAGGGGTGTCGCACAACAGCGTTGCACAGAAGCGTCGTATAGCAGCGTCGCATAGCGACGTTGCACAGCAGCATCACAGAAGTATCACACAGCAGCGTCGGACAGTGTCGGTGGCGGTCGTATTGACGGCGTTATTCGGTTGCGAGTCGGGCGAGCGCACCAGCCAGAACTTGTGTTGCATCGGCGCAGTCTTCCCAGTCAGTCCACTCTCGGGGGTTGTGCGAGATTCCGTCTCGCGACGGGGCAAAGAGGAGTGCGGCGTCCGTGACTTCCGCGACGTGCATCGTGTCGTGTCCGGCCCCGGAGTGAAGGTCGAGCGTCTCCAGGCCCATCTCGCTCCCTGCTTCGTGAAGTGCACTGCGACATCGCTCACTCATCTCGATTGGCTGGCGGTCCCACGGGTGTTCGAGCGTCGTCTCAACGGGCCGTTCGTCTTCGAGACGAGCCAGACTCTCACGGGCTTCGTCGATGATGTACTCGATAGACCCGTAGTCCACGTCTCGAACGTCGACGGTCAGCGTCGTCTTCCCAGCGATGACGTTCGGAGCGTTCGGTGACACGTCGAGTTTCCCGACCGTCCCGACTGCCGTCTCTGAGACGTGATTCCGTTCGTTCGTTGCTCGTTCGATATCGAGGATGAACTCACTGGTGGCAGCGAGCGCGTCGGACCGGTCGTCCATCAGGGTCGACCCAGCGTGGTCTGCTTCGCCGGTAATTTCGACAGCACACCGAGACAGACCGACGATGGACGTGACGACACCGGCGGGAACATTCGCGTCTTCGAGTCGTTCCGACTGCTCGATGTGCAGTTCGACCCACGAATCCCACGCTGCCGCGTCGATTCGGCCTTCTCCGCGATAGCCGATATCAGCGAGCGCGTCACCGAGTGGAATCCCATCTGTATCTTCGATAGCCAACGCTTCTTCGGTGTCCATCACCTCTGTGGCGACTGCCGACCCAATGAGCCCGCCGCCGAACCGCTGGCCTTCCTCTTCGGTGAAGTTGACGACTTCGACCGGTCGGACAGGTTCGACGCCGGCATCCTGCATCGCCCGAATACTCTCGAGGCCGGCGTACACACCGAGTGGTCCGTCGAAGATGCCGCCTTCTGGAACAGAGTCGAGGTGGCTCCCAGTCGCGACCGGTGCCGCGTCCGGGTCTGCGCTCTCGGGTACCCATCGACCAGCGATGTTCCCGACTTCGTCGATGTGGATAGAGAGGCCCGCATCTCGAAGGCGCTCACAGAAGAACTCTCTCGCCCGGCGGTCCGCCGCACTTCCAGTCAGGACCGTTCGCCCACGGCCCTCGTCCGTGGGGACGGCACCGAACTCCGCGTTCGACTCGATGTCACTGCGGAGTCGCTGCTGATTGACTCGCATAGTGGCCGAGTCGTAACTACCCCTATTTACATATTTTGGAACTGGAAATATGCGCGACATCACTCGACGGTGTGTTCTGCACGAACGGTGTGTTCTGCACGAATTTGCTGGAGGCACACGAGCGTCGAGTTACGTGCAACTTCTCTGAACAATTTTGGTTGAATGAACGTCAGTTACATCTGTTCGACCAAAATTTTTATCACACATTAGTGAATTTGGACCTCTATATGCAAGAGAATGACAAGGGGACCGACTCTCCTGAGAGCAGCGGCGATGGTTCGCTCCGTGGCCGTTTCGACCGTCGGACGTTCCTCGGCGCAGCGGCGACGACTGGTGCCGTAGCACTCGCTGGCTGTACGGGTGGCGGCGACGATGGCGGCGATTCCGGTGGCGACTCTGGTGGGTCGGGTGGCGACTCCGGCGGGGACTCCGGCGGCGACGACACTGAGACGACCGAAGCAAGTGGCGGCAAGCAAGGTGGCACGCTCCAGTGGGGCGGTGCAGTTCCCGTGCAGGGCCTCGACCCCCACATCGACACCTCGGCAGCGTCGAAGCGTGTCCTCGAGAACATCTACGAAGAAGTCGTCGCACTGCAGGACGACTACTCTATCAAGCCACACCTCGCGAAGTCGTTCGAGCAGTCCGACGACAACACGCTCCTGACGTTCGAACTCCGTGAGGGCGTGATGTTCCACAACGGCAAGGAGATGACCGCAGAAGACGTGCTCGCGAGTTACGAGCGCGTTCAGAACGGTGACTTCCTCGCCACTGGCTTCTTCGAGTTCGTCGAAGAACTCCGCGCTCCCGACGACTACACCTTCGAGATTCAACTCACTGAACCGTTCGCTCCCTTCCTCGCGAAGATGGCGACGGCAGAACTCTCGGTCATGCCGGCGGAGAACGCCGCGAAGGACATGGTCGAGACGCCCATCGGGACTGGCCCGTACAAGTTCGAAAACCGCGAAATCGAGACGTCGTTCACGATGGTCCGCAACGAGGACTACTGGGGCGCGTCCGACGAAGACGGCCCGTTCATCGACACGATTGTCAAGAGCGAGATTCCGGACCCGAGCGTCCGTCTCCAGTCGTTCCTCGCCGGCGAGTACGACTTCATCAACGGCATCGCACCGAAGGACGTCTCTCGCGTCGAACAGGCACCGGACGTGCGCTTCGAAAAGCAGTTCCCCAAGTCGCTGGTCTACCTCGGAATGAACTGCGACGTGGCGCCGTTCGACAACAAGGACGCCCGCCTCGCACTCGACTTCGCCATCGACAAGGAGAAAGTTGCAGAAGCGGCCCTCTACGGCACCGGCCAGACGACGGCGTCCCCGGCCGCACCCGGAAGCCCGTGGGTCAACTCTGATATCGATCCGCGTCCGCGTGACCTCGAAAAGGCCCAGGAACACCTCGACGCCGCCGGCATGTCCGACGGCTACAGTGCGACGTTCAAGATTCCGCAGTCGTACCCGACGCAGGTGCAGGCCGCAGAAGTCATCGCCGCCGACGCCGCCGAAGTGGGAATTGACCTCGAAATCCAGCAGATCACGTGGAGTACGTGGCTCTCGGACGTCTACTCGAAGCGTGACTTCCAGGCGACCACGAGTTCCTACCTCGCACTGTGGTACCCTGACGTGTCGTTCTACAAGTTCCTGCACCCCGACGGCGCATTCTTCTTCACCAACTGGGTGAACGAAGACTACAACGCACTGGTCGAAGAAGCACGCACCATCTACGACGAGAACGAGCGCGCCGACCTCTACCACCAGGCGACGCAGATTCTCCACGACGAACGTGCTGGCCACCTCTTCCTCTGGTGGCAACCGAGCCTGTACGGTGCAGCATCGCAGTACAAGGGCGACATCGGTGCGCCCGACGGGTCGACGCTCCAGTTCAACGACAACTGGCTCGACCGCTAACCCCGACTCCACCCACGATTTCATACAAGAATTCACACAATGTCGATGTACAACTACGTCTTTCGGCGCGTTGGCTTCATGGCGGTGACGCTGTTCTTCGTCACGCTCATCGCCTTCGCCGTCACCAACATCCTCCCCGGTGACGTGGCCCTCCTCATTCTGGGCCCCAACGCGACCGAACAGTCGCTCGAAGCGCTCCAATCCCAACTGGGACTCAACCGCCCGCTGTACGTCCAGTACATCGATTGGGTGGTTGGACTTATTCAGGGAGATATGGGCGAATCACTCCGGTTCAATGAACCAGTCGCAGCACTCATCGCAGAGCGTCTGCCACGTTCGCTGATGCTCGCGTTCGCCGCGACGATTATCGCCGTTATCCTCTCGGTGCCGCTCGGCGTCTACGCCGCGATCAACCAGAACGAGGCACCCGACGTGACGGCGTCGATGTTCGCGTTCATCGGTATCTCGATGCCCATCTTCCTCTGGGGCCTGGTGTTCATCCTGGTGTTCGCTGTCTGGCTCAATCTCTTCCCGACCGGTGGGTACGTCTCACCGAGCGAGGACCTCGTCGGTTCTCTCACACGACTCGTCTTGCCGGCGGGCGCGATGGGCTTCGCACTCACCGCTTACATCATGCGAATGACCCGGTCGTCGATGCTCGAAGTGCTGAGCGAGGAGTACATCAACCTCGCACGTGCGAAAGGCATGAGCCAGCGCGTCATCGTTCTCCGGCACGCACTCAAAAACGCAATCATCCCCGTCATCACGGTCATCGCGTTCCAGTTCAGTTACGCGTTCGGCGGGGTCGTCGTACTCGAAGAAGTGTTCTTCTGGCCCGGCATCGGCCGGTTGACGCTCACCGCGATTCAGAGCCGTGACATCCCCCTCATTCAGGGGTGTATCGTCGTGGTTGCACTCATCTACATGTTCTCGAACTTCGCCGCAGACCTGCTGTACGCGTACTTTGACCCACGTATCCGCTACGGAGGTGACGACTGATGGCAACCGAACAGGAGACCGACGAGCGCAAACCCCTCATCTCGCAGTCGCAACGCGAACGGTTCGCTCGCTTCGTCCGGAAGTTCCGGAGTAATACGAAGGCCATGCTCGGGTTCAGCATCGTGGTGATGCTCATCTTGGTGGCCATCTTCGCACCGCTCATCGCACCGTACTCCATCGAAGAGACGAACATCGAAGACCGGTCGCAGGCCCCGTCTGTCGAACACCCGTTCGGCACCGACGACCTGGGCCGTGACATCTTCAGTCGCGTCGTCATGGGCAGTCGAATCTCCCTCCGTGTCGGATTCGGCGCTATCACCGCGGCACTCGCCGTCGGGTCAGTGATTGGCGTCGTCGCTGGATACACCGGGGGGTTGACCGACGAGATACTCATGCGCGTGATGGACGCTGCGATGGCGTTCCCACCAGTGCTTCTCGCACTGACGCTCCTCGTCGTCCTCGGTCCGGAGTTGACGAACGTCATCATCGCGCTGGCGTTCGTCTATACGCCGTACATCGCCCGGGTGTCCCGGAGTGCGGCGCTCGCAGAGCGGAACGAGGCGTACGTCGAGGCTGCCATCGCACGCGGCGAGAACGATTCTCGCATCATCTTCAGCGAGGTGTTCCCGAACTGTACGGCTCCCATGCTCGTTCAGGGGTCGCTCAACATCTCGTTCGCCATCCTCGCAGAGGCGAGTCTGTCGTTCCTCGGACTCGGCGCACAGCCACCGACGCCCTCGTGGGGGCTGATGATCAACACCGGGCGCGGGTTCATGGAGACTGCGCCGTGGATGTTGCTGTTCCCCGCCCTGGCTATCGGTATCGCCGTCATCGGATTCAACATGCTCGGTGACGGCCTTCGCGACGTACTCGACCCGAAGGTGGAGGCGATAGAATGAGTTCACACGCAACGGCGACCGACCGTGAGGCCGACGATGGGCCGCTCCTCGACGTGCGCGGTCTCAAAACCGAGTTCCGCACCGAAGAGGGCCCAATCGTCGCCTCCAACGAGGTGTCGTTCTCGCTCGACCGCGGCGAGACGATGGGTCTCGTCGGTGAGTCGGGCGCGGGCAAGTCCGTCACCGCTCGGTCTATCATGCGCCTCATCGATTCGCCGGGCAGGATAACCGGTGGACAGGTGGTCTTCGACGGCGAGGACCTGCTCCAGAAATCGGATGCCGAGATGCGCGACATCCGTGGCAACCGTATCGCGATGATTCCGCAGGACCCGATGTCGTCGCTCAACCCGGTGATGACCGTCGGTGAGCAGATCATCGAGACGATTCGACGACACCAGGACGTTTCGAAGAGCGAGGCACGCGAACTCGCGATCGCGTCGATGGACGAAGTCGGGATTCCGGACGCCGCAGAGCGCATCGACGACTACCCACACGAGTTCTCCGGCGGGATGCGCCAGCGCGTCCTCGTCGCGATCGGCTTTTCGTGTGAGCCAGACCTCATCATCGCGGACGAACCCACCACCGCGCTCGACGTGACGACGCAGGCGAAGATTCTCGACCTGCTCAACGAGATGCAAGAGCGCGAGGGGACGGCCGTGTTGATGATTACGCACAACCTCGGCGTCGTCGCCCAGACGTGTGACCACGTCGGTGTGATGTACGCTGGGAACCTCGTCGAGACCGCCGAACTCGGTGACCTGTTCGCCCGCCCGAGGCACCCCTACACGCGGGCGCTTATCGACTCCATTCCGGAAGTCGATACGGACTACGACGAACTGCCGACGCTCGACGGCGCGATGCCCGACCTTGGGGACCTCCCGAGTGGGTGTAACTTCGCACCTCGGTGTCCGAACGCGACCGAAGCGTGCCGCAGCGGCGGCGACCCGGCACTCGACAGCGTCGGCGACTCGTCGACGCGAGCGGCGTGTATCCACGCCGAGGACCTGGACCTCTCAGAGAGTACGGCCCCAGAAGCCGGTGGCGGCAGGGCGGACATCGACCGCAGCGGCGACCCGCTGTTCGAAGTCCGCAACCTGAAGAAGTACTTCAGTGCGGGTGAGGGAGTCTTCGGAAACGTCCACCTCTCGTTCGAGAACGGTGGCCTCCCGACCATCGAACGTCGGTACGTCAAAGCCGTCGACGACGTCAGTTTCGACGTCTATCCCGGCGAGACTGTCGGTCTCGTGGGTGAGTCTGGATGTGGTAAGTCCACTGTCGCCCGCACTGCGCTTCGCCTTCTCGAACCGACCGAAGGCGAGGTGTACTTCGAGGGACAGCCGCTCCACGAACTCGGTTCGACCGACGTTCGGAGTCTGCGTCGCGAGATGCAGATGATATTCCAGGACCCACAGAGTTCGCTCAACCCACGGAAGACGGTCGGTCAAATCGTCGGCCGCGCGATGGAGAAACACGATATCGCGACGGGCGAAGAAAAGCGAGAACGCGTCGGCGACCTGCTCGAACGCGTCGGGCTCTCGCGGAAGGCAGCAAGCAAGTATCCGCACGAGTTCTCCGGCGGGCAGCAACAGCGTGTCGCCATCGCACACGCCCTCGCAGTCGAACCGAAACTCATCGTCTGCGACGAACCCGTCTCGGCGCTCGACGTGAGTGTCCAGGCGCAGATTCTCAACCTGCTCAACGAGATACAGAACGACGAGGACATCTCCTACCTCTTTATCTCACACAACATCGGTGTCGTGCGGCACATCTGTGACCGTGTCGCGGTGATGTACCTCGGGAAGATTGCGGAGTTCGGGGACATCGACGACGTGTTCTCGCCACCGTTCCACCCCTACACCGAGAGCCTCCTCTCGGCGGTTCCGCACGCGAACCCGAACCGCGAAACCGACCGCATCCTCCTCGAAGGGAGCGTTCCGAGTCCCATCAATCCGCCGTCTGGGTGTCCGTTCCAGACTCGCTGCCCGAAGAAGATTGGCGACGTCTGTGAGCAGGACCTTCCGGAACTCGAAGCGATGGACGAGTCGGGACACGCCATCTCGTGTCACCTGTCGGAAGCAGAGATGAGCGAACGCGAGTCGTTCATCACACCGTCGAAACGGGCCGAAACCAGTAGCGTGGACTCGGACTGAACGCGCTTCACACATCCGTTTTCGCTCGTTTCAGACCCTCGCTGGTCAGTACTTGACGCCGAAGTCCAGAATCTCGTCTGGATAGGTTTCGAAGAGGTCGTCGGTCTCCGACCGAATCTTTTCCTTTGCACGTCGGGCTTCGGTGAGCAAAGAGCGCAGGTCACCGACCGGGTCGTCCGAGAGGTCGACACGGAGGTTGTGGTAGAACTCCGGGTCGGGTGCGTGGACGAGAATCGCCGCGCTCATCTCGCCTCTGTCGTCGCCGCCGGCGGCCTCACCCGCTTCGAGCGCGGAGACGAGTCGTTCTGCCATGTCGCCCTCGGCTGATTCGTAGGCGTCGGCCGTCGCTTCGACCACGTCGCTCCCGGGGAGCATGTTCCCCGCAACGGTGTAGTCGTCGCCAACGCGGTGGCCGGCCCACTCGACGCACTCGTCGCCGGTAAACGTGAACTCACTGTCCCGACCGACGCCGTGGACTTGCCGATAGGCGGCGTACTCGTCGGCCGCCAACAGGTCGTCGAACGCATCGTCGAGAGACTCGCCCGCGTCGGCGCGCGAGACGGCGTCGCGTCCGTGTTCTGTCTTCGTATACGACTGTGTGACCGCCGCTGCATTGGCACTCACGTACGGACAGGTTGCGCCGACGGCGACGGTTCCCGTGGTCACTGCCGCACCGTAGGTGTTCGTGGTCGGGTCGCGGGCTGCAATCGAGAATGTTCCTGGTGCGTGTCGCATGGATGTGATACTCTTTCACACTGTCGTCCCGACTGGATAAATATACGTCTCATTCGAGTGCGGTCGACTTCAAAATTATTGGGATGTTGATTATATTACAATCGACAGACTGCCCGTGTGTGGTATTTAGGTCTGTGACAATCTTATAACTTAATTGAATATGAAATCGACGTGACTCGTCGTTGGAACGTTCGGTGTCTCTCCCTCGACGATACTGCCGCAAAAATTGTAAAATTTCCACACATTGTGAGTTTGGAGCCAGTCTTTTGGTCCCAGTCTATCACTGTGAGTTCTCTACGCCCACTCCACCTCGCTCACTCCGCTTGCTCACACCACCCCGTTCACTCCACTTGCTCACTCCACTTCGCTCTGCTTGCACGCGAGAGCTGCATCGCAACACGACGAGCGGTACGCCGCCGACTGTCTGACGAGTTTACACGTACGATATCGGTAGGCAACCTCGTCACCGCAGTCGGTACAGGAGAGGACGTACTTCGGGTCGGTGAAGCGAGGGACGTGGATGGGTGCGTCGACTGCGTTCGCTCGGCGTTTGAACTCGGTGCCGTGGTCGGTGGTGCCGAACGCCTGGAACTGTTCGACGTGGACGAGTTCGTGGCGGAGCGTCCCGGCCCACGCTTCTCGACCGAACGAGTCGAAGGCTCGCCACGAGAGCGACATCGTACAACGCGGCACGTCGTCCGAAGTCCCCTCGCCCGTCGCTCGTTCGGACCACTCTCTCGGCTCACCGATGGCTGCATCCTCGAGTTGTGGTGTCTTCACCGCCGCCGCTCGCCGTTTCGAACGAGTGGAGACCTCCCACTCGACACGGGCTAACTCCACGTCGAACCCGTACTCTGAGACGGCACGAACGCAATACGCACGCGACCACCGTATCAACTCGTCGTGGGTCTCGACGGCGTCGTACTCCGGGGACCCGCTGTCGTCGTCTGCCACAGTTCGACCTGTGGTTCGGGAGAGACGGTCATGTGTGTTTTGCTCACGGCGATTCGGAGACGGACCACGCCAGGCTCATCACGGGGCGACCGTGGCCCGCTCTTTGGTGACGAGTTCGTGGACGCGCTCGAACAGCCGTTTTGCACTGCGATTCGACGTTCCTTCGACGGTCACGCGGAGTGCGTGTTCCGTGCGACTCGGTCGGACCACGAACCACGCGCCGTCCAGTTCGACGAAGACGCCATCTTCGGTCTGCACCTCGTCGAACCGTTCGCGCGCTTCGGACGTGATTCGCGACATCTCACGGGCCGTGTTTTCGACCGGATAGGAGTCGAAGTACAGTGGATACGCCTCTACCGCCTGGACCTGTGTGGAGAGCCGTGGCCCGTCGTCGACGATGTGTGCGAGGTGAATGGCCGACAGCGCCGCGTCTGGACACGGTGATTCGTCGGGCCAGTGGTGAACACCGCTCGGTTCGCCACCGAAGACGACGCTGGTCGTCGCCACCGACGTCGTTCCGGAGGCGTGGTCCATCTCGGTTCGGACAGTCGACCCACCCGCTCGTTCGACGACTTCCTCGATTCGTCGACTCGATTCGAGCGGGACCGCGACCTGTGCGTCTCCGTCGGCGTCTTCGACTGCGTTACGCGCGAAGAGCGCTAACAGTGTATCGCCGCCGATGACCGTGCCAGTCTCGTCCACGGCGACGAGGCGGTCGGCGTCGGCATCGTGTGCGACGCCGAAGTCTGCCTCCGAGGTTGCGACGGTCCGACACAACGATGTGCAGACGTCGTCGCCCGTCGAGACTCGCTGACGGGGGAACGTATCGTCCGTCTCGGTGAGGCGGTGGACCTCACACCCGAGTCGTTCGAGGGCGACTGCGACGGTGTCGGTGTCGTGGCCACCGACGTCGACGACGACGTGTGTGTCGGAGACCGACGACCGACCTTCGCAGAGCCATTCGATGTAGTATGCTGTGGCGAGGTCCCACCGGAGCGAGTCACCGACGTCGTCCCACGAGGCGAGTTCGACAGCCGGGCCGTTGACGTTGCGGACGAGACGACGCTGGCGCTCCCACGAGAGTCGCGACCCGTCGCTGTCGAACAGCTTGAATCCAGTGTCGTCCGTCGGGTCGGCGGCAGACGTCGCCACGATACCCACGTCGGCGTCCAGTCGTCGGAGGGCGTTCGAGACGGTCGGACTCGTGACGGCACCGAGTCGATGGACCGTACTCCCACACTCGCGGACCCCCATCGCGACGGCGTCGGCGAGAAGGCGGGCGTTGTCTTTCGGGTCGTGGCCTAACACGACCTGATCGTGTGTGTTGGCGAGGGCGCGACCGGTCTTCAACGCGAGTTCTGCTGTCACGTGTGTGCCGTAGGGACCACGGATGCGGGAGGGTGCGAACATACCATCGCGGTCACCCGCCGAGGGGTTTACTATCGGTCCGATAATCTGCCGCGCCGAATCTTAGACACATCCAAAGCGGTCGTTTCTCTGGCAGGAAATGCTGCCGACGTGACACGGTACACGACGACACCCTCGTTCTGGTAGATTCGCACGTACCCCGGACTCTCTTCCAGCGACGCGTGGAGCTGTGCGGTTCCATTTTCCGCTTCGACTCCCCGGATTGTGTAGTTCCCTTTTGGGACGTAGAGGTAGTCGGGCGTGGCTCCGACAGACGCCATCGACTTCGAGACACAACTGGCGTTCTCACAGCTACTCCCGTTCTTGAACGCGGACAACTGGTCGTAGTACTGTTCTGGACTCTCCCATTCGGCACCCCACGGCCCGACGAGGATAGAACGGTTGGTGTAGTACGGGAACCACTCAGCGGCGTCCGAGAGCACGACGAACGTCGCATTGGGACCGGTGTTCGCTTCGGCCCACTGCATGGCCTCCCTGTCGTCGTCGTCCATGAACGGCGGCAGACTCGGACTGCCGTGGTGTGCCGCCCCGAGCGCACTCCCGGCGTAGAACCCGCCGATGGCCGTCCCGAGGACGATGACGACAGTCGCGACGACTGCCATCGACTGCCTGGCGTCGAGTTTTCCACTCAGTTCGTCGGACACGCGCGGGATGACGACGCCGAACAACACCGTCGCAATCATCATGGCACCGGGGACGAACTGGAACCGTTCTTTCCCGAGCGTGTACGCGAGAACGACCAACCATACCGGCAGGAAGTACTGTTTTCGAGCGACGAGGACGCCGGCAGCGACGAAGCTCGCGACGAAGAATATCGTGACGATAGTGGGGTCGAACGGGTAGACGAACTGGTCGAGGAGTCGGCCGACACCGCCCGCGAGACCGCTGTGACTCCCCGCTGCTCTCGTGAACACCTGCCACCCGTGCCGGGAGGCGACTTTCCACCACCACGGTGCAGACATGACGACTCCACTGATGGCGACCAGTGCCCCACTGAGGAGGCCGCGAACCGACCGGTCGAACGCCGCGTACAACACGAGCCAACTGACACCGAAGAAGACGGTGTACACCGGGTGTGACAGAATCGTGAGCGCGAAACAGACGGCCCCGAAACTAGTCCAGCGCCAGTGCCTGTCCACGAACAGTCGCGTTCCAGCGTAGACGCCACAGAGCGCGAGGAAGAACGCCGACGCGCGGACGATTCCCCCAGCAGAGAGATGCCACTGGAGGACTGGTGGGGTAATGGCGAAGATGAGGGTTGCGACCCCTGCCTGTCGCCGTGTCCGGAGCAAGCGCGAGGCGATTCCGTAGTACGGCACGAGATAGAGGACGGTCACGAGCGCCGGCAGATATCGACTGACGGCCATCCCGGAGATGCCGAGATCGGTGAGAACTGCGACGACGACGAACTGAAGCGGCGGGTACGCCAGCGGAATTCCGTCTGTGTAGTAGGGGACTGTCGCCGGCAGCGCGTAGTCGTGGGCTCGAATCTGCGTTGCGATTTCGAGATAGAGACCGGCCCCGTATGCGGGGTACTGATGCGTCAACAGGTAAACCGTAGAGACGACGACGCCGGCGACGAGGGCGAAGACGAACCAGATGTGGCTGTCGCGACCCAGGTCGGGGACGCCACTCGGTGCGCCCTCCGGCCGGCCTGATTCGACCGGGTCGAGTCCGACGCGGTCCGTGTCGTTGCTCGTCACCCAGGCGGGAGTGCCAACTGTCTCGTTTCGGGCGGTTGAACTCCGAGTGTCCGCGTTCGTCGGTTTCTTCTTCATCGTCGTCTTCGAATCGTGAACGGGTTACTCATCGAGATACTGTACGGGAGCCATCGAAGTTCGAGAACGCCCCACACGAGTGCAACGAGTGCACCGAGGCACGCCGCGGCGAGTGTCGAGATACCCATCCACTGCGGGAGGACGTAGTAGACGGCGTTGACCACCGACCCGGGGAGTATCGACGACGTGGACCCACCGTCGGACTCGACTCCCGCGCTAGCTGTCCGGTTTTCGAGTTGGAGTTCGTGTGCGGGTGGTCCACCACTGCTCTCGTCTCCGGTTCCCAGTCGTTCTGCTTCGTACGGGAACGCGATGGGGACGCTCCAGACGACGTCGCCCGTCTCGTCGAGTTCGAAGACGCGATTGCCGTTCGAGTCGGTGACGAGCGTGTGTCCGTTCGGCAGGCGGTCTGCGTCACGGGGCCACTGGAGGTTGTCGTCCTGCCAGACCCACGACCGGGTCCACGTCTCGTCGCTTCGGCGGTACTCGACGAGTCTGTTGTTCTCGGAGTCCGCCACGAGGACGGCGTCGTCACCGTCGTCGTTCGTGATGTAATCCGGGTTGTGTTGTTCGTAGATGATGTCGTGTGAGCCGTCTCCGAGCGTCCGGGATTCGACGAGTCCGGTCTCTCTGTCGAGATAGACCACCCGGTCGTGATTCCGGAGACTGACCTGAATGAGACCGTTCGAGAGGACCTCCACGTCGTTGAGGTGGGTCCAGTCTTCGGGGTATGGCCCGCCGGACTCAGCCGGGTCGAACGCCGATTGTGCGTCCCACGACCACGTCACGATTTCTGTGGTCGTGTTGACCACGAAGACGCGGTCGGACGCGATGTCGGCGACGACGTACGTATCGTTGCTCATCCTATCGGCGTCGTGCCACCGAGTCGAGTGTTTTCCCGGCGTCACGCGGCTGTAGACCTGTTCGACAGCGCCCGTCGTGAGATTCACTCGCTCGATGCCGTTTTCGGTACAGACTGAGTCACCACCACACGCGTCCGGCGTGAGGTGGTCGGCGTAGAGGTACTCGACAGTCGCGTTCGTCCCCTCGACAGGGTCGACGTCCCAGTATCGCGTGTGTGAGTCGTTGTAGTAAATGACCGCTCCATCCGCGTCGAACGCGACGAGTTCGGCGTTCGCCCGGGGACCATCGGATTCTTTTCCTAACCACGTATTCGAGTCGGTTGCGATGACTGTCGTCCCGTTCGAAGCGGGTACTTGCGCGCCGCCCGCAGCAGCGTCGGTGACTGTGGGCGTCGAACGAGTGGCGTATGCACCACCGACGACACCCGCGCAGACGAGAAGCACGACTGCCGCCGTGACTCGAACGTGTGTTCGCTCGACCATTTCGTCTCAACTCGGTGGGCTTCCCGTCTAACTATCCGGATGCTAAATATCCACAGCACCCATCGCGTAAACTGAACTCGGTAGAGAGCCCACCTTAACAACGGAATAATTAGGGTCGTAGACCCGCTGAAGTACTGTACGATGCAATTCCGCGGTGGGCGGTTCGGGAGGATTTTCGCCGTCGTTATCGTCGCCTTCGTGGTGTTGGTAGCCGCCCAGTCAGCTGGTCTCGTCTCGTTCTCGGGCCACCTGTTAGACGGGGACGTGATAGAACCAGACGGAGTAGAAGAAGCCAGAGACGTTCACCTCGTCCCAGTCGGTGATGGACAAGACCGACTGTGGCCGTTCACCAGCAGGGCGCGGTCGTTCGACACGTTGACGCTTCCTATCAACGTCGTCGTCGAGGGGAACCCTGCACGGGTCCGGTCGCTGCTCCTCTACTCGTACGACGCGAAGTGGGACGAGACGAACGAGTCGTGGCAGTTCTCTCCGGGGGAGCAGGTTCCCGAAGACGGTGTGAACAGGCCGTGGGGGTCGGCGACGGGTGCCGACCGATACACGTACGTCGACACCGGTGAATCCGGCGGAACCTGGATCGACGAGTCGATGCAACTTCACGACGGGACCTACTTCGGCAGTCGAATTCACCTCCGGTTGTACGGTGGTGGCGGACCGGAAGACTCGTGGACCGCGATTCAGGCCCACCGCGACTACTGGGACTGGTTCCGCCTTCGGCACACCGTGACGAGTCTCGACGAACCGCAACACGCCGTCGAACGCGACCTGATGAAGCAACCGACAGTCGTCGAGATCAAACGAGAGCGGTTCGGCAATGGCAACATCATCGACTCCGACGGCTGGGTGTCTGTCGTCAAACTCGCGCCGAGACAACTCGTCTCCGATACGCCGCTCGAATCCCAGCAGTCCGTTGCCGAACAACCCGTTTCAGGACCCACCCCTGCGAGCGTCGAACGCCCGCGGTCTGAATCTCATCTTCGGTCGGGGACGGTGACGGTTGGGCCTGCTCTCTCGACGTTCGTCTTCGTCTTCGTCGGTGTCGGGGGCGTCTTCGCGGCCATCTTCAACCGGGAAAGGGTGGGTGCTGCTATCGAACGGTTGCGGTGGTCTCGACTGGCAGACCCGAGATACCAGCGGACGTTCGTCCTCCTCCTCACACTCGTCGCAATCCCGATTCTCGTCAGGTCGGCGAGTCTCTTCCTCGAAGGGACGATCCCGAACCACCCGAAGGTCATCGCGGGAGTTCTCTATCCGATCTTCGCACTTGCTCCACCGCTCGCTGCGCTTCGAATTCCTCGGGACCTCTCTGCAGAACTGTGGTTCGCCGTTGCGTTCCTCGGCTACGGAATCGGGTTGGTTGCCGACTTCGAACTCATCGGCGTCGGTGTCATCCCGATAGATATCGTCCTCCACAGATTCTTCGTCCTCGTCTCACTCGGACTGCTTGCCGTCGTGGGAATGCGTCGGTCGTCTTCGCGAAAGAGCCACACACTTATGCTTCCAGCGGCAGTAAGTCTGTGGATTAGCCTCCTGTTGTGGCCACTCTTTCTCGGTATCTGACCGGTTTAGGCAGCGTGTAATAACGTCCATCGTCCGTTGAGAGACAGATAGATACCTCGCCCTCCATTCGACGATGTCATCTCCACGACTCCATAGACGGTCGCTTCTAGCGCTGGCCGCTGCCGGCCTGACGAGCGGGTGCATCAGGCAGTTCGAGTCCGCCGTCTCGCGTGACGAAACGCGGCAGCTCTCACTGAAAATCAAGACGGTCCCTGCCGATGCAGACGCGGCGGCGACGAAACTCGCGCGATATCTCTCGACGCGCCTCCAGCAGGTCGGTATCGACGCGACTGTCGTTCCGATGAGTCGCGAGGAACTCCTCCGGTCGGTCCTTTTGAACCACGACTTCGACATGTACGTCTACAGATACCCGCTCCAGCAGGACCCAGACTTTCTCCGACCGCTCTTTCACTCTCGGTTTTCTCCCGACACAGGGTGGAAAAATCCGTTCGGATACGGCGACCTCTCGGTCGATTCACTGCTCGAACGACAGCGGACGGAGACCGGGCCCGTACGAGCGGCGACCCTCGAAGACGTTCAACGGCGACTCGTCGAAAACCAACCACTCACACCAATCTGCGTTCCGACCACGTTCAGAGCGACCCGCCCAGAGCGGGTCGAGTGGCCGTCTGAACCGCCGATTCACAGTGTTCCCGCGTATCTCGCTGCCACCCTTGCCGACCCCGAGTCCGTGCCGTCGACTCCTGCCGAGACGGCGTCGGACGCCGTCCAGAACCAGTCGACACTGACGACGACTGAACGGACGACGGCAACGTCGCCGTCGGAGACGGGTCTCAGGATAACGACGACGGACGCCCGCCCGACGGAGAACCTGAACCCGTTGTCTGCGCCGTTTCGTTCCGATGGAACGGTCATCAGGCTCATTTACGATTCACTCGGACGGGAACTCGACGGGCAGTTTCGCCCGTGGATGGCGGAGTCCTGGTCGTGGCTCGACAGCGACTCCTCGACGCTCGCCGTTCGACTTCGTGACGACCTGACGTGGCACGACGGCCGCGACGTGACCGCTTCAGACGTCGAGTTCACGTTCGAGTTCCTCGACGACACGTCGCTCGGGTCGTTCGACCAACCCGTCCCGTCGCCTCGGTACCGTGGCCGGGCCTCGCTGGTCGAGGAGGTCAGTGTTCGGTCGGCCCGCGAGGTGTACATCCGATTCGACGACGTGGCCGAAACAGTCGCGGAACGCTCGTTGACGGTTCCGATACTTCCGAAACACGTGTGGGAAGCGTACGCCCGCAAGACGAGTATGCCCGTGCCGAACGGTGGACCGGTCACCGAAGCTCTCGTCCGAAACAATCTACGCCCGGTCGGAAGTGGCCCCCTTCGCGTTACTGGGACCTCCCTTCGAGAGTCTGTTTCGATGGAACCGTTCGAATCTCACTTCCTCTCGAGCGACTCCGTCGAGGAACCACTCGAACCGTTCGAGGGTGGATTCTCGTTCGATTCGCTCGAATTCACGGTGGTCCCATCGGACGGTGCAGCAGTCGAACTCCTCAGAGGAGGGACCGTCGACGCGACGGCAAATCCGTTGTCACCCGATGCAGCGGACGTCGCCCGGTCAACGAGTTCCCTCGACGTGTTGGAGAACCAGTCGCGGTGGTGTTACCACGTGGGCTACAACCTCCGTCGAGCCCCGTTGACGAACCCCCGATTCAGACGGGCGGTTGCCCGACTCGTCGACCGCCAGTTCCTCACTTCGTATCTCTTCGATGGCGACGCGACAGACGTCGTCTCGATACTCGGGACGACGGAGTTCGCCCCGCAGGGTGACTCGTGGAAAACGACCGTCGACAGTCTCGAATTCGCCGGCACTCGTGGCACAGGCACACTCGACATCGACCGGGCGCGCTCGATGTTCGAGAACGCAGGATACACGTATTCGTCCGAATCAGAACTTCTGGTGCAAGAATGAACGTCTCTCCACTCGTCTCTGTGCTGGTTCAGGTGCTCGGTGGGGCAGCCATCGGACTCGTCGTCGCCACAGTCGGCGTCGTTGGTCCGACACGGTTGCGGGCGGGGTTCGGAACGCTCCGTGACCGTCTCCGTGAGTCGTCACCGTACCTGGGGTTGCTCGTCTTCGTCCTCCTCGTAAACAAAGTCGCTCGCGACATCGGACCCGATGTCTCGTGGGCACTCGGATGGAACGTGACCGGTCTCATCTACGCGCTGGAAGGCGACTTCGTCCACCACGTCCAGTCACTTCGAACACCGGAGCTCACCGCAGTCCTTTCGACGGTGTACCTCTCTGGTTACGTCTTCTTGCTCACGTTCCCGTTCGTGGCCTACCTCTTTTCGGACGACAGACACCCGTTCGAACTCACCGCAGTTGCGTACGCGGTGAACTACGCTATCGGTCTCACGTGCTATCTCCTGTTTATCTCGTACGGGCCGCGAAACCTCCTGCCCGGGCAAGTCGAATCACTGCTCTACAGTACGTACCCGCAGACTCAGATTCTCACCGGTGAAGTGAACCTGAACACCAACGTCTTTCCGTCGCTTCACACCTCGTTGTCGGTGACAGCGGCCATCGTCGCCATCTCGACGTATCGGACGTATCCCGTGTGGGCGTTCGTCGCCCCAATTATTGCGGCCACTGTCGCCTTCGCCACGATGTACCTCGGGATCCACTGGGCGTCCGATGTCGTCTTCGGCGTCCTTCTCGGTGTCGTGAGCGTCGCGCTCGGTGAGTGGGTCATCGAGCGCCGAACCACGCACGCCTAAATCGGGCTTACTCGCCCGATAATAACGTCCATAGACCGATATGGGACAGTGTGAGCACCATCGCGACACTCCGCGTTCCCACAACGGAATTCGTCCTCGACGAGACACTCTCGGGTCGTTCGAGTATCGAAGCACGACCGCTTCGGTCGGTGCAGTTCGATGGCGCGAGTCTGTCACCAGCGATGTGGATTCGGGGAGACGATTCTCTCGCAATCGACGCGCTCCTCGAAGACGACCCGAGCGTCGCCAACCCCTCGCGTCTCCTTTCGACGGACGACGGCGGTGTCTATCGGACCGGGTTGAACCCCACGACCGACGTAACGATGAGACTCTTCGCAGACACTCGGCTGAATGTCGTCGGCGCACACGGCCAAGGGAGCGAATGGGTATTTCGAGTTCTCACCGACGACCGGAGTTCGCTCGGGTCAGTGGTCGAACAGTGGCAACGGACCGATCTTCAGCACACTGTCGAACGTCTCGAACACACCGAAGATCTCTCGAACCCAGACCGGTTCGGACTCACCGTCCCACAGTACCAGACACTCGTGACTGCGTTTCGAGAAGGATACTACGACATTCCTCGGGAAGCCAATTTAACTGCGATAGCAAACATATTAGGTATCTCCCATCAGGCGGTGTCACAACGCCTGCGTCGGGGCCACGAGCGGTTGATTCAGCGTGCCCTCGTGGAACGCCCTCCACGAGGGTTCCCGTTCTGACCACTTGCATATGCAACCACAAAGACGAGGCGTCTCACACTCGGAGAACAATCCGGAATGGACGCCTAAACTCGGCGACTGACTCGAAAACACCTGCCCACTCGCCACGTCGTGGTCCGATATGACACCACTGGACACATCGTCTGGCTGACCGCGCATCTGTCATCATGTGACTCGCCACTGACCCGGACCCTTCGTCGGCGTTCGAGACAGCTCGCTCCAAACGGCGGCCATTCTCCCCGCCCCTGCCCCACTACGGGAACTGAGGTAATCGCGTGTCTCTTGTTCCATTTATAAGGCAGTCGCGCTGCAGACCATCTACCGAACCAGACCAATACCAAATATCATTGGTAGAAGACACAACACAATGGGAGCCTGATATTAGTTCCATGCCGGACCGAAGTACAGACGACAGTGATCCTTCTTTCCACTCGACTGAGTGGTCAGAAGCCGACGGTGAGTCGAGCTCATCTGTTCGGTCCACACTGTCGTCTCCGTCTTTCTCTAACCTCTGGAGGTCATTCTGTGGCATCGTCTTCTCGCTTTGGACCGCGGTCGGACCCACTGCGGTACAGGCCACAGACACTGTCGCGTCTCCCACAGTCGAGTCGATGAACCCACAGACCAGTCGCAGGAACTCGTCTCTCTTGCGAGATGGAGGGACGCTCGAACCCGACGGCAAACCGGTGGACTCGGCGAGTCGCTCTGACCACCCGCTTCTCGGCGTCGAACCAGAACTGCTCAACCCCGAGCGTCGAATCCTTCAACTCTTGCTCGTCGAAGGTGGGGTACTCGCGCAGTCGGAGATCGTCGAACGAAGCCGCTGGTCAGACTCGACGATTAGTCGAACACTCTGTCGGTTGGAGGCACAGGAACGAGTGGTTCGTCGCCAAGACGGCGGTGGCAAACTCGTCATCCTCCCGCAATCCGATACGTAACTGCGTCCCACAAATCGATACGTAACTGTGACCATTTCACGAATCGGTGTCGTCGCGTTGTTCGGCTTCGACCGAGTGTGTCTGGACGGCCACAAACTAATTAGGCATCTTCACGAGACGATTACACCCCGAATCGAACTGTCTTCGGTGAGGCAGTACACGACACACGAGAAGACACCGATATTGAATTGGGACCTGAAACGATGACAGCTGAGAACCCCGCTCTCCAAGAATCGAGAGAAGAGGCGCTTGGGAGGATGACTGATGCGGTCTTCGCCCTCGACGAAGACTGGCGAGTCACGTATCTGAACGACCACGCGGAAGAATTGCTCGGCGCAGAGTCGTCGGAACTCCTTGGAGAGGCGCTCTGGGACGCGTTTCCGGAAGCCCGCGGGACGACATTTTACCGCGAGTATCGGCGGGCAGTCTCAGAGCAGCACCCCGTCTCTTTCGAGGAGTATTACGACCCGCTGGATGCGTGGTTTTCCGTTCGGGCATTCCCCTCCGAAACCGGACTCACCGTCTACTTTCGCGATGTCACCGAGGAACACGAACGCCGTGTCGAACTCGAACGTGGACAGAAACGTCTCGCTGTCCGTGACCGACTCGACGAGGTACTCACCGACGTCGTGAAGCTCGGAACGACCGTCGCTTCTCTCTCCGAGTTCGAATCCAGCCTCGTCGACCGTCTCCATCGAGTCGATGGTGTCCACGCCGTCAGAATGGACCGCGTCGACGTTAGCGCCGATTCGACTGAACTGGTACACAGCGCTGGCCCACTCGAGTTCGATGCGTCCGCTCCAAATGGACTGGTCGATGCCGTTGAAACTCGGGAGGTTACGCACGTCACGATTTCGGAGACGCCAGTCGAACGGTTCGACTCCGTCTCACGTGCACTCGTGTTCGTCCCTCTCGTCACTGCCGATGAATCTCGTGGTGGACTCACGCTCGCTGTCGGCAGCGTCTTCGATGAACAGGTCGCCCAGTCGGCGTTCGAGCACCTCTCGGATACCGTCGAATTCGTCGTCGAAACTCTCTGCAGTCGTGAAAAGTGGCGGTCCGTCGCTGAGGCGTTCGAACAGATAGACGCCGGCGCGTACGTCGTCGATGCCGATGGAACCATCGTCTGGGCGAACGAATCGTTCGCCGAATACGTCGGTATCGACTCCCTCGAAATCGTCGACAGCGACCACGAACTGTTCGTCGAGCGGAGGCTCGACCCGATATTCGACGGCCGTTGTGACATCACGTCGTATCTCGTCGACTCCGAGATAGCCACCGACCACTCGGAGTCGAGCGACACAGTCGCCCGAATCTCCGCAGGGTACGACCGAGATGAACGAGTCCTCGAACACGACGCACGGCCGCTTCAAGCAGGCCGGTTCGCCGGTGGAACCGTCCACGTCTTCACCGACATCACCGACCAGCAATCGGCAAAAAAGTCGTTAGCGGAGACCGAGTGGGTCCGTTCGTCACTCCTCGATACCTTTCCGGGGATGGCGTATCGATGTCGAAACACCAAGCAGTGGGAGATGGAGTACGTCGCCGGTCGGATAGAATCGCTCACCGGATACACCGCTGACGAGGTTCGAACGTCCATCTCGTGGGGCGAGACGATAGTCGACCCACGGGACAGGGACACAGTCTGGACCGAAATCCAGTCCCAACTCGAAGACGGAGACTCTTTCGAACTGTCTTACCGGATTGTCTGCCGTGACGGAACGACGCGGTGGGTCTGGGAACGTGGGCGACGAGTCGAGACGTCCGACGGAGAACGCCTCGCTGGATTCATACTGGATGTGACAGAGAAGCGTGAGGTAAAAGACCAACTGCGATTAGAAGAAGGGCGATTCCAGTCGCTCGTCGAACACGTCTCGGAGTATGCCATCTTCACGGTGAATCGAGACGGGTGTATCGAGAGTTGGAACGACGGTGCGAAGTGTATCACCGGATTCAGCGTAGACGAAGCGATCGGGATGCGTCTGTCGGCGCTCGTTCCCGACGACCAGGACGACCGGTACCTCTCAGCGTCGAACATGACCGAAGCGGTGATGCGCGGAGAATCGCACGCCGAGGGATGGATACAGACGAACGACGGCGAGTCGTTCTGGGCACGCGTGGTCCTTCGTGCGATTACAGGCGACGACGACGAGGTGCGTGGGTTCGTCGCAGTCGTCCGGGACATGACCGAACAACGACAACGCAGGCGCGAACTCGAACATCAGCGTGACGAACTCGTGACGTTGAATCGAATCAACGCCGTCATTCGCGATATCGACCGCGCACTCGTCCAGGCTCGAAGCCGACAGGAGATTTGTGAGGCCATCTGCGAACGTCTCACCGACGACGACCGGTACGAACTGGCGTGGATCGGCGAGAGCGACCCATCGAGAAACGTCGTCAGACCGATCGAATGGGACGGCACGGAAGGTGAGTACGTCGAGAACCTCGACGTGTCGATAGAAGGTGACCGGGGAGGCGGTCCAGTTGGCCAATCACTGCGAACTGACTCTGTCGCAGTCACCCAGCGAATCAGTGACGACCCAGAGTTCGAACCGTGGCGAGAGCGGGCACTCGAACATGGACTCCACTCGTCTGCGTCCGTCCCAATCGAGTATGGGGGCATCCCTTACGGGACACTCTGTGTCTACAGTCGTGATGCAGAAGCGTTCGACGAACGCGAGACGCAACTCCTCGCCGAACTCGGTGAGATGGTCGGCTACGCGTTCAACGCAGTCGACCGAAAACAGGCGCTCGTCGCAGACTCGATGACCGAGATAACGTTCGAACTATCCGATGGTCTGGAAGGAATCACTGGCCTCACAAGTGTGACTGACGGGCGAATCACCCTCACCAGTACAGTCCGAACCAACGACGAGACGTTCCTCCAGTACCTCCGAACCGAAGGGGTAGACCCCAGCGAGGTCGAAGCGGTTCTCGAAACCAACGAACTCGTTCGGTCGGTCGAAGTACTCTGGAGTGACGGAACGAACGGGTCGCTGTCTGTCACTTCGGACTCGTCACCGTTCACACAGGCGGTCAGTGTGTATGGCGGCCGTCTCGGCGAAGTCGTCGCCGAAGACGGTGTCGTCACCGCAAACGTTCGGTTCCCGAAAGGTGCCAACATCCACGCAGTCACTGACCAACTTCGGTCCGAGTATCCGGGAATAGAAGTGAAAGCTAAGCGAGAAATCCGGCCAGAAAACGAAGCACAGCGACTCGCTGAACTGGTCGCAGACGAGTTGACCGACCGGCAGGCGGAGGTGCTGAAGACAGCGTATCACTCCGGATACTACGAGTGGCCGCGCGATACGAACGGGACGGAACTTTCGGACCGTCTGGACCTATCGGCAGCGACGTTATCCCAGCATCTGCGCGCAGCACACGATACAGTCGTGGGAAGCGTCGTCGAACACCGGCTTCAGTGACGTCAGTCGTCCCCTTCACGGGAGTGCGAACGAGGTGCTCACGAGTCGTCGGACGGGAGACGCTGTCTGAGGAACCGTCCCCGATGCACTCGGGTACAGTGTCCGGTTCCCCGTGCCGGATTGCTCACAGCGCGAGGGTGACCGTGCCACAGAGCATGAACAGGAAGACGAACCGATGTGCCCACTCCATCGACAGGTCGATTCGGGGGGTGTGTCCCAGTCGCGACGTGGCGACTGCGAGTCCGACGAACGCGGCACTCACTGGAGCGAAGTGTCCTGTAAACATCGGTTACACCCCGTGTTCGTGGACTGCCTGTTCCGTGTCGATGCAATCGTTCGAGTCGACGTCACTCATGAACGTTCGTTGGTGTCGTACCCATTTGCTTATTCAGACTGTAAGTATCCCGGGAAAATCGAAGTAAGAGGCACCAAGCGGCAGCCTTGGGTGTCGTTCACGAGGTGAGTCCTCGGCGGACGGGTCGTCATTACAAACCCGTTAAGAAACGTGAAATAGTGTCGCTTCCGACGCCCCACCGGTCGCTCAGCTGTCCGCCGACCTTACCGGCGGTCGAGTGCTCGGTAACCGAAGAAGAGAACGACGACGACGGCAGGGACGAGCGCAGCGGACGTGTCGAACGGGGCAACGTTCGAACCGGCGAGTGCCACGCCGGCGACACCGAAGAGTAATATTCCAAGTTCGGCCACTCGCTGCGCTGGGACCTCACGCTTGTCCGTACTCTTCGTCGCCGTGTCGGACGTGCGGACAGTCGTCGGACCTGAGTGGGAATCTTCGGCGCTGTCTCCCGTCGCTCTGGCATCGCTCGACACCAGGGCGTCGGCGGCGTCGACGGAAAATACACGTCCCGTCTCGCGGTCGAAAACGATTCTATTCGTGGCTTCGAGTTGTGGGAGGTCGAAGTCGAAGAGGATGCTGTGAATCTCTTCGTCGGTGGGAACCATCCCGTCTGTCTCGAATTCGAACCACTCGGCGAGGGCGACAGTGAGTTCACCAACTGTGTACGGTGTCTGTGGTCGTGCGTCGACCAGAGAGACAATTTTGTCTCGCCGCTGTGCTTCAGAGGCCCCGCCAAAACCGGGTCTATCGTCGAGTACTGGGCCCGTTTCGCTGTCGGAATCGTCCGAACCTGCCGGTGCCCATGATGGCGCCATTGACAGTTCGACCTATGGAATCTATAAAAATAAAACCTCGTGGTGGTTCTCCGGGGATGATACGGCAGATTTTGCCCTGTCAACGTCTAAATCCGCTTATCTGGCCTATAATAATGCGGTGATAGTGTTTGTCCTCGAACAGCGGTCGCAAAGCCGCACGATGAGTCATGAGCGGAACACACCGAACCCACGATAGAGACAAACGTTCGACCCACTGCGCTGGGGCCGAACCGACCGAAGAAGAGGAGCTACACCGATGAGTGAGGACATCAACATCGCCGCACCGATACTCGGTGACGAAGAGCTCTCGGGCATCGAATCCGTCGTCGAATCGGGCATGATCGCCGACGGTCCAGAAGTCCGCGAGTTCGAATCGGCGTTCGCGGAGTACTGTGACGCCGAGTACGGCGTTGCGACGTCGAACGGGACGACGGCCCTCCATACGGCACTCGAATCCGTCGGTGTCGGCCCCGGTGATTTAGTCCTCACCACACCGTTTTCGTTCGTCGCGACGGCGAACGCGATTCGGTTCGCCGGTGCCAAACCGGTGTTCGCAGACATCGACCCGGAGACGTTCAATCTCGACCCGGCACACGTAGAGGCGACGCTCGAATCGCTCGAAGACGACGTTCGTGCGATGGTCGTCGTCCACCTCTATGGCTTACCAGCACCGATGGACCGATTGCGTGAAATCGCAGACGAGTACGACATCGCGCTCGTCGAAGACGCCGCGCAGGCCCACGGTGCGACGTTCTTCGACTCGCCAGTCGGGTCGCTCGGGGACGCCGCGTGTTTCTCGTTCTACCCGACGAAGAACATGACGACCGGCGAAGGTGGAATCGTCCTCACCGACGACGAGGACGTCGCTGCGAACGCGGCGAGTTTCATCAACCACGGCCGGGAGTCCGACGGCTACCGGCACGTCTCACTCGGTCACAACTTCCGGATGACGAGTATTGCCGCGGCGATGGGGCGCGCCCAACTCGACCGGTTGCCCGGATTCGTCGAACGCCGTCGAGAGAACGCCGAACGTCTCGACGAACTGCTCGCGGACACGAACGCGGTCACACCGACAGTGCCTGACGGCTACGGCCACTCGTATCACCAGTACACCATTCGCGTCGGCAATCGGGATTCGGTTGCCGAACAGCTCGACGAACACGGCATCGGAAGCGGCGTCTACTATCCACGATGTATCCACGAACAACCTGCCTACGACGTACTCGACGTGAGCGCACCCGTCTCCGAACTCGTCTCCGAACAGGTTCTGTCGATTCCGGTCCATCCGGCACTCGACGACGAGGAGGTCGAACGGGTCGGCACCGTTCTCCGAGACGAGGTGGACATCGAACCACCGAATCGGCCTGTGGAACCGTCGATGGGGGTGTCTGATGACTGACGACGCGATGAAGGCGGGCGTCATCGGCGTCGGGAGCATGGGCCAGAATCACGTCCGTGTGTACGACGAACTCTCAGAGACCGACCTCGTCGGTGTCTTCGACGTCGAAGCCGAACGAGCAGCAGACGTGGCCGAGGAGTACGGAACGACTGCTCGCTCGCTGGAGGACCTGTTCGACGTGGCGGATATCGTCTCCATCGCCGTCCCGACGCAGTTCCACTACGAGAACGCCAAGCGCGCACTGCAGTCGGACGTCCACGTCCTCGTCGAGAAGCCGTTTGTCGCCGACCCCAAGAATGGCCGAGAACTCATCGAACTGGCTGACGACCGGGGTCTCACGCTACAGGTCGGCCACATCGAACGGTTCAACCCCGCGGTCCAGACGCTGCGCACCCTCATCGACGACCTGAACATCTACGCAGTTTCGACCGAACGCGTCGGCCCCCCAATCGACCGCGCAATCGACGATTCGGTCGTGATGGACCTGATGATTCACGACTTGGACATCGTCCTCGATATCGTCGACGGTGACGTCGACTCGTACAACGCAGTGGGCACCCCCGACTGTCGCTACGCCACTGCCAACCTCAGCTTCGATTCGGGCGTAACGGCGTCGTTGACGACGAGCCGGGTCACACAAGAGAAAGTTCGTGGACTCACCATCTCGGCCGAAGACTGCCGGGTCAAGGTCGATTACATCGACCAACGTATCGAGATCCACCGGTCGTCGGTCCCGACACATATCGACGACGAGTCGCTGGTCCGCCACCGCCACGAGAACTTCGTCGAGACACTCACTGTCGGTGAGGTCGAACCCCTGAAGAGTGAACTCGAGTCGTTCGCACACGCTGCGAAGACCGGCACCGAACCCGTCGTCGATGGTGAACAGGGGTTACGCGTCCTGAAGCTGACGAAATCGCTCGATGAGGCGGCACAATCCGACGCCGACATCGACCATCGGGTACAGGTCGACGCCCCCTCACGGTAGTCTTCCGCTCTTCTGGTCGCCCTTCGCGGCTGCAACAATTCGGATTTCGCCGGTTATCGTCGCTTCAACGTCTGACGATTGTTAGATATCCAACAAAGCCAAGGTCTGGCGATTATGGTGCTCGAAACAATCTGAAACAGTGTTGAAAATCACGAAATTTGGCTTAGTGAGGGGGGTAAACCGATTGCAACATTCGGAAAATCCGGAACGAACTCAGCGATTTATTTGGGGTCGAAATAACGCTTCGAGCGAAGATGACTGCCCAAGTAAACAGCCCAAACGATTCGCTGATCGACCAGCAGACGGACGCGGACGAGCAGCCGGACGAACTCGGAAAAGACGAGATATACCATCTCCTTCAGAACGAGCGTCGGCGTAAGGTTCTCGAGTACCTGCGTGGTTGCGAAGGCCCCGTTCAGATGCGAGACATCGCCGAACAGGTCGCCGCGTGGGAACACGATACGACTGTGCAGGCGCTGATGTCCGACCAGCGCCAACGAGTGTACATCGCACTGTATCAGGCACACCTCCCGAAACTGGACGAAGAAGGCGTCATCGACTACAACCAGAGTCGTGGAATCGTCGAGAAGAAACCGCGTGCAGAGAGACTCATCGCTCACCTCGAACAGCCGGACGACGACAGCTCAAACGACGCCAAAGCGGACGACTCCGAGCGCCCGTGGGGAACGTACTATCTCGGCGTCTCCGGGATGAGCGGTCTTCTCATCGGTGCATCGGGACTCGGTCTCCCCGTCGTGGGTTCGGTCCCCCACTTGTTCGTGGCGCTCACTATCATGAGCGTCTACACGGGACTCACGTTCTGGCAGGTTCTCGACGATTTCGACGTGGACGAAGAGTGACGACGCCCGCACGCTAGTTGTCAACTGGAAGTGCAGTTTGCAGAAACGCAGCATCTCCTGAAGACCGACGATAGCGGTTCTTCGGCACCGATTCCGAGATGTCACTACATTCGTAGTCTACCCTCCGTATGCCGTGACATTCATATCGATGAAGGAAAATAATGTATATGACAAACTGTTCGCTCAAATGAATAAAGACGCCCTCCCTGCACTCAACCACGGCCAGTGTGCGTACCCATTCCGTAACACCGGTAACGACGTTGCCCTCCACAGCGCTCCAAATAGATACACGCCGATGACGGAACAGACACCGTAACGATGCTTCAGAGTCGACTCTCCATATTGACGGTTGTTCTCCTCCTCGTCACGATGGGGTTCTCTACACCGGTTGCTGGTGCGACTTCGGCAGAAGGAGAAGCGTTCGTTGAAGCGGAGTTCACGAACACCGTCTCTGTCGAACGGTCGGACGGTTCGGTATACCTCTGGGAATCTGAACCGAATACGATCGAAGTGACGTTCAACGCGACGAACGAATCTAACATCTACAAGCTCTGCGTGAACAACGAACAGGGTGAGAGGGTCGACTGTAAAGACGCGACCGCCGCCCCCGGTAACAAGACGGTGACGTTCGAGTTCGAGAACCTCACCGCGTTCGAGGGGTCCAGCAACGCGACGGTGATCCTCTGGAACAACTACCCCGGCCAGTCCGCGAAGATGGGAAGCGACAGCGTCAACATCACGACGATTTCTAAAACTGGCGACATCGACGGTGACAAGCTCGAGAACGCCAACGAACTGCGGAACAATACGTCGATGTTCCTCATGGACACCGACAGCGACAGCCTCGAAGACGGTGCCGAGGTGAAAAACTATGGCACCTCTCCGACCGCTGCCGACACCGACCACGACAACGTGGCGGATGCCGCAGAGCTGTCGAACTCGCTGTCACCGGTCGATCCGGACACAGATGGCGACGGTATCCCCGACGGTGTCGAGATGAAGTTGGACCTGGCGCCGAAGGACCCGACGGCAGACACGGACGGCGACGGGTTGACGGACGCGTACGAGTGGGAACACGGCAGTAGTCCCATCGTCGCCGACACCGACGGTGACGGGTTGAACGACAAGCTGGAGACGAAACTGGGAACGGATCCAGACGACTCGAGTGAGATGCCGATGCTTATGGCCGCGGGTGGAACGCTCTTCGGCGTCGCCATCGTCGGGGGACGATGGTTCATCAACACCAGGGAGTACGAGCTCGACGATACGGTACTGGCCTGGTTCTCACTCTCCAAACCCGCAGCCGACGCGGGAGAAGGAGACGACGACGGACGTACCGCCGAGACAGACCGTCTCACCGAATTCGACCGAGACGAATTACTGAGTTCGTCGCAGCCGACGTTGACCGACGAGGACAAAGTAATCCAACTGCTCCGCGAGGACGACGGGTGGGTCTATCAGAGTGACATCGTCGAGAACACCAACTGGTCGAAGTCGAAGGTGAGCAGACTGCTCTCCCGGATGGCCGACGAGGGGAAGATCGAGAAAATCAGTGTCGGACGGCAGAACGTCGTCGCCGAAGATGGCTCGATGCCCGAGGGGTTCGGCTCTCCATTCGACGAGTAGTCGCTTACGCGTCGAGACGGTTCTGGACGCCTTTGAGTACGTTGAACGCGAGCCCCGGGAGTTGAGACAGCCCAGGTGTCGAACCGGCGCGGAGGAACGTTACTCCAGTATCGAACCGGCCTTCCTGCAGGTACAGTGCTCCCAGCGCAGAGAGGTGGACACCGGTCACGTTGTATCCTCGCGTCTCCAGTTCGACGACGTCGTCGGAGAACACCCGCAAGAAGTGTGCGTTCGCCCGTCGTACTGCGTCGGCGCTTGGCCCCCCCGAGGGATAGCGAAGTAAGAGCGGTTCGTCCACGTACGCGAGTTTCCCTTGCTTGAGAACCCGAATGAGGAACTCGGTGTCCTGATAGCGTTCGAACGACTCGTCGAAGCCATCGATTCGGTCGACGACGTCTGACTCGACGACGAGCGTCGAACCGGCGCTGGTGTGGAGATTCTCCATGAGTATCTCCGTGACGAGTTTTTCACCGCCTTCAGCCCCTTCTCTCGACTGATGCCCGCCGACGTACGATTTGACGCGCTCCCACAGGAGGTTCGACGCGTCGTCGTCGACGATGGTCGTCCCGCAGTAGGCGGCGACCCACTCGTCTGAGCGCCGTTCGATGGTCTCGACCTGCTGTTCCAGTTTCGTCGATGCCCACTCGTCGTCGGAGTCGAGGAGGGCGATGTACTCGCCAGACGACTCCTCGATTCCGGTGTTCCGTGCGGCACTGCCCCCCTGGTTCGTCTCGTGACAGAGATAGGTGACTCGCGGGTCGTCGTACGAGGTGACGACTGCCTCCGTGTCGTCGGTGGAAGCGTCGTCGACGACGATTACTTCGACGTCTGACAGCGTCTGGCCGAGGGCGCTGTCGATTGCACGTGGCAGGACGTCCGCTCGATTGTACGTGGGAATGATGACGCTAACTGTCGGCATCGAGTATCGACTGCCACTCGTCTCCGTGAACCCTTTATTATCGATTTGGTAACGAGACTGGCTGTCACGTGCTTATCCGTCGGATAATAATAGCCGAGTGGGCAGACGAGGGCGTATGGACATCGACGAATTACACAGGCAGAGTACCCGCGTTCTCGACGAAATATCCCGCTCCGTCGTCGTCGACCGGAGCGTTCTCAGACGAGTTCTCACAGGCGTTCTCTCGCAGGGTCACGTCCTCCTCGAAGACGTTCCCGGAACCGGGAAGACACTGACTGCGCAGAGTTTTGCGACTGCACTCGGTCTCTCGTTCAGTCGCATCCAGTTCACTCCCGACCTCTTGCCTGCCGACGTTACCGGGACGTACGTCTTCGACGAACGTGACCGAACCTTCGAGTTCAGCGAGGGGCCACTGTTCGCGAACGTCGTCCTCGCGGACGAAATCAACCGTGCGTCGCCGAAGACGCAGGCGGCCCTCCTCGAAGCGATGGCCGAAGGGCAGGTGACCGTCGACGGCGAGACGCACGCACTTCCGGACCCGTTCTTCGTCATCGCCACGCAGAATCCGGTCGAACGGGGCGAAGGGACCTTCCCGCTTCCGGAAGCGCAGAAAGACCGGTTCCTCATCAAAGACAGCCTCGGGTATCCCGACGAAGAAGGAGAGTTAGAACTCCTCGACAGGCGTGACGCACGTGACGAACCGACGCCAACGGTCTCGAGCGTCCTCTCGAGGGACCTGGTCCGAGAGATGCAACGAGTCCCTGAGACGGTTCGGGTGAACGACGAGATAAAACAGTACATCGTCGACATCGTCCGCCAGACTCGCACCGACGAACGCGTCTCGGTCGGCGTCTCTCCCCGTGGGTGCCAGCGACTGTTCGAAGTGGTCCGGGCCACCGCCGCAGTGCAGGGGCGGAGTTTCGTCATCCCTGACGACGTGAAAGCAGTCGCCCACGCGACGGTGGCACATCGCATCGTCCCGACCGCCGAGGCGACCGTGAACAATGTTGAACGAAAACAGATCGTCGACGAAGTACTCGCAGAGGTTTCGGTTCCGACGGTCAGTCGTGGAGCGCGAGCGTAAGGAACACCAGGGCGACCAGGAGAAACACGACCGAGTGAAGTGGAAGCCCCGGCGTTCCGAGGTCACGGACGACCAGACCGGACACGACGGCGATACCGCCGACGACCGCGGTCACACCGAGGTGGGCAGACTCGACTGGCCACGTCTTCGACTCACGCCCGAGTTGCTCACCGACGTTTATCGAGTTCTCCGCAGCGTCCCACGAGAGTACCAGCGCCGCACACGACAGGAGCAATGGAATCGTTCCTGCGTCCTGAAAGAGCCCGCCGCCGACGATACAGAGGAGGATTGCTGCGTTCCCGAGTTTCACCAAGAGACGCGACCCTGTGCCGCGAAGGGGGAGTGTCCCGAGACCGAGACACCCGAGTCCAACGATTCCGAGACCCACCTCGACCATCCCGGGGACTCTCGTGACACTCGTCGCGGCAAGCCCGACGCCAGCGATGGAGACGATACCGCCGATTCCGAGCGCCGCAGTTCCGAACAGTCGGTTGGTCTCTCGGAAGCGGTGTGCACCCTCCCGGGTCACTGCGATACCGACCACCATGACGAACATCCCGACCGTCGCAGCGGGTTCGATGAGCGACACCGCGACGCTCGCGGCGAGTAACGAGACGAGCGCGCTGAGTCGGACCGGCCGACGAGTGACTGCTTCGCTCACGCGTTGACCCTCCGTTGGGCCTCGATTGCGAGCGCCAGGGAGCCGTCGAGCGACCATTCGATGACCGGGATTCCGACCTGTCGAAGCGCGTGCAGTCGATTCTGTCGTTCGACGGTGGCTAACCGTTCTCCCGGTGTCTCCTCGGCGGTGACGTCGGGCGAGACGACGGTCACGGAATGTCCGTGCGTGTCGAATCGACGTGCAATCTCGACGGCGTCGTCGTCACAGACCGGTGAGACGAAGACGACCTGCGTCTGTGCGCCGAGTCGTTCGAGATACCGCGTTACCTGTGTCTCGACTGCAGACTCCTCACCGGTCGGCCTCGAAGCAAACGCTGGGTGTGTCGTCAGGCACTCTCGAACCCTGATTCGGTGTTCGCGCCCGGCGTCAGGGGCGACGAAACACGAATCGGCCGACAGGGCAGCGAGTCCGACGTGGTTTCGCCCCCGGAGGAACGACGCCGTCAGTTGTGTCGCTGCCGAGACACCGGCGTCGACTGCGTGCGTTCCCGTCGGGGGACTTCGGTAGGCTACTGCCCGCGTGTCGACGAGGACGAGGATGGAGACTGCCTGTTCCTCGCGAAACTCGACCGTGGTGAGGTCGCCAGTCGATGCGTATCTGTTCCAGTCGATTTGGCTCACTGGGTCGCCACGTCGATACGCTCTGGTCTGTTGGAATTCGATTCCAGTTCCGATGCCGTTGGCGGTGACGTTGCCGACGGTGTCGAGTGTCTGGGGTCGAACTGGGCCGTTCGAGATGTCGGTCGTACAGTCCAGTTCCGTGTCGTCGTCGGACTGGAGTTCGAGTTCGACCTCGCGGTCACCGCTCGGGTCTCTGACGACTGCTGTTGCGGGTTCGAAGGTATGGTGTCCGTGTTTGGCTTCGACGGTGTACGTGAAGGTCTCTGAGTCTCCGGGCCGAAGAACCATCCCCTGTCGTGCAGGACCGTCTGTGACGGCGAGTGCCGGGGGGACGCCGTCGACGAGACGACAATCGAACAGCGATTCGGACCCTTCGTTCGTGACCGAGACTGTCACGTCAACCTCGTCGCCGTCGGCGGGGGTCGTGGTCGAGAGTCGTCGTTCGAGTGCGAGCGACGGTTCCGAGAGCGGGACGGAACGATGGTAGGTGGCGAAGACGATACCGACAGTCGAGACCAAGAGGAGTTCTTGTCGTTTCGCCAGAAGCCCCCCTGCTGCGACGACGAGTGAGACGGCCACGATACCACGCCAGCGGTTGGTCTGGTTTGGTTCCATTATCGGCTCTCTCCGTGTTCGATTGCGTGAATCGCGTCGGCTGTACGATGTGCCCGATACTCGGCCGGAGTCTGTCGTCGCGGGAGTGCTGCAACGGCGGTGTTCAGGGTTGACTGCTGTGGCCTTCCAAGGAACGCGGCGGCCGTTTCGTCGTCGGTCCACGCGCCACGTCTGACGAGTCGCTGCGCCTGACTTCGGCCACAGTCTTCGGTGCGCATCAGCACCTCGACGGCAGCCGTTCGCAGTCGATTCTTGATCGTCGTCCGCGTTCGTTCACCGACGATTGGTGTTCGAAATCGCCACCCCTGAATCGTCTCGTCGAACGACTGCCCGGCCGGTGGGGTGTCGATTGGCGTCTCTGTATCTGGCGTCTCCGTCTGGTCGAGTTGACTCTCCCGCCCCGAGACGAGGACCGGGACGGCGGCGACGAGGGCGAGTACCGAAAGTCCTGTCACGAGGATGTAGTCGCCGCCCGAACCTGAGAACGCGTCGGTGATGCCGGTTCCGACGCCCTGAACCAGTGTTCCGACGACGAGACAGCCCAGTCCTGCGACCCCAAGGAGTATCTGTCGGGCGTTCACGAGTCCCCACCTCTGTCGAGACGGCGTACTCTGTCGAGGTACTGTCGGGCCCGTTGGCGTCGGTCTTCGGTGACCGGTGCACCGCCGTAGGTGACCTCCTCGAAGAGTTCTGTGAGCGACCAGACTGTGTTGGCGTCTGCACCGTTCCGCCGGGCGAGCGCTGCTCGTTCTCGTGGTGTGAGTGGCCCCTCGCCGTCGAGCTTCAGTCGCTGGACCATCTCGTACCACGCCTCAGCGACTTCGTTCTGCGGCGTCGCCGGTGGACGGCTGTCGTCCGAATCGTACTCGTCGGCCGTCGAACTCCTGAGACGGCCGAAAACCGGACTGACTCGTGTGGCAATCTCGTCTCTGTAACGAACTGAAACCGCGAGTGCGACGAGTGCGACGAGTGCGACGAGGTACGTGACGAGTGTCGATAGGAACGCCAGGAGCGCGTCGAGTAACTGCTCTAGCGTGTTCTTGGGGTCTTCCGATCCCGACCCAGACGACTGTTCGGTCTTGGACGAACTCGACGAGGAGCTGTCGTCTCCGTCGCCGTTACTCTTCGAACTCGGTTCTACCTCGTCGGAACTGCCTTGGTTCGTCTCTTCAGGGGTCGCCTGTGGGTCGTCGGTCATCGATTGATACTCTCGTTTGATATCGCTGGCCTGTCCTTTGTCGATGGGAAGTGAGGCGTAGTCGAGGTCGATCGCCTCGCTCGGTGACGAGTCGACTGCAGATTCGAGCGACCCTGCGGCCGACCCGACGACGAAGAGACACACGAGTGCCAGCGCGAGCGTCAGGGCTCTATCCTTGTTCATCGAACCGACCTCCTCGGATGCGTACGTGACACTTTAGTGGCACTCTCGTGTTCATCTACCCTTATTATCCGGCCGGTAAATCTGAACTAACTACTCGATAATAACGGAGGGGCAGTGTGTTGTCCAGAGCGACAGAGATGGAACTACCATCGAGAACACTGAAACGAGCGAGTATCGCACTTCTCGTCGCCCTCCTGATGACGACGGCCGGTTGTTCGTCGTTCACTGGCGGCGACACGAGTACACCGACAGAGGCGGTCACGACAGAGACGACCGCGCAGACGACACAGACGACAGAGACGACCACACAGACGACGACACAACAGGAGACCACGACGGAAGAAGACTCCAACAGTTCCGGGAACAACTCCACGTCGAACGAGACTGGGGCGTCGAGTATCGACGCCGCGTACACCGGGGAGATGGCCGTGATGGTCGCTGGTGACCGCATCGACATCGCCGAGAAACTCGACGAAGAAGACGCAGTGGCCGTGACCGACACCGACACGTGGTACACCAACGAGAGCACGACGCTCGCGGAGGCACTCGCAGATACCGGTGTCGAGGCGTCCGAGTCGACGCTGTCGTACGACGGCGAAACCTACGACGAGTCCACTGACGGCACGAAAATCATTTACCGTGTCGACAGTCACGAAGTCGACCCCGACGAGTACACACTCGAATCTGACGACCAGATTTGGGTCATGGTCATCACCGACGATTCGAACGTCACGACGCCGGGCGAGTACATCCCACCGGAGCAACTGCACGTCCACGGGACGATCGACTTCACCGTCGACGGTGAGCAGCTCGACTTCAGTCGTGACAAATACCAGCAAGCAGGGCACAACGACCACTTCCACTTCGAAGGCGGACACGCGAATCCTTGGCACGCTCACTCCGCGCACGTCACGCTCGCGTACGCCATGTCTACTCTCGACGGCATCAACATGACCGACGACTCCGTCACGTACAACGGAACGACGTATCCGTACGACGGCGAGAACGGAACGGTCACGGTCACCGTGAACGGCGACCCCGTCGAGCCGACCGAGTACTACCTGAAAGACGGTGACTCGGTCAGCATCGAGATCGAGTCCTCGAACTGACTCTCCCTCCCTGCGTATTTATGTACACGAACCACCGGACAGCAACGAGCCCACATCTATACTGCCGGACACACCGGCGTCGAGGAGCGACGAGTACACACGTCGAGCGTCCCACGAGGGGGCTGTCACGATGAAGCGGAACATGGTGACGGCGTTCCTCTCCATCTTCGGCGGGCGAATCTTCATCGTGCTGTCCTCGGTGGTCTTGACCCCGATTCTCATCACGACGCTCGGATTCGAACTGTACGGGCGCTACAGTACACTCACTGCCGTATTCGGCATCTCGACGATATTGATGAGTTCCGGTATCAACAGTGGTGCCCGGAAGTTCCTCGCCGAAGACCGGTCGATACAGAACTGGAAGGCCAACGTCTTCGGCTACTACTTCCGACTCGGGACCATCCTCGCGGTGTTGACCGCGATCGCGTTCGCCGCCGCTGCCAGATTCGGTCTGGTCACCCGGTTCCTCGGCCAGGAGTACGTCATCGGATTCTATGGGTTGGCCGGGCTTACCATCGCAACGCAGTTCCGTGAGTACTCTCGCCGGTCCCTGATGGGCCTCAAGCAAGAACATCTCTCGGAACCGCTCCGCGTGTTCAACAAAGTGGGGTCGAGACTCGCACTCATCGGCATCGCCTATCTCGGATTCGAGATTGGCGGTCTGTTGGTCGGCCTCATCGTCGTCAACAGCCTCGTTGCCCTCCTGGCACTGTGGTGGCTTCGTCAAAACATCTCGCTCCGAGGGATTTTCAGTACGACACCCCAGGAGTTCCCGACGTGGGAACTGTTCAGTTTCAACCACCTCTCGGTGGTCTACATGCTGTTTCTCACGTCGATGTACCACGTCGACGTGCTGATGCTCGCGTCGTTCGTCACGGAGACGCAGGTCGGGTATTACAAGTCCGCGCTGGTCATCAGCCAGTTCCTCTGGGTCATCCCTCGGTCCATCCAGTCGATGCTCGTCCAGTCAGTCTCGGACCTGTGGGCAGACGGTCGCATCGACCAAATCAACGAGATTGCGTCGCGAGTCACCCGGTACGGGATGCTCGTCGTCGTCCTGCTCTCGCTTGGATTGGGAGCGCTCGCGAAAGATTTCGTCCCGTTGTACCTCGGTGACGGAGCGATGCCGGTCGTCACACCGTTGCTCATCCTCCTTCCCGGGACCATCGGGTTCGCAGTCGTCAGGCCGATTCTCGCCATCAGTCACGCGAAGGCGGATATGAAACCACTCATCGCGGCGACCGGTGCGGCGGCGGCGCTGAACATCGCGTTGAACGCGGTACTCATCCCTCAGTACGGAATTCTCGGGGCGGCCATCGCGACGACCACCGGGTACTCGTCGCTCCCCCTCTTCAACCTCTTCAGTGCGCGCTACCTCGGATACAAACCGTTCGCGGACGCGCGCCTCGGCCGCGTGGTTGCGACGGGATTCATCGCGGGTGTCCCGATATTCATCCTCTCGATGACGCTCGAGAACAGTCTCGTCGCGTTGGCAGTCGTCCCCCCGATTGGCTTCCTCGTCTACGTGACAGTGGCGTTCATCGTGGGTGCCGTCGACGTCGACGAAGCACTGGACGTGTTAGAGTCACTTCCCAATCCCATCGGGCGACGTGCGACCGACATTCGGATGCGACGCGGTGGTCTCGGTGGGTCGGGTGGGCCGTCGTGGGGTAACGAGTCGTGGGCCGAGCGCCACAAAGGCTCCCTCCAGCACATCCTCCTCGCGTTGGGGGTTGTCCTCTCCGTCTCGGGAGTTGCACTCGCCGTTGGAGTTCCGGGCGTCGACGTCGGTCCGTCCATCGACGGTGATTCGCCGGTTCCAGAGGTGAACACCACTGCCCCCGTCACGGACACACCGATGCCGACGACGGATTCTCCGACGCCAACGTCGTCACCCACCTCGACGAGCGAGACGCAGACCACGGATTCGCCGTCGAACACGACGACCAGTTCGGCGAATTCGACCACGACACCGGGGACAAACACGACCTCGACGACTGAATCGGGTGGCGACGACGACACGCCGACTGAGACGACAACATCGACGCCGACTGAGACGACGACGGCGACATCGACGACCGAATCTCCGACGGATACGACCACGACCACTACGTCGACTCCGACGGATACGACCACGACGACGGACACGACGACCACGTCCACGACGACGGACACTACAACTACGTCTACGACAACGACGACGGACACTACAACTACGTCCACGACAACGACAACGGACACCACGACCACGTCTACAACAACGACGACGGACACCACGACCACGTCGTCAACGACGACGACTGAGAACACGACGACGACTGAGGATACCACGACGGACACGACGACAACAGAGAACACGACGACCACCACGTCGTCGACGAATACGACTGACACCACCACGACGACTGACACCACCACGAGTACGAACGACTCGTCGACACTGCTGATGGCTCGCCCAATGACGGCGACTGACTGGCTTTTCTCACAGTGGTCACCGACCGGTGGGTCGATGTGGTTCCAGTCGATTCTGTTCGTCGGCGTCGTTGCACTCGCTGTGCGTACTGCGAACTAACTCACGACCCGACTCGTTTTCGAAAAGCAGATTACACCTATCCGAGTCGTCGCGAGACCGACACGGTGGCTTACTGTCTCGCGCTCTCAGTCTCTCGTTCGTGTTCGTCGAGAACTTCGACGTAGCAGTCGGCAATCTCTTCGCAGACGTTCTCCCACGTCAGTTCGTTGGCGTACGCTTCGATGGCGTCGGCGTCCCATTCACGGTGCAGGGCGTCGAGGATGGCGTCGGCGAGTTCGTCGTGTGACTCGGGGCCTTCCACGAGGAGGCCGTAGTCGTCGCTCGTGACGACTTCTTCACTGCCACCGTTCTCGGTGGCGACCACCGGTGTCCCGCAGGCCATCGCCTCCAGTTGCACGACGCCGAAACTCTCGCTGTAACTCGGGAGGACGAACAGGTCGGCGGCGTTCATCCAGTCGTTCAGCGTCTCCGAGTCGACGTAGCCAAGGAGGTCGGTCTGGTGGTCGATGTCGAGTTCCTCGGCGAGTGATTCGAGTTCGTCGCGCATACCTCCCTGCCCGCCGATGACGAGCCGAGCGTCGGGTTCACCGTCGTGGACTGTCGTCATCGCGCGCATCAAGTGTTGGAAGCCTTTTCGTGGCTTCAACGTCCCGAGCGCGAACACAACGGGTCTTTCGGCGTCGATACCGAGTCGGTCCCGGGCCGCTGCGGTCGGGATTCGTTCGAACGTGTCGGTGTCGTACCCGTTGGGGATGTGGACGACGTCGTCGTTGTACGCTTCGAGTTTCGAGCGGTCGCGTCGGTTGACGCGGATGAGACGGTCGGCCGACGACCACGCTTCGTGCAGTCGCTCGTTGTCGGATTGGAGTTGGGTTTCGAACCAGTTTCGGTTCGCGTGGACGGTGAGCACGTAGGGGATGTCGAGTTCGTCTTTCAGTCGTGCACCGACGTATCCCGACGTCCACGACATGTGACAGTGAATCAGGTCGAACGAGACAGGGTGGGACTCCAGTTGTTGCTTTACCTTCCGGACGTGCTGTTGTCCGAGCAGATGCTCTCGCTGGATGTCGAGGGGAAGATAGAGAAGTGGTGTCTCGATGACGTGGACGTTCTCTGGAACGTCCGTTTGTGCGATTTTCGCGTCTTTTCCGAACCCTTCGCCACCGTCTATCGGGAGTCGCGAGGCGACGTCCGCGAACCAGTTGTACCTGACACAGACAGTGATGGAGTCGAAGTACTCCGCGAGGACGTCTACCTGCGACTTGACGAAGTGTTTGTATCCATGTGAAACGACGAGGAGGTCTTTGTCGGCCAGTCGGTCGTGGTCCATACGTTACCTCACAGTGCTCACTCCCGGCCCAAGATTATCGGGTGGGTAAGGGTGCCGTCGTCTCAGGCGGGTGGCATCTCGGTGTTGTCGACGACGAACCCTTCGGCCCCGTTGTCGATGTACCCACCGTAGAGCGTGGAGTCCATGACGACGACGTCGGTTCCGTCGGCGTACAGTTTGAGTGCCTGGCGACCGCTGTACGACCTCGCAGTGATTTCGTCGAACCGAGTCCGACTCCCCGAGTTGATGAAGGGGTGGTGAGTGGAGGTGTACGTACCACCGACGAACAGGTTGTCGTCTCCGATAACCTCGACACAGCGACGGAATTCGCCGCCGGGTTGATCGATTGTCAGATTTTCGAAGCGGCAGTTGGCGCGTTCGATGCGAATCGCTTCACGCTGGGCATATCCCGGCGCTGGCCCCGTGATCGTGACGTTTTTGACGAGAACAGTCGCGTCTTCGGGACTGTTCCGACCCTGGAGGTAGATGCCGAAGTTCGACCCGTAGATGTCGATCGTCGTGTCGAGTATCTCTACTCGCCCGGCGTCGTCCGTCACCTGGATGCCACGGCCACATCCGCCGTCGTCGTTGAGGACGATAGTACACCCCTGAATCGTCGCCGTTTCGACGTTGTCGAGGACCCGGATGGCGTTCTCCGCCGGGCCGGTCACCTCGACAGTCGTATTTTCGACGCGGAGGTTCGCACCGTCGTCGAGTCGAATCCCGCGTTGGCTGATTCCGGGCACTAACTCGTCGATGACGACCCTTGCACCGGAGATACTGCTTCCGTATCCCTTGAGGCGAAGCGAAGAGACGGTGCTGTTCTTGTAGAGCCCGCCTTCGACGTGGACGACGCCTTTCGCACCCGAGACGTAGAGACCGTTGTCGGGGAAGCGTCCGAGTTCGCAGTCGACGATACGGATGGTTCCTGCGCTGTTCGGGTCGATGAGCATCCCAGTCGGGCCGAGGGTGATGTCTCCGATGGTGTCTTCGGTGTAGGCCCCACCATCGGGCGCTTTAAATCGTTCGACGAGACCGGTTCCGTTTGCTGCGGTCACGCTGAAGAGCGCTGGGCCGAGTGTTCCGGTATCGTGCTCGCCATCGACCGTGATATCACGCACTTCGAGTCCGTCGGTGACGTAGGCCTCGATAGCGCGAATCCCTGTCTGTGGGGTGGTAAAATCGAACGTGAACCCCTCGAAGAGGAGGTCACGCCCCGGCGAGTAGATGACGCCGAGTCGGAAGAACCGTGCTGGGCCGTTGAACTCGCCAGCAGTGACGGAGTTGCGTTCGATTGCGTCGATTCGGCCGTGGGAGATGGTCGCTTCCGGGCCGTAGAACCCGAGATTCGTGAATCCGGTCTTCCTGAGTTGACGGTTCATCAGATAGCGCCCTGCCGGGAAGACGAGGAGGGTGTCGTCCCCGACGAGCTTCGTGAGTACGTCGTCGATTGGGGTCACTCCGTTCGGGTCTGCACCCGCCTCCACGACGTTCACGATGTTGGGGAACCGGTCGACGTAGGCCTGCGGGATATCAACTGGCATCGCTCCTGCCTTCGCGTTGTCGACGCTGGACAGCAGGATTCCACCGGCAGTGAGAGTTCCGATGGTACCGAGTAAGTACGAACGTCTGCTGACCCGTGGGGCAATCGATTCACGGGTCTGTGTGCTGTCGTCAGTGTTCGGTCGTGGACTTCGTTGTGTCATGAAGAAGGAGACGCACCACACTGACCAACGTGACTCTCTTCACATGTCCACCTATTATATACTCCGTGTGTGGGCCCCCCACATGCCACCCGAAGCGCGCTGGTTATTCGCCAGGGACCTGCGTGTCGTACGTATCGTCGTCGACCTGAATCTCGAGTGCTTCGTTGTCGTCGTGGTCGAAGACGGTCCCGAGGAGGAGGAAGGTGAGTCCGAAGAGGAGACCGATAGCCCAGCTTCCAAGTCCGGATGGACCGTCGCTGTCTCTCGTGAGACCTGTTGCGACGAGGCCCAAGACGGCGATACCCGAGACAGTCGTCCCGAGGAGGTAGAATGCTGCTAACGGGTGGAAGTCACGGAGCATGTACTTGTTTTTGACGCGCCAGAAGTAGTTCTGAAGCAACATCCCGGAGACGCGTGGGATGTACTCACCGTAGTCGATGTGACTCTTCCAGTCGTCGTCGTAGAGATACTCGGCAGAACACGCGACGTCCGCAACTCGGAGATTTTCGGTGTTGAGCTTGACGAGGAGGTCGTTACAGTAGCCGTAGTACTCGTACATATTCTCGATGTCGGCTTCTTTCAACGCCTCGTACGAGATGGCTGTGTAGCCGTTCTGTGGGTCCATCGTCTTCCAGTACCCACTCGAAACCTTCGTCAGATACGAGAGAATCGAGTTGCCGACGAGTCGGAAACTCGGCATGGCCGCCAGATCCTCGCGCTTCATGAACCGATTCCCTTTCGAATAGTCGGCGTCACCCTCTGCAATCGGGTCGAGATACTTCGCGAGTTCATTCGGGTCCATCTGGCCGTCGCCACCGAGAACGGCCGTGATGTCGACTTCGTCTTCGAGTGCCCGGAGGTATCCCGTCTTGAGAGCGCCGCCGACTCCCTTATTCGTCTCGTGCTGTATCGGGACGACGACCTCGTCGTAATCCGGCGAGTCGGGAGCGTGTGCAGCGTTGAACGATTCGGCGTGCGAAACGATTTCGTCCCACGTTCCGTCGGTTGACCCGTCGTCGATGACGTACGCCACGTCGACGAACGAAGGCAGTGTGTCGATGACCTCACCGACGTATCCCTCTTCGTTGTACGCTGGTACGACGACGGCGATTGAGTTGTCTTTGTACATTGTAGCGTGAGCGGTACCGCTGAGTGCGCACCTCAGGGTCGTTATTATGGGTATCGTAGTGGAGTGCTCCGAATTTCGGACTGGGACTTTGGCCATTCGAAACGATTGTACTGCAACCTTACCATCTACATAATAACCCATTCGGGGGACACGAATACAGTCGATGACCGTGGGACGTGGAACAGCGTCACGACCGATTTATCTGGAGATTCGCTTCGAGGACCCACAGTTAGTACTCTCGTCTTTCACCGCGACTCATTCGGCCCCTGTAGAACTGGAGTTCCAACCGACCGAAGGACTTGGGTGGGACTGTGCGTTCGTCGTTGTCGAGGGAAGCAATCCCGAGGCGCTGTTGGACGCGCTCAAGTCTGATCCGACGGTCACGGACGCGGCGTACCTCGGGTCGATTGGTGACGACAACCGGTACAGGGTTCACTTCGAGAGCGGGGTTCCGCTCGTTCCACCCTCGACGACCGAGATGGGTGTGCGTGTCATCTCCGTTCAGCACGAAGACGGTGCGTGGAACGTTCAGATGCACCTCCCTGCCCACTCGACGCTCCATCGGGTACAGTCACACTACCACGACCACGACATCACGTTTCGTGTGAAGCGACTCCACGTCGCCCGAGATACCGACGTCGGCGCGGAGACGATGCTCCTTCCGGGTCACCGTGAGGTACTGCTGGTCGCCTATCGGAACGGATACTTCAACGTTCCGCGGAAAATCTCTCAGGGAGAACTCGCGAAGAGACTGGGCATCTCGAAGTCGGGGGTTTCACAACGGATTCGCCGGGCTGTCGGACGACTCGTCAAGGCGACACTGTCTCCGTAATGGGGTTCGATTAGAGGAACCAGTTCCCGTCGTAGAAGACGTTCACGTCACCGGATTCCCAGACGCCGTTGTAGATTGCAGAGTCGGTGAGTTCGACGTCGTCCGACCCGTCGAGTATCTTCATTCCTTCGTACCCCTCTTTCGACTGCGAGGTGATGCCGTGGAACCGGGTTCCGTCGGCATCGTTGACGATTGGAATGTGTGTCGCGTCGTGGTCACTCCACAGGAACGTACATCCGTCACCGATTACCTTGATTCCACGGCGATAGCTCCCACCCGTCTGCTCGATGTCGAACCGGTCGAACGTACAGTTACCCCGCTCGGCCCGGACGGCGTGGCGGCCGTGTGACCCGTCGCCACTCCCGCTGACACTCGACTTCAGCACGTACACAGGGTCGGCGTCCGCACTGCTCGACCCCTCGATGTAGAGCGCTTGACCGGGGGTATTGAACTCGATATCGGTGCCGATGATGTCGACTTTCCCCGCGCCAGATGAGACTGACACCGCTCTGGTCGGAACGTCGCCGTTGACGACGATCCGGGAGTTCTGAATTCGCGCCCATTCGACTTCGTTTTGGACGCTGATTGCACGGCCGTTTGGTTTCTCCAGTCGAATCTCGGTGTTCTCTATCCAGTTGTATTTCCCGCCATCCAGTCGAATCGCACGCTGATTGACGTCGTCATCACGACTGTCGTCGATGATGACTGTCGCGTCGTGAATCGAACTGTAGTCTCCCGAGAGTCGAATATTCGAGATGTTACTGTTCTTGAAGAGCCCGCCTTCGACGACGACCCGACCCCCATCTGTGGAACAGTAGAGACCGTTGTCGGGCCACGGTCCGACCTCGCAGTTGCGAACCCAGAGTTTCCCATCGTGGAACGGTGAGACGATGATTCCCGTCGGCCCCACCGAGATATCACCCGGTGTGTTCTCGGAGAACTCCCCACCGTCGGGGACCCGAACGTTCTCTATCGCGCCGATTCCTGAGGAGTCAGTGATGTCGAAGAGGAACGGGCCGTACTTTCCGCTGTCGTGTCGGCCGACGACTCCGAGGTCCTGAACGAGGAGGTCGTCTCTCACCTGTGCTTGAATCACGCGAAGTCCCGTGTTGTCCTCCGTGAAGTCGAAGTCGAGTCCCTCGACTCTGAGGTCTTCGCCCGGTTGGTCGGCGGTCCCCAGTTTGAACAACCACTTTCCGTCGTAATCCGCGGCAGGGACGATTGTCGCGTCGTCGGCGCTCAGTTCGAACCCATGGAAATCGACGTGCCGAAAGACGTCGTCCATCAGATACTCGCCCGGTGGGAAATACAGCGTCGTCCCGTCATCTATCGGAATATCGTCCAATACTGGATTGATAGAATCGTTGCCAGTCGGGTCTGCCCCCGCTTCGGTTACGTCGTACCAGTCCCGGTCTGCCGATGCTGCCCCCGCGACGGAAAGCGTCGCGAGCGTTCCTCCCACTCCCTTCAGTACTTGCCGACGTGATACCATCCTGTTGTCTCCGTCAACGCTCGTTTCGCGCATTGGGAGAGAGTCCCCGTTTCTGTCTAATGAGCTTTTTTGGAGATTTTCGTATTATTGATTTGAAAATACACAACCGTTAATCGAATAAATTATCGTTTCAGAAAAATAGTATGAATGTTCGAAGTTTTCAGTTGACACGTTCGTCGTCGGGAACTCAACGGTCAGCGCCGACGACGCGGCGTGCCCATCGGATTCCCGGTGTCCCGTCGAGTGCCCACAGTACCGTCACTGACGAGAGGACTGCGACGTATCCCACGACGAGGACGACGTTCTCGGGGTTCGAAATCTTGACGACGAACTCACCGAGATACTTCGTGGTCCGTTCGACGAACCCCAGGTTGGTTTCGTACGGGTCGTAGGTGACCAGTGGCCAGAGGAGTCGCCCGGGAGTGGGGCCGTTGGCACGGAGTGCGAGAGCGTCACCGACGAGATGTGACGCGTAGGCGACGAAGAGCGCACTCCCGAGTCGCGCTCTGTCGCGTGTCCACGCAAGGCCCGCGACGAGTGTCACTATCGGTGCGCCGACGAGCAAGGAATGTGCCGGACCGTACCCTGTCGCGGTGAGGCCGAGCGTCCACGAGAGAGTCTTGTCGAGTAGGTCCGGTGCCTGGGTCGCCAGCACGACCGTCAGCGCTTCTCCGTCACCGATCGGACGATGCCAGACGAGACGATTCAGCACCGAGTACCAGACGTAGCCGAAGAGCAAGTGCTCCCACGGCAGCATCAGGTGCCAGGCCCTCCAGACGATATCTGTACTGATTGTGTACCATCTCCGCCGACGGAGACGACTAACTGGACCGTTCTGTACGCGTTCGAGCGGTCGGGGTCGTCGGGAACCGCGCCTTTGTAGACGTGGAAGACGAGTCTGAGTGAGTCTCCCGACATCGTCGGCGTCACGTCGCGCTGAATGTACGCCGTCTCGTTGTCTTCGACGGTCTGTTCGGTCCGCCAGAGTTCGCGTTCCTCGACGACTGTCGACCCGTTTGCTGTCCTGTCCAACCGCTGGAGCTCGGTGACGACCGTGTAGGACGCCGTCTCGTGTTCGTGGTTCTCGACTGCCAGCGTCACCGGTGTCGGCTCACCCTGTGTGAGTTGTTGCGGATATCCGCTGGCTTCGTACCCGGACCCGTTTTCGGTCACGAGATAGACTTCGGTGAAATCCGACTCCGGTGAGTGGGTCTCTACCATCGCGAAGCCGACACTGCTGAGGAACGCGACGACGCTCACCACCAGGAGGAGGTTGACGAGAACCGACACCGAGGCCCCCTGAGAGTCGCGGGAGAGAGGCGAGTTGAGCGTCCCCGCGGCAGTTGCCGCGCTCCCGAAGATGACCGCGAGCGGTGGGAATCCTTCGCGTGCCTCTCCCGGGAGCAACGCGCGTCGAACGACGGCGATACCAGTCAAGACCATGGTCACCCCGAACGCACCGAGGCCGACGACTTCCGCAGCGAAGCCCATTCCGAGGAAGTTCGTCACCAGTCCGATGGCACCGGTAATCGCGAGGCTCGCCGTGGCTGCGAGAATTATCCTGACGGAGTAGAAGAGCCCTGCTGTGTGTGGTGTCGGACTCGTCACTGTCTGTTCTCTTCCCATCCTGTCTGACTCGACGTCTGACCGTCGCTCCGGGAAGATTGCTGCTAACAGTGCGTACCCGGGGTACAGGACGATAAGCGGGACGACGAGCAGACTACGAACGACAGACCCGGGAACGTCGAGGAGAATCACCGCGAGCGCGGCGACTGCCCCTACGACGACCAGGAGTAAGTCGAGTGTCCAGTGGCGATGAGACGCGTTCATCGCTCGCGGGTTGAAGGTCCGTGCTCAAAAACACGCACGACCGTTTACACTCGAAAATGGGCGAAAATCGGTATTACGGGCCGGGTAAGGTGCGTTTCTGAATCCCGGTACGACCGGTTCAGCGGTCGATATTTCGATATCTCCACGAATTCTGTGGCCAGTCTCTCTCGCCGCCCGACCTATAGACTCCCAAATCGACCACGGTCGAACGGCGTCGTTGGCTTATCTGGCCGATAATAATGGCCGTCTCGTGTGACCTGTTTTTCGAATCGTGGACCGCGATGGTCCGCGGAGTGAGCAACCATGCGCACCAAGACCAAACTCGCCGCGATACTCGTCGCACTGTTCGTACTCGTCACGAAGCTTCGCTCGGGCGGAAAAACGCCGTCTTCGGACGAGAACGAGACGTCTTCCCAGCCGACGTCAGCATGAATAACTACGTTACAGGGACACGGTGTGAGATCGACGACGACGTTACTATCGGCTACCCCGCTGGTGACGACCCTCGACAGACGGTCATCGGTGACGACGCCAGAATCCGCTCGGGAACTGTCATCTACAGCGACGTGGACATCGGTGATTCGTTCGTCACCGGCCACGACGCGCTCGTTCGAGAGGCAACCCGAATCGGTGACGACGTCGTCGTCGGGACCAAGACCGTCGTCGACGGAACGTCGGTCATCGGCTCCAACGTGAGTCTCCAGAGTCGCGTCTACGTCCCCACGAACACGCACATCGGAGACAACGTCTTCGTCGGCCCCGGTGCCGTCTTGACGAACGACCCGTATCCGGTCCGACAGGACGTCGAGATGGCCGGTCCAACCCTCGAAGACGGCGCGTCAGTCGGTGGGAACGCCACAATCCTCCCCGACGTGACCGTTGGCGAGGATGCATTCGTCGCCGCCGGTGCCATCGTCACCGAAGACGTCCCGCCCAAGACGCTCGCTGTCGGAACGCCTGCCGAACATCGCCCCCTTCCACCGAAACTTCAGGCAGAGAACTCGCTATGAACTCCCAAGCACCCCGCTCGAACCTCTACGGTTCGACACAGTCAGATGCAGAACAGATTGCCGCACTCACAAGCGGCGAGATCCGGGTCGGTGTCTACGGACTCGGCAAGATGGGCCTTCCCCTCGCTGCCGTCTACGCCGAGACCACCGGCAACGTGACCGGTGCAGACATCGACACGGGTGTCGTCCGTGAAATCAACGCTGGACGAAGCCACATCGTCGGTGAACCCGGCCTCGACGAACTCGTCGAAACACTCGTCGAGGACGGCGCACTCGTTGCGAATACCGAACCCCGCGAAGTCGCCGCCGAAGCGGGTATCCACGTGGTCATCGTCCCGACGCTCGTCGACGAAGACGGTCGCCCGGACCTCTCGGTCATCGAAGCGGTGACGGAGGACATCGGACGGGGGCTCGACGAAGGTGACCTCGTCATCTTCGAGTCGACGCTGCCGCCCCGTTCCTGTCGCGACGTCCTCTTGCCGAAACTCGAAGCGGAGAGCGGTCTCTCACTCGGGGAGTTCGGACTCGCGTTCTGCCCCGAACGAACCTCGTCGGGACGCGCGCTCGAAGACATTCGCGGTGCCTATCCGAAAGTCGTCGGCGGTGCCGACGCAGAGAGTACGCGTGCCGCCGCGCTCGTCTACGACCAGATATCCTCGAACGAGGTTATCACTGTCTCCGACACGACGACTGCAGAGGCCGTGAAAGTGTTCGAGGGCGTCTACCGCGACGTCAACATCGCCCTCGCGAACGAACTCGCCACCCACGCCGACGAGTTCGAAATCGACGTGACCGAAGCAATCGACGTGGCCAACACCCAGCCGTTCTGTGAGATACACACACCGGGTGCTGGCGTCGGCGGTCACTGCATCCCGTACTACCCACAGTTCCTCATCGAGGAGTTCGAGTCAGATTCTCCGCTGATGCAGACCGCTCGGGCCGTGAACGACGGGATGCCGCACGTCACCGCCCAGTCTGCACTCGACGAACTTGCGGCACAGGGTGTCGACCCCGATGACGCCACCATCCTCGTCCTCGGACTGACCTACCGTGCGGGTGTCAAAGAGATTCGGAAGACACCGGCCCTCCCCGTCATCGAGCATCTGGACGAGGCGGGTGTCGACGTGTTCGCGACCGACCCCATACTCGACGACACAAGTGTCTTCGAGGAGGCGGGTGCGACCATCGTCCGTGGCGTGACTGGCGACGACCTCTCTGTCGATGCCGTCGTCCTCGTGACTGCGCACGAATCGTTCGAACACATCGACATCTCCGAACTCGGTGTCGACGCTCGCCCGGTCGTCTTCGTCGACGGTCGGCAAGCTGCGACGGAGTATCGTGACGACGAGAACGTCATCTACGAGGGAATCGGACTCCATGACTGAGACAGTCTGTGTCGTCGGTCTGGGCTACGTCGGCCTGCCGTTGGCTATCGAGTTCGACAGCGCCGGGAAGTCGGTCATCGGCTACGACGTCGACCCGGACAAGGTGGCCGCGCTCTCGAACGGAACCGACCCGACCGGTGACGTGACTGACGAGGGTGTCTCGGCGTCCGACGTGTTGTTCACGACGGACCCGATGTACATCGAAGACGCCGACTTCGTCATCGTGACGGTTCCGACGCCGGTCGACAGTATGGAGAATCCAGACCTCCAGTTCGTCGAGTCGGCGGCCGAGACGATCGGCGAGCACGTCTCACCGGGAACGACTGTCGTCCTCGAATCGACGGTCTACCCCGGTGCGACGGAGTCCATCCTCGTGCCCGCTCTGGAAGCTGCGTCCGGATTCGCCGTCGGCGACGACATCTTCGTGGGCTACTCGCCCGAACGCGCGTCGCCCGGTGACACCGGACGCGGCGTCCGCGACGTGGTCAAAGTCGTCGGTGCGAACACCGACGAGGTTCGAGAGCGACTCGCAGACCTCTACGGAAGCATCGTCGACGCAGGAATTCACCGCGCCCCAGACATCGAGACGGCGGAGGCGTCGAAAGTCATCGAGAACGTCCAGCGCGACATGAACATCGCGCTGGTCAACGAACTGGCCATCGCGTGCGACCACATGGGTCTGACGACGAAGGACGTTCTCGAAGCGGCGGGGACGAAGTGGAACTTCCACGACGGGTACGCGCCGGGATTCGTCGGTGGACACTGCATCCCCGTCGACCCATTCTATCTCACCTACCGCTCGAAACGTGAGGGCTTCTCTCCGAAACTCGTGCTTCAGGCCCGCGAAATCAACGAATACGTCCCCGTTCACGCCGCGCGAAAGACGGTCAAGACCATCAACGAATCGGGACGTGTCCTCCAGGACACGCGCTTGCTGGTCCTCGGACTGGCGTACAAACCCGGTGTCGGTGACATCCGGAGTTCGGAAGTCGGAACGATGATAGAGAAACTCGAAGAGTTCGATATCGACTGCGTTGGGTACGACCCCCACGCAGACCCCGAGGACTCACGGGAGGTGTTCGACATCGACGTCGTCGAGGAGGCCGACTTTACGGACTACGACGGTGTCGTCGTCGCCACGGCCCACGAGGAGTTCGCTTCGTACGACCTCTCCGAGATGTCTTCAGCACTCGGTTCCGACCCGGTTCTGGTCGACGTGGCGGACGTGTTCGACACGCACGAGGCAACTGAACACGGGTTCCAGTACGCGCAGTTGTGAGACCGTGACCATGGACATCCTCATCACGATTCAACACCCCGCACACGTCCACTTCTTCAAACACGCGATCGACGAGTTCGAAGACCGTGGCCACGAGGTTCACGTGCGCGCCCTCGACAAGGACGTCGCACTGTCGCTGCTCGATACCTACGACATCGAGTACGAAGTCGTCGGGTCTCGTGGTGGGTCACTCGCCAGTGTCGCGGTGTCCACGCTCGCAATCGAGTACCGTCTCTACCGCGAGGCGAGAGAGATCGACCCCGACGTCGTCACCGCAATCGGTGGCTTCGAAGCCGCCCACGTCGCCCAACTCGTCGGCGCGAAGTGTGTCGTCTTCACCGACACGGAACACGCCACGCTGTCGAACGCGCTGACGTTTCCGTTCGCCGACGAGGTTGCGACGCCCGATTGCTATCGAGACGACGCAGGACCCGACCAGTTCAGATACCCGAGTTACCACGAACTCGCGTATCTTCACCCCGACCGCTTCGACCCGGACCCGTCTGCTCTCGACGGCTTACCGGTCGATGCCGACGACACCTACGCCGTCCTTCGGTTGGTCAGCTGGGGTGCCGCCCACGATGTCGGTGACGAAGGGTTGGACGATTTAGCCGAGTTGGTCGAGCGTCTGGAAGACGCCGGTGCGACGGTTCTCGTGTCGGCCGAAGACGACGCACTGCCACCGAGTCTCGACGGGTACGGTATCGAACTCGACCCGCACCTCATCCACCACGTTCTCGCGTTCGCCGACCTCTTCGTCGGCGAGAGCGGGACGATGGCCTCCGAGAGCGCCGTCCTCGGGACACCGTCTGTGTACGTTCACAGCGCCACCCCCGGGTTGATGCGTGACCTCGCTTCGTTCGACCTCCTGTTCGGTTTTCACGGTGACCAACGGAACGAACGCGCCGCGAATCGAGCAGTCGACATCCTCCAGTCGGCGGACGACGACTGGGCCGAACGTCGCCAGTCGCTGCTCGAACACAAAACTGACGCGACGGACGTTATCGTCCGGCGGGTCATCGCCGCGGCCGACCCCTAGGCGCTTTCTGTCTCTCAGTCGGAGGCCACAGACAGACTCTGTCGTGGTCGCCGTGTGTCAGTGTCGTGTTGAATAGCGCGGTATCGCTTCGTTCGATACTGTTCTGTCTCTCTCACTGTGTACACGCATGCTGGTTTCTCAGTCTCCGGCACACCATCCTGTTCACGTCTCTCTCGATTTCAGAACATCTGCCTCACTATTGTGCCGAATTTCGGCGTCTCAACCCGTTTATCTGCTTTATAATAAGGTCCCTGTGGACCACGTACTCTCTCGATGACACTGCTGGAGACGGTTCGACCTTCAAACCGCGACGGGGACGTAACCGTGATGGTGACTGGTGTCGGTACCCCCGGTGCTTCCTGTATCATCCGGTCCCTCCGACAGACCGATGCGTTCGACGCTCGCATCGTCGGTGTCGACGATGACCCGAATGCACACGGGTTTAGCCTCGTCGACGCTGCAGATTCCGTTCCCCCAAGTGACAGCGACCGTTTCATCCACGAGGTGAAAGCGGTTGCCCGACGCGAGGGTGTCGACGTGATTTTCCCCCTCCTGACTGAGGAAATTCAGTCGCTCTCGGTAGCGAAACAGTCCTTCGAGGACGACGGCATTCGAGTGATGGTTTCGAATCCGCGTGCGTTGTCGCTTACGACCGACAACGGGCGACTCTACGACGAACTCGTCAAACAGGGACATCCCGTCACTCCGGAGTTCTACGTGGCATCGACCCGAGACGAGTTCGTAGAGGCGGTTCGGGCACTCGGCTATCCCGAATCTCGGGTCTGTTTCAAACGACCGGTCGGTTCCGAGATGCGCGGGCTCCGCGTCCTCGACCCGGAATTCGACCGCTTTTCGGCACTGATGGAGCGAAAACCCGGTAACACGACCACACTCGAAGACGTCCTTCCCGTACTGGAAGAGACGACCGAGTTTCCGGACCTCCTCGTCATGGAGTACCTTCCCGGAGAAGAGTACAGTGTGGACGCACTCGCTCGGGAGGACGGCGACCCAATCCTCGTCTCCCGGTCTTTCACAGACACGCACGACGGTCGTTCGTCCACGAGCATGGTAGAGAAAGAACCGGCACTCATCAAATCCGCTCGTGAACTCTGTGAGATATTCGACCTGGAGTACAACCTCAACTTCCAGTTCAAGTACGGGTCAGACTGGACACCGAAACTCATCGAGGTGAACCCGCACGTCTCCCGTTCGGTCGCTGCGTGTGTCGGTGCTGGGGCGAATATGCCTGCACTCGGCGTCCAGTACGCACTCGGCCGTGACCTCCCCGACGTGGACATCGAATGGGGTGTCCACATGACGCGATGCTGGCAAGAAGTGCTCTACACTCCGGGTAAGGAACCCACGAGCTTCTCACGATGTTGCTGAGTCGCCAGTGAACCACCGCAGTGACTACACAACTTTCGACATATGAATCCGATAGCATCCGTTTACGGTCGCTTCCGACGAATAGAGCTCGACGTACTCACCGCAATCGTCGGTCTGATACTCGCGATTGGACTGTTACCGCTTCGACTGTTGTCGTCGCAGATCTTCATCGTGACGCTCCCCCCGATTCTCGGGGTTGGCTGTCTGCTGTATCTCGCGGCGGCGCGCGGAACGGGAACGACAGACGGTCTCCCGTCGTTGTCACCGACATCGACCAGACTCCTGTCTGTCGGTGTCTTCTTCGGGCTCGCTGCGATGGTCGTCTCCGCGGCGGTCCAGGGCGAACGGTCCCTCCTCTTCATGGATATCGGCGGTGTCGTCGGTGTCCTCCTCCTCGGCCAGATACTCCTCTCTCCGAACAGTGAGTTACGGCCCGGAGTGTTCCTTACACAGGTCGTGGTTTACTCGTTCGTGGTGCGATTCGCCGCGCTCTACACGACGCCGGGATACATCGGAATCGACGTCTGGTCACACACAACCTTCGTCCAGCAGATACTGGACGCGAACTCGTTGTCGGCTATCAACGACATCAAGTACTACGCCTCGCCGCTGTTCCATCTCCTCACGGCGGCGTCGACGAATCTGCTGAACCTGTCGCTTCGAAACGGACTGTATCTCTCGCTCGGTGTCGTGATGCCGCTGGTGCCGTTGTTCGTCTATGGGACGGCGCGACTGCTCGTTCCGCTTCGCTGGTCGCTCGTCGCAGCGACGCTCTACGCGATGGGTGACCAGGTCATCCGATGGGGACTCCACCTCATCCCGACCAGTATGGGGCTTTTGTTCTTCCTCGCGTGTCTGTACAGTCTCGTCCGAATCACCCACGCGAGCGAACGGTGGCGCGACTTCGGCTTGCTCGTCCTGTTCAGCACGGCGGTCATCCTCACCCACCAGGTGTCGTCGTTCATCATGCTGGTGTTACTCTTCTCGGGATTCGTCGCGCAGGTCCTCCTCCACTTCGATTTCTTCACCGAGGAACCGGACCCGCTGTCGTTCAGTGGCGGCGGGTCGAATCCGGTGAACCTCGCTGGACTCGTGGCGTTCAACGTCGGCCTCATCGTGTTCACGTGGTCGCTGACGCCGTACAAGGGCGACACGTTCCTCGAGACGGTACTCAACTACCTCTACATCAACCTGTTCAACGCCGGGTTCCTGAGCGGTGTCAGCGGGAGCGGCGGTTCCGCCGGTGCGTCCGGGGCGACGGGTTCCGCTGGACAGACGCTCCTCTCACAGCTGTCCACGTACGTCACTGAAGCGGGGTTCCTCCTGCTCATCTTCGCTGGCATCATCGGCTGTTTGACCGTCCTCAAACGGTCGCGCGCGACGCAGACGACGTACACCTTCGTCGGTGCCATCCTCGTGATGCTGTTCATCGTCCTCGGCCTCCCACTGTTCGGCATCGAGAGCTTCGTCCCCGGTCGCTGGATAGGATTCCTCTACGCGCTCCTCGCTCTCGTCGGTGTCATCGGGTTCCGTAACCTGTCGAACAGGACTACGTTCAAAGTCGTCGGCGTCGTCTTGCTCCTGTTCACGCTTGTCTATCCGAACGTCATGATAATGTCGAACGACGGTGCGATGGACAGTCCGGTGTTCTCGGACCAACACGAGCGACTCTCGTACACCGAACAGGAACTCGCCGCCGTCGAGACGTTCGGGGCCGCCCGCCCCGCCGGTGAAGGCGGCGAACTCTACACCGACCTTCCGTACGGGACGGTGTGGGAACGGACTGATGCCTATCCGGCCGAACCGTTACCCGCGGAAGACGGGCGGACGGTGCCCCAGGGCATCAACGCGTATCGGGCGTACCAGTCCGAAAGCGCGTCGTACTTCGAGAACAGTCAGACGCAGACGGTCAGTAATCTCGACCCGTCGAAGACTGAGGTCTGTCCACCGACGACCAACTACGTCTACTCGAACGGCCAGGTGACTATCTGTACGCTTCCGGGTGTCTGACTGACGCTACTCTCGCGGCTGCTTTTTCATCGAGTACGAAGAACAGCGAAACCGACGGTCGATTAGTCGTCAGACCGTGTATTCTCGTCAGACCGTCCGTTTTCGTCTGACTGACCGGGACCGGTCGCGTCGTTGGAACCGGTCTCCAACTCGTCACCTGAGGTCGACTCGCCGGTTGCTGCCCGTTCGAACTGCCGCCGGGTCGCTTCGGGTTGGACTGTCGGCGCAGTCACCTCGCCATCGAAGACGACGCGCGGAACGGTGGTGATTCGCATCTCGGTCGCCGCCTCAGCGGACTGACGAACGCTCTGCGCGTAGCTCCGTGAACGGAGCGCCTGTTGGACCTGTTCGACTCCCTCGACGTCCGCCCGCTCTGCGAACCGAGTGAGGTTCTCGGCCGTCGCCCACTCGAATCGCTCTTGCGGTTGGTTGGCGAAGACGTGGGCGAAGTACGTCCAGAAGGCATCCGGGTCGATGTCCCAGACTGCGAGTCCCGCTTCTGCTGCCCTCGGTGCGTCCGCCCCGAGATACGGGTCTCCGTTCATGTACGCGACGTTCCGGTACTCGATGGACACGTCTCCTGTCACGACGAAGTCGTCGACCAGTCTACCGAGTTGCTGTCTGACGAACGCCTGTGTGTACGGGCACTTCCAGTTCCCGAAGATGGTGAGCGTCGTGTCTGCAGTCCCGAGCGTCGGGTACCGCGGATCCGGCGACGCGTCCGGGACCGGTTGGGACGGAAGGTCGAACTTCGGTTCCGATATCGTTTTCGGGCGATTTTCGACGGACTCCTGTGTCTCCGATTCGGTCGTCGTCGCGTTCGACGCCGTCGTTGTCGTCGTCTGTGTTTCGGGGGCGTCGGTTCGCGTCGCCGTTTGCTCTGCCCCTGAGTTCGCCTGCTCGACGACGCTCGCGCAACCGCTGAGTGCTGAGACGATACTGACTCCTGAGAGCGCAAGCAGTTGTCGTCTGCTCACTGGTCGATCAACCATACGAAACATCCGGAGTGTGAGGGCCATTATTATCGGCCATGTAAGCACCCCGATAGCTGGCTCTCACTTCCGAATCCGTGCATCCTTCGGGGTGGGAACGTGTGGTCGGCCAATCCGATTTTCGAGGTACCTAACGGGGATGTAACTTCGTCTGGGCGCAGCCTCGTTCCTTAGCGCGTCTATAGTAATGGGCCTTTCATCGAATGGGTTTTGCAGGGACAGTCTCCGGAACTCGGTCCCCAGTAAACCATGACACGCATTCGACACTCGACGCAAGCGAACCCGAACGTATCGCACGCGACGGATACCAGTTCACCCTCCCCTCGCGCAGAGGTGTTCTGATATGTGCGGCATCATCGCGCATATCGGTGAGGACAGCGCCCTTAGCCCCCTCATCACTGGACTGGAGAAGCTCGAATATCGCGGGTACGACTCCGCTGGCGTCGCCGTGAAGAACGGGTCGGGTCTCGACGTGTGGAAGTGTTCCGGACGGGTGTCCGACCTCAAGAACTCTATCGACGACGTCGAGACCAAAGCGAACCTCGGTATCGGACACACGCGATGGAGTACGCATGGTCCGCCGACCGACACGAACGCCCACCCCCACACCGACGTGTCAGAACGTGTTGCAGTCGTCCACAACGGTATCGTCGAAAACTACGAGCGGATAAAGGAGATACTGATCGGCGAGGGGTACGAGTTCACGAGCGACACCGACACGGAAGTCATCCCGAACCTCGTCTCGTACTACCTCGATCGAGGGAACGAACCGGTCGCCGCCTTCCAGCACACTATCGAAGACCTCGAAGGGAGTTACGCCATCGCGGCCGTCATCGATGGGAACGACTCCATCTACGCCGCTCGGCAGGGCTCGCCGCTCGTCCTCGGCGTCGGTGACGACGAGTACTACCTCGCGAGCGACGTGCCGGCGTTCCTCGACCATACGGACGAAGTCGTCTACCTCGAAGACGGTGACATGGTCGAAGTCATGACCGACGGTGTCACCATCGTCGACGAGAACGACCAGCTCGTCCAGCGAGAGATCGAACAGGTCGACTGGCAACCTGACGAGACGGGCAAGGGCCAGTACGACCACTTCATGATCAAGGAGATTCACACCCAACCGACGTCGCTCCAGAAGACTATCGAGGGGCGTCTCGACCCCGACGAAGGGACGACAGACCTCGACGTCGATATGGACCTCTCGGACATCGACTCGGTCCACCTCGTCGGCTGTGGAACCTCGTACCACGCGGCCCTGTTCGGTGCGAGTCTGTTGAACCGGTGTGACGTCTCGGCGCGTGCGATTCGTGCCAGTGAGTACGACCTCAACACTGGAACGCCGTCGGAGAACGCCCTCTTCATCGCGGTCACCCAGAGCGGTGAGACGGCCGACACACTCGGCGCGCTTCGTCGGGCAAACGATGCTGGTGTCGACACCATCGCTGTGACGAACGTCGTCCAATCGACTGCTGCACGTGAAGCAGACGAACCACTGTACATCCGTGCTGGACCCGAAATCGGTGTCGCGGCGACGAAGACGTTCTCGTCACAGGCCGTGATGCTCACGTTGCTCGGACAGCACATCTCCAGTGTCAACGCGGACGCGTCTCGCGTGGACAACCTCGACCAACTCGTCTCGGACTTACAGGAGCTCCCCGACGCCGTCGAACAGACGCTCCAGACCAGCGACGCCGCACGACTGGCCAAGAAGTACCTCGACAACGATTCGTACTTCTTCATCGGCCGCGGCCTCGGGTGTTCGGTCGCGAAGGAGGGCGCACTCAAGTTCAAAGAGATTACGTACGAACACGCCGAGGGGTTCGCCTCTGGCGAACTCAAGCACGGACCGCTCGCGCTCGTCACCGAGGAGACGCCGGTGTTCGCAATCTGCGCTGACGACTGCGAGAAGACGGTGACGAACGCCAAGGAAGCACAGACGCGAGGTGCGCCCATCGTCGCCGTCTCACCGCCGAGTCACGCGATTGCAGACACGGCCGACGAACATCTCTACGTCCCCGAGATGCATCCTGTCTGTTCGAATCTCCTCGCGAACGTCCAGTTACAGTTGTTGTCGTACCACTGTGCGACCGAGTTGGACCGCGCAATCGACAAACCGCGTAACCTCGCGAAGAGCGTGACTGTCGAATGAAAACGAGACTCATCTGTACCTTCGAACAATGAACAAAGAACTGTTTGGTGTCATCGAAGACGACGGCGCGTTCGACGCGTTGGCCTCCCGGTCGAGCTTCGACTGGGTGGCCGACACCGAGCGTTCGACGGTCGCAATCCGCGACCCAGCACTCGGGTTCTCGGGCCGGTCGGATACCTACCGCGACGAACGCGGACACTGTATCCTCTGGGGAGAGATTCTCGCACCGGATTCCGTCTCGAAATCCCCCGCCGAATACACACTCGACCGATACGAGGAAGTCGGGAACGAAGCGTTCTCCGAACTCAACGGTTCGTATCTCGCCTTCGTCGAATTCGACGGTGAGGCCATCGTCGCGACCGACCCCGCTCGAACGTGGCAGTGTTTCTACGCAGACCTGCCCGAAGGGCGCGTCTTCGGGACGAATCCGAAGCGCGTCGTCTCCGCCGTCCCAGACACGGAAGTCGACACGCGTGGGTTGCTCGAATACGTTCACATGGGTGTGGTCGTTGACGACCGGACGGTGTTTAACCGAGTCAAGACGGTTCCCTTCGACGGCTACATCACGGCCGACGACACCGGGACACTCTCCAGATTCGTCTACGACCACGCCGACCCCGACGAGTTCGACTACGTCGACGAACTCGCAGACCGTCTCGAACGCGCCATCGCCCGTCGGACGATCTACCCCGGGAAACACGGACTCCTCTTGAGTGGTGGATACGACTCTCGCGCAATCGTCGCTCAACACCCCGGAATAGACGTGTGTTTCACACTCGGGACGACGGACCACCCCGAGGTGGAAACCGCGCGGAATATCGCAACACAGTACGGTGCCGACCACCAGACGCTCGTCCCCGGTGACGACTACCTCAACGTCGAAGCGGACGTCATCGAGTACTCGATGGGGACACGTGAGTCGGTTCACGTCCACCACGCTGGGTGCGACGACGACATGAACGTCGACACGATATTCCACGGACTGTTCTTCGATACATTCTTCCGTGGGCACTTTCTGCCGCGGAACGTCGTCGACATCTTCGGGAACAAGTTTCCGCTTCAGGGGCTCGACCCGGACCCGAACCCACCAGAGGTGCTGTCGTCGAAGTTCGGGTACCACCCGGCGTGCGACCACGTGTTCCCCGAGTGCTACGACCAGTTCGATACGAGCATGGATTTCATCGACGACGTGGTCTCCGAGCAACTCGACAAGTGGTCGGACCGCTACGACAACGTCTACGACAGCATCGCGCTGTTCGGTATTCAGAACCAACCGACGCTCCCGTTCCACTTCGAGTTGTCCGACAACTACATCGAATCGTTCGTCGCGGCAGACGCCGAACTCATCGACTGGCACCTGAAGACACCGCCAGAGAAGCGGAACACGACGGTGATGAAGCAGGCGCTGCGGCAACTCAATCCCGACATCTTCCGGCACCGGCCTCCCGACCGACCGCACCACACGTTCCGGAGGAACCAGATCGAGAAATATCTGCGGCGCAAACTCCCCATCGTCGAACCGTTCAGTCAGCCGTGGCCCGACATGGAGGCACAGTACGCGGAGAGCGAACTCGACCACAAGCTCTTCCCCGGATATCCGAGTATCCACGACCTTCCGGTCAGGGTCAAACTCCGAATCAACGACATCACGACGTGGATGAACACAACCGTCGACGACAACCTTCTCACGCCGAACGACGTGTTGTGCCCACCGGCACGCCTCCTCACCGACCTCTAATCTGCTGGCTGATTTCGGGCGTCGCGACCGTGTCGTGATTCGGTTCTGGTGTTTTCACACTGCGTTTCGCGTAGCGTCTCGTCTCCAGTTCGGCGTTTCGAAAATATCAGCGTGTCCGACGACTCGGTTGGTATCCAATCGTATTCGTCCGTCAGTCACTCGTTCGAAGGTTGCTCAAAAGCCGATATCTCAGGTTTGGAAACCGACGCTCAGCGGTCTTTCGTCACTGTCTCTCCGGGGACGGTCCGTGCGTTCTCGGACAGTTTCACCCCTGCGTTGAGAGCGGTGTTGATACCCGTCTTCACGTCGTCGCCGACGACGACACCGAACTTCCGGCGACCGGTCGAGACACGCTCTCCTTTCACCGTCACGGTGACGTCGTCACCGTCGTGTCGGAGGTTGGCGACGTTGGTCCCTGCACCGAAGTTGACGTTTCGGCCGACGACGCTGTCACCGATGTACGAGAGGTGACCGACGCTCGTGTTCGCGAGCAGGACGCTGTTTTTCACCTCGACTGCGTGCCCGACATCGACGTCTCGACCGACGAACGTTCGGCCACGGATGTAGGCGTTCGGCCCGATAGACGCACCCGACGCGATGTACGCAGGCCCTTCGACGACGCTCCCACCACGAACCGTCGCACCCTCCTCGACGACGACGTCGCCTTGGATCGTCGCGTTCTCGCTCACGTCGCCGTCGATACGGCGGTCGAACGCACCGAGTTTCCACTCGTTGGCTTCGAGGAGCTCCCACGGGCGACCGACGTCCATCCAGCGGTCGAGCGTGACCGGCGAGACGTTGAACTCGGAGATGACTTTGTCGAGAACGTCCGTGAGTTCGCGTTCGCCACGTTCGCTCAGTGGAACGTCGAGCATGTCGCGCGCCGCTTCGGGGAGGACGTACGCACCGGCGTTCACGAGGTCGTTTTGTGGTGCGTCGGGCTTCTCCGTAATCTCAGACACCGCACCGTCTTCGACGTTCAGCACGCCGTAGTTCGACGGGTTCGGGACGCGAACCGAGGCGATGCTCGGAGCCACGTCGAACAATCGAGAGATTCCCTCGGGGTCGTAGAGGTTGTCGCCGTAGAGCACCGCGAACGGTCCATCGATATGGTCTTTCGAGGCACGGACGGCGTCGGCAGTGCCCTGTTGTTCGTCCTGGACGACGTATGAGACGGGCGTGTCGCGGTAGGACGTACCGAAGTAGCCTCGGACCTGCTGTTCGCCGTATCCGACGACGAACACGAGTTCGTCGACACCGGCGTCGACCGCTGCTTCAGCCGTGTGTGCTGCGATTGGCTTCCCGGCGACGGGGAGCATCGGCTTGGGGACGCCGTTCGACAGCGGTTGCATTCGCGTGCCTTTCCCTGCTGCGAGTACGATAGCCTGCATAGCCTCGACTACTCGAACGACGGGCGTTATTATACGCAAAGTAAGCGGGTGCCGAAAACGGAACAACGAGATGGGAGAGTTTAGGACTGCCGTAGGTGGGTTCTCACCCGAGCAGGAGGTGGTGCTGCCAGAGCAAGTCGCGCACGGCCGCGAGTTCCCACGTCACCGTGTCTTCTAAGTGCGTGTCTTTTCGAGTCGTCTCGACGATGTATCCGGGGAGCCGGAGGTCACCGTACACTTTGTGGACGAGGAGCGGTCTCGACCCACCGAGAGAGTTGCCGACGTCGAAGTCGTAGTACGACGGATACTCCGAGAGGCCGATGTACTGCTCGTTGACGAGCGAGCACGCGATTACAGCGTTCTCCGGGGTCGCGTAGGTGGGGAAGATTGCCTGTCCGACCTTTCCGTCGTACTTGTAGATGCCGCTCGAACTGTGCAGGTCGACGACCACGTCCGGGTCGTGTGAGACGAGCTCGTCCCAGATTGCGCGTGCGAGTTGACTGGTCGGTTCCTCTCCGGTTGGGAAGTCCCGGTTCAGGTCACCGTCTCCGGTGTGGCGCGCGCCTGCCTCGATGGCAGGCAGGTTCGCGTACGGAAGCACGACGAGTTTACCGCCGGTCGGTCGGAGCGTCGTCAGGTGTTTCGCCGTGGTGTATCCTTCGGGTTCTTCACCGTGCATCCCGCCGACGACGAACGCAGTGGGTCCAGGCTCTCCCGAGTCGATGACGTACACAGGGGTTTCGTACTTCGTCCCCGGGAGCAGCGAGTGCGTCCGAACCTGTCCGGTGTTGACTCTGTCGACGCGAGTCTGGGTCCACCCGAGGATGTCGGAGTAGTTTCCGTGCTTGTGGTCACGGAGGAGTCGGACTCGTGGCACGTCCTGGATGCCGTATCGGACTGCCTCTTCGGTCGCAGACCGAACGAGTGCGTCGTACCGGTCGGCGTAGGCGCGGTTGGCGATTTTCGTGATGTTCCGAACGCCGGCGAGGTCCATGTACGCCTCGAGTCGAGAGTGGGTGTACGTCTTCGTCGTGAAGTTCCAGAACATGAACTCGAAGAACGTCCAGAAGTTCTCCGGTTCGATTTCCCACACGCCGTGGGCGGCGCGAGCAGCACGCGCTTCGCCCTCGTCGTCGCCGACGAGGTAGTCGTCGAGAGCGTCGGGTCGGTACGAGAGGAACCGCAGTTCGACGTTGAGTTGGCCGGTGAGGACGTACTCGCGGACGATATCTTCGAGGTTGTGCTGGACGAAGTACTGCGACTCGGCCGAGAGGAAGTTGACGTAGACGACGAGGGTGGGGTTGGAATCGTCCGTTCCCATCGTCGGGTAGAGGCGGTCGCGGAGGTAGGGTGCAGTCCCGACTACACCGGGGCTAAACCCTGCGGTGGCGGTTTGCACGCCGACCGTACCGAGCAGCGCGAGTCCACCTGTGGCAGTCAGGAAATTTCGACGAGTGAGTTGAGGTATCATCGATGTACAGGACGCACCAACCTGGCGAGTAATTCTGTCTTCATATGGGCAGTCTTCAAATACTGTTGTCAATAGTCAACATCCGTCATGGGTCGTCCCGCAGATAGGGGAATTTCTGCCAATGTCTGCAAAAAGTCGATGTGCGTCAGAAATAGCCGAGGTGTCGAGGTAGCCTTCTACTGGTCCGAGAGGTGCCTCGTCATGCAGTCACTGTGGTCGTGACTTCCTCGACGAGTGCCATCGCCTCGTCGAACAACTGGTCGACGTCCGATTCGGTACGCGCCTCTGCGGTGACGCGAACGAGTGGTTGCGTCCCACTGGCCCGGACGAGGAACCATCCGTCGTCGGTTGCGATACGGACTCCATCGCGGTGGTCGATGTCGTCGTACTCGTCGCGGACTCGTTTCTCGACCTGCTCGAGGACACGCGTCTTGTCGTCCGTCTCGACGTTCTCCCGACGAAGTGGATAGGTGTCGATTTCGTCGACGAGGTCGGATAACGGCCCACGGCTCGTGACGAGTTCGACCAGCTTACACGCTGCGAGCGGTCCGTCGGGACAGGGTGTCTCGTCGCCCCATATCCACGCACCCGAGGGTTCACCGCCGAAGACGACGCCCGCTTCGGCACATTTCTCTGCGACGAAGACGTCGCCGACACGAGTTCGAACGACGTCGGCGCCGACGGTCGCGACAGCATCGTCGACGGCGAGACTCGTGTTCACCGGCACCGCAATCCGATCTCCCGTTGACGCAGCGTCGCGTCCGAACAACGCGAGGAGGATGTCTCCATCGACGAAGTTCCCGTCACCGTCGACTGCCATCATCCGATCGGCGTCACCGTCGTGGGCGATTCCGAGGTCCGCGTCCGTTTGCGCAACGTACGTCTGAAGCCCCCGGCACGTCTCTTCTGTCGGTTCGGATGGCCGACCGGGGAACCGTCCGTCTCGTTGGCCGTTGAGCGTCGTGACCGTACACCCGAGGTCGGTGAGGACTTCCGCCGTGACTTCCCCTGTCCCGTTCCCGACGTCTACCACGACAGTGCAGGAGTCTGGCAGGTCGACAGATGCCCGAAGCGCGGACCGATGTCGGTCGTCGACGTCCCGGTGCCGCTCACCCCCGACAGCGTCCCACGATGCGAGTTCGTAGTCGTCTTCTCGAACGCGGCGGGCGATTGCTTCGCGTCTATCCGCCCCGAACGCTCGTCCCGACTCAGTCCACAGTTTCACGCCGTTGTCGGTCGGTGGGTTGTGAGAGGCGGTCACCACGGCGCTCGCGTCGGCGTCGAACCACTCCGAAGCGCGTGCGATGGTCGGTGTCGGATGCTCTCCGACACGGATGACGTCGGCACCACACTCCTGAAGCCCCGCCGTGAGCGCGTGTTCTAACATCGTACCACTCTCTCGTGCATCGTACCCGACGACGACACGGTCGTATCCTTCGCTGCCGAGTGCGCGTCCAATCGAGAGTGCGAGACTCGCAGTTACGTCGCTTCCGACTGTCCCGCGAATACCACTGGTTCCGAACATAGTCCAGCCCAGGAACTCCCGGACCCTTACTATGCGATTGGTAACGGAAGGAAAAGTGGTGTCCCAGTCACAGTCGTGACCAGGACCTGGGTTTTTCCAGCGACCCCAGAGTTCAGGCCGTCACGTTGGGTGGTGTGGGTCGTGACGCCCCACGTAAGCAATTCGTGTGTCTCACCATTATTATCGGGTGTCTAGTGGCGTGGGCGGTGTGGTTGTGGGTTTGATAAGTTGGAAATTGTAACTGTTCCATCGAGCATAGGGTCTCTTTTAGCGGTACAACAGTCTCGGTGGTTGATGTGGTATGAGCGTGTGGTCACCCCCATGAAAGTCCACGAATTGACTGCGATTCAACGCGACTTGCTCTTCGTCGTCAGTGGAATGCGTAACCCGTCGGGCAAAGCAATCAAATCAGAACTGGAAGATTCGCAAGGCCGCGCATTGCTCGCGGGGCGAGTCTACACGAATCTGAACGAACTCGTCGAGAAAGACTTGATCGCCAAGGGGAGTAAAACCGGACGGACAAACGAGTATTCACTCACGGAAGACGGGCGTGACGCCGTCCGGAGACGTCGACGGTGGGAGCGGCGGTACACGAAACAATCCGCCTGACATCGTCTGTCACTCAGTCGCTGACTATCCTGTAGTGGCAAAATCGGCGCAAATCGGGGTGAGAGTCCCTTACTTTGTATATAATAAACACCGACTGAACACAATGCGCAGTCGATGACAGAACGACAGTCAAGCCGCAGACGATTCCTCCAGTTGACCGGCGCAGCCACGATTGCAGGACTCGCTGGCTGTTCGAGTGGTTCGTCCTCTGAGACGACGACCACGACCACCGAGAACACGACGACAGCCACGACGACGACCACCACCGAGACGACGACAGTGGCACCGGAGAACCGGATGAAAGGCCCCCGCGAGGGCGACGACTTGCCGGAAGACCCCAAGCCCTCTGATGGCTACCCGCCCGAGTTCGATACCGTTCCCGAAGAACGGGACATCGACCCGAGTTCCTACGACACCCTGACGCGCGAGGTTCACGACGTGACCGTCGATGTTCCGCTCGTCCCTATCGAGGACGCGTACTACTGGTACGCGCGTGGGGAGGCACGCTTCGTCGACGCGCGGAGTGAGACCGGGTACGAGGTGTCGCACATCTTCGGGTCGGTTCTCAGTCCCGCACCCGACGGTCGCGTGCTCGACGCCACCGACGACTGGAGCAAAAATAACAGTGGCAAGATCGTGACGTACTGTCACTGCCCGCACCACCTGTCGTCCCTTCGAGCGGCGTCGCTTCTCGCGAACGGATTCGACGAAGTGTACGCCATCGACGAAGGGTTCCAGGCGTGGCTCGACCGGAACTACCCGCTCGCAGGTTCCGACACGAGTCGTGACTACACGGTTCGAACTATCGAAGGCAAGACGAGTCGGTCCGACGCCGGCGAAACCGCGTGGGCGTTCCACCCACCGACCGACCAGGTCGAAGCGACGGAAATCCAGTCCGACGGGTCCTACACGCTCGAACTCAAGTTCGTTCAGGTCGACGCACAGAGTACGATTCAAATCGAGACGCCGAGTTACGCTATCAAAGCACCGCTCGGTAACCTAACGAGTGGCACCGTCACCGCTGACACGGGGACGCCCGCGTCGGAGACGCAGACGACGAACTCGACGAGTACGAACAATACGTCGACGTACAACAGTACGAACGCTTCGACCAACTCCACCACGGACGACTCGTATTCGTGGGCGTGGGACGTCTAACCGGTCGAGTCGCAGTACCTGACTCCTTCTCTTGCGGGCTGGCCCACGGTGACATTTAACAGCCACGTAAGCGAACCGTGGACACATGACGTCCAACAGTGGCGACACGCCCGAGTGGACGACCATCGAAACCACCCGTGACGGGTACGTTGGCCGGATTACACTCAGTCGACCGGAGGCGATGAACACGTTTAGTACCGAACTCGCGACCGAACTCGACGACGCACTGCGCGCGTTCGACGAGGCGGTAAACGTGCGGGCAATCGTGGTGGATGGCGCAGGCAAAGCGTTCTCGGCCGGCATCGACCTGTCGGAATACGCCACCTACGAGACGAAAGACGAGTACGAAGCGTGGGTTGCGGTGATGGAAGAACCGTTTCGAACACTCACGAAGATGCGCACACCGGTTATCGCCGCCGTGCACGGTCACGCCGCAGCGAATGGTATCGGCCTCGTCGCTGCCTGTGACCTTGCGGTTGCCGCCGAGGGGACCCGATTCGGCGCGACAGCTCCCAAAGTCGGGTTGTTCTGTATGGGGCCTGCTGTGCCACTGATGTCGTCGCTCACGCGGAAACGGTGTCTCGAACTGCTTCTGACGGGCGAATTGATAGACTCGGAGACTGCCCTCGACTGGGGACTCGTCAACCGTGTCGTCCCCCCGGATGACTATCGCAGCGAAGCGGTCGAACTCGCTTCGACCATCGCGTCGAAGAGTCCTGTCGCCGTTCAACTGGGAAAAGAGGCGTTCTACCAGATGGCAGAACTGGAGTACGACGAAGCGCTGGACTACTCGAACGAACGGTTTGCCGAACTCTGTACGACCGCCGACGCCCACGAGGGAATCGACGCGTTCCTCGGGGGTGAACCACTGGGCGCGAACGAGTGGCCGGGTGAGTGACTTTCTTCGATGTCCTCGTCGCGGGCAGTCGTGGGAGTAACCCGGTTGCTGCACCACCATACCTCGACAAACCACGAATTTTCGGTCGCATTCCGAAACGTATGATTTAGATTAACATGCCATCTGTGTCGTTGTCATACACAGATGAGGAGGATTAGCAAACACGTGGCAAAAATGGCTCTGGAATCAATATACTCCATGTCGGTATACAAACTTTCTCATGGGGTTCGTATGAACGACTGTTGCGGCCACCGCACCGAGTCTCAATTCCCGCAAGGCTAAGCTCGCCGCTGACGGCAAACGAGGCGAGCACTATCAAGGGAAAGCCCCGCTTATCCCACTGGCGAACCAACAACGAGCATGTCCCAGTATGAGGCTTCATTCGAGATCGACTCGAAAACAGATTCGGACGCGGCTCGACGAATGCTGGAAAAGGTATACGATACGATACGAGAAGAATCCCGGAGTGTCCGAGAGGGAACAGACGATGCCGATGAACTCCTGCGAGCGTTCCAAAGGCTTCGAGACGCAGCGAAGCATCGGACGCCGGGGCGACTGACCATCACCTACGAACAATACGACGACGAGTTCTCCGACTGATGTTGCGGATTCCCTGTTGGATGTCGAGACGGTTACGTCTGTCAACCGGTGTGTACGCGTGTGTCACCGCTGGGACGAACACAGTCCATCTTGTCCGCTGGCTTCGATAGGCGTTCACTGTCTTCATTCGACCCTGTCTTTGACACACCCCGACTGGTCCCTACTGGTCTCAGTTGGCTCAGTATCTCGGATACAAACTGCGCCATCCTCTCCTGGTGAGACCCGCCCGCACGATGTCGGCAATCTTGGCTCGAACGGTGGACTGAAGATACGTTTTGAGATGTCAGATGACTCATTCGATGACAACTGCTCCGGCGATGATTCCAGCGTCTCGTCGAGAAGGGCTAGACTGGGCGGGGGCTTGAAAAGGCAGAATACGACATGAAATTCCTCACATGAGAATTTCAGAGGCAGGCTACGCTGGTCAAGAACGGGTGATACGCGATCGACATCGACATCGCGGTCACCGCGATTCGTGGACAATCTGACTGCAGAATACCAGTTCGATATCCACCCCCTACAAGTGTCCACGTGTCCGTAATCGACTATGGTTGATCTAATTTCTCTCGGCGGACTGCTTCTCGCCTTCTTCCTCGTCATCATGAACGGAGTCTTCGTTGCTGCGGAGTTCGCCTTCGTCAAAGTCCGACCGACTCAAGTGACGTCACTCGTCGAACGAGGCAAACCGGGGGCGGCGCTCGTGCAAGACGTCGTTCAGAACCTCGACGACTATCTGGCTGTCAGCCAACTCGGAATCACGCTCTCCTCGCTCGGCCTCGGCTGGATCGGTGAACCGGCTGTCGCAGCGCTCATCGAACCGGTCCTCGGTCAGTTTTTCCCTGCGGAAACGGTCCATCTCGTTGCATTCGTCCTCGGGTTCGGGTTCATCACGTTCCTCCACGTGGTGTTCGGAGAACTCGCGCCGAAGACGTTCGCCATTCAGGAGGCCACACGTATCGCGCTCCTCGTGGCCCCACTCATGAAGTTCTTCTACTACGTGTTCGTGCCCGGTATCATCGTCTTCAACGGGACGGCCAACTACTTCACCCGTCTCGCTGGGGTCTCTCCGGCGTCCGAGAGCGAAGAAACCCACACCGAAGCGGAGATTCGGATGATTCTCACCCGCTCGGAGGAGTCGGGACACATCGACCTCGACGAAGTCGAGATGATCGAGAGCGTCTTCGAACTCGGCGATACGATCGCCCGCGAGGTCATGGTTCCGCGTCCAGACGTGGAAACCGTCACTGCCTCGATGCCGCTCTCGGAACTCCGGTCAGTTGTCGCCACCGGGAGCTACACGCGCTACCTCGTACTCGACGAGGACGGGAATCAACCGCTTGGATTCGTCCACGCCAAGGACATTCTGCGAGCGAGCGAAGCCGAGATGGACCAAGACGGCACGGTCACAGCGCGTGAGCTCGCGCGTCCAGTCCTCACGGTGCCGGAAACGCGCCGGATCGACGCGATTCTCGCCGACTTTCAGACGCGTGGGGAAGGCCAGATGGCCGTCGTCGTCGACGAGTGGGGCGTCTTCGAGGGCATCGTGACTATCGAGGATATCCTCGAAGAGATCGTGGGCGATATCCAGGACGAATTCGATACAGGTGCTCAAGAGCCGTCGATCGAGAAGAGAACCGACGGAGCGTACGTCGTCGACGGAGGAGTCACCATTCAGGACGTGAACGACCGGCTCGGCTCTCGATTCGAGAGCGACGATGTCGAGACGATTGGTGGATTGGTCTTCAGTCGCCTCGGCAGAGTTCCTGAAGTGGGCGATCAGATCGATTCGGACGGCTACGTGCTTCAGGTCGAGGCTGTCGATGATACTCGAATCGAACGACTCGTGATTCAAGAGACGCAGGTTCGACAGGAGTCGGACGAAGAGTAGCGTTTGAGTTCCAGTTCGGGACAGAAACGAAACGGCCGCAACACGGGAGTGAGGTCACCGGAGATTAGTCCGTTCGTTCGGAGAACGGTCTCCACTGGACGGGTCTGTACCACTCCGATTACGAACCGCCTCTGGAGGCCCTCCTGATAGCCGCGACTGACTACTCTCTCCGTTGAATGACGGTTATAAGTTGGGACTTCGGGAGCCGTTCGTCTGAGAGATACGGGGCGTGGTCCCGTTTCTCGAATTTTCGGTGCTCTTCCTGTAGCTTGTCGTTCAACTGCTTTCGACGGTCGCTGTCGACTGCAAAGTTCTCGACTCCGTTTTCGAGCGATTCTATCTTGTGTGCAATCTGCATGAGACGGTCACTCGGTGACGAGTCCTCGAAGAGAACTGCGTCCTCGGTCTCACGGGAGATGTATCCGACAAATGTGGTGGCAAGGCTTCCCCGCAGGTCGTCCGTTTTCTCTTCGACTAGCCACTTCGGAAGCTGGATGAACACGTCGTCTTCGTCCAGGAGGCCCAACAGTTGCCACAGCCGACGCGTGCTCTGTTCGTTGAGGTAGCCCCGCTCTTGGGCCGCCTCAAGTGTCACATCGCGGTCTCTGAGCGTCTTTGCGTGCCACTCGCGAGCGAAGGAGTCGTAGTCAGTGTACGTTCTGAGAGCGTCAACCACTACCGAGACGATAGACGAGCAAGTCAAAGAGTGGTTCTATTACTGGTCTCTATGAACTGTTCTGGTCCCGAAGGCCACCTATCGACGAGAACTGCTGACGCGGTACCGATTGATGCAGCCCGTAGCGGGGTGGAGTGTTCGAACAAGGAGGTAGTTCTACGACACCGTCTCCAATCGGACCGACTGAGGGTTTACTCCTCAGATTGTATCGAAATGAGGGACGCTGCTCCGCACTCCGGGCACTGTTCGTGCTGGGTGTGAAATCGTGCTTCGCACGCTTCACACTGGTAGTTTGGATGCTCCGTAGCGGTTTCGGTTGCCGTCTGCTTGAGCTGTTCGACCTTCCTTCCGGCGCGTCTGAAAAATTCCATCCTCTCTGTTAGCATGTGAGCGACAAGCGGATAAGCGTTCGTAGGGTGACCGGTTTCTGAGCGAACAGCCCGCTTCTACAGAGGAACGAGGAGAGTGCCTCAGGTCTTCACCCAGGGCAGTGCATGGAGTGTCTCTCTAATCGACTCACTCGTGTGCATGCCAGCCCTTATCTCGCGTCAGTATCATTAATTGGTGTGGTCTTCTCTACCGTTTCGTTGGCTGTCCAAGGTCTCGGCACCCAGTCTGTAACGGCCGAGATGCTCGTCGTTTTTGCAATTATTCTGCTCGCACTCGTGTTGTTCGCTACCGAGTGGTTTCCCATCGACGTCACCGCGATTCTGGTGATGGTGCTATTGATCGTACTCCAACCGTGGACGCAGATATCAGCTCGGGAGGGAATTTCGGGATTTGCGAACCCGGCCACGATAACTGTCCTCGCCATGCTCATCCTGAGTACCGGAATCAACCGAACCGGCATCGTCCAGCTGCTCGGTCGGAAGATGGCCGCGTTCGCGGGGGCCAACCGAAACAAGCAACTCGCGGCGACGATCGGCATCACCGGCCCCATCTCGGGACTCATCAATAACACGCCGGTCGTCGCGATTCTGGTCCCGGTGATTAACGACCTCGCACACAACGGGAAGACCTCACCGTCGAAATTGCTGATGCCGTTGTCGTTCGCCTCGATGCTCGGCGGCACGTTGACGCTCATCGGAACGTCGACGAACATCCTCGCGAGCGATATCGCAGCTCAACTCGGAGCGGAATCTCCCGAGCTGGGTCTGCACGCGTTTGGGATGTTCGAATTCACCAAACTCGGTCTCATCGTTTTCGCGGTCGGGTCCATCTATCTGATGACGGTCGGGGTTCGACTGCTCCCCGAACGGATTCCCGCTGACGAGGACCTCGTCGAGGAGTACGCCCTCCAGGAGTACCTCGCAGACGTCGTTGTGCCAGCGAACTCGTCGTTGATCGGAAAGACGGTCGAGGAGGCGCTGGGAGACGACGACCTCGACATCGACGTGTTACAGCTAATCCGATACGGTGAGCGCTTTTCTGATCCGCTTGCCCGCAAAGAGATTCGTGAGAAGGACACACTCCGGCTCAGGACGAACCGGGAGACGCTCGAACGCATCATGGATGCGGAAGGCCTCACACTGTCGGGCGGACCTCGGACTGAAGATGACCTGCATCCTGATGAGGAAGAACCGGTCCTCGTCGAAGTCGTCATTCCGTCGGGGTCGTTCCTCGTCGGCGAAACCTTGGCGAGTTCGACGTTCCGACAGCGATACGACGCGAACGTCCTCGCTTTCAGAACCCGCGGTGATGTCGTCCGGGACCGGTTCGAGAGCATCCGTATTCGGACCGGTGACACGCTCCTCGTGCAGGCACCACCCGATAGTCTCACTCGCCTCGTCGAGAACCAGGACTTCATCGTCGCTCACGAGTTCGACGAGGTGAACTACCGGAGCGACAAGATTCCGTTCGCGGTCGGAATCATCGCCGGCGTCATCGCACTCCCGGCACTGAACATCCTGCCGATTGTCGTCTCTGCGTTAGCAGGCGTCGTGGCGATGGTCTTCACCGGCGTCCTGAAACCGACCGAACTCTACTCGTCTGTCGAGTGGAACGTGATATTCCTCCTCGCGGGCGTCATCCCGCTCGGTATTGCCCTACAGCAGACAGGAGCGGCAGCGCTGCTGGGCAATGTGGTCGCCTCGACTGCCGTATTCTTGCCAGCGATCGGTGTCCTCTGGGTGTTCTACGTCGCGACTGGCCTGTTGACGAGCGTCATCAGTAACAATGCGAGCGTCGTGTTGATGATCCCTGTCGCGGCCAGCGCAGCTCAGTCGATCGGTGCGAACGCGTTCGCGTTCGTCCTTGCCGTGACGTTCGCCGCCTCGACGGCGTTCATGACGCCGGTCGGCTACCAGACGAACCTCTTCGTCTACGGCCCTGGCGGGTACCGGTTCTCGGACTTCATCCGCGTTGGCGCGCCGTTACAGTTCCTCCTGTCGGTGGTCACTGTCGTCGGAATCGCGTTCTTCTGGGGTGTCCGTGTGTGAGCTGTGTTCTCTCTCGCTCCCGGCTGGCCCAGCGGACACCGAGCAACGTTGGGTATTCGCAGAGCTGTCGGAGCGTCACAGCAGGAACCAGTGACTTACTTCACTCTTCCATGAAGTGTGGGTCCGTCATTTTCACCGAATAGACGCGTTCTCTCGGGATGTACGTGTACTCATCGTCGCCGTGATGAATCTGCCAGTGGGCTTCTCGGTAGTTCAGCTTCTCATCGTCGATTTCTTCCGAGACGGGTTCGTCCACGCCTTGATAGACAATTATCGCCATGAAGAACAGTAGGTGGGGCGTGTCGATAACTTGGCAGGGTAATCACCACACAGACAGCGTCCGCTGACCGTCGATACGTATCTAGCATCGTGGCTGTCTGGTTTCTCGTGAGGATTTCTCCCCACTGGTATCACTGCTCGAAGGCACCATGGCATCACTAATAGCAAAGTAGCGTCTGAACCCACTCTGTACGTCTGTCGTGACTGAGGTGACGTATCGAAACCTCGAACATAATAATAGATGGCAGCGGTGTGGGGGACAGTTGGTGCATCGTAGCGTTTCGCACGACTGAGAGGCCATCTTTCCCCATACCCTTTCCAAGAGCCCGTCTCACGGGTCTACAGCACCCGTCAGAACGTTGATTGACTTGGCTGACCTCATAGAGACTATGGCAGAGTTCCCAGACGAGCGACAACTCGTACTACGTGCGCGGTCCCAGTTGGATGAATGGACGAGAGATGCCCGGAGGGAGGCATACGCTGAACTGTTCGAGGGCGACCACCCAATTCTTACCGAAGCGGAACTCCGCCTGCTCGACGCGCTCGATTCCGAGTTGGAACGAGAGGGTGGCGATGGTGTCTGGGGAACTGACCAGTACGGAATCCATACGGCTGGATCCTCCAGTTCGGACACCTCCCTCGGTGTGGTCTGTGTCTATCACCCACAGATAACCAAGGACTCTGTCCTTCGCGGACGGGACGAACTTGACGACGAGACTGAAGAGCGACTCAATGCAGCGCTCTGGAAATATAGCGAACGGGTTGCGACCCTCATCGAAGCAAAACTCAACGAGTTCATCCGACAAACACAGCGGTAAGCTCCGGTTAGGCACACTTTCGGATTGTCGTACGCGTCAATTTCATTCGGCGAGGGAATCCCATCGTCGACACCCTCCCCATCCTAACGGACGAGAATATCCGCGTCTTCGTGCGCGGGCGATTGTCAATGGAGTACGTGAATATAATCGATGGTATCCGAACTACACCCCCCACCGGCTCCGGGGACATTGCGTCAGAAGACAGATGGCAGTCCTGGTTGAGTCATTCCCAGAACCTCCACTGAAAAGACGCGCATCAAACTATCCTCCAAAACTTTCGAGCGACCTCATCACTCTTCAGTTCCAGACAGTTCAAAAAACGCGTGCTTAGGCCATTTTCGGACAACTGACGTTCTCTGTTGCGATGAGATTAATTGGTGTCATGCAGTACCATGGCAGCCATGACGAGACCGTTCGAACCGTCTTGCTCCCTGTTTGTGATGGTACATTGCCGTACGAGTGATGTGGTGTCTGTTACATTGATATGATACTCGTTACTACAGTTGTGTTCCTGAGATGAAGCAATTCAAAACTCCATTACAATCACGTTCTGCGACTAGATTCAACCTGTACACCGTACACTGATTGCCTACAAACTGGTCGTGTAAATGTGAATATAAAATCGCAACTCTTTATATAATTCAGAATGTGCAGTTTTAATATTATATTGGCTTGCATGGTGCTGATTTTACACTGACGTATACGAATCTGTGACGTTCAGGAAAATCTGAATAAATTGCCACCGAAGTATTTATGTAATTATCTGGCTGTTAATCTGATTAATGGCTAGCACACAAGAGGAGCAATCTGATACGAACGACAGTATCGATTGGGACATGGTCAGCTACGCAATCAGTTCCCAGTACAGGCTCACTGTATTGGAGCGGCTCGCGGAAGGGCCAGCGACGCCGACTCGCATTGCAGCCGATACCGACCGCCACGTAGCAAACATCTCACGCTCGATTCAACGCCTCCGGAAGCGAGGGCAGGTCGAACTCCTCGTGCCCGAAGACCGGAAAAAAGGACGCGTGTACGGCCTCACAGAGGAGGGCCAGCAGTCGTGGCAGGTTATCCAATCGCAGGATTTAGTCTGAAACCTTCCGATAACTGCAAAAGTTTGGGCTCTCACGACCTGTCGAATTTTCTACCCGGTACTCGGTTATGATGTTTCTAACCGAGGGGCCGGATGGCGTCAGCCAGTCAACAACAAAGAGTATACTCTAGTATGTTTACGCATGGTAGAAATACCGATAGTGAAAGACAATGGGGTTATTCGGACCCTTGGAGAAATACAAGCCGATGTCTTGGCAGGGTTCGTCATCCTTCTCGGCGCTTCGATGTCGGTGTTGTACGTCGACTCGGTACTCGTCCGTGCGCTGTTCGGCATTCCGTTGCTCATCTTCCTCCCTGGGTATGCGCTCCTCCTCGTACTGTTTCCACATAAGTACACAGACACTCGGGTATCTCGCTCATCTGCACTGACCGTCAACCGAAACGGGCCTGGAGTGACGTTCGTAGAACGGGTTGTTCTCGCGTTCGGTATCAGCCTCGCGCTGATCCCGCTCCTCGGCATTTTCATCCTCAGTGTCTTCTCGCAACCGAGCACCATCACCATCGTCGGTATCTTCGCAGCGGTCATCGGTGCTGGTCTCTTTATTGGTGAATACCGCAGGCAACGACTCACGAAGACCGAACAGTACACCATCCCATTCAGATCCTGGTACACTTCCTTCGCCGAATCGGTCTCCAATCAGAACGATTCGAACCGAGTGCTAACCGTCGCTCTCGCTTTCGTGGTCGTCCTCTCGGTTGTCGGCCTCGGGTTCGCGCTTACCGTCCCGAACTACGGTGAGTCGTACTCGAGTCTCTCGTTAGTCACCCAACAGTCGGATGGCGAGTTCGTCGCCGCTGGCTATCCCGAGACGTTGTCGTCAGGCGAAACAACTGAGATCTACGCGAGCGTGACCAACTACGAACGAGAACAAACACGATACACGCTCGTCGTCCAGTTACAACGTGTCGAAACCTCGTCCGGCTCTGTCTCAGTCGTCGAATACGAAGAATTAGCGAGAGTCTCTCAGGACGTTGCTCCCGGCGAGTCGTGGACTGTCAGCCCCGAACTCACCCCCGAAATGACAGGTTCTGAACTCCGTCTCGTCTACCTCCTGTACAAAGGCGACGCACCTGCCGACGCCGGGACGGACAGCGCGTACCGCTCGACGTACATCTGGGTCAACAACTAACGGGTCCACAGTTGCGTCGCTGGTTCCCACGACAACTATCGGTCTTCTTCCACTGACGACGGATTCCCCGTGATTTCTACAATGTACCTCACTGAAACTGGCCCACCGATAGGTGGTCGTCAACGTTCCTGTCGAGCGAGACGGTCGGAAATTCGGACACACGTGTTGACCAGAGCCCCGTGGAGGAATCAGAGATACTGATAGGAACCAGAGGTACCGATGGAAACCAGAAACACGGACAGGAACCAGAAACGCAGATAGGAAAGAAACACGGACAGGAAAAACGCGCGACAGTGCAGAAGTGAGCCGATTACCAGAAACAATCGAGTCGGCCACCCGAAACGTACGTCGGTGTTACGCCCGCTGACGAATGGACTTGTAGATGTGTGCGAGTTTCCCCATCCCAGCATCGCTTCGTTCGAGACTGTAGAATGGGACGAGATTCGGGTTAAACTTCGATTTGTATCGGTTGATTCGTCGGTTGTCTGCGCCGACGAGGTCGTACGTCGTTCGCCCACGTTCGATACCATCGTGCATCAACTGCCAGTCGAGGAGGTCGTTGACCGAGACGTCCACGTCGATGTCGGTTCGAACACCGCCTTGCCACCGTGAGACAGTTCCTTTGTAGTCGGTGGCGAGAATCCCACCGATGAAGTCGCCGTCGATACGGAGCACGTACGGGCGAATCTGTCCTTCCGGAAGGTTCGTATAGAGGTCTTTGACGAATTCGGCGGAGGTACGGAACGAGATTCCCTGATTTTCGTACCGGTCTGTAACCTGCTCGATAATGAGTTCTATCTCCCGAAGCCCACCTTCTTCGATGGTGAACGAGTCTTCCGGTGCGTTACGGATGTTCGCTCGTGCGTCGCTACTGAAACTCATCAAGACCTCGTCTTCGCCGGGAGTGAGGTCGACGTGGTAGGTGTACGAAGGCGAGATGGTAAAGTCGTTCCAGGTAAACGCCCGGAGGTCATCGTGCGTCTCGTCCAGTCGGATGTGGGTGTACTGTGGCCGAATCTCGTTTTGAATCCACTCGAAACATTTGTCGATAAACTCGTGGTGACGACTCTCGCGCTTGCGCTGTTTCATGTTGTCCATATTAAGAAAGAGTGGGCCGAGGTATGCGACGCGGAGTTCGGGGGGCGGCGAGAAGACCGTCTGTATGGGACCTTTCGTGATTTTGAACACCGGGAAGAGGCCGACCACCTCTTGGCCTTTGAATCCGATAAGTGGATACAACTCTGCGTTGGAGTGTTTCGCTTGCACCTCCAGCGCAGCATACTGATGGAACAAGTTTCCCTGTGGCGACTGCTCGACGTAGTCGTCCCACTTGTCGATGTCTTCCTCGGTGGCGTACCTAATCTCGATGCTCATTGTTCGTAGCCTAAAAGTCCTCACCCTGACCGCTTTGTTATAATCTTCTTATCCGTCAGGGAGTGTGCTGTGGCCCAGTTAGCCCCTCTTTGTCTGTTCGTTTTGCCCCGAAAAATTGCGATGAAGAGACACATTCCCCCCTCCAGTGTTTGTCGATTGTACTTCGTCTGTTACGGTGGCTCTGTGAGCTGGTTTTCTCACCTCGTGCCTCCGTAGGCTAGGGTTCGATACCCGTCTTTGCGTCTTCCCCGAGACGGGTTGGTGACCAATAACAATACTGCTCGATACCGTCTGAACGTGCAGAAATGGTCTCTCGAGCCGGAACCAGAAGTCAGTTGGGCTTACTCGTGGGGTTCTCTGCGCTGCTCATCGCAATTGGGGTGGCGTACACGAATCCTGCAACGTCCTACGAACTGTCTTTGTATTCAAGTACACCAGTGGTCTTCTGGGCATTCATCGGGGTCGCAGTCACCTGTTCTCTCTTCGTGTCTATCTTTGGTGACAGAGATGTTCGGGTACTGTCGCTCCTCCTCGGTGGAATGAGTGTCTTTAGCATCATCGCACTTCCGCTCATCCGTGGATACTACTATCTCGGGGCGGGCGATTCGCTCACTCACCTCGGGTGGGTTCGTGACGTCATCGACGGCGAGACTGCCATCAGCGAGTTGTTGTACCCCGGGATCCATTCGTTCGCAATCCTCCTCTCGAACGTCACCGGATACTCTCCAGAACGGTCGTTGCTGTTGGTCGTCCTTTCGTTCGTCGCACTCGCGTTCCTCCTCATCCCCCTGATCGCGTTCGAAATTCTCCCACGGGACGATACGATCGTCATCGCCACGTTTTCTGGGTTACTCCTCCTCCCGATCAACACGATCAGCACGCACCTGGCTCCGCACACGTTCAGCCAAGCGATGCTGTTTTCGGCACTTGGGCTGTATCTGTTCCTCCTGTACGTGGCCCGTGCGGACCCTCGCCGGTCGAAGATTCCAGTCACGTCGTTCGGTGTTCTGTTCGTCATCGTCGGGATGGCGACGGTGTTGTACCACCCGCTGCAAGCGCTCAACTTGTTCGTGCTCCTCTTCCTCGCATCGGTACTGCAGGCTGCTGTTCGGTGGCGCGGGTGGGAGAGTCCGATTCGGGACCACAAAACCACGTACGTACAGACCGGCATTCTCGGGATTGCATTCCTCGCATGGACGAGTCGTCGCGATGCATTCTGGAGCACGCTCAGGGCAGTTGGACGGGCGGCCGAAGGGTACCTCAGTGGGACGCCACCGACCGCGGCCGGCAGTACAGTCGCACAGGGTGCCTCGCTGCAGGCAATCGGTGCGGGACTCCCCGAGATATTCGCGAAGCTGTTCCTGGTGAGTTTCGTCTACGTCGTGCTCATGGGTATTCTCGTCCTCGTGGTCGTCCTCCATCGCCTTGATAGCCTCCCAGAGACCGATGCGAAAGTTCGGTATCTCACACTCGGTGCTGCCGGAACGCTTCCGTTTGCAGTCGTGTTCCTTCTCGGGGACATCGGCGAACTTCACTTCAGACTCTTTGGCTACCTCATGCTGATTGCATCGGCTGTCGGGTCTGTGACTATCGCCCTCGGATTACGGCGACTCGCTTCGAGAGTCGGGGTCCGTGGAACCCACGTTGCAGTTGCAGTGATGCTGCTCTTGTTACTGCCCGCTGCACTCGTCGCAGCGTACCCGTCACCGTACATCTACCAGCCGAACCAGCACGTCACACAGTCCGAACTGGTCGGATTCGAACAGGCGTTCGAACTACACGATGGCGACCTGCCGCTTGCGGCCGTCCGTCAAGGGCCGTGGCGTTACAACGACGCGATCTACGGAACCGAAGAGACGCCACGTGACGACTACGACCGCTCGGTTCCGACACGGGAGATAGATACGCTCAATTCGACGTTTGCGAGAGATGGCTACCTCGCGGTGTCCACGTACGACCGTGAGCGCGAGATTCGCGCGTACAAGGAACTCAGATACACTCGAGAAGAGTTCGATTCACTCGACGCGCGCCCGGGAATCAACCGAGTCATCTCGAACGGTGAGTTCACGCTCTACTTCGTCGAAGAGCGTGCCCTGAACGCAGACGCCTGAATTCGGGCGCGTCTGGCGGACGTCGGATAGTATGCGAATTATAACTATCCAGTAAACGAGCGAATGTCGCGGCAGAGCTATGACTGCGCATCCGAACATCGTCTGGATTACGTTAGAGAGTACGAGGGCGGACCACACTACGATGGGTGGGTACGACCGTGAGACGACACCGAACGTACAACGAATCGCAGACAGCGACGGTGGACGGTATTTTTCGAACTGCTACTCGCACGGTATCTGGACACTCGCCTCTTCAGCTTCTATTCTCACTGCGACCTATCCATCGCACCACGGAGCGGGAATGACCGGTGAAGCGATTCCAACTGCACTCCCGACTGTGGCGGAACGATTCAAGCAGGTCGGTTACGACACAGCGTGCATCTCTCCGAACTCCCACCTCAGTTCTGCGACCGGACTCGACCGTGGGTTCGACGAGTTCGTCTGGCTGAGTAAATCGACGTTGCGGCAGTCAGTGGGCCTCAAGACGATTCTCTCGTACGTGCGCAATATCGGAACTCACGGTGGTGGCTTGACGCTCGACACCCGGAAACACGGCACAGATTACATGCTGAACAAACTGGCGCTTCGATGGCTCAGAGCGCGGGAAACGAAGTCTGCCCCGCTGTTCTTGTACCTCCACTACGGTGGTCCACACCACCCGTATTACCCGCCAGACCGATATCTCGAGCAGTTTGCCGACGACACCGGTCTCTCGATGGACGAAATCAAAGCGATTGGGCTGGACCACCACGATAACCTCTACGAACACATGGCCGCAGACAGTCCCTTCTCTGCCGAAGAGTGGCGGGCGCTCGCGGCGCTTTACGACGGTGAAATCGCACACGTCGACGAGTTCGTCGGCGAACTGTTCGATACGGTTCAGACACTCGATATCGGCGACACCGTCTTCGTCATCACGTCAGACCACGGCGAACTGTTCGGGGAGAGCGGGCTTCTCGCGCACCAACTCGTAACGAACGAGGCAGTCTCGCACGTCCCACTCGTGACGCACGGTTTGGACCCCGCGCTCGCGTACGAAGGAGAACTAGTACAGCATGCAGACGTGATGACGACGCTGTTAGCGATGGTCGGCGCACCGACCGAAGGAACACAGGGAATCGACTTCCAGACCGGACACCGCGACGTAGCAATCGTCCAGCGCGGCGCAGACCGGTGCCGACAGAACGTGAACAAACTCCTCGAACTCAACCCCGATTTCGACGCGTCTCGCTTCCCCGACTCGACGCTTACAGCACTCTTCACCCATGAATTCAAGTACCAACACAGTGACGACGGAACCGAACTCTTCCGTCTCCCGGACGAAACGACCGACGTGTCCGAAACGTACAGTGCCGAGAAAGCAGAGTTGAATGAAGCATTCGTTGCATGGTCCGCGACACAGGGAACTCCGGTGACCGACCAACGGCAGAAAGGGAAGTTCACCAACGAGATGCGCGAGCAACTCGCCGACCTGGGGTATCTCGTCGACTGAGTGGCCCATCGCGTCACTCTGGACTGACGCTCGATTCGATACTGTTTCTCACCGGTTTGTACCCACTCTAGCTCCCTTCTCCCGCTACCCTACTCTGTAATTTCACTATCTACAGAAAATACAGATATTCACGGTCACACACTAGTCAAATTCTCACACAGTCAATTTTCTTCATATTTTTCTCCCCCGTGTGAGAGCACCTGATAACTAACTGGCGAGCGCTCTACACGCTACTAATAGCCTAATGGTTAACAAATGTCCAATAAAAGGACTTAATCGAAGCATAAATTTGGTCTAATCGCTTCAAATGTGGTCAAATCTGTTATTTATTCAAGTTTCTTTGGACCGAGTATGCAGAAGGACCCCGACCAGACCGAAAGCAACCAAACCCACGACAAGCCTTCCAGCAAAACAAACTTGGGTCGCAGATCGTACCTGCGCATGGCCGGCGTTGCCCTCGGCAGCGTCGCCGCAACCAGCACCGTCGTCGAGAACGCTGCTGCAGCCCAGACCGTCCGTGGTATCACGTTCGACCGTGTACTGAACGCCGCCGACTTCTGTGACACCTCGGGTCAGAGAGATTGTTCCGGCGCAATCGAGAGCCGCCTGACCAACGGAACGCTCATCAAGTTCCCCAAGGGGACGTACAAGATTTCGAACACCATCTATCCGGGTGGACCATCCAACGTCGGGATGTACTCCGAAGATGGTGCCGTGTTCAAGATTCCGTCGAACACTGAGCCAACGGTGTTCCTCAACAAGGGCGGCCGCAACGTCCTCTTCGAGGGCATCACGATCGACCAGACCGCGAGTGGCGCGTTCGCGAACATGAAGTTCCTGTGTGAGCGCAACGCACAGATTCGCGACATCGAGATTGTCGGCCGCGCGCCTGCGGCAGACCACCGCCTCGACCAGCACATCCTCTGTGACGTCCACGACCCCAATGGGACCTCCGTCATCGAGCGGTTCGTAGCGAAAGACGGTGGTGTCCTCGGTGAGTACCGCAACAGTGCGGGTGGTATTCAGGCGACGCCAAGCCACCACGGGACGCTGAAGATTATCGACTGTCACATCGAGGAGATGTCGAACAGTGCAATCTACGCCACGCGTAACGACGGTAACATCCAGATCGAAGGTGGTGTCTACCGGAACAACGACGTTTCGCAGGTCCGCTTCATGGGGCCGAACTCGTACGTCGACGGCGCGCTCATCGAGATCGACATGAGCAAGGCCAACAACCCCGGCACCCCCCGGAAGATGCGTGGTGTCTGGATAGAGACCAAGCAGTCCAAGTTCGACGGGACGAAGAACGGTGGCTACGTGCGCAACAGCACGCTCATCGTTCGCGACTCGCCCAACACCATCGAGGCGATCGACCTCGACGAGACTGGTGGCTGGCTCGAAGTCGAAAACTGTGACTTCATCATCGACCGCGACGGTTCGCGCGCCATCACAGGGTACAAACCGACGGACAAAGCGTCGAACTACCCGAAGGCCCCCAAGCCGTGGGACCTCAAGGTCACGAACTGTACCATCAAGGGCAGTGCGGCAAACCGCGAGAGCCTCAAGATCGTCGGCCGTCCAAGCTCGACAGTCGAGAACGTCTGTATCCAGCAGACTGCGTCGGGCCGTGACGGTGTGACGGTCGTCGATGCACCCGACTGTTTCGTCGGCAACTCGACCATCAACGTCGGTGGCCAGGCTGTCAACGAAGTCGATGTGAACGTTCAGACGACCGATATCCAGACGTCCGGTAGCTGTTCGCTCACTAGCGATTCGGGTTCGACGGATTCGGGTTCGACGGATTCGGGTTCGACGGATTCGGGTTCGACGGATTCGGGTTCGACGGATTCGGGTTCGACTGACTCGGACTCGACTGACTCCGGTTCGACTGACTCAGGAACCACGACGCACGAACTCGTCATCGACGGCAACGGAAGCTCACAGCTGTCTTCCTACGAGTTCACGGTCAGTGGCTCTGTCGAGCAGACGGACGACCCTGGCGAGGACAACGTCAGTGGCAGTACCGTTTCGGGTGCTGTCGGTGGTGGCCTCGACAGCTTCGACTTCACGGGTGAAATCACCTCGTTCAGCATCGACGGACCTGCGACGGTCTCCCTCGATGGACAGGAAGTCGACCCAGCGACGCTCGATGGCTCGAGTGACTCGTCTGGCTCGGGTGACTCCTCTACCGACACGACCACGACGCACGAACTCGTCATCGACGGTGAGGGCCGCTCCGAACTGACGAACTACGAGTTCACGGTCAGTGGCTCTGTCGAGCAGACGGACGACCCCGGCGAGGACAACGTCAGTGGCAGTTCGGTCACCGGTGCAGTCGGTGGTGGCCTCGACAGCTTCGACTTCACGGGTGAAATCACCTCGTTCAGCATCGACGGCCCTGCAAAGGTCACTGTCGACGGAACGGAAGTCGACCCGGCGTCGCTCGACGGTTCGAGTGACTCGTCCAGCGACTCCACCGACACGGTCGACACGGTCAGCAAGCTCACCATCGACGGAATGGGTACTGACGACCTTGCCCACTACCGGTTCGCTGTCAGTGGCTCTGTCAAGCAGATCGACGACCCCGGTGAGGACACCGTCACCAACAACAAGGTCAGAGGAGCGACCCGCCGTGGTATCGACGAGTTCGAGTTCACCGGTCAGATTACCGACTTCGCGATCAAGGGCCCTGCCCGTGTCTACCTCGACGACACGAAGGTCGACCCTGACACGCTCGGGTAACCCGACCACACTGAACTAACCACACCCCCGCTCCTTCTGCCGTCACGTCCCTCCACCACCCTTTTATCGCGACCGACCCGCTCGAAACTGGCCGACTGCAGAGTATCGGCGGCCTGTCTGGTGGGTAAGTCACCCATAACAAAGCCCTGAGGTGCCCCTCATTTTCATGAACACGTCGGCACAACGAGGCGACCACCGTGGTCTGCAATCGGGGGTCGAGACACTCGTCTGCGTGCGCTGGCCCCGAAAACGAGTTCGGGTCTGCGCTCGACGCGACGACGAGGAACCCAATTCATGGTGACAAGTTCGATAATTCGAGGGTTGAAAGCGATGTTTGCTGCGCAGAGCGTCTCGCTTCTCTCGAAAGGACTGTTGATTATCCTCCTCACCCGATTTTTCCTCACCGCCGAAGAGTACGGACTACTCTATTTTGCGATTTCCATACTTTCGGTCGCACTTCTCTTTGCAAACCTCGGGCTCGCGAAGTCCGCAGCGAGATATCTCGCAGAGTACCGAAGGACCCAGCCGGGGCAGGTACCGAACATCCTCTGGTCGACACTGAAGTACAATCTCGTGACGATACTCGTCGTCTGTGCTGCGGTCGTGGTCTTCAGCGAACCTGTGGGACGTCTGCTCAACGAACCACGGGTGGCCCCACTCCTCGTGGCCGGTGTTGGCTACATCGCCTTCAGTTCGCTGAAGACGTTCCTCTCGCTCACGTTTCAGGGATTGAATAGCGTCGACTGGAGCGCAAAGACGGATATCGTCGCTAACGTCACCCTCGTCGTCTTCATCGTCGGGTTCCTGTTGCTGGGCCTCGGTCCACTGGGTGCGATTCTTGGGTACACTGTCGGCTTTGTACTCGCCGTCATCGTCGGGTTCGTCATCCTCTACGTCAAATTCTACCGGCCACTCGACGAGGGTGCACCGATGGAGTCCGGCCTCTCCCGACGAATCCTTCGGTACAGCATCCCACTGACGGTGACTCGCGGGGCAGTGATGCTCGACAGCCGTGTCGACGCCATTCTGGTCGGCTATTTCCTGAATCCGGTGGCAGTCGGGTACTACATGCTCGGAAAGCAAATTACGGACTTCGTCATCGCGCCTGCGACGACGATTGGGTTCTCGGTGTCACCGACCTACGGCGAACAGAAGGTGACGAACAAACTCGAACGGGCGGCGAACCTCTACGAGACGACGTTCGAGTACGTGGTCACGCTGTACATCCCTGCCGCCGTGGGGATGGCAATTCTCGCAGAACCGGCCGTCCGTCTCATCTTCGGTGCTGAGTATCTCGGTGCGGTTCCCATCGTTCAGGTGTTCAGTCTCTACGTCCTACTGCGCGCGATAGACAAAATCACCAACGACAGTCTCGACTTCATCGGACGCGCTGGCGCGCGCGCCTACGCCAAGTCGGCGACTGCAATCGCCAATTTCGCGCTCAACATCGCACTCATCCCGACGTTGGGCGTCGTCGGTGCCGCCCTCGCGACGGTCATCACGTACACCTTCCTCGTCGTGTTCGAAGTCTACCTCATCTACACCGAGTTCTCGCTGTCGCTCACTCGACTCGCCCGAACGACGGCTATCGTCTGTCTCGTCACGCTCGGGATGGCGCTGCCAGTCCTCGCGTTCGAACCGTTCATCTCCGGCCTCGTGACGCTCGGTGCGGCGGTCGTGCTGGGTATCGTCATGTGGTCCGTCCTCGTTTCGGTGAGCGGCCTCCTCAGTTTCCGACGCGTCGTTGGGATGCTCCGATAAGTTCTCTCATTGCCCGACGTGTACGGACGCGTCATGTGAATTGAACGCACCATCGCACCGGTTTCTGTTGGGGACGAACTTAGACTGCCGGCCGAGTTCGAACCGTTGGCCATGTGATTCGAGAGTAACTCGCGCCGTTACCACCTCGCGGTCATTCTACACTAACCGACATCTGTTTCTGTTCGTCAATTGTCAAGGTATATCGAAGCTCGACCGAAGGGCCTTCCATCATCGTTCCTGCTAGCTTGAGAGTACTCGTGATGCTGTACTTCCCAGTTGGAAAACACGACGTTGTCTGGCTTGGTTCGAAGATATAGTGACTTTTGGCGTACGTCTCGCCAGGTTCAATTACCGTGTCGAAATCGAGGTCCTCGACCACGAATTTACTCCCGTCCGGCAGTTTCCAACAGCCATCTGTGCGTGACTCAGGGAGTTCGCCACCTCGAATGTGAACGTGTTGTTGGACTTTTGGAACGAAGTAGACGGTGTGACCGGAGTCGTCCGATAACGTGAGAAACTCCAGTGGGAGGCCGCTACTCTCGGGTGAAACAGGAACAGAACGTTCCCCGTCGTTTGTGAGACCTAACTCGACCTCCGCAGGGCGTTCTTCTGATGCCTGCTTGACTACCTCCGCGTGAGGGGAGATAACTGAAGGGTCGTATGGAGGGGTTGTTGTTTGTTCAGTCACTGTTGTATTTTGAGTCGACGCCTGTGTTCGCTGCGTCCCAGTTGAAGTCTCCAACGGTGGTGACTCTACTGTGGTCGTGGGGCTCTCAGCATCCCCTTGTGGCGGTTGAGATGGAGCAGTACAGCCAGCAATCACGGTGACTAGTGCTGCACCAGAACGAAGGATATTGCGACGTGAGTGGGAGGACATGACACAAATACTGTCACACTGACATATATTTTTTTTAATTTATATCAGGGTTGCGAGAAATCGTATAACCGATACACTCCCACTATTCAGCCAGTCTCAGCAAACTACCTGCGACCGAGGATTTCGATAGAGCCGCATTCGACTACGCATTCTCGACCGTCATTGAGCGGGAACAGGTGCCGAAACAACCGTTCGAAAAATGAGAGCGTCGTTAGTCCTGTCGCGCAGCGTCGCGAATCGCTTCGAGGAGGACCATCGTCCACATCGATTCTTCTATGGGGACCGGCATCGGGCGTCCCGAGGCGAGTGCCTTGGCTTCCAGGTCGATCTGGTAGAAGTGGGGATTGGTCTGTTTGACGTTTTCCCATCCGTCGTCGTACTTCACCTTGAGGACGGTGCTGGCGTTGCCGACGACGCCACCGATGAGGTCAGCGGAGCGCTCGACGTTGTAGCGGACTTTCGACAGCGACGTGCTGGTTGGGTCGTGGGACACCTTCATCACGGTCTGTGAGACGAGGTCGGCCATCAGCGACCGCTTCTCGCCGTGGACGACGACGAGGCGCTGTGGAATCGCTCCGGAAATCATCTTCACGCTCACGAGGCACCCACCGTTCGTCCGATACTGCACAGCCGCGTTGTCGTAGGTGAACCCCTGTTCGTACTCGTATGCCAGACTGGTAACCGCGGAGATGGCGTCTTCGTCCTCTGGGTAGCCACCCGTGGCCAAGGCAAGATATAGTGGGTGGGGGAGGCCCTCCTCGAACTCACCGCCGTCGAGTTCGAAGGTCCACGCACCGCGTTGTTCGAGATCGGGTTCGGTCAGTCCCGTGAAGATGACTTCCACGCTGCGGACTCTGCCGAGGTCACCGCGTTTCATCTGCCGGGTGACTGTGCGCATCGCCGGGTCGAAAACGTGCTGGTGAACTTCGGAGAAACGAACGCCACGTTCGTCTGCGTACGCCTGTAGTTCGAGGAATTCGTCGAGCGTCGTGGTGATCGGTTTCTCGATCTGTACTGGAATGCCCTTGTCGATCACTTTCTTCGCCAGTGCGACGTGGCTCTGGACCGACGTACAGATGTGGACCCAGTCGAGCTCCTCAGATTCGAGCATCTCGTCGATGTCGGTGTACGCAGTGATGTCGTACTTGGTGGCGACATCAGTGGCACGCCCTTCGTCGATATCACAGATTGCGACGAGGTTGGTCTGGGGATTTCGGTCGAGTGCAGAGAGATGCGTTCCAGAAACGACACCTGCACCGACGACTGCTGCGTTGAGTGTCATACGTGAGGCGATAAGAGTGAGAAGTGTATTGTTATACGCTCAATGACTTCTGGAGTGTGGGTGCTAACGGTCTCGCGAAGTCGGACAGGGCGTCGAAATTCGCGTGACTGAATCCGAGCAGGAGCGAGTTAGTGGCGGCTCGCCGACCGCGTCACTGCGCGACGAACCGAAGCCATTCGAGGTGGCCGTTGCTCGTCCCCGTAATCGCGAGCGTGTTCTCTCTGTTTGACAGTTGCGCGAGGTCGCCACCCGCAACGCAGCTGCGTATCTCCAGTAACCCCCCACCGTCGACACGATACTCGTTTTCGTCGATGGTGACGGTACTCCCGCTTCGGATTGGCCCGCTCGAACTCGACGAGGGTTGTACCTGTGGATTAGATTCGAACTGGAGGAGACACGAATCGGTCTCGGCCTGCCCGTTCACTTCGACGACGAACGGGTAGCGGGTCGTCGTGACAGACCCACCGTCGATGAGCGTCGAAATCGAGTCGACCATGAAGATTCCATCTCGGTCTGGCCCTGTTTGCTCGATCGTGCAGTTTCTGATGACCGAGTCTGGTGCATCGTACAGCATCACGCCCGCGAGTCCACCTGCACTTCCAGTGATTCGAACGTTTTCGAGGTCGACCCAGTGTGGTCCAGCGGTCGGTTCGAACCGACCCTGCGATTCGAGTGGGCTTCTGTACACTGCAGGTACTCCGTCTGCGTCTACCTCGACTGTGGTATTTCGCACCGTGACAGTCCGCCCAGTCGGGAAGAGGTTGATTCCGCCTTTCGACCGGGGGGTATCTTTGATACGAATCGTACAGTCACGTATCAGTGCCCCGTTTTGTTTGTCTGCAGGCCCCTGCTCGATGGCGATTCCACGGGTGTTGAACTGTGAGTCGAGTTGTGTCAACGGACCCGTGTACGTACCCATATCGACTTCGACAGTCGCTCCGCTGACGAAACTACCGTTGCCTGAAATTCGGATACTGGCGACGTTGTTGTTGCGGAACAGTCCACCGATGACCTCGACGTTTCCCGACGTCCGACTGGCGTAGATTCCGTTGTTCCCGAACTCTTCGAGATGGCAGTCTTCGATACGAACTGTCCCGAAGTTCCATGGACCAATCGAGATACCTGCTCGGCCGTCACCGTTCTTGTAGTGACCGATTGCAGACCCCTTCAGGGCACGGAAGTTTCGGATGAGGCCGCGGCCGGACGCTGTCGTCAGTCCGAGAATCATCGAGTGGACGACCCTGTTGTCGGGATGTTCGCCCCGTCCGAGGTATTCGATGTCTTCTATTTCGAACGAATCTCGGCAGATGACCCGCACACCGGCGGTGGTGTCTGTCGCGTTGATGTCGATATCGATTCCACGGAGGAGGAACCGGCTCACTTCTCCGACGTCGATGAGCACACTATTGTAGCCGTTCGGTGGGACGAGTCTGACAGCACCGTCTCCCACGAGGCCGATGGAACCGAATCCGGAGATGTCGAGTCTGTCTTCTAATCGATAGGTTCCCTCTGGAAATAGAAGTGCGACGCCGTCTTCGAGGCCACGTTGCAGTTTCGATGCACAGGGTTCGGTTCCGGTTGGGTCACATCCAAGGTCGTCGACGACGTTCACTTCCGTCAGTTCGGGTGTCTCTGGCATCTCGGTCGGTGTTGGTGTCGGTGTGGGTGTTGGCGATTCGTCTTGTCGTGTCGAACAGCCAGCTAACGCGGCAGCAGTAACTCCGACCAATCCGAGATACGCCCGTCTGTCCATTTTTATAAAACTCGTCTGCAATTGGTGGCACGAGACTATAATTATGAAGCGTCGTCCACACGATAGTGTCCGGCTGTCTCGTGGCTCTCGATTGGATGAGACGGAAGCGAGTTGCTCCGAACGCTGTTAGTTCCGAACTTACAATGTGATTTCTTCACCCAACATCATACCTGATGTACTCGCTTTCACAGATTCGAACGGGGTTGAAAAGCGCCCGTTCGAACCCTGCCATTTTTGGGCGGGAACTGAATCGTCTCTACTATAGCCGTCTGGACCGACTGAGCTACAATCCGAACGGTACCGACGTTGTCGCCGAAGATTGGGACAATCTCGTGATTTTGGACGCCTGTCGATACGACATGTTCGAACAACAGAACACACTCCCCGGGCAATTAGAAAAACGCATCTCTCGTGGCTCTCACACAGTCGAGTTCCTCCGGGGGAATTTCGCCAACCGCGACCTGCAGGACACCGTGTACATCAGTGCGAGTCCGCAGTTTTTCGCACAGCGTGAGGAGCTCGCTGCGACGTTCTACGACGTCGTCAACGTCTGGATAGAAGATGGGTGGGACGAGTCGATTGGGACGGTCCTCCCGGAGACGATGACGAGACGTGCGATAGAAGTGAGCGAGCGGTACCCGGATAAACGTCTCATCATCCACTATCTCCAACCACACTATCCGTTCATCAACGCCCCCGAGTTGAACCCACGGAATCCGTACGAGGACATCGAATCGAAAGCAGACATCTGGGGCGAGTTGATGGAGAAAAAGCGGACCGTCGCACCAGAGACTGTGTGGGCTGCGTATCGAGACAACTTGCAAATTGCACTTCCGTCGGTCGAGGAACTGATGCAGACGCTCCCCGGGCGAACCGTCGTCACGTCAGACCACGGCAACATGATCGGCGAACGCTCCGCTCCGATTCCAATTCGTGAATGGGGCCACCCGCCAGGTATCCACACCACGGAACTCGTCACAGTCCCCTGGCTCGTCTTCGACAACGGCGAGAGAAAGGAGATTCTCGCCGGGGAATCGGTCGCAACCGAGGACGACGTCTCTTCGGATGTCGTCACGAAGCGGCTGGAGAATCTCGGGTACGTCGACTAACGTCCACTCCTTTTCTTCTGCGCTCTGTTCACGGTGAGTGTGTCAGGTAGCCCGCCGTGTAGATGAGTACGTCGAGTAACCCGCCGTGTAGCGTGCTCACAACGCGCGGTGACGGACTCACAGGGCCAACGTACATGTCACATCCGTGGCGCTCTCGGAACGACTCTGTGTGCCGAATCTGTCACGGTTAGATGGGTGCTAACGACAGACTGAACCCGGCCGCTCAGCGAAAATAGAGTACGATATAAAAAATCCGACTGCTGACGTATTCGAGTGATGCCGAGTGTAGCTACTCGATGTAGCCGAGGTTCGCAAGACGCTCTTCGACGTGGCTGTCGGTTGTCTTGCTAATCTCTGCTGCGTCTAACGGTGGGTACGCCATCGTCCCGACTGACTCGACGAAGGGGAGTGCGGACCCATCCATCTGCGTGTCTGCTTCGAGGCCGAACGTCGCGAGGACGGTCGGTGCGATGTCGAAGAGGTGCGCGTTTTCGAGCGTCACCTCGGTGTCGATGTTTTCCCCGATCGCGGCGACGATACCGTGGAGTTTGTGGTTCCACGGTTCGGTTGGGTCGTCGAATATCTCGTCGGCAAGCATCGCAGAGAGGAAATGGTCGAAGTCACGTGGGACGAGCACGATGTCGACTGCATCGTCGCTTCGGGGACCATAGAAGTACACGTCCCGTGGTGCAACCTCGTCGAACACCGGCGTTCCGTCGGGGTCGGTCGCACTCCTGAACAGGTTGATGAGCGCCTGCTGTACCGACTCGAACTCTGCTTCGGAGACGACACCGTTTGGTTCTCGCCCCTGGAGATTGATTCTGATGCCAAGTTCGGTTCGCGAGCGCATGTATGCGAGCGACCGTTCGAAATCCACCTGCTGGGTTCCGGCGCTGATGATCTCTGCGCTGATTCGGCTCGTGACGAACTCTTCGAGACCGAGTTTGCGAATGACAGTGCCGAGACGCTGACTCGTGAGCCCAGTCCGAGCAACGAGTTGCATCACCTTGGCGGCCATGGTCGGCTCGACTGATTCCGACTCGATACCCGCCATGAGCTTCGAATCTCGCACCGTCGCCCACGTCGGCATCCCTTTGCCACCGTTGACGGTCTTGACGAATCCGTGTTGGCGGAGATATTCGTTGACGCGGAAGTCGTAGCCGTTGTACTCTCCGATTCCGTGGTCACTCACGACGAGCACGTTCCGTGGCTGGTACGCATCCAGAATCGATTCGAGTTGCCTGTCCACTTCGACGTAGATGTCTCTGACCGAGTCGAGGTCACCTGGTCGCTCGTGGAAGACGGTGTCCGTCTGCTGGAACTGGATGAACCCGAAGTCTGGGTCGAACCGGTCGACGAGGTACTTAAACGCCGCCCCGCGCATTCGAATGAGTTCACAGTAACGTTCACTCGCTGTTGGGTCCTCCGGTGATGGGTCTCTGGGATAGATTTGGTACTCGCCGATTGCCGCACGGACATCGTCGAGGATTCCGACGGGATGGCATTTCGGATTCTCCGGTGCGGTGTATCCCGGAATAAGCGCCCCATCGAACGACCGGCAGGGGTGGGTCACCGGTGTGTTGACGACGACACTCGAGTATCCGTGGTAGTCGAGTAGTTCCCACAGCGTCCGCTCACGGATGTGGCTTCCGTTGATGACGGTCCATTCGTAGCCGTCGAACGTCAAGAAGTCGAACACACCGTGTTTCCCGGGGTTCATTCCCGTATAGAGCGATGGCCACGCACTGGCCGTCCACGGCGGTATCTGTGATTCGAGAGACGCAGAGACACCAGATGAAAATATTCTGTGGAGCGTTGGTAACGCTCCGTCGTCGAAGAGAGGTTGTAAAATCGGGAGGCACGCCGCATCGAGGCCAACGAGCAACGTGTTCATCTCTCCCGTCCGGTCTTCAGTCATACTGGAACCGTCGTGAGTAGAGCGTTTTGTTATACGCGGACTTAGCCGGATGCCGGTGTCGCTTAACAGCGTCTTTCGGTTCGAATTCGAGACATGCCTTCCGTACCCAGAAACCGAGGGGAAAACCAACTCAGGTGGCGCTGTCGGTCAGTCGTATGAACGCAATAACATCGATACGATGACCAGGTTCCTCGCGTAGGGGACTCGTAACAAAGCCATCAAACTCTGTTTGTCCACACAGTAGTATGTCGCAGAATGGTCCACTTCTTTCACCTGCTGTCCGAACGTCGAACAGCGAGTCACACCCGCCGCTCGAGTTCGACGGTCAACCGCTCTCTACAATACTCGCTGAGACGCTCGAATATGCGAGAAAACGCGATTACACCGGGTGGGATTACGGGGACGGAATGAGCAGTCGGCTCCTGCAGGCACTCCCATTCGAAAACAAGTGGGTGAACCTCGTCGTCCAGGAGTTGGTCAAGCGCCCGCCGATAAACGTTCGACCACTGTTCCTCGTCGAGCAACGACGAAACTACAAGGGGACTGCACTGTTCACGATTGCGAATCTGAACTATCATCACTATCTGGACGCGAGAGGCGAGGTGAGTACCGTCGATTACCTCTCAGAGGCCCGGCAGCTAGCCGATTGGCTGGTCGACAACCGAAGCATCGGTTATCACGGGTTCTGCGGCGGTCACAAACACGAGATTCAGCATCTCGAAAAGAAAGGAGTTCCCAACGACCCGGACGTCGTATCGACGTCGTATGCCGTGAAGGCGCTTCTCGAAGCGTCCCCGTACGACCCAATTTATGCACCGATTGCTCGGACTGCATCCGATTTCGCCGTCGAAGACCTGAACTACCGTGAGGTGGACGGTGGCGCGAAAATCAACTACCACATGAACCACCCGGATACGTATTACACGCTCAACTCGGGTGCACTTGGGGCCCGACTCTTCGTCGACCTGTACGCACACTTCGGCGACGAGGCTGATTTAGAACGAGCGACTGCGATTCTCGACTTCATCGCTGCTCACCAGGCAGATATCGGCGGCTGGACCTATCGGGTTCCAGCGTCGAGTTCGCACCTCTCGATGGACAACCACCACAACGGGTTCGTCCTCGATGGGTTCCTCCGCTACAGAACGGTCACTGGATCTTCACGGTTCGACGAGACAATCGAACGTGGACTGGAGTTCTACCGGACGACGTTGTTCGACGCTGACGGTGCACCGAACTGGGACGAGTCGAAGTCGTACCCACGAGACATTCACGCGGCGGCGACCGCAATCGCTGTGTTTAGCGCCGCCGATGATCTCGAAACCGCTGGTCGAATCCTTCGCTGGACGCTCGAAAACTTGTACGCTGGAAACGGCCGGTTCTACTACAGAAAACACAGGTTCTTCACCGTTCGAACGACGCTGATGCGGTGGGCCCAGGCGTGGATGGCGTACGCGATGTCTGAGTACCTCCTCGCAGTCGCTCGCGAACGTGGCACCGACCTCGACGTAGAAAATTCTATGACTGAACCCAGACCGTCTCGATAACATCGTTTATCTGGATTTTACGCCACGTTCCTGAAACGACACATTTTGCCCATCACGTCCGCCTGCCGCTCAGGGGACGACTCGCGGACTCATTCTGGAAGGGAGAGCGGTGGTATTCAGGCAGCGCCACCAACGTCTGTACCCTGTTCCATCTCCATCGCTTTGGAGACTTTCCGTGCGCTGTAGGCGAAAATCACCATCGAGCTCCCGCTCACGAGGAGGTTGACACCGAACAGGAGGCCGATTGCCCACGCTGCACTCGATGGGAACCCTGCCCAGAGCATGACGGCCAGAAGGACACCGATGGCCCCACTGACGACGGCGAAGAACCAGTTTGGTTCACCGCGAAGGCTCAGCCCCATCGCGATTTCGACCACACCACTAACGAGCAGGTAGGCGATGACGAGAAGCGTCAGCGTCGCGAGACCGGCCACTGGGTTGACGAAGAGGATGACACCTGCACCGATGCTGATGCCGCCGAGGAGGATCTGCCAGATTGCACCGCCCCAACTTCTCGCTGAGAAGACGCCGATGAAGTTGAGTACCCCCGATGCGATGAGGAAGAGACCGACGAGGAGCGATATCGAGATTCCGGTAACGAACGGTGTGAAGATTGCTATGAGCCCGATGACTCCGATGATGACGCCTGCAATTGCTAACCACCGCCAGTTAGTTTGGAGGGAATCCGACATTGCTTCTGATTGGCTGGCCATTCCGGTATCTGTTGATGGAGAACTCATTCCAACATTCTGAATGGATGTATGAGAGAATAAACAATTTGTACTATCTTCCGTATAATCATGCGTACGAAACTGTCCGGGGCGACGGTACTGTCTAGCAAGATGAACGTCATTCAGTCATGGGGTTTCTCACTCGAATCGGGTACTGGCTCGGTCGAATTCTGTCGCTTTCGCCTCCGAAGGGTTCAGTTGTCGTCTTGAGTGACATATTCTCGAACCGCTGGCCCGTCTGGAACAACACGGGTTGTGTCTTCCAATCGGTTCTTTTTCCGAGATAGTTCCCCTCCGACGATATTCACGAAACACGTAAAAAATGTTAATGAATCTTCAAGTAGATGTAGAAGTCGCTATGAGCAGTTTGATAGTCCTCGCATTCGAGACGATGGAAGGTGCGAAGGAGGCTCGTGACGAGTTGTACAACCTCCAAAAACAGGAGTTGATTACACTGGACGACGCTGCCATCGTCGTCCGGAAACCGAACGGGAAAGTGAAAGTCGACCAGGCGACGAGTCTCGTCGGGACTGGCGCACTCGGAGGAGCGTTCTGGGGAATGCTCATCGGCCTCTTGTTCTTGGCACCGTGGCTAGGAATGGCAGTCGGTGCCGTGACTGGTGCGCTGTCCGGGAAGTTTGCTGATTACGGTATCGACGACGACTTCATCAAAGAGGTCGGCGACACCATCCAACCCGGGCACTCGGCTCTGTTCCTGCTCGTTCGTGAAGCCCAGGGTGAACGCGTCGTCGAGGACATGGAACGGTTCGCACCCAAAGTCCTCCAGACGAACCTCTCGCCAGAGCAAGAAGACCAGCTCCGCGAAGCGTTCGGTCAGGAGCCCACAGCGGCCTGAGAGCGTCGTACCACTCCGTTTTTACACAGAATTTTCCAACCGTGAGCACCATACCCCCTAAGCGGTGTACGAGATGACAGACCGCGTCGTAGACGTGCGACTCTCCCGCGAGCGCGCGGGACTCTGGGCGCTCACGCTCGTGATCTTTGCCCTCGTCGTGTTCGTCACGTGGCGCTACATCGGGACGTTCGTACTCGGATTGTTCCTCTACTACGTGACACGACCTGTTCACGCGCGTATCAGTCATCGAGTTCCCTCTCGGACGGCGTCTGTGACGCTAGCACTCGTGATCATCGCAATCCCAGTGCTGTTTCTCGTCGCGTGGACGATTACCGTCGCGATTCGAGGGATTCGTGACCTCCTCGGAGCTGACCTGACGGCCCAGCCGATTCCCGGAATCGACACGCTTCCGGAGATATCAGATATCATCATCTTCACTCAATCGACGGCCCGTGAACTCCTCGTCGACCCCAGTGGGTTGTTGTCCAACGGTTTCGGACAGAGTCTGTTGGGCCTCGTAGATACGGTCTCTGGCTCACTCGCAGTGGTGGTCAATGCGGGCCTCCACATGTTTATCGCACTCATCGTCGTGTTCTTCCTGCTCCGCGACGACTACCGAATCGCAGCGTGGGGGCGTTCGACGGTTATCAGAGACGGGAGTACCATCGAGTCGTTCCTCGAAGCCGTGGACCGTGACCTCACACAGGTATACTTCGGAAACATCCTCAACGCGATACTCACGGGGGCACTCGGTGCAGTGACGTACAGTCTCCTCAACCTCGTCGCTCCAGAGGCGGTTCGTATCCCCGAACCGGCGCTATTCGGTCTGTTGACTGGTGTCGGGAGTCTCGTCCCAGTCATCGGTATCAAAATCGTGTGGGTTCCGCTCGGGGTGATTCTGCTGGCCGAGGCCCTCCTCACGGACCCATCGACACTCTGGTTCGTCATCCTCTTCGCCATCGTCTCCGTCGTCGTCGTCGATACCCTCCCAGACCAGGTTCTTCGACCATACGTCTCGGGACGCTCACTCCACGTGGGCGCAGTCATGCTCGCGTACACACTCGGGCCACTTCTCTTCGGGTGGTACGGTGTCTTCTTGGGGCCGCTCTTGCTCATCGTCGTCGTCGAGTGTGCCCGACACGTGGTCCCGTCTCTCGTCAGTGGTACGCCGACGTCTGGCGAAGCACCGAGCGGAGACGACGACACCGAGACGACTACTGAAGAGCAGATGGGAGACACCGGTGACGCCGACGTGGATACGAACCGACAGCGGGGACCCGACGACGACCAAGATGGGTCAGTCGCCTCCGACTAAGTCCACGCGCCGAACTGAACCTGGCACGTAGACTCCTGTCGAAGTGGACTACTCGGGGGACGTGGTGTCAACGAATCACGCATACAAACAACACACAAATAGGTATTTGTGGGGTTCGGTACCACAGGTCAACAATGTCAAGACAAGCACCCCCGAACTCCCCCCGTACCGAGACGCGTATCCAATGCGACCGGACAGAAGGGTACAGTATCAAAGCGGGTGCTCATTACTACGAATACTGTCCGTTCTGTGGCCACCGGACTACCGAAGGGCAGGACCACGAGATTATGATCGATATTCGAAACTGACTGTCACCCCGGGAACTCATTACTCAAACGGAACATCGTTTTCCTGAGACGTCTGAGTCACAGTGTTTCCCATAACTGACAAATAGAGTGAATGATTCTCGTCTGTGACGTTCGGGATTACACGTGTATCACTGTAATTGGTACGTACTGTATTGGTGAATGCTGTGGTCGTACTCGTCGCGATGGATGGCCAGTCGGGTGTTTTTGGCGTACCGTGTGACCCAATCGTGAGTCTCAGTACTCTGGTTTCCCCGACTCATTTTGTGTCACCAGTCTCCCACGTTTATTATCTCAGGAGTTGTATGTATCGCATGCGTCTAGTTCAGGTATTGATACCAGATGGTACACGCGAGAGCGTACTCTCTGCCCTCGATGAACAAGAAATAGACTATGCTGTGTTCAACGAAGTCGGGCGGGGTGATTTCGAGGCGATGGTGCAGTTCCCTGTCCCACCAAGTGGGGTCGAAACGGTGATGGACAAACTGACTGAAGCGGGGATTCAAGAAGACACGTATACCATCGTTCTTCCGACAGAGACGGTCGTCTCACAACGGATTTCTGCGCTGGTCGAGCGGTTCCCTGGACTTCGCATCTCTCGTGAAGAACTGTACGCACGGGCCCAGGACCTCGCACCGGCGAACTCGACGTTCTTCGCATTTTTGATTTTGAGTACCATCATCGCTACAACAGGACTCTTGCTCGACTCTGCGGCGACCATCATCGGCGCGATGGTCGTTGCACCACTGATGGGCCCTGCCATCTCTGCGAGTGTCGGCACGATTCTCAACGACCAGCAGATGACCCGTCGCGGAGTTACGCTTCAGGTAACTGGGCTCCTTGCTGCCATCGCGACGGCCGCAATCATGGGATTACTTCTTCAACAAACGATTCTCATCCCACCGCAACTCGACATCACGTCGATTCCCCAAGTCGCAGAACGGACGAACCCTAACTTCTTGTCGCTGTTTTTAGCGCTTGGTTCTGGGCTTGCAGGGAGTATCAGTATCATGCGGGGTTCAGGCTCGACACTCGTTGGAGTCGCAATCGCAGTAGCACTCGTTCCGCCGGCAGCAACCTCTGGACTTGGACTCGCGTTTGGACTGCCCGGTGTTGCAGTCGCTGCAGCGGTGCTCGTCCTCGTCAACCTCCTCGCAATCAACCTGTCCGCGCTCGTCCTCTTTTATATATCCGGGTTCAAACCGCTCGATGCCGGTAAATACGAAGGGGTCAAATCCTCACTGTTCACTCGTATCGCCATCATCGCAGTCGGAATCGCCGTTCTCTCTATCGTCCTCGGCGCGGTCACCTTCACGACGTTCCAGACGCAGTCGTTCGAACGCGAGGTGCAAAACGACCTCCAACAGCGGTTCGACGAAGCCAACATCCCCGGTGTCGCACTCGTCAGTGTCACCGTCGATTACAAACCAGTAGATATCCTTCTTGGGAACGAACCGGAGGTCAACGTTCTCGTTGCCGTTCCTCGTAATCAAGAAATCCCACCGGACCTCGCCCAGCGATGGGACGACGAACTAACGGAATCACTCGGCCGTGACGTGTACGTACGCGTTGGGTTCGTCGAGGCGCAACTTTCGGAGCAAGAAGAGCCAAATCCACCGCTTGGATGGCCATCGATTGCACCTGCGATAGCTGCTGGACCTCACGTAGTTCCCGTCTAGGCACTGTCTCGCTGCGTCTCCTTTTTGCCCATTGAAGTTGTACAACTGACACGAGGAACCGAATGCTCCAGTATCCCCGCCGTCTCGTTCAGATTGCACTCGCTTTTTTCCCTTTCTTCGTTGCGGGGCTTCGTGACCGGCATCGGTTCATTCTGTTCGGGCGCTCCCGAACAGTATCTACCGAACAGCATCAGCGACGTGCCCAGCGGTTACGGGACACGATGGTGGACCTCGGACCGACGTTCATCAAAATCGGTCAGGTACTCTCGACACGGCCGGACATCGTTCCACAGGTCTACGGGAAGGAGTTGAGTACGCTCCAGGACACCGTTCCGCCCGGGGCGTTCGAGGAAATCGAGCGTATCGTCGAAGCGGACGTTGGAATGGATGCATTCGACTGGTTCGAGCCTGAGGCACTCGCCGGTGGGTCGCTCGCTCAGGTTCACGAGGCACAGTATCGGGGGAACCGAGTCGCGGTGAAAGTTCGCCGGCCGAACGTCGTCGACGTAATCGATACCGACCTCAGGGTCGTTCGTCGACTCCTCCCGGTCGTCATCACGATTGCTCCGGAACGCCACCACTTCTCGCTTCGGAACCTCGCAGACGACTTCGAGCGCGTCATCAAACAGGAACTCGACTTCGTCCGCGAGGGCCGGGTGATGACCGAGACACGAGAAAACTTCGCAGACGAACCCGGTGTGAAGATTCCCGAACAGTACCCCTCGGCCTGCTCCGAGCGAGTACTCACGATGGAGTTCGTCGAGAGTACAAAAATCAGCGATATGGATGCACTGCTGGCGACTGGCTACGACCCGGTCGCAATCGCGCACGACATCGCTGACGCCTACTTCAAGATGGGTATCATCGACGGCGTCTTCCACGGCGACCCGCACCCCGGAAACCTCGGTGTCGACGACAGGGGTCGAATCGTCTTCTACGACTTCGGGATGTCGGGACGGTTCACCCCGGAGATGCAAGATGCAATCGTCCGCCTGTATCTCGCTGCAGCAGCACGTGACACCGAAGATATCATCGACGTTCTCATCGACCTTGGTGTCCTCGACAGCGACGTCGATAGGCCGTCGATGAAGAAAGTGCTGGAGCTGGCAATTCGAGATTTAGAGGGGACTGGCCTCTCAGATTGGCGGGCACTCATAATCGAAGTGAACGAAATTCTCCACTCGTTCCCGTTCCGAATTCCGCCAGATCTCATGCTCGTTATCCGAGTCGGGACCGTCAGCGAGGGCGTCCTCCGACAGTTAGACCCGAATTTCGACTTTCTCTCCGCGGCACAAGAATTTCTCGTCGAACATGGCTACCGACGACGCGGTGCAGAGGCGTGGTTCAAAGGAGTTGGTGACGACGCAACGACATCGATTCGCTCGACAGTACGTGTTCCGGAGAAACTAGAGCGCGTGCTCGACATGGTTCTCGACGGGAACCTCCAAATCGAGGGAATGCAGTTAGAACAACCGCTCACAGCAATCGGTCGCGCACTGGCGTACGCGCTGATAACTGCGTCGTGGGTCATCGGCTCTGCGATATTGACCAACATTCACCCGACGGCGGGCGCAATCGGGTGGGGCATCGCGGCATTCATGACGCTCTTGTTCTTGGTCGCACTCCACAACGCCCGGACGAACGTTTGAACTCCCTAGCAAAACAGGTATCTCTTCGCCGATGGACCAGTCCCGCTGTTCCGGTGAGACTGTGAGTGCTATCTGCGAACGACGAGTTGGCCGTCCGCTGTGAGCGTGCTATCAGCGTTCACGGGTGAAGTTCTGTAACATCCGGTCGCCGAAGGCGACGACGAGAAGTGCACCGACGAGGTTGAATAGAAGGTCGTATACCGTATCCTCGGTCCCATACTGGACGAGAATTGGTTCTATTCCAAGGCGTTCAGCGGCGAAGTGGATACCGTACTCGATGAGTTCCCAGACGATGCCGACAAACATGATTACTCCAACGACTCGTGGGCGTGGATTCCAACCATAGCGCTCAGAGAGAACGTGGACGACGCCGCCGACGACAGACGCAGAGTGTGTATGGGTGAGATGGTCCCACCACCAGACGTCGTCGTATGGGCCCAGCATCCCCACTGAGTGTGTGAGCATCGCGGTTTCGACGTAGATTCGTTGCCACGGCCTGAACGTGACGCCGAAGACGCGTTCGAGCACGTCGGGGAGATACGTCCCTGCGAGTGAGAAGACGGCGTTGGCAACTGCGCCCGGATTTCGACGGCGTATACCCAAGATAAATACGAAACCGATGCCACACCTAATCACACGTTCTACTGTTTTGATACCTGAGTCTGGGTGTTGGTCCGTCACGCGTGTCCTTCGGTATAATTCTCCGAGCACAATAATATAGATATTGACAGACCATTCACTGACGTCGTACCGCGCTGACGAACGGCCGGAATCTACCCAACCCAATACTACTTTGGTTCCGAAGATGAAGGTGTGATCATGCGTCTGAAGACCACCGCGAACAAACCGGGACCGAGTCGATGACAGATGGAAACTCGTTCGACTCGGAGTCCGTCCGGAAAAACACGCCAGGTCGTGGTGTACGTCCCGAGGCGGCGGAAATCGAACCTGCCGCACCCACCGAGTTTGGACTCGTCCAAGTGTGGTGGGGCGATGGAAAGGGGAAGACAACCGCCGCCATCGGAATGGGGTTCCGTGCTGCAGGACACGGCTTTCGTGTCCACATGCTCCAGTTCATGAAAGGTGGTGCAGACTCCGTCGAAGCAGTTCGCGGCGAGTACAACGCGATCGCGGCGATGCCAGGGTTCTCGTTCGAGAATCTTGGTCACTACGGATGGGCCGGGATGGCCGACGGGAGTCGAGAGGACGACCACGTCGAACAGGTCGCTGCAGGCATGGAACGGGCGACCGAACTGCTTGATGGGGCGACTGCGGCCGACCTCACGTCACCCCTTGCACTCGATGGCAACCCAGAATACGGCGTACACGTCCTCATCCTCGACGAGATACTATACGCTGTTTCGATGGGTCTCCTCGACGAATCCGCGGTCGTCGACCTCGTCGAGCGGAAACCTGACCATCTCGAACTCGTCTTGACCGGAAGCCACGACGACCCGACGTATCTCCACGACGTGGCCGACCTCGTTACCAACGTCCGAAAGGTGAAACACCCAATCGAGCGTGGCCAGCGCGCACGAAAAGGAACTGAGTACTAGCGCGAACTGACGCTACTCGGACGCGTCCTGTCCTGGACCGACTGTAATCACTGGAACGGGTGCAGTTCTGACCGTCTTCGCTGCGACGCTTCCGAGGAGTATTCGGTCGACACCACTCTTTCCGGTGGTCCCCATCACGACGGCATCGATGTCGTTGTCCTCGACGGTTTCGAGGATTTGCTCGCTCGGTTTCCCGTGTTCGAGGTGTTCGACGACATCCGAAACACCGTGTTCTTCAGCGAGCGAGGTGACAGTTTCGATGCCAGTGGACACTGCCTGTTCGTACTCACTCCCGGAGAGCATCGAGCGCACGTCTGGACCGAGTGCCGAATCGTCGACGACACCGAGGACGTGCACCGTCGCGTCTGTCGCCGCTGCGAGTTGGATACCGTGTTCGGCCGCACGCTTTGCTGAGAGGCTCCCATCGGTTGGAACGAGGATTCGTTCGTATGGATAGGTCAACCGGTCAGTATCCGTTAATCGAGCAGTCAGAACAGGCCGCGATGAGAGGCGAACAACTTTCTCTGTGATACTTCCGAGGATACGTCTCGACAGCCCCTGTCGGGCGTGCGTCGGCAGTACGATGAGGTCGTAGTCGTACTGCTCGGCATATTCCGCTATCGTCGGGGCAGGATTTCCCTGCACGACGTCGGTCCCAAAGTCGACGCCAAGTGATTCGAGTGTTTTCCCCGCTTCGTTCACGACGAGTTCGCCTTGATTGACGAGCGCGTCGACGACGGTATCGTCGACCAGCGTGACACTATCTCGAGCGGTGTTTGCCACGAACAGGAGTTGGACTGTCCCGTCCGCCCAGTGAGCAATTTCACTCACGTGGTGGAGTATCGCACTCGACTCGGTGGCCTCGTCGATTGGGAACAAGATTTTCTCGTACATTGGTTACATGTTCGTTCGGATTTGGGTAAGAACTTTCGCCACGGGAGGTGCCCAGTCACGAGAGCCGATTCTGGCACAAGAGAAGGACGAATGACTCGAACAGGCTTGTTGCTGTACGTCTCTCGCGAACCTGGAAGTGATGGCGTCTGTCCGTTAAAAAATCCCGGCCAGTGGTGATTGCGCTTAGTTTGCGTCGACGATTTCGATATCGAAGACGAGCGTCTTGCCGGCGAGTTCGTGGTTGAAGTCGATACGCACGACCTCGTCGTCCGCGTGGACGATTTCTCCGAGCCCACCTTGCTGGGTCTGAACGTACATGCCCTCTTCTGGGTCGTCGCCGAGGATGTCGCGGAGTTGTTCGGTGTCGTGCTCGCGGATTCGGTCTTCGGATGGTTCGCCGTATGCCTTTTCTGGCGGAATCTCGATGGCCTCTTCGTCACCGACCTCCATTCCGACGAGCGCTTCGTCGAGTCCTTCGATGACCGTCCCCGCTCCCACTTCGACGGTGAGCGGTTCGTACTCTCGGTCGGGTTGTGCTTCGGCGAGGCCTGCCTCTTCGGCGACGTCCGGTCGGGACGTGTCGAAGATCGTGCCGTCTGTGAGCTTTCCGACGTATTCGAGCGAAACAGCGTCTCCAGTTTCGATTGCCATGGTCGAACCTCTCTGCTGGACACGGATAAAAGACAGTATTGCCCTGTCGGGTGAATGCTGGCCCCGGCACCACCGACGAGTCACCGTCGTCCTGTGGGGGTGCTCTCTCAGAACAGACGCCAGAGAAGAGCGCGAATCCTGTAGCTGAGTGAGCCATTTTGATACCCTTTCCACCCACTCATTCCGCCGGCGAGCGTCGTCGCTTCGTAGCCTTCTGACCGGAGAACCTTGGTCGCGCGTTTCGCGACGATACCCATCTTGCAGACGACCACGACCTCTTTGTCACGCGGGATTTGGTCGAAGTATTGTCGGAGCGACTCCTCGTCTCCAGACCGAACGTCGTCGTACACAGGTGCGTTGAAACTGCCATCGAGAGCGTTTCGTCGATAGTGGTCTGCTGGTCGAATATCGAGGACGAACGGTTCCGTCTCGTCGTCCAACCGGGCGTCGAGTTCGTCTGGTCGAATCTTCCCCATCGTTCGTACCGAACGGGGCAACACGCAAAGCGCTGGTGCTTCGACGACACGATCGGAGTGCGCTGGTAGATTCAGGGAAGTGGGAACCACCGCGTACGTTGAACAGGGAGGGGTCCGTACGGGCCGCATGGACAAGTGGGACGAGCGATTTCGCGAAGGTGAGTATCCGACCGACCCAGAGCCATCGCCGGTGTTACGGTCGTACGTAGACACGTTCCCAACCGGCCGTGCGCTGGACGTGGCCGCAGGCACTGGCAGAAATACACTGTTTCTCGCAAACGAGGGGTACGATGTCGATGCGCTCGACCAATCAGCGGTCGGACTCGACATCATCGACAGTCGAGCAGACGAACTCGGCGTTGGTGACCGGGTACAGACGGTCCGAGCAGATGCGACAGAGTTCGAGTTTCCAGAGAGCACGTACGACGTAATCACCATCAGTTTCTTCCGAACACTCGACCGGTTGGGCGACATCAAAGAGGCACTCGCCCCGGGCGGGGTTCTGTTCTATCAGCACCACCTTCAATCGACGTCGCCTGCGTTGGTCGGACCGAGCACGAACCGGTACAGGTTCCAGTCGAACGAACTTCTTCGAGCGTGTCTGGACCTGACGGTCCTCTACTACGACGAATCGACCGAACAACGTGACGACCGGGTTTCGGCGACGGCGACGGTTCTCGCCCGGAACACGCATGGAAGCACGCAGTCGTATCCTGAACGCCAGTTAGAGTGACGTTTCGCCACAGAATTTGTTGTATCTAACTCTGTCATAAAGCATGACAGAAGTTAATAAATCATCAGAATAGGTAAGTAGTTTAATTTTATGCGTGATAGGATGCAGAACACTATCTGGCTGTAACACGTAATATAGGCGTATTTTCATCGATTTATCCGAGAGTGGCGCGCGTCATATCAATCAAAGTGATTATCAAACTAGATGGGTATTATTGTATATTGAGATTAACAATATCGGATACAGATGACCGGGTTTCTTGGCCGATTCAGTATCAGTACAGTCGTGTCTGAAATACTGACACTCACAGATTGATGTTTGTCTAGCAGCTTTATCTGTTTCTACGTTGTTATGATTACTATGGGGAACGAGAACAGTGGTGGTCCAAAACGGACACATTCAGAGCAACCAGGGGCAATCGAAGAACCGCCGAGACGCGTCGCACCCGACTATGTCGACCGGATTCTCCAGTACGAGTGGGCGGATGCCCTCGTCTCGGCACCTCCCGAAACGGCGGAAATCAACTGGGTCCCCGGACACGTTGGAAGTTCCTGGGGCCGTGTCGCGCCCGACGTGTGGAGTACGATTCGAGTGCAGGGGTACGACCCTCACTTTCGACATTATCCAACACACGAACGGTTCGAACATGGAGAATTCGAGTTCGAACTGTGCTTTCCACTCGTAACGGACGGCGCGTCCGGAACCACGCCTCCAGAACAGATACAGTCGACGCTCAGAGAACGACTCGACGACTATCTCTCGAACGGACAGCCAGGCCCGTCGTGGGAATCCGCATCGGTCGTTACAGAGTCACAGGAGGTTCTCTGGAGAGCGACCTACCAGTACGAGTCGTGCGATAGCGTTGGATACACCAACACGTTGCGGCAGGCCATCGAAGACCACGAATGGATGGTCGAACTCGTGCACGAGGTCGTCGAAGAAGTCGCCAGTAACTGAGACGGGTACACTGACCCTGCCTTGGGGTTTTTGTCGAACCGAGCCAATCTATCAGGGATGAGTATGAGGGATTCGCTCGACGAGCCACGAATAATCGACACACACGCACATCAACCGACGGCGGAGTTCCTCCAGGACGCTGGCGGGGAGATGATGCAAGATGCGGCAACCAAATTCGGTACCGATATCCAGACGTGGGACTACGAGGAGATGATAGAAGAGTACCACGAGTGGGGTATTGGGAAAGCCATCCTTCTTGGATGGGACGCCGAAACGAACACCGGAAACCCGCCTGTTCCGAACGACTACGTGGCAGAAGTTCGCGACGAGCACCCAGAGTTCTTCATCGGATTCGGAAGTGTCGACCCACTGAAAGACGACTGCGTCGAGGAGGCGGTTCGGTGTGTCGACGACCTTGGTCTCTCGGGCTTCAAATTCCAACAAATTGCACAGGGATTCGACCCGAGCGACGACGTTCACACCGACCTCTTCGACACCATCGAAGCCCTCGGCGTCCCCGTCATCTTCCACGGTGGCAACTCGACGCTCGGTGCCGGGTCACCCGGTGGTCGGGGGCTGAAAATCAAGTACGGAAACCCGATGCTCATCGACGACGTGGCCGCGGAACATCCCGACCTGAAAATCCTCATCGCACACCCGGCATTCCCGTGGGAGAAAGAACAACTCGCCATCTGCCAGCAGAAAGGGAACGTCTACATGGATTTCTCGGGATGGCTCCCGAAGTACATTGACGACCAGGTACTCCACTACGCCAAGACGGTGTTGCAAGACAAAGTGATGTTCGGCACCGACTACCCGATGATTCGTCCGGAACGGTGGTTCGAATCGTTCGACGACCACTTCGACGCCCCTGACGAAGTTAAGCGGAAGATTCTCTGGGAGAATGCTGAACGCTTCCTCGGACTGGACTGAGTCATAGGGCTTATCGTAGCTGTTCGTAGATTCGAGGTCGTCTGAATCGAATACCGCGGTCAACTGATTGACACCAGACCTCCAGCTGGCTACGATAACCCCTATCAGTCGAAGTTCGGTCGGCGCTTCTCCAAGAATGCCGAGACTCCTTCTTCGTGGGCGGCAGTGTCGTACGCGAGTGTCTGCGCTTGCGCTTCACGTTCGAGTCCGTCTCGCCACGGGCGTCCGAGGTTGGCGTGAATCGCTTCTTTCGCCAGCGCGAGCGTCTCTGTAGGCCGGGAAGTGAGCGTCTCCACCATCTCGTCGACGACGGTGTCGAGTTCGTCCGCTTCGACGACATCGTTGACGAGTCCGAGTTCGGCGGCACGTTCGGCCGAGATGAGTTTCCCGGTGAACGCCAACTCTTTCGCTGCCCGGAGGCCGACCAGTTCGGGAAGCGTCACCGTCGCACCGGCGTCGGGGACTAGCCCGACGTTGATGAACGACGCTGCGAATCGCGCGTCGGTGGTAGCGTATGCGAAGTCACAGGCGGCGACGACGGACATTCCGGCACCAACAGCGTCACCGTTGACGCGCGCGACGACGGGGACGGGAGCGGTGAGAATCGCCTCCGCGACCCGGCCGAGCGTGCCACGGACGCGTTGATACGCTTCACGTGCTGTTTCGTCTCGTTCGGCCATCGCGTCGATATCACCGCCTGCACTGAAGGCGTCGCCGTCTCCAGTCAGAACGACTGCATCGTGAGATTCGGCCGTGACCGCTTCCAGCGCAGCAGAGAGTTCCCGAGCGACGTCGGCAGTGAAGGCGTTCTTCACCTCGGGACGGTCGAACGCGACAGTCCTGACCCCATTTTCGTCTTCGATTCGCATACGTTCGCTACACGGAGCCGAGATAAATAGCCTCGCCGTCGGCCGGGGGTGACACTTACCCGTAGAGCGTCCCGAACAGCGATTGTTGTGCCCGACGGAGACGTTCGAGAAACGCAGACTTGCTGATGTCGAGTTCCTCGGCGACGTCGACGGCCGTAATCGTCCGGGGAAGTTCGAAGTAGCCCATCTCGTAGGCGACGTGAAGACTCTCTTCTTGTGCCGGCGTCAGGTTCCAGACTCGCCCGATAGACGACTCTTCGTCCGCTCGAAGTGGATAGACTCGTTGCAGTTGAATCCCGACGGTCTGTCCCGCTTTCTCCATGACACCACGGAGCACGTCGTTTCCGACGACAGCACCACGCATCGTCGCTCCTCCGTCGTCGTACTGCATCGATTCGACGAGAAATCCGACGTCGACGAGTTCGTGGACCACACACGGATGTTTCGAGAGACATCGATAGGTGTACGCGTCGTCGTTCCTGGTGACGTGCAGATATCGGATATCCTCGTCGGCATCGAGCGTCGACGGGAGACGGTCGTCTGGCGGTGTCGAAAAGTATAGGAGCACGTTGCCGTCGGCTCTGAGCTGTGGTGGGCTCGCATCGATTGTGACCGGGACGAGCTTCGTTGCTCTGGCGAGTGGACAGTCGTCGCCATCGATGCGGAACTCTGCAACCAGACACTCATCTATCATTCCCACATCATCTCTGTGATTCTTACACAAGGAGAGTATAAAAACCCCGCCTATAGACGGGCCAATTCGTAAGTGGTTAACCGTGATAGTTCTGTGTATACCGATGGACCTCGAAACTGTCAAAGAACGGGCGGGACCACGAGAGTTCTCCCCGAAAGACGAGATGCCTGAGGAGTACCGAAAGGCCGCAACTCGGATGATTCAGTTCCACGCGAACAGTGAAATCATGGGCGCGTACCTCGAACGCCCGTTCATCCGCCAGGCCCCGAGTCTCGAACGAAAGCTGGCGTTCTCCGCGAAAGTACAGGACGAACTCGGCCACGGTCAGTTGCTCTACCGTGCCGCCGAGAGTCTCGGCATCAAGACCCGCGAAGAGATGCTCGACGAACTCGCCAACGGGCAAGGAAAGTTCCTGAACTGCTTCCACTACCCGATGGACTCGTGGGTGGAGACGCCGATGATTGCCTTCTTCGTCGACGGTGCGGCGATGCGCCGGCAGGCGACGCTGAAGAGTACGTCGTGGGAACCCTACGCCCATGCGATGGACAAGGTCTGTTTTGAGGAGGGATTCCACGTCAAGCACGGTGAGGCGATGCTCCACGAACTGATGAACGGTTCGAAGCGAGAACAGGAGATGACGCAAGCGGCTTTCGAGAAGTGGTGGCCGCGTATCATCCAGTTCTTCGGTCCGACCGACAAACAATCGACCCACCACGGATTCGCAAGTGAAGTCGGTCTGAAGAAGATGTCCAACGACGAACTCCGTCGCGCATTCCTCAACAGTTACATCCCGAAGGCGGAGAAGTACGGACTCGAGATTCCGGACACGCCGACCATCACGAAGAACGACGACGGGACGTACAACGTCGCTGAAGACGAACTCGACTGGGACGAGTTCTTCCAGATTGCGAAGAACGAGTACGAACCCGGTCTCGGACAGATCGACGCCCGGAAGAAGGCCCAGGAGGCGGTCGCCTGGGTCCGTGAATCGATGGATAGCCACGAACACCGACTGTACGGTGGCAGCGGCGCACCGCAGGCGGCGGACTAAACGGAGTGATTCGATGATTTGGGAAGTTTTCCGACAAAAGAAAGCAGGCGACTACCACACCCACTGCGGCAACGTCCACGCACCCGACAGGGAGATGGCGTTGCTCTTCGCAGAAGTACAGCACGCACGACGGATGCCCACGAACAGTCTGTGGGTCGTCCCGAAAGACGAAATCGGCGAGGTCGACACCGAGGACGTTTCCTTCGGCGGCACGACTGACAAGTCGTACCGCTGGGCGATGACGTACAACTTCGAGGCCGCGGCCGAAGAAGTCGCTGCGTCCGAAGACGAACAGGCAAAGGCCGAACAACAGCGAAAGGCCGTCGTGGACGGTGACGACTGATGGCAGCAGCACAACAACTCCCCGGCCCATCCGAACTCTCTGACGAACAGCGCGAGGCGATCGAGACGCTCCTCTACCGATTGGCTGACGACGAGTTCGTCATCGCAGAACGCTACACTGAGTGGCAGGTCCGCGCCCCGACTATCGAGTCCGACATCGCTGTCGCGAACATCGCACAGGACGAACTCGGCCACGCGCGTCTGTGGTACGACCTCCTCGAAGACTTCGGCTACGACGAACCAGACCTCATCTGGGAACGTGACCCATCAGAATGGCGTCACAGCACGCTCTGTGAACTCCCCTTCGAAGAGGGTGACTGGGCGGACCTCGTCGTTCGGTCGTACCTCTACGACGAAGCCGAGTTCGTCCGCGTGAAGGCGCTCGAAGGGTCGTCGTACCCGCGTCTGGCCGACCGCGTCGAGAAAGTCCTCGCCGAAGAGCGATACCACCGCGAACACGCCCGCAGTTGGCTCGAACGCCTCTGTGAAGACGACGACTCGCGTGCACGGATGCAGGACGCCGTGGACAGACTCCTCCCGTACGCGCTGACGCTGTTTTCGCCCACCGACGAAGCGATGGAAGAACGCATCGACGAACTCGGCCTCCGGACCGAGAACCTCCTCTCGATGCGCGAAGCGTGGCTGGACGAAGTCGTCCCGACGCTGGAATCAGTCGGCCTCCACGTCGAAGAAGCACAACTACCCGAACAGTACGACGTCCACCACGCGGACTTCGACCTGCCCGAGGAGACCGGTCGTGACCAGTCGCACACCGACGATTGGTTCGACCTCTTCGACGAGTTCACGACGAGTTACCGTGAACTCGGCCGCCACTCGGCGGCGAAGATTATGAAGGACCCAGACGATGAGTAGTGAATTCGACCCCGACCCGACCGACGCGCAGTACTGCGCCCACACAGACTACACCGAGGGCACGCCCCACGACGAACTCCCGGCCACCGGCGACGGTGCAGTCGGTATCGAGCGAGCAGTCTGGGACGCGCTCTACACGGTCGAAGACCCCGAGATGCCGATCAGCATCGTCGATCTGGGTCTCATTTACGCTGTCGGGGTCGAACCGGAGACAGGAGAGGCACGAATCGACATGACGCTCACGTACACTGGGTGTCCAGCGCGGAGTATGATGCAAGACGACATCCGCGAGGCCGTCACTGCAGTCGAGGGCATCGAAGACGTGCTCATCAACCTCGTATGGAGTCCGGCATGGACCACTGCGATGGTGACTGAACAGGGCCGCGAAGACCTCCGCGAATTCGGCCTGAGTGTGTGACCATGCGACGATTCTCTGACCCCAGCGTCACGACGACGGGCGAGACGGAAGGCGCACAGTGTCCGTACTGTGATGGAACCAACACCGACCGCGAACACCCGAAAGGACCGTCGCTCTGCCGGTCGATGCACTTCTGTCACGACTGTCAAGAACCGTTCGAGAAGTTCGGGTAATACCCGCTGTCTTCTGGTAATCCCCGCTAGTCTTCTACCGCCCTTCGCTGAACCGAACTGTCTCCGCTGATTTTCCGTGACTACTTACCCAGTCTTGTAGACGCCTCTGGCGGTTGCGATGAGCGTGTCGTCCTCCGTCGCATACACGTCTACGTCGACGGTTCCGACATCGCCGCCGAGCCGGACCACGTCCGCCTCAGCGCGGAGGTCACCCGTTCCCGCACTCAGGTAGTCGATTCGCATGTCGATAGTCGGAACCGGCTGGTCGACGCGACTCACGAGTGCCGCGCCGCCGACCGTATCTGCGAGTGTGAACGTAACGCCGCCGTGGGCCATCACCCGGTCAGCGTTCCACGACAGGTCCTCGCGCATCTCGATGTATCCCGCCGCGTGTCCGTCTTCTGCGTCGGTAATCTCGACACCGAGTAACTGTGCGAAGGGCATGCTCTCGAAGAATTCCTCGATATCCATGGTTGTCTATCTCTGGTGTGTGTTAAGTTGGTTTCGCCGACAACGCACCGTCAGGTCGACTGAGCGGTGCATCGGCATCGAATCTCGAAGACGGGTCATCACCGAATCTCGAAGACGGACCATCATCGGTGGTCGTAGACTCGCTGTACTTTCCCGACCTTCGTACGTTCGATGCTGCCGGGTGCGACGAGTTCCACCCCATCGGGAGTAAACGAGAGGACGTTCGAGAGTCGCTTCCGAATCCGGCCTTCGAGTTCCGCTCGCGACCCGTCGAAGTCGTCCGTGAGTTCGACCGTCAGGTCGAGGCGGTCGAGCGTGCCTTCGCGTCGGAGGTCGATTCGGTAGTACGGGGCGACCTCCTCGAATTCGAGAACGACCGACTCGACTTCGCTCGGGTAGAAGTTCACCCCACGAACGATGAGTAAGTCGTCTGCTCGCCCCGTGACCGAGTCCATTCGGACGACAGTCCGACCGCAGTCACACGTCCCGTAGTCGAGCGTCGTCAGGTCACCGGTACGGTACCGAAGCACTGGAAGTGCCTGCTTCGTGAGTGTCGTCAACACGAGTTCGCCCTCTTCGCCCTCGGCTACCCGTTTTCCTGTCTCGGGGTTGATTACCTCTGGGTAGAAGTGGTCTTCCCAGATGTGCATCCCCGTCTGTTCCAGACACTCGACTGCGACACCCGGCCCGATTATCTCCGAGAGGCCGTAGTTCTCGACTGCTGTCGCGTCGAATCGCCGTTCTATCTCCGTTCGCATCGGTTCCGTGCACGGTTCAGCCCCGTAGAGAACCGTCGAGAGCGGGAGGTCGGCAGGGTCGTACCCCATGTCTTCGGCGACTTCTGCGAGGTAGAGCGCGTACGACGGGGTGAGGCAGATAGCGTCGCTGCCGAGGTCGGCGAGCATCTCGACCTGTCTTTGGGTGTTGCCACCGCCGGTAGGGACGACTGTCATGCCCAGTTCGGTGGCACCGTCGTGGAACCCGAACCCTCCAGTGAAAAGCCCGTAACTGTAGGCGTTCTGCAGGGTGTCAGCAGCGGTCAACCCTGCACCACGGAAGCCACGCATCATCACCTCGCGCCATACGTCGAGGTCGTCACGAGTGTAGCCGACGATTTTCGGCTTGCCGGTGGTCCCCGACGACGCATGGATACGAATCACGTCTTCCATCTCGACGGCGAACATCCCGGTCGGGTAGTTGTCGCGGAAGTCCTCTTTCGTCGTAAATGGGAGCAAAGTGAGGTCGTCGACCCCTGTCACGTCGTCTGGGTGGACGCCCGCGTCGTCGAGCGCTCGTTCGTAGAACTCCACGTTCTCGTACGCGTATTTGACGACCTCCCGCACTCGTTCGTCCTGTATCCGCCGCAGCTCCGCTCTCGGAAGACGCGTCACGTCGGTATCGTCACTGACACCCATCGTTTAGTTGTCCTCCGTACGTTCACAAAACAGTATCCACGACATGGCTATTCGGCGGCAGAGACGCCGAGGTACCGGTCGAGAATCTCGTCGGAGGCGGCAACCTCGTCGGCAGTTCCTTCGTGGACGACCTGACCTTTGTCGAGGATGTAGACGTAATCTGCTGCGTCGAGCGCCACCTGAACGTTCTGTTCGACGAGGAGGATCGTGACGTCGTCGTCGTTCAACTGTTTGATTTTCCGCTGGACCTGTTTGACGATAGCGGGTGCGAGCCCCTCGGTCGGTTCGTCGAGCATCAACAGGTCGGGCGCAGAGACCAGTGCCCGGGCGATAGCGAGCATCTGCTGTTCGCCACCCGAAAGGTTCGCACCCTTACTGTTGCGGTGACGTGCGAGGTTCTCGAACTCGTCGATTATCTCGTCGACAGCGGGTTTGTCGATGTCCTGTCGGCCACCGATACGACCGATTTCGACGTTCTCGCGGACGGTCAGTCCCGGGAAGACGCGCCGTTCTTCGGGGACGAGGGAGATACCTTCACGAGCAGTCTTCTCCGGCGAGAGGTGAGTGATGTCTTCCCCTCCGAACGAGATCGAGCCGCTCGTCGGTTCGACGCTGCCGAGAATGGTACGGAGCGTGGTCGTCTTCCCGACGCCGTTGCGCCCGATGAGCGTCACGACGGACCCGCGCTCGACGTCGAGGGTAATTCCCTGAAGAACGCGCGTCGACCCGTACCCCGAGACGAGGTCACGGACCGACAGGAGCGCGTCGTCGCTCACGCTTCGACACCTCCGAAGTACGCCTCGCGGACCTCGGGGTCCTCAGAGACTGCCTCGGGCGTCCCCTCGGAGAGGACCTCACCTCTGTGGAGGACGGTGATACGGTCGGAGACGCGCATCACGAGGTCGATGTCGTGTTCGATGAGGAGCAACGTCCGGTCGGAGAGCACCTCGTCGATGAGGTCCATCGTCGCCCGCGTCTCTTCGGCACTCATGCCGGCAGTCGGTTCGTCGAGGAGCACCATCTCCGGGTCCGTCGCGAGGACGATTGCGATTTCGAGACGACGTTTGTCACCGTACGCGAGGACGTCTGCCAGTTCGTCGCCCCTGCCGAGGAGTCCGGACCGTTCGAGGACGGTGTCGGTGTGTTCGTTCACGTCGTCGAACGCGTCTTTTCGTTCGAGGTACTCCTCGACGGGGGTGAACCCCTCGTGCCGTGCGGCCTGTGCAGCGAGGCGAACGTTCTCACGGACGGTCAACCCCGAGAAGACGTTCGTAATCTGGAACGAGCGGCCGAGGCCACGTCGGACACGCTGGTGTGGCGGGAGCGACGAGACGTCTTCACCGTTGAACGTCACCGTCCCGTGTGTCGGTCGAAGCGCTCCTGTCAGCAGGTTGAACGTCGTCGTCTTGCCAGCCCCGTTCGGGCCGATGAGACTGCGGAACTCACCGCGTTCGATGTCGAGGTTGACGTCGTCGACGGCGACGAGTTTTCCGAACTCTTTCGTGAGGTTCTGCGTCTTGAGGATGGAGTCAGTCATGGCGTTCTACCTCCGCGTCTTGTACGTTGGTACGGTCACGAACCGCAGATTCGAACATCGGGTGTTCGGCAATCGTTTGTGGGAGCGACACGAGGCCTCGGGGGACGAAGATGACGAACAGGACGAACAACACGCCGATAACGAGCTGCCACTGGTCGATGTACGACGAGAGGATGTCCTCTGCGGCGACGAAGACGCCCGCGCCGATCATCGGGCCGTAGAGCGTCCCCATGCCGCCGAGGACGGTCATCACGATGACCTCGCCGGAGTTGATCCAGTGGAGGAACGACGGCGCGACGTACCCGTTGTTGGCGGCGAACAGCCCCCCGGCGAGACCAGCGAGGCCTCCGGAGACGACGAACGCTCGTCGTTTGTACGCCGTGACGTCGTATCCGATGAACGAGGCCCGCTCTTCACTCTCGCGAATCGCCTGGAGGACCGACCCGAAGGGTGCGCGGATGAGACGACGCGCCAGGAGGTACGACCCGACGACGACGGCGAGGAGGAAGTAATACTGGACCATCCCACCGTCGATGGTAAGGAAGCCGAGCGGGATCTCGAACTCCCCGGGGTCGATGCCGATTCCAGCGAGGCCGTAAAACACGTCCACGCCGAAGAGGCCGTCAGACCCGCCGGTGAAGTCGAACTTGAACACGGCGTTGTAGAACAACTCTGCGAACGCGAGCGTAATCATGGCGAAGAAGACGCCGGACACTCGTATCGAGAGATAGCCGACACTCCACGCGATGATAGCGCAGATGACGACTGCGACGAGAAGCGCCACGAACACAGACGGCGAGAGGTGCATGAGCGTCAGCACCGACGCGTACGCACCCACACCGTAGAAGAGGGTGTGGCCGAGCGAGACGAGTCCCGCGTATCCGAGGACGAGGTCCAGACTGAGCGCGAACAGCGCCCAGATGAGGATGTCTTCGAGGAGCGTGACCGAATAGGTGACACCCGTCAGTTCTGCGAAGAACGGGACGAGGACGAGCACGCCGACGGCGGCGTACCCGAGTTTCGCCCGCGTCTCCGACGAGAGTACGCCGCCGCGTGCGCCGTGGAGGAGTGCCCCGTCGTGGTGTTCACCGGCACCGATGTTCGTTCCGAACAGTCCCGTGGGACGGACGACCAGGACGACGATCATCAGGAGGAAAACGATGAGGCCTTCGAGAAACGGCGTGTAGGTTCGTGCGAACGTCTGCACGAGACCGACGAACAGGCCGCCGACGACCGCACCTCTGAACGACCCGAGGCCACCGAGGACGACGATGACGAACGCCGGGATGATGACGCTCGACCCCATCGTGGGACTGACGTTCTGGAACGCGCCGAGGACGATTCCCGCCACGCCGGCGAGTGCCGCCCCGAACCCGAACGTCAGCGTGTAGTATCGGTCGATGTTGATACCGAGGTTGCGGACCATCTCTCGGTCTTCCGACCCGGCACGGATGATCATCCCGAAGCGGGTACGGTTGAGGAGGAGCCACGTCGCGAGGGCGAGCACCGACCCGAAGACGATGATACCGTAGTTGTACAGCGAGTAGTTGAAGCCGAACAGCGCGACAGGCTGGTCGAGAATTGCCGGGATGGGGAACGGCTGTGCAGACTTGCCCCACACCGACGTGATGAGGTCGTTGATGATGAGGACGAGCCCGAAGGTCAACAAGATGTGATACAGTGGGTCGCGACCGTAGAGCCGTTTCACTGTGAGTCGCTCGATACCCATGCCGACGACACCCACGAGGAGTGGCGCGACGACGAGAGCGACCCAGAAGCCGGCACCACCGAGTGGCCCGGCGATGGCGAACGCGAAGTACGCACCGAGTGCGAACAGTTCGCCGTGGGCGAAGTTGATGACGTCCATCACGCCGAAGATGATGGACAGCCCCGCCGCGAGGAGGACGTAGACCATCCCGACGACGAGGCCGTTGAGGACCTGCTCTGCGACAGCACTGGCGACCGACATGCTAGAGGGTGCAGCCGAGTTCGCCGCAGTCTGGCAAGGCGTCGACGCCGTCTATCATCTCACCGAGTTGGACCGCTGCCGGTCCGCTGCCGCTGTCCGGAGCGACGAGTTCACCCGGCCACACCGGGTTCATGGCCTGGTGGTCGCAGTCGCGGAACTGGTTCGGGCCGAGGATGGTGTCCATCTCGAGTCCGGGGAGGACGTCTTTGACTTCCGCAGGGTCGGTCGAATCTGCTTCCGCGATACCGCGAGCAGTCATCCGAATCGACATGTACGCAGCACGGGCGAAGTTGTCCGGGTCGGCGTCGTACTCACTCCGGTATGCTTCGACGAACGACTGGTTGTCACCCGTTTCGAGCGTCGGGAGGTATCGAACGCCCCCGTAGGTTCCATAGGCCGCCTCACCGAGTGCACCACGAACGACAGAGAACGTCATCGTCGGAGACATGAGGTTCACGTCCTCTTTGAGCCCCTGACTCGCCGCCTGCTTGACGAAGTTGATGAGGTCACCACCCGTCATCCCGAGGACGGCGACTTCGGCGTCGGAGTTGGCTATCTGGCTGATGTAGGAGTTGAAGTTGGTCGACCCCAGTTGTGAACGACTTCGGCCGACGACTTCGATGTCGTGTCCGTCATTCATCCGCTTTTCGACGCGGGACATCACCGATTCACCGTACGCGTAGTCAGCGATGTGGAACCACACTTTCGTTCCGAGGTTCTCTGCGGTGTAGTCGGAGACTGCCTCGGCCATCTGAGCGGTGTTGGTCTCCGCGCGGAACACCCACTCGTTACAGTTCGACCCAGTGATAGGAACGGCCGCGCCACCGGGGTTGTAGATAATCTCCTGTTCCTTCGCGAATTCGTTGAGTGCGAGAGCGACACTCGACGAAATTGCACCCATGAGATACGACGCGCCGTCCTGTTCGACGACAGACTGCGCCTTCCGTCGCCCAGTCGACGGGTCGGCTTCGGTGTCCTCGTAGACGCCGGTAATCTCGACGTCGAGGTCATCGTTTTCGTTGACGTGCTTGATAGCGAGTTCTGCCCCGTTTCGCTGCCCGACTGCCAACCCACCGTACGGCCCAGTCATCGGACTGATCACCCCGTAGGTGATCGCGTTCGTCCCACCGCCACCGCCACCACCGAGACACCCCGCTGCCCCGGTTAGTCCAGCAACCCCTGCCAACCCGGCCGCTTGTACGAACCTCCGTCTGGACGAACGAGGGCCGTAGCCATCGTTCGAAGAATAATCCTCTCTCTTCATGGTGTATGTTCATGAGTAACATGATAACCTTCACGTTTAAATGTTTGCGTTAGCGTGCAAACAAGAATACGCGGGTTCAGTGGGTATCTGTCAGGAGAAGTGCGGAATGACATCCGTTCCGAGTCGCTCGATGCACTCGACCATCCGGTCGGTACCGATACCGGGGTGGTACGTCCGGAGGATGAAGTGGATGTCGTCACCCAGTGCATCACGGTACTGTTCGAGTTCGTCGATGACCTGTTCTGGTGTGCCGAATATCGCCTGCGCTTTGAGTTCCGCTCGCCGCTCGTCGGAGAGTTCCGTCACCGCTTCCCCGGAGAAAATCTCCGCGTACCGACGTTGGATGTAGAGATATCCGTCTTTCATCGCGTCCCACGCCTCCGATTTGGAGTCGGCGACGAACCCGTGTTGCAAGACGTAGATGGTGAACTCCCCGTCGAGTCCTTCGTTCTCGCGGACGCTCCTGATGTCGTCGACGCGTTTCTTCAGCCCGCCAATCGAGAGCGACGAGGGGGCACACCACGCGTCTGCAGTTCGAGCCGCCCGACGCACTGCGGGTTTGGCTGCCCCGCCGAGCATAATCGGAACGTCTCGGGACGGTTTCGGCGTGATATCGACGCCCGACGCTCCCTCGTGGAACGGCGACTCGTGTGTGACGGGCCCCGCAGACCACGCATCGCGGAGGAGTTCGACCGTATCACCGAGTCGTTCGACGCGCTCGTCACGCGGGACGTCGAACGCGTCGAACTCGCGCGGGTTCGACCCAATGGCGAGTCCGAGCGTCGTCCGGCCGCCAGAGAGGAGGTCCACGGTCGCGGTGTCTTCTGCGAGTCGGATTGGGTCGTACAGCGGTGCGAGTGCGATACACGTCCCGATTTCGACGTTCTCCGTCACTGCGGCGAGTGCACCGAGCGCCGGCATCGTCCCAGAGAGGTAGCCATCTTCCATGAAGTGATGTTCAGACACCCATGCGCTCGCGAGTCCCGCGTCGTCGATTGCCCGCCCGAGTGTCAACATCTCCTCGTACAGTTCCGACATCGGTCGGTCGTCGTCTGGCCGCCGCTGACACGTGAACAGGCCGGTCCCGATTTCCATGCCAGTGAGTCTCTACCTCGACTCTTAATAGTTCGGACCGGTGATGGTGTTGCATGGCGACGAACCGAACCGAGACGGAGATGCCACCCGCCCGCGTCGACCACGTGGGAATCGCAGTGACCGACATCGACGACGCGGAAGCGACGCTGCTCGCACTTGGGTGTGCGTGTGTCCACCGAGAGACTGTCACGGACGGAACCTTCGAGTGGGCGACGTACAGCCTCGGCGACGCCTCGCGCCTCGAACTCATCGCGCCGGTCGAAGGCGAATCGTTCCTCACGTCGTACCTCGACGACCACGGGCCTGGGCTCCACCACGTCACACTCGAAGTCGTCGACATCGACGCGGCCATCACGGCACTCGAGGGGGCGGGAGAACGCGTCGTCGGATATGCTGTCGAAGACGGGTGGACTGAAGCGTTCGTCTCACCACGAAATCCGACCGGCGCGCTGTTCCAACTGATGGAGTATCACGACGACTACGACGAGAAGGGGGACGCCGACGCACTCTACGTGCGTGGCGAATCGCTGAAAACTCGGTGAACCGCTTACTCTTCGCCGGCTTTCGTCTTGATGAGGAACTTCATGTCGCCTTCGAGGACGACGGTTCCGTCCTGTTTGGTCATGGTGACGTCGATGACGACGAGTCCAGCGTCGTCACGACTGCTGAGGTCTTTCTGCTCGGTGACGACCATCGTCTGTGAGAGCGTGTCGCCGATGAAGACAGGGTTGGGGAGGTCCATGTAGTTCATGCCGAGGAAGGCGATGGCCGTGCGTTCGACGATACCCGACCGGTAGACGAACCCGGTCGATTGAACGAACGTCATCGGCCCGTGGGCGATACGCTGGCCGAACTGCGTGTCTTCGGCGTACTCGCTGTTGGTATGGAGTTCCGTCCAGTCGCCCGACAACGCCGAGTGCATCATGAAATCTGCCTCGGTGACGGTCCGACCGACGCTCTCGAACTCTTTGCCCTCCACGAAGTCCTCGAAGTAGTGCGGCTCGTAACTGTATGCCATATCCAACCGTCTCTCCCATTGGATAAAGTATTTTACATAGTTATTGTTTCTGACAGTCGATGCCTACTTGACTGGTGACGGTGAGTGTGTTCACATGCCAGCAGGAGACGACCACGCAGAGATACGTGACCGTGCGTCGAACGACCCGTTCTGTGGCCGCGTCGGTATCGAACTCGCCGAACTCGACGAGGGGTACGCCGAGACGACGCTGACCATCGATGAAAACCACCTCAACTTCCACGGGACGCCACACGGCGGAGCAGTCTATTCGTTGGCCGACGCGGCGTTCGCGGCGGCGTCCAACAGTCACGGTGACGCCGCGTTCGCACTGGAGACCAACATCTCGTATCTCGCCGCGGCCGACGTGGGAGACACCATTCGCGCCGTCGCCGAAGAGACACACCTCGGTGGGCGAACCGCCGAGTACGAAGTGGTGGTCTCCGACGACGCCGGTGAGCGAATCGCCACGTTCCGCGGTCGAGTGTACAAACCCGGCCGCTGACGGGGCGACGGGAACGCCCGCATACGAACCAGCAAACTCGACGACAGTCGAACGACCGAATTCGACTGCGACCGAGACAGGAGAACGAGACGAGGGTTACTGCCCGCGGTGGTCGTAGACACGCTGGACCTTGCCGACTTCCGTCCGTGCGATGTTCCCGTACTCGACGAGGTTCAGTTCGTCGGGCGTAAAGGAGAGCACGTTCGAGAGACGGCTGGTGATTCGACTCTTCAGGTCGCTGATACGCCCGTCGAACTCGTCGACGACTTCCACGGTCACTTTCAACTTATCGAGGTTGTTCTCGCGACTGATGTCGATGCGGTAGTGCGGTGCGACTTCGTCGAACTCGAGGACGACCGACTCGACTTCGCTCGGGTAGAAGTTCACTCCGCGAACGATGATGAGGTCGTCCGACCGTCCAGTGATGTTGTCCATTCGGACAGCGGTGCGACCGCAGTCGCACGTCTCGTAGTTCAGCGTCGTCAGGTCACCAGTGCGGTACCGAAGCACTGGAAGCGCCTGTTTCGACAGCGTCGTCAACACGAGTTCGCCCTCCTGTCCCGGTTCAACTGGGTCACCGGTGTTTGGGTCGATAAGTTCGGGATAGAAGTAATCTTCCCAGATGTGGAGTCCCTCCTGTTGTTCGCACTCGATGGAGACGCCGGGGCCGACGATTTCGGAGAGGCCGTAGATGTCCACGCCAGTGACGCCGAGCCGTTCTTCGATTTCATTGCGCATCGGTTCCGTACACGGTTCGGCACCGAAGATGACGACGCGCAGAGGGAGGTCACGAATGTCGTACCCCATGTCTTCGGCGACTTCTGCGAGGTAGAGCGCGTACGATGGCGTACACGAGATGACGTCGCTGCCAAGGTCGGCGAGCATCTCGACCTGGCGCTGGGTGTTGCCGCCACCAATCGGGATGACCGTCGCCCCGAGTTCCTCGACGCCCTGGTGGAGGCCGAGACCCCCAGTGAAGAGACCGTATCCGTAGGCGTTCTGGACGATGTCGTCCGGCCCCACACCGGCGGCGACGAGACAGCGAGCGACTGCCTTACTCCACACGTCGAGGTCGTCGCGAGTGTAGCCGACGATTTTCGGTTTCCCAGTCGTTCCGGAGGAGGCGTGGATACGAATCACGTCTTCCATCTCGACGGCGAACATCCCGGTCGGGTAGTTGTCGCGGAAGTCCTCTTTCGTCGTGAACGGCAGTTTCGAGAGGTCATCGACGCTCTGGATGTCGTCGGGGGTGAGCCCCTCGTCGTCGAACAGCTCACGGTAGTAGTCGACGTTCTCGTACGCAATTTCCACCATCTCCCGTACCCGCTCGTCTTGGACCTCACGCAGTTCGTCCCGTGAGGCAGTCTCCATGCTATCGAATACCATGTACAATCGAACCCGATGATAGAATATGATAAAAATGATGCGGTCATCTACCACGCCACTCGGAAGCGAACTTATTTCGCAGGGGACATGCAAGCGACTATCATGCGAGATGCGTACATCGTCGGTGCGGGCCAGTCAGCCTATGGCGCGTTCCCAGACGAAAGTTACCGGTCGCTGTTCGCGACGGCCTACGAGGAGGCGATGGACAGCGCACGAGGGGTCGACCCAACCGACATCGACGAGGCAGTCGTTGGGTCACTCGGCGTCGGCGGGCGACAACTCGGGCTCTCTGGACCAGCAGTCACCGAACACGTCGGAATCCACGGCATCCCCTGTTCGCGGCTCGAAAACGCCTGTGCCGCGAGTGGGTATGCGGTCAGACAGGCCGTCCAGGCAGTCAAGAGCGGCATGGCCGACGTTGCCCTCGCCGGCGGCTACGAGGTCATGACCGACATGAGCGGCGACGTGGCGAAGTACTGGCTGGGTGTGAGTGGCGAGACGGAATGGGAGCGGCTCACCGGAACGACGTTCTCCGGCGTCTACGCGCAGATGGCGTCTGCGTATCTCGATGCGTACGACGCGTCACCGGACCATTTCTCCAAAGTCGCCGTCAAGAATCACTCGAACGGCGCGAAGAATCCGAAGGCACACCTCGGGTTCGAATGTTCGCTCGAAGACGCACAGAACGCGCCCGTCGTCGCCGACCCGCTGAACCTCTATCACTGTTGTCCGACCTCCGACGGTGCCGCAGCGGTCATCGTCGCGAGCGAAGACGTGGCGAGTACCTGTGACGATGCGATTCGCGTCGCGGGCGTCGGTGCCGCGTCTGAACGCGTCGGTCTCTTCCAGCGCGACAGTTACACCTCTGTGGAATCTTCTGCGCGGGCGGCAGAGGCAGCCTACGAGATGGCGGAACTCGGACCAGACGACATCGATTTCGCCGAGGTCCACGACTGTTTTGCAATCGCAGAACTCCTCGCGTACGAAGACCTCGGGTTCTGTGAACGGGGCGGTGCAGCCAAACTCGTCGACGACGGCGTGACCGAGTTAGACGGCGACTTACCCGTCAACCCCTCGGGTGGCCTCAAATCGAAGGGACACCCAATCGGTGCGACCGGTGCCGGACAGGTCGTTGAGGCGTTCAAGCAACTTACGGGCCACGCCGACGACCGACAGGTGTCGGGCGCGACGGTCGGCCTGACGCACAACGTGGGTGGGTCGGGCGGTGCTGCCGTCGTTCACGTCTTCGAAGGAGGGGTGCTATGAACGGTATCGCGGGTGTCGGTGCGTACGTGCCCCGACTGTACCTCCCCGCAGACGCGTACCGCGAGGCGTGGGGCAAGGGCGGTGCTGCGGGCGTCGAACGCATGGCCATTCCCGACGCGGACGAAGACACACTCACGATGGCTACGGAAGCAGGGTGGCGAGCCCTCACCGCTGCCGACGTCGACCCTGACGACGTCGAACATCTGGCGTTCGCGACGACGACGCCACCGAACGACGAAGAAGAGGCGACGGCCCGCCTCGCGTCACTGCTCGGTCTCTCCTCGACGACGATAACACGACAATACGGCGGTGGAACGCGGGCGGGTGCTGTCGCACTCGCAGCGACGCTCGACGTTCCCGGACCCGCACTCGTCGTGGTCGCGGATAGCCCTGAAGGGAGTCCCGAAAGCGACGAAGGGGCAGGAGCAGGGGCGGGCGCTGCTGCACTCGTTCTCTCTGAGGACGGCCCTCTCACCATCGATGCCACAGGTGAGTACGGAGACGCCTACCCCGGGACCCGGTTCCGCCGACGCGATTCCGCCGAGACGGAGTCTATCGGCATCACACAGTACGAACGCGATGCATACACGTCGGTACTCGCGGGTGCCGTCGAAGCCCTCGACGCAGAACTCTCCGACGTCGATGCAGTTGCACTCACGTCGCCGGATGGGAAACTCTCGTACCGCGCTGCGCGTGCCCTCGGCGTCTCGACAGGGCAAATCGCAGCAGGGACCGTCGTTTCGCAAACCGGAGACACCGGTGCCGCAGGGCCATTTCTCGGACTCGCATCGGCACTCGAAGACGGTGCAACGTCGGTCCTCCTCGTCGGCTACGGCGGTGGGGCAGGTGCGACGGCGGTCGCACTGTCTACAGACACCGCGGTGCCAACTCGTGTCGTTCTCGACGGTGACACCGAACTCTCCTACGCCGAAGCACTTCGCCGGCGCGGGACCATCACCGGCGAAGAACCCGAAGGCGGTGGTGCGTACGTGAGCGTCCCGACGTGGCGACAGACCATTCCGCAACGCCACAGACTCGTCGCTGGACGCTGCCGCGACTGTGGTGCGCTCGCGTTCCCCCCTGAGGGTGCGTGTGTCCAGTGTGGGTCGCTCGACGGCTACGACGACACCACCCTCTCGGGTGACGGCACCGTCGAGGCAGCGACGCGAATCGGACAAGGCGGTGCCCCACCCGAGTTCGTCGAACAACAACAGCGCTCGGGGTCGTTCGCCGTGGCAGTCGTCGCGTTCGACGGGCCAGACGGCGAGGAATCGGTGAGCGTGCCCGCGCAAGTGGTCGAGTCACCCGTCGGAACACCCGAAATCGGCGCACGTGTCCGGGCGGTTCCCCGCCGCATCTACGAACAGGAAGGCGTCGTTCGCTACGGGTTCAAAGTGGTTCCGACGGCAGCAGACCGGTAGGCTTCGATTTCTTACTGTTTCTCGGGTCGCTCGAACACCGTGGCGACGCCCTGTCCGAATCCGACGCACATCGTCGCGAGACCGTACCGGCCCTCACGTCTGTCGAGTTCGTGGAGGAGCGTGGTCGCGATGCGCGCGCCCGAACACCCGAGTGGGTGGCCGAGGGCGATTGCCCCTCCGTTGGCGTTCACCTTCTCGTCGTCGATACCGAGTTCCTGCGTACAGTAGAGACTCTGTGAGGCGAACGCCTCGTTGAGTTCGACGAGGTCCATGTCGTCGAGCGTCAACCCGGCCTTGTCGAGTGCGAGGCGCGTCGCAGGAACCGGGGCGATGCCCATGACCTCCGGATCGACGCCAACGACAGCACGCGAGACGACACGCCCGAGCACTGGTAGGTCGTTAGCGTCGGCGTACGACTCTGCCGTCACGAGTGCGCCCGCTGCGCCGTCGGTCAGCGGAGAGGCGTTCCCGGGGGTGACAGACGCTGCATCGTCGTCGGCGAACACCGTGGGGAGCGATCCGAGAACCTCCATCGACGTGTCTTCGCGTGGTCCTTCGTCCTGTTCGACCACGCCATCGGGCGTCTCGACGGTGACGATTTCAGCATCGAATCTGCCTGCGTCACGTGCAATGATTGCTCGCTCGTGAGACCGGAGTGCAAACGCGTCCTGGTCTTGGCGGGAGATGTCGTATCGACGCGCAACCGTCTCCGCAGTCATCCCCATCGAGAGAGACGACTCATCGCCGTATCGCGATTTCAACGCAGGGTGAAGCCAATCGGAGAACGGAACACGGGACATGTGTTCGACGCCAGCGATGGGATAGACGTCGCCATCGCCAGATTCGACTGCCCGTGCAGCATCGTTGAGCGTCGTCAGTGAGGACCCGCAGAGCCGAGATAGCGTCGCCCCCGGAACATCCTCTGAGAATCCACCGGCCAGCAGTGACTGGCGCGCGAGATTCCGTCCCTGTTCGACTTCCTGGTTCGCACACCCGAGTCGGAAATCGACCCACTCTTCGGGGGAGACACCGGTTCGTTCGACGAGAGCGTCGAGAACCGAGACGACCAAATCTTCCGGATAGACGTCCGCAAAGCCGCCATCTTTCTTCGCTTGCGGCGTTCGCACTGCGTCGACGACGACTGCTCGCTCGTTGGAACCGCTCATACAGAGGTGTGTGGCACCATCTGTCTTGAACCTTCGTCAGAACTGAGGCAAACGGTTATGATGGTTCCCGAGTCCAGTTGTGATAATGCACGTTAGTGTACTCGGCGCGGGAACGATGGGGCACGGAATCGCCCAGGTATCCGCCATGGCCGGCCACGAGGTGACGATGCGGGATATCGAAGACGAATACGTCCAGAACGGGCTCGACGCAATCGAGCGAAACTTGCAAGGAGGTGTCGACCGAGACAAGGTGACGCCGGCAGAAATGGAGGCGACGCTCGACCGAATCACTGGCACGACGTCGCTCTCGGCGGCCGTCGTCGACGCTGACCTCGTCGTCGAGGCGGTTCCCGAAGATATGGGTCTCAAGCAAGACACCGTCAGCGAGGTAGAGTCACTCGTCGGTGACGAGACGGTCATCGCTTCGAACACCTCATCGCTGTCCGTGACAGAGATAATGAGCGCCCTCGACGACCCCGGACGGGGTATCGGTCTCCACTTCTTCAACCCCGTTCACATCATGGGACTGGTCGAAGTCGTCGTCGCAGAACAGACCGACGCAGAGACGCTGTCGTTCGCGACAGCGTACGTCGATGGCATCGACAAGACCGCAATCGAAGTCGGTGACTCACCCGGATTCGCGTCGTCGCGTCTCGGCGTCGCACTGGGCGTCGAGGCCATGCGGATGGTTCAAGAGGGCGTCGCTTCTCCACGAGACATCGACGCCTCGATGGAACTCGGCTACAATCACCCGATGGGACCAATCGAACTCGGTGACGTTGTCGGACTCGACGTTCGACTCGGGATTCTGGAGTACCTCCGAGAAGAACTCGGAGAACGGTTCCGCCCGCCGCAGATTCTCAAGCGGAAGGTCCGCGCCGGGAAGCTCGGCAAGAAAGCTGGCGAAGGGTTCTACGTCTGGGAAGACGGTGAGATAGTCGGCGTGAGCGAGGACGTGATGAGCCGATGAACGACGTCGAATCCATCGCTTCGGAGTGTGAGACGGTGGACGTCGCCGTCGACGACAGAGTCGAAGGTGTCGCGACGGTCACCCTGAACCGACCGGATGCGCGAAACGCGCTCAACGCGACCCTCCGTGCCGAACTCAAGCGCGTCCTCGACGCGATCGAAGACAGTCCCGTGCGCGTCGTCGTCCTCACCGGTTCGGACGAGGCGAAAGCGTTCGTCGCTGGCGCTGACGTGACGGAACTGCGCGAACGAGACATGCTCGAACAGCGTGAAGCGAGCAAGCGCCCACGCGTGTACGAGTACGTAGACGACCTGCGGCAACCCGTCATCGCGCGTATCAACGGTCACGCCCTCGGCGGCGGGTGCGAACTGATACAGGCGTGTGACGTGCGAATCGCACACGAGCGAGCGAAGATTGGCCAACCGGAGATAAATCTCGGTATCATGCCCGGCGGCGGCGGGACACAGCGTCTCCCACGACTCGTCGGAGAGGGGAACGCGATGCGACTCATCCTCACGGGCGAACTCATCTCCGCTGACGAGGCGGCAGACATCGGCCTCGTAGACGAAGTGTACGGTGACGACGAGTTCGACGACCGAGTGTACGAACTCGCAGAGATGATGGCGACGAAGAGCCCTGTGGCACTCGAATTCGCCAAGAAGGCGGTCAAAGCAGCGTCCCGAATGGACCTCGAACAGGGAATCGAGTACGAAGCAGAACTCTTCGCACAGCTCTTCGGAGGCCCCGACAAGAACGAGGGAATCGACGCGTTCTTCGAGGACCGAGAGCCGGAGTGGCACGAACGGTAGCGTTCGAGCAGTTCGAACGCTTTCGAACCGGGGTCGAACGGAACGAGCGTCTCTCATCGCACAAATATTCTGGAAATTAGATGCGTTTTTCCGGAATAGTACGCTACTTCCTGCTCAGTGTGAGCATTTTGCCGGTGACGAGCGAGTGGAGTACAGTAATTATGTTCCGTATATTCGAACGAGAGTACGTAACAACAGAACACTGGTACGCACTAATAGAACGACAGTTCGACCAAGTGACACTATCGGTCGAGGGGCAGTGCCCGTCGAGAACCACATATCGCTACTCGGAGTACACAGAGCAGCAGTGGCGGTGAGTTCGCCGTCAGGAGAAGGTGAACGTTCCTTACATGCGTACCAGTGTAACGCCACTGGGAACGTGGCGACAGATGCGCTGGTATACATTACATATGTAGGCTCGTAATTGTCAGACAGGTGTGTCTATGCAGCGAGATTCTTCACAATTGTTTGTCTAAAATCTGTTCGTATTATTCGAACAGAGAAAATGTCCTTGTACTTGGTGAATTCAATGGTTTCAAGCCGTTTTGGGCACGAATAGCTGAATATATAGGGGGAACCACGAGCGTAGTGGGTTCGAGTTATTCGAACAAGCGTTCGAGAACGTGAATCAGACCGGATGAGGCCCAGTTAGCGAGCAGGCCCAGCACGCCGAGTCGCTCAGGAGAAGTTGAGATTGATTTCGACTTCGTTGGCCGCGCCGAGCAGAAGGTTCGCCAGGTCGACGGTCAGTCGCTCTCCTTTGAGGCGGTTAGACGGCCCAGAGATGCTGATTGCGCCGACCGGGTATCCGTCCTGGTCAGTGACAGCGACACCGACAGCGTGGAGTTTGGGGACGATTTCCTCACGGTTGAGTGCGAACCCGCGCTCGCGAACTGTGCGCAACTCTCCGAGGAGTTCCTCCGGCTCCGTTATCGTCTGTGCCGTCTTTGCCGGCAGTCCGTGCTGGTCGATAATGTCCATAACGCGTTCGTCTGGCAACTCCGAGAGGATGGCCTTCCCTGCGGCGAGTTGATGCAGGTAGGAAATCGTCCCCTCTCGGGCAGGAGTCCGAACCGAGTTTTTCCCGGCAGCGCCGTACAGGTGGAATCCGCGTCCCTGTTCTTCCGTGACGCACCACACCTTTTCGCCCGTCTCTTCGGCGAGTTCGTCGACTTTGGGGCGCGAAACCTCGTAGAGTTGGTGTTGGTTCCGGGCGTAAATTCCCAGGTCGAGCGTTCGAAGACCGACCCTGTATCCACCGTCGTCCGGGACGGCGAACCCTTCCTGTTCGAGCGTCTTCAGGTGTCTGTGAACCGTACTCTTCGCTAACCCGAGTTCGGAGGCGAGTTTCGTCGGTCCCAGCGGACCACGTTCCTTCAGCCGTTCGAGGATTGCGAAAGACGTCGTCGCCGTCTTTACTGGGCGGCGTTGTTCGTCGGTCATCGTGTGTCGTCTGTTCTCAGTACCCATAAATTTGTTCGAACTAATCGAACACGTGTTCAGATTATTCGAATGCTTGCGCCGGCGATAGAGCAAAGTACTCCCCCGTGGGATAGCAGACGTGCATGATTAAATTGGTGAATCTAGTCGTTAGGAAACCGGACTACTCTCACGAGGAGTTCGTCGAGCGGTGGACCGGAGAACACGCCGACATCGCCAAAGAACTGCCCGGTCTCCAGAAATATTCGACGAGTCTCCCGACGGACCCGGAGCGGTCGTCGTACGACGGCATCGTCGAACTCTACTTCGAAGACATGGACGCGTTGAAGACAGCGTTCAGTTCGGAAACCGGTGAACGCGTCAACGCCGACGCCGCACAGTTCATCGACATGGAGCAGGGACCGACCCTCTACGTCGATGAGACGGTGCAACTCGACAGGACGTGACGGAGCGATGGACACCAGCGAACGACTCGTCGAGAGTCTGGAGCGTCTCGGTGTAGAGCGCATCTTCGGCTACCCCGGCGGTCGCGTCATCGAACTGTTCGACGACCTCCCCGAGTCGACTATCGAACTCGTCCGGCCACGCGACGAACGGGAAGCGAGCGTCATGGCGGAGATGCACGGGCGATTGACCGGCGAACCGGGCGTGCTCGCCGGCCAGGGGCCGTGGGTGGGAAGTCTGGGTCTCATCGGACAGATGGAAGCCCGTCTCGCCTCGTCACCGATGGTCGCGATTACCGAAGCGTCGGAACGCGGAAATTACTCGACGATAGCGCCGTATCAACAATCTCGCGGCGACTATGGAGGACTCGAACTCCCGAAGATACTCGACGCCGTCACCAAGGAACACTGGTTCCCGCGGACGCCGACAGAGACGATTCGGAGCGTCCAACTCGCGTTCAAGCACGCCGTCGCCGGACGGCCTGGCCCGACGGCAGTCATCCTCGACGGCGACGCCATCACCCGTGACTACTCCGACGACGTACTCCCCCCTGTGTGGGACGAGGAGACGCAAACGCGAACGTGGAAAGCGGCACCGACACCACAGGACGTGGCTGCTGCAGTCGAGGCACTCGAAGGTGCTGTGCGGCCGGTCATCGTCGCCGGAAACGGCGTCCACGCGTCCGGAGCCTACGACGAACTACAGGAGACTGCCGAAGCGTACAACGCCGCCGTGGTCACGTCGTATCTCGGGAAATCGACGTTCCCCGAGACACACCATCTCGCGGGCGGCGTCATCGGGTCGTTCGGTCACGAAGGAGCGAACCAACTCGTCAGCGAGGCGGACGTCCTCCTCGTCGTCGGCTGTCGGATGAATCCGATGGACACCAACTGGCAGGCACCCGAGTTCATCCGCCCCGACGAACAGACCATCATCCACGCCGACATCGACCCCCGGAACGCTGGATGGGTCTACCCCGCCGACGTCGGACTCATCGGCGACGCCGCCGAATCGCTCCGAGAGCTGGTCGCATCCGGCGGCAACGAAACCGACTGGGCCGCAGACCGGGCCCAGACGGCCCGCGAGTCGTTCACTGCGCCCGAGTGTGAGTCAGACGCCGCACCGATTCTCCCGCAACGGGCAGTCAAGGAGATAGAACGGATCGTCGACGAGGACACCATCGTCACCGCAGACTCGGGGAACAATCGGTTCTGGCTCCTCAACTACCTGCAAGTGCCCGCCGTTCAGACCTACTACGGGTCGGGCGGCGTCGGCGGGATGGGGTGGGCGACGCCCGCCGCAGTCTCGGCGGCGCTCGCGACGGACAAACACGTCGTCGGCGTCGCTGGCGACGGCGGGTTCGCCATGACGATGACGAGCGTGGAGACAGCCGTCGAACACGATGTCGCGCCGACGTTCGTCGTCCTCAACGACACCAGTCTTGGGATGGTCAGACAGATGCAACACGGGCCAGACGACATCTCGGGCGTCGAGTTCCACGACACTGACTTCACGCGCGTCGCGGAGGCGTTCGGTGCCAACGGCATCCGAGTCGAGACGCCGGGCGAACTCGGTGACGCACTCGCCGATGCGAAGGGGAGCGGCCTCCCAACGGTCATCGACGTACGAATCGACCGGGACCAGAACATGGCCGAGACGCTGCAGTCGTCGTTCTACGCGTCGGTCGGCGGCCTCCACGAGTAAGACGAGACGGCCGACGCGTGCTGACAACGCGTGCTGGCAACCCGTGTCGGCGCGGGAAACACTTTTCTCACCCGGTGGTAGACCTATGTAGCATGTCAGCATCGACCGTGATGGTCACCGGTGGTACTGGATTCATCGGTTCGTACGTCGCACTCGACCTACTAGAAGCGGGCCACGACGTGGTGGCCTACGACCTTTCGACCGACCCGCGCATCCTGAACAAACTCGGCATCGCCGACGACGTGACGATACGCCGTGGCGACGTGACCGACTCGACGGACGTGATTCGAGCGGTCAAAGAGACCGGAACGACCCACATCATCCACCTCGCAGCGCTCTTGACGACGACAGCACGTGCGAATCCGCGCGCCGCTCTCGAGGTGAACGTCACCGGGACGAACAACGTCTTCGAGGCGGCACGCACCCTCTCGGACCAGGTCGAACGCGTCGCGTGGGCGTCGTCCGCAGCGGTGTACGCACCGCCAACGAACTACGGCGACGAGTTCGTCACCGAGTCCGACCTCGTCTACCCCGACACCCTCTACGGGGCGACGAAAGAGTACAACGAACACCAGGCACGCGTCTACTACGAGGACTTCGGCGTCTCGCACGTCGCCATTCGCCCGACTGTCGCCTACGGTCCCTACCGTGAGACCGGTGGGTCGGCGTTCCTCGCCAACATCGTCGAGAAGCCTGCACTGGGCGAGTCGTTCAGCGTCGAGTACGGCGACCAGATTATCGACTGGCAACACGTCCGCGACATCGCACAGGCGTTCCGAAAAGCCGCGTTCACCCCCGACGACGACCTCACACAGCGCGTGTACAACGTCCGGGGAGAACTCGCGACGATTCGAGCGGCCGCAGACGCGGTCAAGAACATCATTCCTGACGCAGACCTCACCGTCTCCGACGAAGGTGAACTTCCGTGGACGCAACAACTTGACATGACCAAGGCGCAAGCAGACCTCGGATACGACCCCGAGTACGACCTCGAAACCGGGTTCCGCGACTACATCAACGTCCTTCGCAAGGAAAACGGACTGGACCCCGTCTGACAGGACACGTCAGTCGTCAATCGTCGGTCGCCGTGTCTTCACCGAGCAAGTCGCGGATGTCGTCGGCCGACAGGAGGTCCACCAAACTCTCACCCTCGTCGTAGCGCTGACGTTCCTCTGCGGTCAAATACTCGTCTCTGTCGCGGTCCAAGAGCAGTTCTTCGAGTCGTTCGTCGAGGTCGTCTGGGTCGTAGCCGGGGATGACCATACCCCACGATATGTGCTGTGTTACCTTATATCTCGGTGGCGACGTCGACAGGGCGCAGACCTCAGGGATACGTTCCAGCACCGCCGGTGAGCGTTCCCTCGGTCTCGAACCATCCGTTTGTCGTCCCGTCGAACGTAGCAGACATCCGCTGGTCGAACCAGTTCCACCCGTTGGCCAAGAAGAACCCCCAGTCGGTCTGTCCGTGGAGAGAGACCGATACGGACACGCTTCCGCGGGTGGACGCGGTAGCGTCTGCGTAGAGGTGACTCCCGTACGTGTAACACCGTTCTGTCTCGTCGGTCCACGACGGACACTCGACCTGGGTCACGGCGTTCGCAGGTGTGAGGACGAAATCGGACACCCAGGGGTCTGCCGTGTGGATGCGGCCCGGTTCTAACTGCGTGTTCGCGCCAAAGACGTACGTCCCAGCCTCGACGCTCGACGCGCGAAGCGCGAGCATCGGCCCGTGCTCTGTCTCCACTATCTGGGTCGTCCAGTCGGCCGACCCGCCGGTGGCATCGGGTACGTGCGGACCGTCGTCGCCAACCCACACCTCCGGTGGGTCCTGAATCACCGCTGCGTCCGCGTACTCGTCCGCCAGCGTTTCACCATCCCGCGTCGGAACGGGGACGTAGAGGGTCACGTCAGTCAGGTTCGTGTCTGTTTCGACGGCGACGCGGTAGGTGTACGAGTGGAAGTACGACGTGAGTGCCGTCTCGACGACGAGGATACCCCCACCGACGACTGCGGTGAGGACGACGATTGCACCGAGGACGATTCCGACCGTCCGCCGGTTCATTTAGACCACCTCCTCGGCGTTCGTCGCCTCGCTGTTGGTCGCCCGTTCGGAAGCGTATCCACCGAGAAATCCGCCGAGTGCTGCGATCGTGAGGACCATCACGGTTGCGACGACCAGTGCCGCGGCGATTCCGAAGGGGAAGAACCCGAGTGTGTTGAGGGCGACACCCGGAAGGTAGAGAGACGTGACCAGTATCATCAAGACGATGACGACGGATGAGATATCGAAGGCAACACCGACGACGACGACGATGAGAACGGGAACGAACGCTATCGTCCCCGCAAGCAATCCGGTCCACGCACCAGTCCGGCGACCATCGGAAGCGAGATACCCTGCGAGGAACCCGCCGGCGAAACCAGCGAGAACCGCGTTCCAACCGAGGAAGACAGCGAGGACTGCACCGAATACCGCACTCGTGACCGGCGGGCGTCGTTTCATGTCGTGTATATCACGTCTTGACATATTGGACCGTACAGACGGTTCTCACCGTCTGAGAGCAACGGAATCGTGATAATCGGTCGCTCAGTCCACGACGACGCCGTCGTCTTTCGTGTTCGGCGCGCCGACGATGAACACCTCGCCCGCGTCGAGGCAGGTGAGTTGGCGGACTTCGTCGGACGAGACGACGACGACGTCACCGGGTTCGAGTTCGAGCGTTTCTGTCTCATCGTCGTCGAAAATGGTCAGTTCGAACTGTCCAGAGAGCACGTGATAGAGTTCCTCTTGTTCTTCCTGATAGTGTTTGGTACTCTGCTCACCAGGTTCGAACACCCAGACGGACGGGCGCATCTTCGCGGGGCGGAGTTCGTACCCGACGGCACGAACCCGGCCGTCCGCGATGGTGTTTTCGTGCAGTTCGAGGTCCGCGAGATTGACGCGATCGTACATCAGACCGACCTTGGACTGGTAGAAGGTAAATGTGTAGGTGGATACGGGGAGTCGGGTCAGTTACTGTGTCTGTGAGTACTGCTCGACCCACTCCTGCAGACTGATACCCATCGTCGCCTGCGTGATGGCGTTCGAGGAAGCCGAGTTCGCGCTCTTGACGAGTTCGGCTTCGAGTGTTCGCGTCGGAATTTCGCCGATGAAGTGTGGAATCGCTCGCTGGACCGCAAGCGGGCACCCAACTTCGTGTGCGAGCGCGTAGCCCGAAAGCGAGTGCGGAATCTCCTGTGTCGCGTACTCGGGGTCCGGGTTCGTCAGGCGGTCCTCGTCGACGAAGTCGACGTACTCGTAGCACTTTCCAACGTCGTGGAGGAGACATGCGGCGACGACGACGTCGAAGTCGGGGTCTGCACCGTGGAAATCTCGTTGTTCTTCGGCGGCACCGATGGCGATACGTGTCACGCCACGGACGTGCTCGACGTTCGTCACCTCGTGAATGTTCCACGCGTACGGGATGTCCTCGATATCTCGCCACCCGCCTCGTTCGAGGCCGAGACACCACGCGTCGACGACTCTCTCACGAAGGTCGTCGTCCTCAATGTCGGCGAGTTCAGGAAAGGCAGCCTCGACCTGTTTACGGTAGTCGGTGGCGTTCATCCGGCCATCACTCCCCCGTCACGTCTTTCTGGACCGTCTCCTGTCCGACGAACCGTGGCCGGTCTTCGAGCGAGAGGAAGTTATCGACGTCTTCGCGCGGGGCTTTGGCTTTCGGGTGGTCCGGGTCGTAATCACGAGACGACTCGTGACCGAGTCCCGCTCGGAGGGCGTCGAGACTCTCGAAATAGAGTTCCGCGACGCCGTCGAACTCGGCGTGTTCAGGGTCCGTCGGGACGACACGGGCGTAGCGAACGACGCCCGGAATCTCACGCGCGAGTGGCACGTGGTTGTTCGCCCAGTGGTCGAGGAACTCCTCGTGGGTCATCCCGTCCTTTCGGACGAGGAACGCGGAGTGTTTGTACAGACCGGTGGTGTCGCCGCCAGTCTCGTCTTTCTCGATGAATTCCTCTCCGATGAGTCGCGGGCGGCGTTCGATGTCGAGGAAGTTGTCCACGTCTACTCTGGCTTCCTTGGCTTTCCCCATCGCCGGGTCGTAGTCGCGCGAGCCCTCACTCCCGAGTGCGTCGTGGAGGGCGTCCAAGTCGTCGAAGTACAACTCTGCGATGCCGTCGAACTCGGCCGCCTCGGGGTCTGCCGGGAGCACCGTCTGATACCTGACGACGCCCTCGATCTCGCGAGCGATGGGCGTGTGGTTGGTCTGCCAGTAGTCGACGAACTCCTCGTGGGTCATCCCCTGCTTGCGGACAAGCAACGCTATATGCTTGTACATGCGTACACCATTCGGTTCACGTATACCGTCATAAATCATGAGGTATGGGCACGTGTCACGGCCGCCACCCACCGCGGCAACGTCGTCCCCGTCTACAACAATTTAATACGATGTTCGTGAGTGGTACTACCATGCCTTTCCACGAACGGGAATTCATGAGTGGAACCCGCGGTACGATGGCCGTCGACTGGGAGCAACGAATCGACGTCAAGCGTATGCGCGAGGAACGAAAAGCGCGTGCCCTCGAACGTATGCGAGACGCAGGACTCGGCAGTATGCTTCTCATCGACGACCCGAACATCCGGTACGTGACCGGACTGGCGATGACGGGTGGGTCGGGCGCAGACCACTACTCGCTGCTCATGGAAGACGGAAACGTCGTCCACTGGGACACCGCCGACCACGCGAGTAATCAGAAGTACAACTGCCCGTGGCTGAACGACATCAGATACGCCTGCCCCGGACTCGGGAACGTTCCGCGCGCGTCTGGCCGCGACTCCGCCCGCTCGTTCCTCATCGACAAGATGGCACAGACAGTCGTCGACGCGCTCGAAGACTACGACCTGACGAACGAGCCAATGGGTATCGACTCGGGACACACGGGCCTTCTGAACGCGTTCGAGTCAAAAGGCGTCGACGTTCGCCCCGCCGAGACGGCGCGGGTGATGGAAGACGCGCGGAAGACGAAGACCGACGACGAAATCGAGTGTCTTCGACAGGTCGCCGCAATCTGTGAAGCAGGGTTCCAGGCCATCGTCGACAACGCGAAACCGGGGAAACGAGAGTCAGAAGTGTGGGGCGACGCAGTCCGCGAACTGTGGCGACACGGCGCGATGGCACAAGGTGGCTACATCACTTCTGGGCCGAACACGTGGCCGAAACACCAGGCGAACACCACAGACCGAATGATTCGGCCCGGTGACCTCGTCTACGCGGACTTCTACAACATCGGCTACCTCGGCTACCGGTCGTGTTACTACCGGACGTTCTCGATGGGTGAACCGACCCGGGAACAGAAGGACGCCTACGAGACGGCACGAAACAACCTCTACGCCGTCCTCGACGAAATCGAACCGGGAAAGACCACGGACGAAATCGCGATGGCGTTCCCGGACATGGAGGGCGAACACGCCGACTGGTACGGTGCCGACGAACACTGGCAGCTGACGACGAACCACTGGGCACACGGACTCGGCCTCCAGCTGTACGAAGTCCCGCTCATCTGGCGTGGTCTCTCGCCGGACCACCCAATCGAGATCGAAGCGGGGATGACGATGGCAGTCGAGACACAGGAACCCGCCGGCAGACAGGGCGTCCGCGTCGAAGAGATGGTCGTCGTCCGCGACGACGGCGTCGAACTGCTCAGTCAGTGGCCCGTCGAAGAGATAACCGTCATCGACCACTGACGAACAGGGGACTGTTTCGACACGCTCGGCGTGGGCGTTCTCCCTGTTCCTCAACTATCCACTTATTTTGTCATTTCAGAGTGTCGAGCCCATCATACAGATTGTACAATTTTTACAATTTTTACAAATTGTAACTTCGATGGCGGTTCAAACCCATCTACAGGTAAGTGAGAAACGGGTTCATCCAGAACACTGTCGAAGATAGACCAATCAGATATATGATTATTCGTCGTCGAGTTCGGCTGGTTCGACCGATGCGTGTCTGACCACTGCATCGAAGTGTTCCAGCGGGAGTGCGTCGCCGTCTCCGATACCTCGGCCGGGAGTGTTCACGAGCATCTGGTCGACGAACCACTCCGCGACGAGTGCGTTGCGAGCGTCGTTCGAGGTTTCGAGTTCTCGTTGCGCGTTCGAGAGGAGGAGAGACGCCGTGACGACGTCGAAGACGTAGTCCGCGAGTTGCTTGGCCTCGTGTTGGGCGTACTCGGAGTCGGCGTCAGCGAGCGTGGTGAGCGCTCGCGTCAGGTCCTCGACTTCTCCGCGAACGGTGTCTACGAGGTGGTTGAGAGAGGGAGAATCGACTGACGAGAGCAGCGAGTCGACGTGAGAGAGAAGCGTCTCGGGCACACCGTCACGCTCGAACGTCCGTAGCAAATCGAGCGCGAGGATGTTCGACGTTCCCTCCCAGATTGGAAGCACCTGTGCGTCGCGGTAGAGTCGATGTGTGACGAAATCCGAAACGTATCCATTGCCGCCCTGAATCTCCATCGCGTACGACGCTGTATCGACGGCCATTCGAGCGGTCCGCTGTTTTGCAATCGGAGTGAGCGTCCGCATCAACCGGTACGCTTCGTCGTCGTCGTGGTCGCGTTCGTATCTGTCGAGCCACTTCCCGGCTTCCATCGCGAAGGCGAGTGCCGCCTCGTAGTCGACGGCCATGTCGAACAGGTCGCGCTTCATCAGTGGGTACTCCTGTACGGGATTCCCGAACGCGTCGCGGTTCGCCGCCTTGATTTTACTCTCCAGAAGCGCTCGGCCCATGATGCCAACTGCGCCCACCGCGTTGGTGATGCGCTCCCAGTTGAGCATCGTCGTCATATATTTGAATCCGCGTTCGGGTTCGCCGACGAGATAGGCCGTTGTCCCGTCGAACTCGACTTCGCCGGTCGGGACGCTTATCGTCCCGAGTTTGTCTTTGAGGCGGCGGTACAGTTGGTCGTTCAACGCACCGTCCCGAGTTTGGTGCGGGACGAGAAACAACGACAGGCCGGCAGTTCCGTCGGGTGCACCGGACCGGCGAGCAAGCGCGAGCGTTCCATCTGCGTCGATGTTGCTACAGAACCACTTCTCGCCTGTGAGTTCGTAGGTTCGGGGGTGAACCTCACCACCGTCTCCTTCGGCAGGCATCGGTTCGGACGAGTTGTCCTCCGAGGAATCGGAGTTAGACGGACTTGCATCTGAAAACTCGGTCTCGACAGGTTCTGCAATCGTCTCTACCGCCCCAACGTCGCTCCCACCCTGTTTTTCGGTGAGAAACATCGCCCCTTCGATGAGCGACTCGTACGAGCGACTCGTGAGTCTCTCGAAGTAGTCGTGGAGTTCGTCGGCGGTGTCGTGGTTCCGCAAGACGAGTGCCGCGCCGGCAGTCATCGACACCGGACAGACGAAGCCCGTATCGACGTACGAGAGCAGCAACTGCATCGTGAGCGTGTGAACGAGTCCGAGAGGTTGCTTTCGACCCGACGGCGGGTCGAACGCGTCCGCAACGATTCCTGATTCGTAGGTGAGGCGGTCGTTCTCCGCCTGGGCAGGATGGTATTCGACGTGGTTCCAGAGATCTCCGTCTTTGTCGTAGGTGTGGAGTTCGGGGCCGTTGTCGTCGACGACGTCGGCGTTGTCCGCGATGGTCCCGCCCACGAGTTCACCGAACTCGTCGAGACGACTCTTCGCCCACGAAAACTCACCGTTCGGGTAGACACGCTGGGCCTCCGCCCGAAGTGCGGGGTCCAGACGCCAGTAGTTGACCTGGCGTCCTTCGTCGAACACACTGTAATCGAACGGTGTCTTTGTCATGTGTCACCAACAATCACAATCCGTGGTAAATGTGTTCCGGAACTTCCTGTCGATTGCCACGAGTTTCTGGAGACTGCAGCCAGAACCCCATCGTCACGAATCGGTTCGACCGCGTTCGGCGATATCGAAAGAGAGCTGTCGCTGCAGCGAACGAGACGAGTCCCACGTGTCAGGAGACGAGGTGCGCCATCTCAGTGATGTTACTCCGGCCGAACGACTTCGTCACACGAATAACATTCTGCGAACACACCAGTTGTCCCCGCACTCGCTTCGTACTCGATGAGTTTCTGCCCGGGCGAAAGCTCAGCTCCGCACTCGGGGCAGTGGCCGATGGGCGATGAATCACTGTTCATAGTCTGTTGGGGGTGGAGTCCGGCGCGTCTGGTTTCGATATTCAACGCCCGTCACAATAGGCGTTTCCCGCGTCACGTGAGCGGGGCGGGGTATTTCACCACCTCCGCGTGACTGGGCCGTCACGAGTAGTACCGGTAGAGAACCGACACAAGTCCGATACCGCCACCAACGACACTGAGAATCGATACTCCACGGACCAGGTCAGTCAGTGAATCCTCGCACTCGACGACAATCGTCGGGTCGCCGTCGTATTGGTCGTGACAGGCCTGAATATCCTGGTGAACCCAGATACCAATCCCGAGGCCGGCGAGGAGGCCGAGAACCGACAACACGACTACCGTCCCCCGAATCAGACCCGTCGATTCCATCGACGATACTTGTCGACACAGTGAAAAAAGGTTGTGGTGACTCAGACTAACCGCTGTGGGCCGGATTCGACACACCCGATACCGACCGAGAACTCAAATCTTATCCAACCCCAGTGTGTGCAGTTTACCCATGCAACCACGCCCATCTACCTTCTCTATCGTCGCTCGCGACCCAGACCAGAACGCCGTCGGCGTCGCCGTCCAGTCGAAGTTCATCAGCGTCGGGTCTGTCGTCCCGTTCGTGAGTGCCGACGCCGGCGCAATTGCGACACAGAGTTTCGCGAACGTCGCGTACGGCCCGGACGGCCTCGACTTGCTCCGTGAGGGCCACACCGCAGACGAAATGGTCGAGAGACTCACTGAGGCGGACGACGACGCACCGAGTAGACAGGTCGGTGTCGTCGGCCAGGACGGGAGTGTCGCCGCGTTTACCGGGAGCGACTGTTTCGACGTTGCCGGCGACGTTCAGGGAGCGACCTACACCGTGCAGGGGAACATCCTCGAAAACGAGGAGACGCTCGACGCGATGGCGGAAGCCTTCGAAACGACCGACGGTGGACTGCCAGAGCGATTGCTCGCCGCCCTCCACGCCGGCAACGACGCCGGCGGCGACAAACGAGGCGAGCAGTCGGCGGCGATGTACATCGCCAAACCCGACGGCGGGTACGACGGTGGCAACGACCGCTGGGTGGACGTTCGGGTCGACGACCACGAACACCCGATAGACGAACTCGAACGCGTGTTCAAACTCTACGACATCACACTCCTCGAACGCGAGGAACCCGACGAGACGGTATCACTCTCGGGTGACACCGCAGATGCGGTCTGTGCGACACTCGCGGACCTCGGATTCCACGACGGGACGTCGTCCGGCGAGTTCGACGAATCCGCCCGCGACGCCCTCGAATCGTTTCGCGGGATGAACAACTTCGAGAACCACTCGCTTCCCGTCCTCGAAGACGCAATCGCTCGTGGCTGGGACGACGCAACTGGCGATGGAGAAGCGAGACTCGTGAACGCAATCTGGCACGGACTCACGCGACTCGACAGAAAATAAGTCGGCGACGTGCCGAGAGAGACCAAAAGTCGGCCACCTTCCGGGAGAGAAAATACGTCGGCGACTTACCGGGAGCGAACCCGTTAGTCGAGTTTCCCGTTCAAGACTTTTGCCGCGACGAGCACGGGGTCCCACGTCGGACTGAACGGCGGCGCGTACGAGAGGTCGAAGTACTCCAGTTCGCCGACGGTCGTCTCGGTGTGTACCGCGGCGGCGACGGTATCGATTCGTTTTGCGACGCCCTCACGACCCACCATCGCAGCACCGAGGACTCGGTTCGAGTCGCGGTCACCGACCATCGTGATGTGAATCGGTTCCGCGCCGGGGTAGTAGTGGGCCCGTGACCGTGATTTGATGGTGATGCTGACCGGGTCGAATCCGGCTTCACGTGCTTCGTCTTCGTCGATGGTCCCTGTCCGTGCTGCTTCGAGGTCGAACGCCTTCACGGCGGCCGTCCCAGCGATATCCCCGACCGGTGTCGGGTCGCCGGCCATCGTCTGTCCGATTGCTCGTCCAGCCCGGTTGGCGGTGAGCGCGAGAGGGACGTAGTCTGGAGCGCCGGTGACGACGTGCCGCGATTCAGCGCAGTCTCCGGCAGCAAAGACGTCGTCAGCACTCGTTCGCCCGTATTCGTCGGTTGCGATGGCCCCGGTTTCACCGACATCGATTCCGGCCTCACTAGCGAGTTCCGCGTTCGGGGCGACGCCGACCCCAACGAGTGCGAGGTCGACATCGTAGCGCTCGTCGCCGGCGAGAATGCCGTCGAGACGTCCATCAGTTCCCGAGAATCCGTCAACTGCCGTTTCTAGATGGAGTTCGACACCCACCTCTCGCAGGTGTTCTTCGACGTGTTCGGCGACCATCTCACCGAACGGTGCGAGGACGTGCGGGAGCATCTCGAAGAGGTGGACTTCGACGTCGTGCGCGTCGAACGCCTCGGCCATCTCGATACCGACGTATCCGCCGCCGACGATGGCAACTGCGGACGGTGACTCGTCTCTCACTGCGTCGTGGACGGCCTTCGCACTGTCGAGACTGTGGAGGGTGTGAACACCGTCGAGCTCCATTCCCTCGAACGGTGGTTCGATAGCCCGCGCTCCTGTCGCGATGAGCAGTTGGTCGTACGGTTGTGAGAACTCACCGTCTGGACCGTCGACGGTCACTTCGTGAGCGTCGGTGTCGATCGCGACGACTTCGTGATAGCGCCGCAGGTCGATATCCCTGTCTTCGATTAACTTCTCGGGAGGGACCTGGAGCAAGTCGTCGAACTCCTCGACGGCACCTTTGATGTAGTACGGCATCCCGCAGGCGGCATAAGAAACGTACTCGCCTTTCTCGAAGACGACGACGTCGCGCTCGGGATGTTCGCGCTTGAACTTACTCGCCGCGCTCAACCCTGCGGCGTCACCGCCGACGATGACTATCGGTTCCATACACGCATCTTCACAGAGGAGCCGTTAATATATTGCCCTGATTCTACAAGAGCACTAGTGAAACGGAACCGAGCCAGTCGCCGTGAAATTACGAAGAAAGTTCGTCGATGACCGAACGAAGCACGTCTTCGCCACGCATCCCGACGACGCGCTTTCTCGGTTCTCCGTCGGCGAAGAAGAGGACGTTCGGGACGCTCTGGACTTTGTATGCACTGGCGAGTTGCTGGAACTCGTCGATGTCTACTTTCGCGGCGACGGCATCGGTCTCTGCCGCGAGCGTCTCGACGATTGGTTCGAGCATCTTACACGGGCCACACCAGTCGGCGTAGAAATCCACGAGGACGACACCGTCGCGGCCAACGACGTCTTTGAACTGGTCGGTAGATTCGATGTGAATCGGTTCGTCTGTTGCGAGTTCCGAGTCGGACATGTACGGAACCGTACCCGCTCTAGTGCCTTAACGGTATTGTTTGATATTCACAATTCCCTCTGCGCACAATTCCACGCTTCAGAAGCAACTCTGCTTTTCAAACAGGAACGACAGAAGTAACAGGTGTCACACGCGGGTTTCGTTTCGTGTTATCTCTCAACCGAAGGAAGCGGGAGGAAAGAAAGGTCCGCTCACTTATCCGAGGAGGTATTTCAGGGCGGGGCGTTGCTGGACGAACTCCATCTTCTCGATGATGGCGTCGAGGCCGAGGATTCGGCCCGCGGCGAGGGTGCCGACGATGACGAACATCAGGAGACCGAAGAGGTCGCCGTTGACGTAGCCGTGCGCCCAGTCGGCGTTCCCGAGGTAGAAGAACACCATCAGGACACCGCCGAAGAAGGCGGCCAGACGGGTGAACGCACCGACGAGGATCGCGAGACCGATGAGCGCCTCACCGACGGGGATCATGAAGTTCGTGAAGGTGAGCAACCACGGGGTGTTCGCCGCGAAGACGAAGAAGCCGTGGATTGGCGACGCTGCAGTCGCGTTGGCCAGCCAGCCACCAGCGTTGAACGCTTCGGGGCCGATGAGTTTGGTAACCCCAGCGTGGAGGAACCAGTAGCCCGTCAGGATGCGGACGAGCACGAGCACGTATCCCGTGACGCCCTGCGAGTAGTCGAAGTCCATTCTGCTGCCGAATATCTCAATTTGTCCAGTCTGAGTCATTCTGATTCACCTTACAACTGAACAGTCGACTGGAAAGAGAATATAAAGAGAGCGTGGTTGCCAAATCCAGGGAAATGGGAATCACCGATACTTACGGCTGGAAAGTAGCATCCCAGAGCGTGTCAGTTTGTGACACGAATTGGGGGAATCCATCATAACTGTGCGATAAGGTCGCGCGAGATATCGTCTGCAGTGTAGACAGTTCCGCCGTATTCCTCGGCAAACGCATCAGCGTCGGCTTCGTCAGAAAACGGAATCAGGTCAGTGCCCATTGAGCCCTTGATGTCAGTCCCGACGGCGTAGAACAGGTCTTCAATCGGACCGAACGCTTCGGAGTCGAGATGTGCCGAGATGAACGTCGACCCACCCTTGTCGAAGAGTTCGTACTCGACGGAACTGTAGTCAGTGAGGTATCCACTCGATACCGTCCATCCATCGCCCTCGCGGTGGAATTTGTTGGCGAACGTCTCCCACGCACTGCAGAACCGAGCAGGATTGTCGTGGGCTTCCGGCTTGGTATCTTCGTAAAATAGTTGCCCGGCAGGCCCGGGATGCTCTTCGATGACCATCCCGCAGTGGTCACACTGCTTGTGTCCAGTCAATGCAATCGGACGAGGAACCTCGGCATCGCGACCATCGCCGAGACATCCCGCGAGCGCACCGGCCACAGCGAACCCAGTGACAGTCAGATATCGGCGTCTCGTCGGAGAGAACTCGAATGGGTCGTCGTCCATAGCCGACTCTAGCCGAGAGTTGCGCAAAAGTAGACTGGTTCAATCACCACAATACCAAGAAGAATATAATTGCTATTAGAGTCCGGTTGTCCCGTTTGAGTGAAAATAGGAGAATGGTATAGTTCTCGAATTGAATTACTCTAACAGAGGTGGGTTCGAAGTGCCGTTTTCACTGGTCAGCACCGACGCGAGGCCGAAGAACTCAACACATTTGAACCGAGCGCCCCTCTCGGTTCGTGAATGACGACGCCGACGCTCCTCGTCGCTGGGACCGCAAGTCACGTTGGAAAGAGCACCGTTGCGGCCGGACTCTGTCGTCTCTTTTCGGACCGTGGCCTCGTCGTCGCACCGTTCAAAGCACAGAACATGAGCAACAACGCCCGGGCGGTGGCAGTCTCGGACGGTGACGGATTTGGTGAAATCGGCGTCTCACAGTACGTGCAGGCTCGTGCCGCCAGAGTCACACCCGTGACAGACCACAACCCAGTCCTGCTCAAGCCACACGGCAACGGCGCTTCACAACTGGTCGTCCACGGGAGTGCAGTCGGTACCAACACCGCTGGCGACTACTACGCCGACGATTGGCACCGCGCCCGCGACGCCGCCCAAACGTCGTACGACCGACTCGCCGACACGGCCGACGTCGTAATCGCAGAGGGTGCGGGCTCGATCGCCGAGATAAACCTCCACGACCGAGATTTAGCGAACGTCGAGGCCGCTCGCTTCACCGACGCCGACATCCTCCTCGTCGCCGATATCGAACGCGGTGGCGTCTTCGCCAGTATCGTCGGGACGCTCGAACTGCTCCCAGCAGACCTCAGAGAACATGTCGTCGGTGTCGTCATCACGAAGTTCCGGGGCGACCCGAGTCTCCTCGAATCGGGACTGGACACCCTCGAAGAACGGACCGGCGTTCCCGTCCTTGGCGTCGTCCCGTACGACGACCCCGGACTCCCAGAAGAGGACAGTCTCTCGTTGCCAGCGGGCGGAGAGTGGAAAACAATCGGTGACGACGACGGTGTCCCCGACTCACAGTCGGTGACAATCGGCGTGCCACGCCTCCCGCGCATCTCGAACGCGACGGATTTCGAACCGGTGGCCGAGGTACCGGGCGTTCGGGTGTCGTACCTCCCACTCGATGCCTCACTCGCGGGTATCGACGGTGTCGTCCTCCCCGGAAGCAAGAACACCGTCGACGACTTGCTCGCGCTACGTGAGGCGGGGTTCGACGCCGAACTCGACGACTTCGACGGGCCACTCGTCGGCATCTGCGGTGGCTATCAACTCCTCGGAGAGCGTATCGACAACGCCGATATCGAGGGAATGGGAGACGACGAGACAGTCGATGGACTCGGCTACCTCCCGACTGTGACGACGTTCTCGACAGAGAAGCGAGTCGAGGCCGTCTCGGTCGAATTCGACGGTGCGGGCCCCTTCGCCAGTGTTTCGGGACCCGTGACGGGCTACGAGATACATCAGGGCACGACTCGTATCGTGGGCGATGCAGCGCGACTCGCCGGCGACGGGGCAGCAGTTGGGCGGGTCGCTGGGACGTACATCCACGACCTGTTCGCGAACGAGGCACCGCGAGACGGGTTCGTGAACGCGGTGTACGAACACGCCGGACGAGAGCGACCAGCAGTGAAGAACGAGACAGCAGACCCGTACGACCGAGCGGCGAATCTGATTGCATCCAACGTGAGCGTGGAGACGCTGCTCGACTCAGTCGGGTTGTGATTCGCGTCGTCAGACTTCTCGAATCGCTATCTTGTGGTGGCCGATGTGGAGATATTCGAGGCGAGAGACGGTTGGTGAGCGTGGAATGTCTATCATCCCGAGTGCTTCGTCGTAGTGAACTGCGCCACCTTGATTTACGACGAGTGTTCCAGAAACCACAGCACCGAAAACCTCTGCATGGCTAACGACCACAGACCCAGTTCCATCAGTTCCAGCGGGTGCGTAGATGACACCAACAAAGACTGGTGAAGCAGCACTGCTCGCTTGAATCGAGGCGTTAAACGCCGATGGTCCATAGACACGGAATTGCGGAGAGCTTTCGTTGTCAACGTAGACGGTCGACCCCTTACCCATGAGGAAATTACCCTCTTTCCCGTCTACTTTCGATTCGGCTTCACTGAGCATGTAGACGGTGACGTTTCCCGTCCCGTTGACGATGATGCGAGAGTATGGCGCGTTGTTCGAAGACGACATCGCGATGTAGTCACGAACGGCGATTGTGATGTCACCACCAGTCGTGTCGAGGTACAGTGTAGACTGGTCGATAGAGATAGTGGTCAGGTAGTACTGTCCAGCATCGAGTTCTTTGGGTCCGTCTCCCTCCCCAATCGTGATGCTATTATCCACAATGACACCAGGGTGGTCCGCATTATCGTTTGTAGTCCGAATTCTCTCGACTTCGTTGCTGATGAATCTGTCTATGGGCTCGATGGTTGCAACGCCGGGAATCTCGTACACATCGCCTGTGTGGGTGAACGAAGCTTTTTCGGCGTCGAACTCTGCTTTATCTACGACGTACGCGTTGCCGTCGAGCAACGGACCGCCGTTCGTGTCGATTGTCTCACCGACGTACAGGTCCCCTTGGATACTCGAATTACCACCGAGAATGACGCCACCGACGGCGGCAACGTCGCCGTTTTTCCCTTTCGTCGTGGCGTAACTACCGTTCGACGAGTTGTAACTATCTGTGTAAGACCCCGTGCCTGCTAGTTCGAACGTCCCAGTCCCCGACGTGGCGACGATTCCATTCTGAATCGAGAACGTCGACGGGAGCGCGAGGAACTTCACAGACACCGTCTCCTGTGCGTGGTCGTAGGTCACGATGCCGTCAGTCTCGTCTTCGAAGTATTGCCCCCACGCCTCGTAGTAGTCGCTCTGGACGGTCACGATGATTTTGGCGTTATCGAGTTTGTGCGGTCTGCCATCGGTCACGTTGGGGTACCAGCGCTCGAACGACCCCGTCTCGACAACTTCGACCTCTCCGTAGAGGTCGTTCGACTCGGTGATGTTCACGACAGGGATGGTGAGCGTTCCATTCCGGTAGTGGAACTCTGGACGTGCGACCATCGTCGCTGCGTCACCATCAGACCGCCAGACACCTCCGCCCTGGTATGCGACAGTGGTCTCTCCACTCTGGTAGATTGCGGTTCCGAGCGTGACGTTGAGCACCCGAGTTTCGGGGTCTGCGTAGTCGGTGTCGGCATCCTGAATTTCGACGCGCATCCACCCATCGTCGGTGGTCCACAGTTGGCCGTCACCCGCGGAGAGTCCGAGGTCGACGAGTGCTCGGTCGGAATTCTCGAAGGCGACGGTACTCGCCCCGGCGTCGAGTTGCCGCATGGCGTGTTCTGCCTGCGACACCTGCACGTTCTGGCGGCTATCGCCAATGGCCGCTCCACCGACGACGAGGACCGTCATCGTGCCGAGGAGGACCATCGAGAGCATAAGCACGACAGCGACTCCTTCAGACTGGGCAGTCGTATCTCGGACGACTGCGTAGAGCCACGGAACGCGAGCAGAAGACTGCCTCCGGGAACGACCTCCGTTGCGACGCGGCGAACTCATGAGATGTTCCTGCTCGTGTCGACGATAACCCGTTCACCGAGGTCGAGTTTGATGGTCTCGTTCAGGGCACGGTTGCCACGGAACTTCGGAATCGCGAGGTAGTTCTCGATTTCGTCGTCGTCGATGCGGGTCGAGAGCGCAAAGACCACGTCGGCGTGATAGAGCGTCGTGTCGCGTTCTTCGGGCACTCGATTTCCGTCGAGGCAGTGCAACACGGCGATGCCGTCAGTCTCGACCATCCGTTGCTTCAATCGCTGAAGGAGTTCGACGTACGACAGGTGGTCGAGTCGTTCGAGCACGTCCGTGGGGTCGATGATGAGCGTCGTCTCGTTGGGAATCGTCTCGATGAACGAACTGACACCTGCTGCCGGGTCAGCGAGGTCTACCTGCATGACTGTGACCGAATCCGCGTCTCCTCGTGCGTTCAAGACTGCTTCGACGGCGTTCTGAGACCGCTCAGTCGTCAGATATCGTGTCGGTCGCCGGGGCGCAAGTTCGTACAGAAAGAGTTCCGACTGGCTTGCAGGTGCACCGACGAGTGCGACGACACTCCCCATCGGAATGCCACCGAGGAGCATCTGGTCGAGAACGTCGATTCCGGTCGAGAGTCGGGTCAGCATCCACCCCACCTCCGTGGTCGAACTATCGCGTCGGGATTCGAGCAGTCGAAGGAGACCCGACACGAAAGCGAAGTGAGTACCATAATACAGCAGTACGTATGCGGGTATCACGCTTCGTTAGTCACACCCGACAGAAGTTCTGCCATTCCTGAACCGACGGTTACGGACACGTATCACGCGGTAAGACAGTCCTAACGAACCGAGTGTATCTGGTGGTGACGTGTGGAATCGACAGAAGTCAGAGTGAGTTACTCCAATTCGACGACAACGTCGACGAACGTGACCGACGAGCGCTCGCCGTCGAACGTGCAGGTGGTCGTCGTTCCGCTCACACTACACCCAGTCACACCGGGTTGTGATTCAAAGTACGCACGCCACGCCGTTGCCATTTCAGGAGAGGGCGAGACGAGACTCACCTCGACACCTCCAGACGTAGTGTTCGTTCGCGTCGCACCGCGTTCGAGTCGGATGAGAACGTCGGTCTGGCCGGCAACCGAATCGGTCGATGAGGCAGCCTTCGTGACAGGTACGAGAACGACCGTATCATCGAATTCGGACGCGACGACTTCTGGGTCACGAACGACGACGAATCCGCCGTCGGCCTGTTCGCGGAAGACTGCACCACCAACGTAGGTGATGCGAGTTCCATCCGACCCATCGTAGACGAGTGGACGGAGTGTTTCCGTCGCGAGGACACCACCAGATTCGTTTTTGACTGTGACAGTCACCGGGTCACCGAACGACAGACTCGCTTCGGAGAGTTTGACCTCAGTCGCCCGACTCGGTACACCGCGCACCGTGAGTTCGGTCACCGTGTCTGCAACGGTCGTCATCGAACGTTCGGCGTTGGTGCTGCGCTCGACATCCTGCACGTGTAGCAACGCGGGGTAGCCGAGCGCGAACACAAGGGCGACGGTGGTGATGACCAACGCGAACACGAGGACGAACGAGAGCAGTTCGCTCGAACCCCGGGTATCAGTCATCGCGCACCTCCATCGAATCGCCGTCGTACACGATTCGGAGCGTTTCGCCTTCGACACGAGTCGCGGTTACGTTCGTATCTGAGACGAATGGAACCGTCACGGAGTGTCCGGATCCTGTAGTCGTGAGCGTCAGGTCGTACTGGGGGCCGCTTCCCGAGATTGCAACCGAATAGCTCCCGCCCGAGACAGTCGGTAATTCGACTGTTCGTTCGACCGTGCCCGCGCTTCCAGTCGACTGAACGAGCACGTCGGTCGCTTCGAGTTCCGCGGCGAGTTGCGTTCCGGCGATGGTCAACCCCTCTGTCGTCGCCCGGTCGTGCTGGTCGGTGACGATGTCCGCCGCGACGAAGACGAGACCCGAGATGAGTAACGTCGCGATGCCGAGCACCTGAATGTAGTTGACCGTCGAGGAGACAGCTCGGTCGGATCGGCTGAACTTAGACATTTTCGGCACCTCCAGTGACACTGATCGGTGTCTCGTATTCGAGGTTCGGCAGCTCGTATCGGAGGATTACGTCGAGTTTCGTGACGACCGCTCGCGCCGTGGGGCCGTCGTCCGCGGTGGCCGCGTAATCTGATTCACTCGCCACGTCGTCTTCGACGACGAGCGTGTAGGTCCCAATCGCTTGGTTACCGTTCACGAATCGGACCGTGTCGCCATCGATGGACGACAGAATGAGGTCGTCAGTGCCATCGACCGTCCCGTTGACGAGGTCGATGTCGACCGAATCAGTCCCACTCTGTGAGACGTTGTAGGTCGCAAACGTCCCCTCGGAGTGGACGACGACAGTGGCGTTATCCACGTCCCACGGCGACTGGAAGACGAAGACCTGCCACGAAGTGGTAGTATTGTTGAGTTCGACGTAGAACGCCTTGTCTTCGAGGACCGAGAGCGTGGTGACGTTCGAGGAGTCGAGTTCCGCGGTCGCGGAATCGACACTGAGTTCGGACGACTGTGTCGAGTTCACGCTCTGGAACAACGTCCAATCAGTTGTTCCAGAGGCGTTCGTGAACGACAAACTGGCGTTCGTCTGCGAGACGCTCGTCAACACGTCGACGTCAGTGACGGTCACAGACGTCGCACGACCAGTTGCGGCCTGTTCCCGGGCGGAAATCGTATCCCAGGCTGTGACGCCAGCAGTGATGTTCGCCTCGGCAGCAGTCCGTGAGACGTGGGCATCGTCGTTGACGCTGTCCACGAGTCCCGCGAGTGCGTGTTCGGTATCGTCGCGGTACTCAACCGTATCGAACACGTCCGCTCGGTCGTTTCCGCGGGCGGCGAGCGTCTCGGTGTAGATGGCTGCGTTGAGTACCACTGCGAGGGCGACGAGGAGAATCGCGAGGATGAACGCGCCGACGAGGAGGAGTTGTCCTCGGTCGTCACGGCGATTCCGCATCAGAGACGCCATGCGACCACCTCCACCTGCACGACGTTGTAAACGGGACTGTCGGGAGACGCGTCAGGGATGTAGAAGGACGATGCGTTCGCGAGCGTCGTGTTGGTCGCCGTTCCGCTGCTGTCGAGGAGTACGTCGTCGTCGTAGAGCGTCACCGTTCGAACCGCACGAAGCGCGTCGTCACTGGGGGTTCCCTGTTCGACGAGGTGTCTCGACACGATGGTTTCGGTGGCCGAGTCGTTGTAGTAGTAGACGTTGACGTTGTACGCGTAGCCGTTGTCTGTGAGCGTCCGGTTGAGTGAGTCGCCAAAGTCGGTTGGAATCCCCGCGACGTAGTATCCGTCCGTACCAGTTCCGTGGTACGTACCGTTGTCGTCTGTCCCGACGTACGAGTCGTTCCAGTACCGGAGCGACGGCGAGAGCGTGTCAGAAGCGGCGGCGCTCGCGAGGACGCCACGTGCGAGGTCTGCCTGTTGTGTTTCGACTGCGCCTCCGGCGGTTCCTGTGGAGAGTGCGGTGATTCCGGTCGCTTGCAGGGCAAACACGAGCGTCCCCAACAAGAGGATTGCCGCCGCGATGCCCTCGACGGTGAAGACCTGTCCACGGTCGTTCATCGCCACACCCTCACTGTGAGAAGGACGTCCTCACCCTCCACAGAGACGACGCGGCGGACGACAGCGACAGAGCCGTCTCTCGGTGGAACGTCACCGACGCTGTGGAACTGTTCGAGTGGGTCGCCTGTGAGGTTCCCCTCGGCCGTGACGTTCACCGAGTAGCCAGCGGCCACACCCTCTGGGTCTGGGTCAGTCCCTTCGAAATACGTCGTCGCAGTGGTTCGGTCGAGTTCCCCGGGTGAGGTGGGTGACCCAAGGTACGCACCTGTTAGTCGCGTCGCCACGCGTTCAGCGACGACCGGAAGTTCTGCATCGTCGCTGTAGGGCGCAATCATTCCGGGGACGAACTGAACGAGGAAGCCGAGGACGAGCAAGAACAGGCCGACGCCCACGACGAAGTCGAGTCCTGTCTGTGCTCGCGTGTCTCGCGAGGAGCGGCCACCGAACCCGAAGAGACGGGGACCGAGTGTCATCTAGCCCACCACCGACCAGACGAGAAGCGAGACAGAGAGCATCGCGACGACGTATTTGAGGCCGCTTCGAACGTCTGCTTCCTGGATGTAGCCGCAGATGACGCCGGAGATGATCGCCTGCAGCGTCACCGCGTGGAAGAACAGCAACGAGAGCAGCGGCGCGTTGACACCGGAACCGAATCCGGTCGCGTCAGAGGCGTTCGCCGAGAGTCTGGTCATCACGTCGATGAACTGCGTCTTGAGGATGGCCATGACCGCCAGCAACGTGAGGAACGTCATGACGATGATGACGACCTGCATCCGTGTGCGCGTCTTCTGTTCGCGCTCGATGTCGTCTTGGTTCTCACTGGCCTGTGCGGCCGCAGAGAGAACAGACGAGATGTGGTTCGACGCCTCCTGTGCCTTCAAGATGAGTTTGAGCGTCCGAGCGAGTCGCGGGAGGTGATACCGGTTGTTGAACTCCAGTAACGACTCTTCGAGACTCATCCCGTAGTCGACTTTCGCGTACATGTTCTCGAACTCGCGGGCGAGTTTTCCGGGCGTCGTCTCCGCGACGGTCTTGATAGATTCGAGGAGCGTCAGCCCCGTGTCGTTCGCACTCGACAGTTTTCGGAGGTTATCCGAGAGGTTGTGCAAGACAGCACGGCGCGACCGAACGTTCCACTCGTGGAACACCGCAAGGGGCGTGAAGACGAGGTACAACGGGACGTAGAGGTAGAGAATCGTGCCACCGACTGGGTTGGCCAGAATCTCGCTCCACGACGAGGGAGCACCGTTCGCAACCGCGAGTCCGACGATGACCGCAGACACCGGAATCGTGACGACCAGCGTGTACAGCGGGTGGTCGCGGAAGAAGTGGTGCGGGCGCGTCAGAATCGCGACGGCCTCGTGGCTTCCCTCGTAATCGCGGATGCGGTCGAAGATGCTGTAGGTGCCGATGAATCGCTCGACGAGACCAACATCAGTGAGTCCTTCCTGTGCGTGGGCGACGTAGTACGAGTCGTCTTCAGGGCGGAGATAGCCGGACCCCGGGTCGTCGCGGCGAACCGTCGCGAGCATCACGAGGAACATGACGCCAAGCAGCGGGAGGAGGCCGTAGACGGTCAAGTAGAGCATCGCGTCCTGGACCTGTCCGAGAAGACTCATCGCCGCGAGGATGATGATGAGGAGCAGGGGAAACAGCGAGAGCGTCATGTACATCTCGCCGAACAGTTCCAGCGTATCGAGCGCCATCTCCTGTTCGTTCCGTGCGGTGCGCATGTGCTTCGACCGCTTGTCGTCGAAAAAGCGCGTCAGGTCGCCACCGCTGTTGATGATAGAGAGCATATCGACGAGGAACTGGCTCAGCTCTTCGCTGGGCGTCACAGACGCCTGTTCGCGAATTGCCGACCGGTAGTCGGTGTCGAAGTACTCAGTCTCCCAGACGATAGACTGGAACTCTCGTGCCGCCTCGCCGTAGGTGTCGTCGGCACGGGCGACGGACTCCAGAATCTCGAGTTGGTTCAGGCCACCGACCGAGAGGGCGTACATGAACGAGATGACGTCGGGGAGGAGCAGGTTGATTTCACGTTTTCGCGCCGACGAGCGAGTGAACGGAACCGTCACCATCCCGCCGAACGCCGCCACGAACCCGAGCGTACCGAAGACGAGTCCGGTCACGAACACGATGAACGGAACCTTGAGCGTCAGCAAGAACGCTCGAGTCGCGTCGTCGATCGTGAAGATACCGAGTGTGGGGGCCGAAAACGTCGCTGCCGAGACGAGACCGGTCGCGAACAGTGAGTACCCGGCGACGATGCCGAATATCCAGAGTAAGACACCGGAGAGGAGCCCGATGGCAACCGTCCGAGAGAGGTAGAGTTCGACCGTATCAGGCATGCGCGACTCGGCGAGTTTTCGTTCGAGTTTCGTGACGAACTCGCTGTCAGTGACGAAGACCCGGCGTGTGAGTGGTAAGAGCCAATCACCGAACGCGTCGAGGGCACCGACTTCGAAGTCGTCGTCGAGACGGCCCGCTTCGAGACTCATCTCGATGCCTCCGTCTCCACACCGACCGTCGCAACGGCTGACCCGACTGCGAACGTGTCGACGACAGCAGCGAGACGCTCAGGGTCGGCGTCGATGCCTGCGGCTTCGAGGACGGCCGTGAGCGACGATTCGGTCAGGTCAGTCCCGGCCGATTCGAGCAGGAGCGTCGCGTAGACGTACTCCATTTCTTACCTCCCGTCTCCGTCGTGGTCAGTTTCTGCGTCAACACCGCCGTCCCCGAGTGCTTCAGCGTCGTCAGCAGCAGGGGCCGTCACGTCGTCCGCTTCGAGGAGTGCAGGAACCTCGTCGTCATCGGCCGGTAACTGCGGGGGCATCGGGATGACAGTCGGGGCGACAGCGTCGGCGAACACGTCTCCGAGACCCGTCACCGTGTAGTCGCTGTACTCGGGGAACAGCAATTCCGCTGCCTCTGCCAGTATCTGTTGTGCGTATTCGTAGACTTCCTCACTCGGGTCGGGGCGGGGGACGAGCGCCTCTTTTTCGGGTTGGATGTCGATTTTGACGCTCTCCATCTTGCGGAGGTCTTCGAGACTGCGCTCGAGGCCGTCTGCGGCGATGAGCGCGAGCACCATGTCGGGGTCGGCGATGAACGCCTGAATCGTCGCTGCGACCTGTGCGTACTCGTTCAACCCGTTGGCGATGATGTACGCGAGCACGACTTTTCGTTTGAACAACTCGAGTTCGAGGCGCTCGCGGTCCCACCCGAAGTCGAACATGAGTTTCTCCAGCGTGTTCGACGTCCCGGTGGAGACGTATTTGTCGCTGCCTGCCTGCCACTGGAAGATGTCTTTGACGTTGATTTCGTCGTTCTCGGGGTCGTAGTGGTTGATTTCGGTGATCGCCTTCGTCCGTCGAACTTTTCGCCCACGCACCCGCGTCGACGTCTGGACAGAAACGAGGTCGAGGGCGGTGAACATCGATTTCGAGACGTTGATGGGGTCGGTCGTAAAGCGCTTGATGACCTCACCAACAGAGTCGGCGTGGAACGTCGTCAGCGTCGTGTGGCCCGTCGACATGACCTGGAAGAGCGTCCGCCCTTCTTCACCACGCACTTCGCCCATGACGATGTAGTCGGGGCGTTGTCGGAGTGCTGCTTCGAGCAGGTCGAACTCGTCGATATCGCCCGTTCCGTCCTGTGTGAACGACGGGCGAGTAACTGCAGACACCCAGTTGCGCTGGGGCAGTTCCACTTCCCGCGTGTCTTCGATAGAGACGATTTTCGCGTTTGACGGGATGAACAGCGAGACGGCGTTCAACGAGGTCGTCTTTCCGGATGCCGTCCCGCCGGCGAAGATGAGCGAGCGCTTCGACTCGATCGCGAGCCAGAGATACGCCATCTCGTCCAGCGAGAAGGTGTGCCAGTTGACCAGATCCACCGGCGTGAACGGAACGTCCTTGAACTGTCGAATGGTGTAGTTCGTCCCGTGACCGCTCACTTCCCACCCGAGGGTGAGCTGTGCGCGTGACCCGTCTGGGAGCGTCGCATCGACCTGTGGCTGGCGTTTCGAGATACCTTTTCCAGAGCGCTGGGCGAGTTTGATGACGAAGTTGTCGAGTTCGCGCTTCCCGTGTTCGACGTTGGTGATGACCTGTTCGTAACTGCTGTGGTAGACGAACACCGGCGAGTTGTAGCCGTCGCACGAGATGTCCTCGACGTTGATGTCGTGTTTGATGGCGTCGATTCGGCCGTAGCCGATGAAGTCGCGCTTGAGGAAGTAGAGAATCTTCGCGACCTGCGCTGGAGTCAGCGTGTCCGCGTTCTCTTCGAGAAGCGCTGGTTCCGGTCGAATCGAATCCAGCGGAACGCCGTCAGTCGTAACCGGTCCCTCTGGTTCGCCCGCGGTGATGGCGAGGAGGCGTTTGAATCGGCTGAGTGTCGAGTTCGCGGCAGTCTTCGACGCGAGGTCGTAGCGGTTGAGCATCCGGTAGGTCAACCGTTCGATAGTCGCAGCGCGTTCGTCGAGTTCCCCATCGACCGCAACCTCGTCGCTCGAATATTTGATGGCCGTGCGGAGTTTGCCCGAGATGAACTCCTTTACTTTGAGCTCTATCTCGTTGAGGTACGGCTCGACGACGTAGTACTTCTTTTCGTTCTCGGTCTGCGAGTGGAAGACGATGACGAACGCGTACGGTTTGTTGACCCAGTAGCGTTCGACTTCGACGAAGAACGGTTTCTTCTCGACCGGAACTGCCTTTTCGAGGTCGTATCGGCTGACGAGCGTCGGCCGCCCGTCTGGCGACGAAAAGAACGCGTCTTCGTCGATATCGGGGTCGACCTGCACGGTCCGGAGGTCTGACAGTGCTTTCAACCCAGACATCTGCGCGCTCGCGTCGCCCACGATTCCCGGGAGTTCGTCCGGGTCGAACCCCAGATACGCACTCGGGTCGAACGGGACGACTCTGCCCTCGTTATCACGCGGTGGAAGCCCGTTTTCGTCGTAGTAGTATTCGCGCTTGAACTGTTCCCAGGTGTAGCGGGGTCGAGACGTGAGCGAGATGCCGGTCTGGTCGGTCAGCACAGTCGCGTACGCCGCGGCCGTGGCTGCTGCATCCCCGATCCGGTCCGAAAGGTCGTCAGGGTCGAATCCGAGGTAGGAACTCGGGTCGAAGGCCACCCGGTCCCAGTCGTCTCCCCGTGGGACGGTCCGACCGAGGTCCGACCGCCGGAACCGACTGAGGAACCCATTCGCCGAGTCGTTGCTGCCCTTACCATACAGCGTGGAGACCTCATCTCTGTAGCCGTATTCGTTCATGAAATCTGCCCACGTGTAGGCACCTTTCGTCACGTCGCGTGGATGGATTGTCGAGGTCGTCGACTCCCATCGGGAGTTGTCGTCGAGGCTCATCGAGACGCTCCCACGGTGCCAGTCACACGAGAACACACCGTCCCAGCCGAACGGGGTCGTTCTTCAGGAATCTCAGAAGTTACCATTTGAGATAACAAACACCTAGAACATCCATAGTTACCAACCGGCTATCAGGAATCGGCTGCCTCCCAGAAACCGGTTAGGGCCATCCTTCTGCAGTTCTCCCACGGTTCAACGCGGGTGATTGGAGGCGAATGGGATGAATTCGGTCTCTGAGATGCCGAGAGAACTGAGCGTCGCTGCGCCGGAGGTCCGGAACAATATCACCCGCTGTGACAAAATTGATACCACTGGAGACGAGTGTCAGTTGTATGTCTCAATCAGCCGTTCTCCTCAACAGACTCGACGAAGACACCTGTACGTTCTGTGATGGTGACCTCGTCGTCAGTACGTACAAAGGGAACGACGCAGTCGTCTGCGACGAGTGCGGAACGCCCACGATTCAACTCTGGTGACGAGCGTACCCACCAAACAGGTCGACGGCTCAGTTGGTCGCCTCGTTCGCCGCGAGACGAATCGCGCCGAACCGAACGAGGTCGGCAACCTCCTCCAGTTCTCCATCGAGTGGCCGATCGTCGGTTAACGGCGGAACCACAGACCGAACTGCATCGCGGACTGCCCCTGTTCCTGTTCCGAGTTCGAGACCCGACTCGAGGAACTCCGCTGCCTGTGCACCACAGAGGAGTTCGACGCCGACGATCGTCGCGACGTTCTCTGCGACGACCCGGGCGTTCAGCGCACTCTGCCCACTCATGCTCACGTGGTCTTCCTGTCCGCCGCTCACTGGCGTCGAATCGAGCGACGGTCGCCCGAACGAGCGACATTCGTTGAGCAGTGCGGCAGCGGTGTACTGCGCGATCATGTACCCCGAGCGCAGACCGCTGTGTTCGGTCAAGAACGGTGGCAAGTACGATTCCTGAACGTCGGGGTTGAGCATTCTGTCTGTCCGTCGTTCAGAGATAGCCGCAAGCTCAGTGAGCGCACCAGCGGCGTAGTCGAGGCGGAGCGCCAGCGGTTCGCCGTGGAAGTTTCCTGCGGAGACGACGGCAGCCACGTCGGTTCCGGGAGCACGCTCGTCCACGGTCCCCGCCGGGAAGACGAGTGGGTTGTCGGTGACGCTGTTGAGTTCGACTTCGACCGCTTCGCGCAGATGTTCGACCGCGTCTCTGACGGCCCCGTTGACCTGTGGGAGACAGCGAATCGAGTACGCGTCTTGGACGCGCTCGCAGTCTTTGTGTGAGGCGAGAACGGTCGACCCTTCGGTGAGGCGTCGGATGGCTGCCGCACTCGTTTGTTGCCCACGATGTGGTCTGACCTCGTGAATCGCCGGGTCGCAGTTGGCTGTCGTTCCCATCGTCACTTCCGTCGTCAGCGCACCCGCCGCGTCCGCCGCATCGACGATTCGCTCGGCATCGACGACGAACAGCGACGCCAGACCGACCGTGAGTTGCGTGCCGTTGATGAGCGCCAACCCTTCCTTGGATTTGAGCGTGACCGGTTCGAGACCAACCGACCGTAACGCGGCGTCGCCCGAAAGTCGCTCACCCGCGACGTGAGCGTCACCCTCACCGATGAGGACCAGTGCCATGTGCGCCAGCGGAGCGAGGTCACCACTCGCCCCGAGACTCCCGCGAGAGCGGACGACGGGGTGGACGCCTTCGTTCAGCATCGAGACGAGAAGGTCGACGACAGACGGCCGAATTCCGGAGTAGCCTTTGGCGAGCGTGTTCGCTCTCGTGACCATCATCGACCGAACTTCGGAGCGAGTGAGTGCACGACCCGCACCCGCCGAGTGACTCCTGACGAGGTTGGTCTGGAGTCGTTCGATATCCTTCCGGTCGATGTGTGTCTCGACGAGGTGGCCGAAGCCAGTGTTGACACCGTAGACTGGTTCGCCCGAGTCGAGGACCGACTCGACGCGAGCACGAGACTCGCGCATTCGTTCGCGTGCGTCGGCATCGATTTCGACGGACGCATCGTGTCGGGCGACGGCGGCCACGTCTTCCGGCGTCAGCGACTCGCCGTCGAGGACGACAGTGTCGGCGAGGTGGGCAGCGTCACTCATGGACGACCACCCCCGCCTTCAGGACAGTCTCGACTGGATTCGTGTCGAACCGATAGGAGAGATGTGTCGCGTTCGGCACGTCGAGGACGACAGCGTCTGCTGGACTGCCGGAGGAAAGCGTCCCGGTTCCGTCAGTCCGCCCGAGTGCGGTGGCCGCGGCGCTGGTGATTCCACGGATGGCCTCGTGCGGCGTCATTCGCATTCCGACGCTGGCGAGTGTGGCGACGAACCCCATACTTCTCGTGAAGCAGTTTGGGTTGAAATCAGTGGCGAGGGCAACTTCGTGGCCGGTGTCGAGGAAAGCACGAGCATCAGCGTACTCGGCACCGAGTCCAAACGCTGTCCCGGGGAGCATGACCGGTGTCACACCCGCATCGACCAACGTCTCCCGTCCGTCGTCGTCAGTCGCGAGTAAGTGGTCTGCGCTCACCGCTTCGACTTCGGCAGCGACTGCTGTACCACCGATGGCGGCGAATTCGTCTGCGTGAATCTTCGGCGTGAGGCCGAACTCACGCCCAGCCGCTAAGATACGACGCGACTGGTCGGCAGTAAAGACGCCCCGTTCGCAGAACACGTCACAGAATTCGGCGACACCCTGTTCTGCGACAGCAGGGAGTTGCTCAGAGACTACTTCTTCGACGTATTCGTCGGCATCCATCCCACGAGGAACTGCGTGTGCGCCCATGAACGTCGGGACGACATCGACTGGATGGCCTTCGCTAGCTCGGTCGATTGCGTCGAGCATCCGGAGTTCTGTCTCGGTGTCGAGGCCGTAGCCGGTTTTGACTTCGACTGTCGTCGTTCCGTGGGCGAGCATCGCGTCGAGGTGAGCCGAGAGATTCGACACCAACTCGTCGTCAGAAGCCTCACGAACGGCGTCGACAGTCCGAAGAATCCCACCACCTGCGGCGAGAATCTCTTCGTACGTCGTGCCCTGTAGTTTCGAGACGAATTCGTCCGACCGGTCGCCGGCGAACAGCGCGTGCGTGTGCGGGTCGACGAATCCCGGGAGGACCGTCTTTCCCGACGCATCGATGGTGGTCGTCGCATCGTGAAGTGGGTATTCGGCGAGAACATCATCGGTCGGCCCGACTGCGACGATGGTCCCATCGACTGCGGCGAACGCGGCATCTTCGGAGACGACGACACCGGTTTCGTCGTCGGGTCCGACGACCACCTCCGCTGCGTTGTGGACGACGGTCAGCTCACCGGAAGCAGCCGGTTTCGATGCGTCTTCTCTCGACGACTCACGCATCGGTCGTCACCCCCGAGAGGAAGTGAGCGATTGCACGGGCGGCGGCCTTCGATGTCCGGTCAGTGTCGTCCAGCGACGGGGCGCACTCGACGACTTCGAACCCAGCGATGCGGGAATCAGACGCGACGTGGTGGAGCATCCTGTACAACTCGCGAGTGGTGATGCCGCCGGGCGTGGGTGCGCTCACACCGGGTGCAGCAGTCTCGTCGAGCACGTCCATATCGAGACTCACGAAAACGACGTCGCAGGAGGCGAGTGAATCGAGCGCGAAATCGACCGTCTGGAGCGGGTCGCGACCGACTTCTTCTGCGGTCAGAATCGTCCCTCCGACCTCGCCCAGGAAGTCTGCGTAGGCCGTCGATGTCTCGAAGTGACGCGCACCGACGACGGCGAGTCGGTCGAGACCGGCTTCGTACAGTTGCCAGTATGGCGTCCCGCTGGACGGGCCATCGAGTGGGTCGCGACAGTCGAGGTGGGCATCGAAACTCACCACGCCGACCGACACGTCACGGTCCACAAGTGGCCTGACGTTGGCGACGGTAAGCGAGTTGTCGCCGCCGAGAAAGACCGGAAACGCACCTCGCTCATACACGTCTGCGGTTATCTCGGCAACCATCGACTGAACCGCGGCCACGTCGTCAGAGACCCCCTCGAACGAGATGTCTCCCACGTCGGCGACGTTCGAAACAGGACCGTCGTCGAAGTGGTGCGTCTTCACCGACGCAAGTGCCTCCCGTATCGCAGCGGGCCCCGCACGAGCACCGCGTCGTCCGATGACAGCACCGTCGTACGGTTCTCCGACGAAGACAGCATCGTACGCACCGACGTCTTCGATGCTCGTCTCGTGGACGATGTGGCCGAACTGTTCGTCGTTCGGGTCCGACGAGGTTCCCTCCCAGCGAGGTGGGTCACGAATCGTCATTCGTCGCCTCGCGCAGCATCGTACTCACGCATCGGGATGTGGACGCCCGACTGCGTCGCTTCGTCCAGTGCGTCTTCGTATCCGGCGTCGGCGTGTCTGATGACGCCCATTCCGGGGTCGGTGGTGAACACCGCACGGGCCTTCTGTGCTGCGAGGTCCGACCCGTCGAGGACGACGTGATTGTTGGTGTGGAGGGAGTTTCCGATTCCGACACCGCCGCCGTCGTGGACCGAGACGATGTCCGCACCGGCGGCCGTGTTGAGAAGCGCGTTGAGGATGGGCCAGTCTGCGACGGCGTCGGTGCCGTCGCGCATCGCTTCAGTCTCGCGATTCGGACTCGCGACGGAGCCTGCATCGAGGTGGTCGCGCGTCACGACGACAGGGGCGGAAATCTCACCTGCTGCGACGAGTTCGTTTATCTTCAGCGCGAAGCGAGCGCGTTCGGTCAGGCCCGACTCGTCGGTGTGGTAGCCAAGCCAACAGACACGCGATGGGAGGCCCTGGAACGACACCTGCTCTTCTGCGAGGTCTATCCACCGCATCAGCGACTCGTTTTCGGGGAAGAGGTCGCGAATCGCTTCGTCGGTTCGGTAGATATCCGCCGGGTCGCCCGAGAGTGCGGCCCAGCGGAACGGGCCACGTCCACGGCAGAACATCGGCCGGATGTACGCAGGGACGAATCCGGGGAAGTCGAACGGCGAGCGAGATTCCATCTCGCTGCTTCCCGCGTGTGACGCGGGAACGTGTATCATCCCGCGGTGCGTCTCGACCTGTCCGCGGATGTTGTTGCCGTACTCGAAGGCGACTGCACCACGGTCCTGAAGTGTGAGGATGGCAGCGACGTGACGCTCCATCGTGTCGAGACTCGCTTCGACGTAGGCGTCCGGGTCGTCTTCGCGGAGACGGTCCGCCTCCTCGACCGAATAGCCACTCGGGTAGTAGCCCTCCAGTTCGTCGTGCGCGCTCGTCTGGTCCGTGACGACGTCGGGAATCTCGTCACGCGCGAGCAGCTCTTCGAGCATGTCGGCGGCGTTCATCTGTACGCCGACGCTGTACGGTTCGCCTGCTTCGACTGCCTCGTGTGCCTTCTCCAGTGCTTCGTCTAACGAGTCGGCAAAGTCCATCAGGTAGCCCGTCTCGACCCGTCGCTGGATGCGGTCGGCTTTGACTTCGGCAGCGATACAGACGCCGTGGTTCATCGTCACCGCCAGCGGTTGTGCCCCGCTCATCCCACCGAGACCGCCGGTTACGACGAGTTTGCCACGAAGGTCACTGCCGTACTCCTGTCGGGCGAGTTCGGCGAGTGTCTCGTAGGTCCCCTGAATGATTCCCTGTGTGCCGATGTACGCCCACGACCCAGCGGTCATCTGGCCGTACATGATTTTGCCTTGGGCTTCGAGTTCGTGGAAGTGTTTCCAGTCGTCCCAGTGGCCGACGAGGTTCGAGTTGGCGATGAGGACGCGTGGTGCGCGTTCGTGCGTCGTGAACTTCCCGACCGGTTTGCCCGACTGGACGAGGAGCGTCTCGTCGTCGCCGAGTTCTCGCAGTTCGGTGAGAATCGCGTCGTACGCCGCCCACGAGCGGGCTGCCCGCCCGGTTCCGCCGTAGACGACCAGGTCCTCTGGACGTTCGGCGACTTCAGGGTCCAGATTGTTGTTGAGCATCCGGAGCGCTGCTTCCTGTCGCCACCCCTTACACTCGATGTCCGTCCCAGTCGGTGCCCCCTGATACCGACGCCACTGCGCGCTCGGTTCACCGAGTCGGTCCTCGACATCGCTCGGTCGCTGTTCGTGCATACCTCTCACTTGGCGACCACGACGGGTATCGGTTCCCCCACCACGCGGAGGGAAGTTTATATAGTGTGACGGCACCACGACTCACCAGTGTACGAGGCAACGTTCCGCATCCGAGACGACAGCGCCTACGCTGCGGCCACCGCAGGGAACAGTGCGTCTATCGAGTTGTGGTGTAACGACCACTGTGACCTGCTGCACGTGAGCCACGAAGTTGGCGGCGATATCCTCCAGGAGGTCCGCGACACAGTTGGTATCGAAGCAGCAGTCGAACGCGGTGACGAACTCGTCGCGGTGACCGCAGACTGTCTCAGACATCACGAGATAGACGATATCGATGGATATCTTCGTCGCCACGGCGTCTTGCTCCTCCCACCGCTTCGGTATCACCGTGGTGCCAAAGTCTGTCGATTACTCGCCGTCTCTGCGAGCGCACTCTCGGCGTGCTTTCGTGACCTCGTCGAGAGTGGATACGACGTGAGCGTCGAGTCCAAACGCGAAGTGTCGTTCGCGAGCGGTGACGCCCCGCTTTTGGCCCCGCTCGACGCGATGCCGTCGCTCACGGGCCGGCAACGAGAAGCGTTGCGGCTGGCGTTCGAACACGGCTATTACGAACTGCCTCGTGAGACGGGGACAGACGCAATCGCCGCCGAGATGGGAATCTCACGTCGGACCGCCGAAGAACACCTCAGACGAGCAGAGCGAAAGGTGATGAGTGCAGTCGTTCAGTACGTCTTCTGACGACACGCAAGAGAGAATAGAGAGGGTGTATGCAGCTATCTTTCTCGCCGGTTTTATTTCTGTGCGAGGGATGAATCGGCTATGATAACGGAGATCTCGCTCGACGGTCGGACGCTTGTTGGCGTTGCTAACAGCGAGGATGGCGAGGTGAGTAGCGACACTCGGTTCGAGTTTGAGCAAGAGGGCGAGCGGGTCTACGCACACTACTCTGGTGGCGATATCGTTGATGGCCATCTCGTTGGAACGTTCGATGGGAGTGAATGGGATATCAGGTATTCACAAATCAACTCGAATCAGGAGACTGCCAGCGGACATTCGGTGGGCACCGTCGAACTGCTTGACGACGGCCGCATTCGTGTCGAAGACGAGTGGGAATGGGAATCACAGGAAGGCAGTGGCGAGTCGGTACTCGAAGAGGTGGCTTGAACCAACCCGCTGATGGGAGATACGCGCTCTATATTCAGCACAGTCTCGACAAACGATCACCGTCTGAGGATTACAACAGAGTGGATTGAGTATCCGCAAACTCCCCTGTATCCGATTTTCCGATTCAGTTCTCGAAGGTCTAATCAGAGACATCGAATACAGCAATACACATAATACATTCAACGACAACAACTACATATGCCAATCGACATCGACGCGTTCGAATCATCTCCGCCAGACCGATTACAGAATAGTGGTGAAACAAACGCTGAGCGGGTCATGCGGTTCCTCGCTGCACATCCGGACAAGGCGTTCACGCAGAGTGAAATCCGCGATGCGACCGACGTGAAGGCAGGGAGTATCAGCGTTGTCCTTGCTCGCCTGGAAGACCGTGGTCTCGTCCGACACAAGGGGACGTTTTGGGCGCTCGGGAAAGCCGACGAGGTTGCAGCGTATACCGATCTGCTCGAGAGTACGCGTGCTGCAAATGAACAACTTGGCGAAGAAGACATGGACGAATGGCTGGAACACGCCGTCGACGAGGAAGACGCTGAATGACCTACCAGCGTGGGGATGTCGTCTGGGGACCTGACCCATTCAAATCTGGTGAGAATCCACGACCGTGGTTGATTTTGAATAACGATACCCACCCATTCGGTGACGAACAGTACATGACGGTCACGTTGACGACGACACCGCACGACGAAACTGTCCCGATTGCAGAAGACGATTGGGTCGAAGGCGGGATGCCACGCCAGAGCTACGCATCTCCGTGGGCAGTTGCATCTCCAAAGCACGCTGCAGTCGTCCGGCGGCAGGGCAGACTCTCCGAATCGTTCGTTCAGTCTGTGATCGACGAGATGCAGACGTATCTCGAACCACAACATATCTCGACGTAATCGGACCCTATGTCTGTGACTTCCGTACGCCGACTCAGTCATCAGCCACCGAATCGTCAGTGACCGACTTGCGCGCGCTATTCAGCACGGCCGCAGCAACCTCTCAGAAATAACGGGCTTCAACAGTGTCAAGAAAGGGATAGCACCAGACCGGACAGCATTCAGTGTAAAGACGTCCCCGACAGAAACGCACCGGGACGGTTATTCGTCTGCCTCAGATTCGACAGGCTCTCCGTCCATCATCCCGGGGAGTTGAATCGCCTGCGAGAGGTTGCTCCGCCACGTCTTGCCCGTCTCGACGTCTCCACGAATCTCAGCGAGGTCGTCAGAGAGGTCGGTGAGTTGGGCGTCGAGTTCGGACTCGGAGACGAACTGCCCGTCGAGTTCGTCGAGGCGTTCTTCGAACGTCGCTTCGTCCACCATCCGGTCTTCTAATTCCGTGACCTGCTGTTCGACGATTTTGATGGCTTCCTTCGAGGCGGTGAGTGCAGATTCGAGACGCTCGATGTCGTCGCGCATCGACTCCGTCTCCGTCTGCAAGTCGTCGAGTACTTGCTCTGCGGTTCCGTTTTCGTCGAGGAACGATTCGAGTGCCGTGGTGTACGCTGCAAGGTCGTCGACACGGTTCTGGACGTGTCGCAACCGAACGTCGACGGACGTTGGTGCCGAGACACCGAGCGCCTCACGAATGACCGTGCGTTCATCCTCTGAGAGGTCACGCGTGGACAGTTCTGTGACGAGTGCATCGACGAGGCTGTCGTCGTCGGATTCGGTATCCAGTTCGGCAGCGTCCAACTGCGAGTCCTCGTCGGTCGAGCGTTCCTGGTCGCGTTCGTGGTCTTCGTCCGTGCCGGTGGACGATTCTTCTTCAGACGTCGACTCGACCTCGTCACCCTCTTCGTCATGGGGTTCTTCGTCGAACAGCGTGTCGTCGGAGGGAGTCTCTGGATTCTCAGGGTCGGCCTGTGGCTCAGTCGAATCGACAGCGTCCGACTCCTCGCCGTCGTCCACCGCAGTTTCGGACTCGTCGTCCGCTTCTTGCGTGGGGTCTTCGAGTTCGATTGGAGAGTGAGACTCGTCCGTTTCGTCGCTCTCCGACGCATGTGCCTTCGAACCCACGAACTGGATATTCGTTGGGTCGTCGTGCTGGGTCGATTGGTCGGTGTTCCATCCGCCAGGCAGAGAGCCCAGGTCCTCGACTCGCGGAATCTGGCTGTCGAAGCTGCTACCGCCACCCCGGGTGAAGTCGTCGCTGGGAGCGCCTCCCCGGGTGAAATCGTCTTCGAGGTCGGTGTCGTCGGTGTCGAGTTCGTCGGTTTCTGTATCTTCGGTCGTCATGGTCATTGAGTCGTCGCTGTCGGTCGCCGGTTCGTCACCCAGTAGGTCGATGGTCACAACTGCGTCGGTGAGAAATGCTTCGAGCGTGTCTGCGGAGAGTTCCTTGATGCCGTAGAGCGTGAACGTTTCACCGTTCGGTTCGAGTCGCTCGGTGTAGACTAACTCTCTGTCTGCCGTTTTCGTCCACTTATCGCCGCCGTACTTCGGGTGCGGCCCGATGTTCTCCATCGGAAAGTCATCTGGGACCGGTTCGGACAGACGCAGCCGAACAGAATCGTCTCTCGCCGAAGAGATCTCGAACCGGACCACTGAGAGGCCCTCGTCGTTCGCCCACACCGTCTTCACGACGGTGATGCCGCGGATTGCTGTCGTGAAGCGTTGACTGATACGCTCCATCTCGCTAAAGAGTGGGGTCATCTCGCGTCACCCCACTCGTGGAGCGTGCTCTCGACGGAGCGACCGATCGAGAGCACCTCTCGTCGCTCGGATGGGAGCGACCACTGTCTACGGACAGTTCCGGCCTCGTCGACGAGCCAGAGCCCACTGTCAGGTACCTCACAGTCGCGGGCGGAGGTATCGAGGACGTCGCGCTCGTTTCCGACGAGGACGAACATATCGATACCGTCGATGAACTGTAGCCACGCGATATCCGAGAGCGGGTCGAGGAAGTCACCAGTGGTAGAGACGTGTTCGTCAGCCGTGACGACGAACAGCGAAAGTCGGTTATTGGTGGTCTGGTTCCCTGTGAGATTCGTCGACGAGTACTCACCGGAACCGGAGTTACCGTGTGGTGGTGCGTGAATTTTCTCGGGAGTCATCGAGTTACGCACCCCACGTCGTGCCCGAAATCCCTGTTCGGAGCTGCGCTCGCAGGCGGCGATGGAGCGACGCAAGTGACCAGCGTGTCTCAGCGTGGTTTGCATCGCCCATCTTCGCCAGATGCGAGCTCGCACCGTCCCAAACCCAACTCGAACGTATCCGACCGGGAGCAACCCGCACAGTCGAATGTGTCCCCCAGACACACTTGTGCGGGGTCACCCGCGACCCTGCCGTCCGGTGTGTAACCGGGTTCGCCCCCCACTCGAACCCAGTAGCACCGGAGTTGTTGTCAATCAATTGTCCACCCATACCTGAAATTAATTATTTCCTACATACTTGTATGTTCCGTCGATAAATCCCCTAAACGGCTAATTTATTGGGTATAGGGCATCTTTCCCGAAGTATCGGATGGCTTTCGAATGCGGTTTGAATCGAAAATGGGGATAATTCAGACTGAACGTTCGGATTGGACGAGTAGTTAGCGGGCAGAAATAGGCTACTATAGGCATATACCGCCAGTATTTCAGTATTGTTTTAATTTAGCAATATTCGTTCAGTGATATAGATTCCCGACCATCCATGTACGATCGCGTGCTGGCCTGGCCCAGACGACCACCAAAACGTACCGATACCGCAATTCATTGGTAGCAGGTCGGCTAACGAAGCGTGTGAATCAAAAGACAGCATCCGGAACGTCCCTTCTCACAGGCCACAGCGGCCGGATGTTGCTCACCGTCTCGCTCGCGTGGGCAATCGTGCAAACAGGACGGTTTCTCCTCTCACCACTCCTCCCGACCATCATCGCCGAGTTGCAGATAACCGAGGCGACTGCCGGCATCACCCTCGCACTGTTCCAAGGTTCCTATGCCATCACCCAATATCCCGGTGGGGAGTACTCTGACCGGTGGACGCGGGCGACACTCATCGTTCCCGGACTGGCCCTCCTCGTCGTCGGATTCGCAGCATTTGGTCTCGCAGGAGGGATTGTCGGGTTCGTCGTCGCTGCCATCGTTACCGGTCTCGGGAAAGGATTCTTCGCCATCCCGTCTCGGGCGCTCCTCTCTGACCTCTTCGTCGAGCGACGCGGGCAAGCGCTTGGTCTCTACGCCGCCGGAACAGACCTCGGGGGGCTCCTCGCGTCCGGCCTCGCGATCCTCGCACTCACTTACGCGACGTGGCGCACCCCGTTTCTCCCCGTCGCCGTCGCGCTCGGTGGACTTACCATCCTCTACGCTTCGTGGTCGTCTGAGGGATACACGGTCGGAAGCACTGAACTCGACGTATCTGGAACCCTCACGCGACTCCTCGCGAGCCCAGAACAACGGCGGTCGCTCGTCGCCTTTGGCCTGTTTTACTTCATGGTCGGCGGATTCATCAACTTCTTACCGACCTTCCTCATCGAATCGAAAGGATTCGACCAGCAGTTGGCGAGTGCGACGTTCGCAGTCGTGTTCGCGGTTGGCTTCGCTACCAAACCCGTCGCAGGCGGGTTGAGTGACCGGTTCCGTCGTGAGTCCATCGCTGTCGTGGGACTCGTGCTTGCCGCCGGTGCGCTGGCACTCCTGTCGTTCACAGACGCACGAACCCTCGTCTACCTCTCGATCGTCGTTATGGCCATCGGATACAAGATGGAGTTTCCAATCGCCGACGCGATTATCATCGACAACGCGCCGGACAGTGACAGAGGTGCTGACCTCGGGGCAGCACGCGCGTTCTTCCTCGGCGCGAACGCAGTTGGGCCTGCCTACGTCGGTATCGTCGTGACGTATCTGAGCTACGTCGCTGCGTTCGCGGGACTGGCAGTCGCGCTCCTCGTCGCCGCAGGATTACTCTACTGGGACACACGAACCAAACGCGCGTAGAGAACGACGCACTAGTTCTGGGACTCAAAAGACGAAGTTTTGGTTTGCGCACTCCCGTGTAGTCGCATGTGTCGAATGCGACCCGCGAGTGACGGTGCTCGTTTGCTTGGTCGTCAGTCTGCCATCGGTGCCGGTGCCTCGCGCTCCACCTTGTCCGTGGATTCGGCGTCTCCGTCGGTGAAGAAGACGCCGTGTGCACCCTCGCGCTCCTGTGCGCTGGCGGCGACGCGGACGAACGTCGCCTTCTCTCGGGCGGCGGGAATCGTGTGGCCACCGCTGTAGCTCACGCCCGAGCGAATTCCTGCGAGGAACTCTTCGACGAGCGGTTCGACAGGGCCTTTGTACGGCGTCAACGCTTCGACGCCTTCGCCCGCGTCCACGTCACTCTGTTTGTCTTCACGGTCGGTGGCCGCCTCTGTCGAGGCCATCCCACGCGAGCGTTTGTACCTGTCTCCGTCGACTTCGACGACGCGACCCGGTGCTTCGTCGGTGCCGGCGAAGAAACTACCCATCATCACGGTATCTGCACCCGCCATGAGTGCTTTGGCCGCATCGCCCGACGTGCGAATGCCACCGTCTGCCATGACGTGAATCCCGAGTTCGTGTGCCGTGTCCGCGCAGTCCGAGACAGCCGTCAGTTGCGGATACCCCGCACCGGCAACTTTCCGAGTCGTACAGTGCGACCCTGGGCCGACACCGACTTTCACACAGCCAGCGCCCGCCTCCCAGAGGTCTTCGACGGCGTCGGGAGTAACGACGTTCCCTGCGACGATTTCGGGGTCGAACTCGTCGCGGATACGTGCGACGGCGTCCAGACACCGCTCCATGTGTCCGTGTGCGATGTCCATCACGATGGCGTCGGCACCTGCGTCGAGTAGGGCCTCCGTTCTATCGAGGTACGATTCGTTGATGCCGATTGCACCTGCGACGGTACCGCCCGATTCGGCGACCTGCCTAACGTGGTCCGCCTGCGTCTCGATGTCGAGGAATCGGTGGATGACACCCATTCCGCCGAGATTCGAGAGCGTGTCTGCGAGCGTCGCTTCCGTGACCGTGTCCATCGCCGCGCTGACGAGTGGTGACTCCAGGTGGAGGTTTGGCGTCACGGTAGTCGAGAGGTCCACGTCGCTCCGGCTATCGACCGGCGACCGCTGTGGAACCAGCAATACATCTCCATACGAGAGACCTGTGCGAATCTCCATTGTAACCCTCCACAGCCGAAGAGACGTGTCGATATAACCCCAACGGAGACGGAACGAGTCGCCGCCGAACGAAAGTATTAGGACCTCGCCTTCGTCTGTTTAGCAACACACGGCACCGCGTCCAGTGCGAATCTCCAATCGATTGTAACCCCAATTTGTTCGCAGTTCGCGGTCCGTGTGGCTACAATTCTCTCGAGCGAAAGCTCGGCGCGAGCACCGGTACACGGAACGAATGTCCGAGTGTATTCGGAACTGTTATTTTCGAATGGCAGCTCAAAGACAGTTGCCGAACCGACCAACGACACGTCGGTGACGGTAGGTGGTCAGAGGCACCTCCCCACGCATCACCACAGATGTGGTCCCCTTCCCCCGGTTTTCTCTCTCGAAGTCCGAAGAAATTTCAATCCCGCGAAGCGTCAGTCACCTATGCAAACCGTCATCCTCGCTGCCGGGCGTGGGACTCGTATGCGCCCGCTCACCGACCGGAGGCCCAAGCCAATGCTCCCTGTTGGTGACAAGCCGCTCGTCGCGCACACCGCCGAGGCGGCTATCGAAGCCGGAGCGTCTTCGCTGACTATCGTCGTTGGCTTTCAGGCGGACGATGTCCGGGCGTACTTCGAAGAACGCAACCTTCCGGTTCCAATCGAGTTCGCTATTCAAGAAGACCAGCGAGGAACCGCAGACGCCGTTCGCGCTGCAGCAGCGAATCTCGACGGCGACGAACCGTTCGTCGTGCTCAACGGAGACGCCCTCTACGACGAACCGTCGTTGCAAGAACTGTACGGCGAACGAGCGGCAGTCGGATCGTACAGAGTTCCCAACCCAAGTTCCTACGGTGTTCTGGCGATGGACGACGAAAAATTCGTCACCGGTGTCGTCGAGAAGCCCGAGAACCCGCCGTCAGACCTCATCAACGCTGGTGCGTACGTCTTCCCCGCCGAGGCCCAGGCGTGGCTCAACGTCTCCGAGAGTGACCGGGGAGAACTCGAACTGACCGACGTCCTCGCACGGACCTGCGACGAGTACGACGTTCGCGGTGTCGCGTTCGATAGATGGCTCGACGTAGGCCGGCCGTGGGAACTACTCGAAGCAAACGAATGGAAACTCGCCGAACTCGAACCACGTATCGACGGCGACGTCTCAGAAAACGCCGAACTGAACGGCCCGGTCGTCGTCGAAGAAGGCGCGACTATTCGCGCTGGCGTCGTCATCGACGGTCCGGTGTTGGTCCGGCGAGGGGCATCAGTCGGGCCGAACGCCTACGTTCGAGGACACACTGCCGTCGGTGAAAACGCGAAAGTCGGCCACGCAGTCGAGGTGAAAAACAGCGTCCTCATGGAAGGCGCAACGGTCGGCCACCTCTCGTACGTCGGCGATAGTCTCCTCGGACGCGACGTGAACTTCGGTGCCGGAACCAAAGTCGCAAACCTCCGCCACGACGGCGAACCGGTTCGGCAGATGCTCAAAGGGGAACTCGTCTCGACGGGACGGCGAAAGTACGGCGTCGTGCTCGGCGACGGCGTCAAGACGGGAATCAACTCGTCACTCAACGCCGGCGTCCGCTTGCCGACCGACGGAACGGTAAAACCCGGTGAGTCGGTCCTCTACGACAGAGTCGAAGACGGCCCACAGCAAACCGAAGAGTGAGTCGTTTACGCGTGGGTTACCACGGATGGAGTAGCTACTCTTGACACCACTCGTGATAAATATCTGACAGCAGTGACACAGGAGGCATTCGATTTATCGCTCGATTTGTGGTGAGACAGCAACTTATAGTCGACAACGCATGAATATCCACGAAGATTGGTTCGTGGTGTGTGACAGACAAAATAATTTCTGGGCGGAGACAGTCTCGAATGTCCCACCGTGAAGCCTAAAATGCCCGTAGAACGAACGAGAGTGTATGTCGAATAGCAGCCGGTTCGTGGTCGCAACACACGTGCTCACGAACTTAGCCGTGCGAAGCGATGAGCGGCTGTCTTCCGACCGTCTCGCCTGGAGCGTCAACACCAACCCTGTCGTCATCCGGCAACTCCTTTGCTCGCTTCGGGAAGCGGAACTGGTGGACTCGAAGCGCGGCCCGACTGGCGGGTTCACGCTCGCACGCGACCCAGATACCATCTCACTCCGGGATATTTACGACGCAGTGGAAGACGGCGAACCGTTCTGCTTCCACGCAAACGAACCGAACGACGAGTGTACGGTCGGAGAGCACATTCAACCCGTTCTCAACGAACTGTTCGAACCCGCAATTCAAGCGATGCTCGACGAACTCGATTCCGTCACCGTCGCCGACGTTCACGAAGCCGTCTTCGACGCCGCCGGCACCGACACGCTCGAAGCGTAAGCGAGTTAGGCAGTCGTTTCTGTGGGCTCAGCCTCGACGGCCGACTCATCGATGTCGAGCCATTCGTCCGCCCACTCTTCTATCTCTTCGAACACGGGGCACAACGAGACTCCCTTGTCGGTCAACGAGTAGTACGTCGCAACAGGTGCGTCTTCTTCCAACCGGCGGTTAACGAACCCCGTCTCCTGTAAGTCGTCGAGGACGCGAGAAAGCGTCCGGGAACTCGCACCAGTCGAGCGCTTGAGTTCGTTGAACCGTTTTTCGCCGTCCTGTAAGTCGTGAAGGACGATGAGACGCCACTGCGACCCGATTTGTTTGAGAGAGTCGATGATGGGACAGGGGGCGTCGTCGAGCGTCATTTCGGAGGCCATAGACTGCTGTAGGCCGCAGACGACTTTAGTGGTTCGGTTAATTTACCTGATTTCACTCCGTTACCAGATACGGATGTGAGTGCTCCCCGATTGGGATGAGCGAAGTGGTTCTGCCGTTGTAGCGCATAGAGTACTCATGAGAGAGCCACATACGTGTTCAGCAATCGTCGTTGGAGAGAGCCACACCTCGGGTGTCGGTATCTTCGAGTTCGACGCGGCAGTCGTGATTCTTCAGGGTGAAGAACTCAACATCTGGGTCGGTGAGGAACACTTTATCCTGGACCTCGAAGGCTGCGTCCAGCGTGGACAGTTCATCCTCGTCATGCAGCAGTCGGGCGGCAGTATCGCCCGTATCGTCGAGACGAACTCGCCGTCGGCACCAGACCAAACGCACCCAGTAGAAATCGAACACGAGTTTCGGTGGGGAGACGACGGAATCGACACCAAGCCAGTCGTCGAATACTGGCGGCGAGACGACATCGACGCCGTTGAAAGCGGCCCGATTCGTCTGTCAGAAGGAGATACGGTCATCAAATACATTCGGCCGACGAGACGGTGAGCTAGTTCCGTTGGGAGTTGGAGTGCACAGCGAGTGGCTCAGAATGGATAACTAGTGATTCCAGAGGCAGTTTTCCAGAGGGAGTGGCTCCGAACCGACTCGGGACGCGTGTGGTCACGCGAGTAACCGAGAGAGCAAGACGAAGACGCGTTTGAGGTTCTCCGAGAGACGCGTTTGGTTCTCAGAGTGGAGGGTAATCTCGTCGTCGAGTGCGTGAATCTCGATGGTTCGTCCGCGGTCGTTCATGTCTTTCAGTTCGATACCCTGTATCGACGCCAGTGGGACGATGAGATAGCGAAAGTCCTCGTCCGTGATATCGGCGTTGCACTGGTCACCGTAGACGTGCAGACTGTTCTCTGTAATCGCAATCTCGTACCCGATGTAACTCATCCCAGCGAGTTCCGCACCAGCACGGCCACCCTTTACTTTCCCTTTCAGTTGGGAAGGTTCGAGGAGGATTCCGTCTACCATACTGCCCGGTTTCAACCCACGACTCGTAAGTATTCGCGCCCAGTTCTCGGTGTTGATTTTCACCGCACCGAACGGCGTTCCATCGCGTTTTTCACTACTTCGGCGAACGCGAGCAACGACCAGACCTGTTCGAGGCACCCGCATTCTCGTCGCCCGCCCCATCAGACTCGATGATAGAGTAGGTCTTCGTTAGATAGTTGACGATGAAATCGACGGTAGATGGGTCGTACGTCCAGAACCCACGGAATTCAGACCCGGGCGGGTTCTCCTCTGCGACGAGTGCACATTTGTAATCATCGACGCCGTTCCCATCGTAGACGACGAACCACGAGTGGCGGATCTCCTCGGTGCGAGCCAGATGGAGTTGGAACTCATCGACCGTTGGCACGGAGTCTGACGGGTAGATGTATGCGTGGACGAACAGGTCGTCACGACGGCCTAGTTGCCGATAGGAGGTGAGTTGCTTCCGAAGGTTCGCATCCGTCTGAAATCCAGCGTGGAGTTCGCCTGCACCGACTCGCCACGCACGGTCTTCGATCTCACGAGTCGCGTTGAGCATCTGCTTGCGGTCGTACGACCGAAACAACGTCTCGTCGAGGTGGTCCAGTATGGGAACGTACGACTCTCGCTCGAATCCGGGTTCGATATCGTCTCCGTCTTTGAGGACTGCATTTACGTCGACTGCGGTGTGGAAACTTTCACCGGTTCCAAGAACAGCGAAGTTCGATGGGCCCTTCGACGTCGTCGCTTCCTGAACCGAAATGTTTCGGTCCCGAAAGTGCGCTGCGAGACGCTCGACTGCGTCGTTTCGGGGGTTGAAGACAGTGAGCGTCTGCTCGTCTGCAGCGACGCCAGCGATCAGTTCGCTGAGGGACATCCTGAGTCGGCCAACGAGTCACCACTATATGATTCTTTGCACGGAATTACCACGATGTATAATTCTCAGAACTACTCGAAATCGAGTTCCCACAGTCGTATGCGTCTCGTTATCTCGTATCGTGGATTCTTAACTATGGACCTGTAGGTCGTACGTTATGTATGATTTCGGGGTCTGACCGGTTATCGTCACAGGCCGAACGCGTTGAGGGCGGGATCGAAGCGTGGTTCGCCCGCGAAGCACCGAGCATCGTCGCTGGACTCGAAGCATCGCAGTTTATCGGCCCAGTCACCGCCGCTACGGCGTGGAGGCTCATCGCCGCAGGGAACGCATCGGAAGCGGTCGAACTCGTGCTCGAAGAAGTAGACGAGTCGTGGAGAGGGTAAGCGACAGCTCGAACCGCAAAAACGCATTTCAAAACGAGCAGGTCTGGTCTTATTGGTCGCGCGTGGTCGTATCGCGGATGTACAGTTCGACCAGCGCATCGAGGAGGTGGGGGGCGAGTCCGAACCGAACGTCGACGCTGTTTTCTTCCCGGTCGTAGGAGAGTTGATGCACGTCGATTGCAGCGAGAAGCGTCCGCATCGAGTCGACGACGTAGTTGCTCGCGCCGGCCTCGACCCGTAAGTCGTCACCGAGGTGGATAGATAAGCCATCGACGACAGTCTCGTAACACGTCTTACTCGGAGAGCCAACACGCTGGCTTCGTTCGATGAGTCCGAGCGAAGAGAGTGTCTCGAGACGACGGTAAATCGTCGATTCAGAGACGCTACAGTTCTCTGCGAGTTCTTCAGCGGTCATGGGGGACTGTTTACACGCGAGAAGCACTTCGCGTGAGACGCTGTCTCCGAGTGCGTCGAGAAGTTCGTCGTCGTTGGATTCAGGGGGAACGTCGGTACTTTCGGATGACGTGACGTCCTTGGTCTCGTCCGTCAACGGACCATCAGGGTCGTCTGACGAGGAAAGCACGTTGTCAACGAGGTCTCGGCGCGTCATGCTGACCTATCAGACGTTGGCAAACGATATGTAATCCACGCCTACAGTTTTCGAATACTTTCAGTCGAACTGATGCGTTCTTTCGGTCGAACTACCGCGTTCTTTCGGTGAATGACGCGCACTATCGGGGCGTGAGTCTGCAAAAACGTGGAACGCTCAACGAGCTCGGCGGACCTTCGTTAACCGAAAAAGCGGCTACGACAGACGGGCGGAGGCACGAGGAACTGCGGACACGATGGTGTGAACGTTGTGTCACACCAGTCGCTCACTCACTCGACTGTGACGCACTTCGCGAGGTTCCGTGGCTTGTCGATTGGTCGTTCGAGCAAGTTCGCAGCGTGGTACGCTACGAGTTGGAGTTGGACGTTCGCGAGAATTCCCGCAACTTCGGGGTGAGTGTCGGGAATCGTGAGCACGTGGTCTGCGAACTCGACGACTTCTCTGGATTCGTCGCTGGTGACGGCGATGACTGGCGCGCCACGGGCCTGAACTTCCTTCATGTTGCTCAGCGTCGCCTCGTCTTCGTGGCCAGTGAAGATTGCAAACACGGGCGTGATTGGGGTGACGAGCGCGAGTGGACCGTGTTTGAGTTCCGATGCCGCGAATCCCTCGGCGTGCTCGTACGATATCTCTTTGAACTTCAGCGCGCCTTCGAGGGCGACGGGGTGGGCAGATCCACGTCCGATGAAGAAGTACGCGTCGCTGTCTTCGTACTCGATTGCGATCTCACGAGCAATGGACGTGTCGAGTATCTCCTGGACATCCCCGGGGAGCCGTGCGAGTGCGTCAATCAGTTCGCGAGAGTCTGGAGACTTGGTGCCGTTGTAATCTTCGGCTATCCGTTCGGCGAGGAGTGCGAGTGCAGCCACCTGGGACGAGAACGTCTTGGTGGCAGCGACCCCGATTTCTGGACCTGCACGCAGCAGCAACTCGTCGTCACACTCACGAGTCATCGACGACCCGACGACGTTCGTGAGGGCAAGCGTTCGTGCCCCTGCGGCACGGGCCCGCCGGATGGCATCGAGCGTGTCGGCCGTCTCACCGGATTGGCTCACAGCGATGACGAGCGTGTTTGGCGTCACCGGCGGTTTGATGACCGAGTACTCACCGGACATGAACGCGTACGCGGGGATACCACGAGCGTTGAGCAGCGACGCCGCGTACATCCCCGCGTGGTGGGAGGTTCCCATCGCGACGAGGTGAATCTGCGAGATGTCGGCGAACGCTCCGGGTGGGAACTCTTCTAACTCGGCACCGCCAGTGTGCGTGTTGAGACGGCCCTGCGTCGTTCGACGCAGCGCGCCGGGTTGCTCGTTAATCTCCTTGTACATGTAGTGTTCGTAGCCCCCTTTCGTCGCCGTCTCGGGGTCCCACTCGATGTACTCGATTGGTCTATCGACCGACCGCCCAGCGGAGTCGGTAATCGTGTAGCCGTCGGGCGTGGTCACGACGAAATCACCGTCGTGGAGGTAGACCACTCGTGGCGTGTGTTGGATGAACGCCGGAACGTCGCTCGCGAGGTAGTACTCTCCGTCGCCGACGCCGAGGACGAGCGGCGACCCCGAGCGAGTCGCGAAGATGGCCTGTTCGTCCCCGATGATTGCGGTGATGGCGTAACTCCCAGAGAGCGTGCCAATCGCAGCGCGGAACGCCGCTTCAGGAGACGCACCGTTACGGAGATTCTCCTCGATGAGGTGTGGCACCACTTCGGTGTCCGTTTCGCTGCTGAACGTGTGGCCCTTCGATTCGAGTTCTGCGCGGAGGGGCTGGTAGTTCGAGATGATACCGTTGTGGACGACTGCGATACGACCCGATTCGTCGGTGTGGGGGTGTGCGTTGCCGTCGGTGACACCACCGTGGGTGGCCCACCGAGTGTGGCCGATGCCGAACGTTCCCGAGATCGGGTTCTGCTCGACTGCCGCCACGAGTTCCGACACCTCACCGACGCGCTTGGTCACCGAGATTCCGTTCTCGTTCTTCACAGCGATACCTGCAGAGTCGTAGCCGCGGTACTCCAAGCGTCGGAGTCCGTCGATGAGCAACTCAACTGAGTTCTCGGTTCCGATGCACGCGGTGATTCCGCACATCAGTGCATCACCTCCACGCGTTCGCGGACGTCACCGTGGACGGTCGTTCCAGCGCCGACGATCGCTTCGGCACCGACGCGACTTCCCGGGGCGAGCGTCACGTTCGGTCCGACGTGCGCACGATCGCCGACGATGCTCCCGAGATAACGGTCGGTGTACAGGCGACCCTCGAGGATGACATCCGCACGCCCACCGGGCGAGACGACGCCATCACCGATATGCGCACCAGTGCCGACGACAGAATCGCGGAGCACAGTCGTCGTATCGACACGGGCGTCAGTCGAGAGGATCGACCGCTCGACGACACTGTTGGCACCGACGGTGACGTTGTTCTGCAGACAGGCGCACGGCCCGATGACAGCACCCGGCCCGACGACGCAGTCGTCGCCGATGACGACCGGGTGTTCGATAACTGCCCGCTCGTGAATACGGGCAGAGTCCGAAATAGACGAGGATTCGAGCCGTGCGAGAAGTGTCTCAGTCACCGAGAGAAGACCCCACGGGTGCGACGGGTCGAGCCAGCCACCGTTGACGATGACCGAAGAGACGAACCCATCGAGGTAGTGGATGACGTCCGGAAGCCGGGTCTCACCGTCGTGTGAGGGTGTCCGTCGTAATGCATCGAAGACGGTCGAATCGAAGACGTACACACCCGCGTTGACGAGATAGCCCTCGTTGGTGACAGGGTGTTCGTCGATATCGGAGATACGGCCGTCGGTCTCGACGACGACACCGTACTCTTCCGGTGTGTCGGAACTCGCGACAGCGACCGTCGCGACCGAGTCGGTCACCGAGAACCGTTCTAACGCCTTCGAGACGATGTCAGCGTTGATGATGTTGTCGCCGTTGCAGACGACGAACGAGTCACCGACGTATCCCTCAGCCTGTAAGAGGGCGTGACCGCTTCCGAGTCTGGACTCCTGGTGGACGAAGTCGATATTCGCGTCCGGATACCGGGCCGACAGATGCATCTGAATCCGGTCCGACCGGTATCCAACGACGACGACGACGTGGTCGATGCCACACTCGAACAGTGAGTCGAGGACGTATTCGACGACAGGTCTGTTTGCCACAGGCAACATTGGCTTTGGCTGGAACGTGGTGAGTGGCCGCAGTCGACGGCCTTCACCCGCCGCGAGGACGACTGCTTCGGTGATTCGGTCGTTCATGCCGGGTCCCCCACGACGTGTGCCACCTCAGGAACGACGTGTGCCACCTCAAGACGAGTTCGTGGTCGAGAGTAAGTCATAACAGAGTCTGGGGGAGCGACGGGGATTGTTATACAGCCAATTCTCGCTGCAACAGTCGAGTTAGGGGACCATGTGTGACAGAGTGGCATGGCGTGCAGCCTGTGAAATCTACAGGGCTGGTAGTATCGGGGGTCCTAATCGACCACACTCGGTGAGAGACAGTAGATCGGTCTACTGTCGGACAGACGGGTACACTCGGGGGAAACCCCCGAACTTCAGCAAAAACAGGGCAGCGTCGTTCGAAGATTAGGCGCTGAGACGGCCCTTGTACGATTCCATCGCGGTGATGGCCATGAGCGTCGCGGTGCTCAGGACGGCCCATCCTGCTGCGGGGACCTGTTCGAGGCCTGGGAATCCGAGGAGTCCAGCGGAAACGGTTGCTGCCACACCGGCCGCAATCGTGAGGTTACGCTTGGGTGACGAGACGAAACTCACTGGCTCTTCAGTCGATTCCTCCCCACCCGAGACATCTCCGTGGAGGTATGCTTCGAGCTGTTCCGCAGTATCGAGCAACGTGATGTCGCCGCGGTTCTTGTCGAACTCGATGATTCCAGCGGAGTCCATCTTCGGGAGGTGGCACTGGTAGAGACCAATGTAGACGCGCTTGCGTTGACTCGACGAGAGAGCGTTGATGTCGATGCCGTTTTCTTTGGCAGCGATGAATTCGGCCATATCTCCGAGTTTTGCTTCACCGTCGTTGTTTTTCAGATATTGGAGGGCGTCGCGGCGTCGTTGGTTCTTGAGTATCTCGAAGATGATGTCCTTCGAGAGCTGTTCTGGTTCGTGTTGCTCAGAGACATCCTGTGCACCACCGGTCTTCTCTGCGAGCTGTTCAGGTGCCGTCTGTTCGACGGCTTCAGTGTTGGTCTGTAGCGAATCTGTAACCATTGTATGTTCCTTCCTCCCCCACTTTCGAAATTGCTAAATTTCGACCATCTCTGCGGATTAGTCTGTGATACTTCTCGTGGTTTTCGAATCCACCACGGGTTAGTCACAGCCACAGGTTGGGTGCTCCACCAGGCGCATCCAACACACGAGGGTTAACGAGTCAATACGACAGTTGAGGATATATACCTGCCTGACAGTCCCACACTCTGATTTGTCCGTGGGAATCTCTCTCAAAATGTGCGAGTAAAGTGAATGTAACAATCTATGTTAAATCTGATTTTCAATTACTCCGATAGTATTAGAGATATTTTCTACTCGTGGAGAGTCTCTCGTTTTTACATGGATTTGACTTCCAGAATTCACTGAACTTTCAGAATGCTGATGGCTAGAAATCGAATATTGAAAAATCACTAATGTCAAAATGTGGGAGTACCAGATACATATGTCAACAGAGCCCTCGACACGGGCACGCACAGTCTACGTTGTTATTCGACGAGTGATTCGAACGCATCTGACGGTGCGCCAGTCTGCCCTTCGAGGAAGTACTGCGCAAGTACCAAAACGAGGAGTGCTGTGGAGACGAACGCGGCAACTGCGGCCCACGACAACAGTGAAAACACGGGGAGTTCAGCCCACAGTCCGATAATCAACAGCCACCCGACCACGCCTAACGAGCCGTAGTACTGAGTCCACGATCGCTGTGTCTCGGGCTGCATCCAAAAGAACCCTTGTGTAGCGACATCGGAGACGAGTGAAACGGTTCGTTCCTCTTCGTCGTATCGGACGAGCCCTGCTGACTCGAGTTTGGGGAGGTGGGTCTGGTACAACGAGATATAGACTCGCTGGCGTTCTTCGTCGGTCACTTCCTCGAGCGTGGTCTCGTTTTCTCTGGAGGCGACCATCGCAGCAAGTTCCTTCAAAGAGAGGGGACCGTCCGCTCGATGGAGGAAATACAGGATTTGCCTCCGGCGAGAGTTGCTGAGGATGCGAAACAGTTCGTCTTTTGATAGAGATGTCATCGTCGTGTGCGGACGGCCCCGCGCACGACGCGCGTATGGACCAAACTCCGGTTGAACAGAGTACACCCCATGTGACCTTTGTTATCGTGACATTTCTGCTATCCCCGGTGCTACTATTGGGAGAAAATTAAGTTCATGTTCATTAGACATTCAGACATCGACAGACGGTCAGTGACGCGGTTTTATCTCGATGTTCGGGATGATTTCCTGTTTCGAGCCTGTTGAGAAAAGTCAATCGAATGGAACGTGAGCGATTTCGTATATCGAGCGGTAATGAAACCAATTATCTAGTATAGAGGTGGCTAACAATACCAGAGTACGGCGATATTATGTGTTGAGACTACATGTTCGAACTGACTGGCTTCCAACGAGACCTGCTGTACGTGATTGCTGGAGCAGAACGCCCATCCGGCCAAGAGATAAAAGAGATGATCAGCAGAGACGTCGGTGAAGTGAATCATGGTCGCCTCTACCCAAACCTCGACGCACTCGTGGAACAAGGATACGTAAACAAAGGTCAACACGACCGGCGGACAAATTTCTACGAGATGTCCGAAAAAGGCCGTGAATCAATTCTCGCGCGTAGAGACTGGGAAGACCAACACGTTGGATTCCTTGGATAAACAAGCAAAAGTGAGTGCTCCGACACGAAACCGGGTCGAACGCCCGTCGCTTCGAACAGCTACTGATATGCTTCGTTCGTCTTAGTTGCCCCGTCGAGAGAGATCCCGACAGCACCACACTTCCAAACGAGCCTGGCGTATCACCTTTTCTTCGGTCACTGTGTGACCAGAGCGGATGAGTGGCACAGCCATCAGCTTGTCCACGAGCGATCGCTGTTGTCAACCGTGCCAATTCAACCATTGCCGAACTCGGTCCGTCTTTGGGAGCCTCAGACACGCTCATGGTGTTTCGGTACTCCCGTAGGCGGGCCGAGAGAGGCAGTGGAAACTGCTCGCAACAGACTGTGAGTAGTACAGTCAGTTCCCGCCTCGTTTGGTAGGAGGGTGTGTTGGGAGGTATGTTGGTGTGGGTGTTGGTTGTAGATTGGTTGTAGATTGATTGTAGATTAGTTGTGTCTTGGTGGTGAGTTGATGGCTTGTTGATGGTGTGTTTGACACCGGCTCAAGCCGACAGAACAGTGTCGAATCGGTGCGTAGACGCCTCGTTTCGGAGAACCCTACATTCGTCCAGTAAAGAAAGAGACAGGGACTGTGCTCGACCGGGTTTTAGCCAGACGGCGGGGAGTTGGCTCAGTTCTCACCGCCGTATCAACCACGAGTCGGGCAGAAAGTTATCACGTTTTGTGACATTGGAAATGGCCAAAATATACCAGATATCTTAGCATGTTTTCCTGTCCGTCAATATGGTGATTAATACGGCCATAAGTAAGTGATTAATACGACTATAATACGCCTACGTCACTCGATTCTTGGGGAAATTGCCAACTAGCGAGTTATTAGAAATACCGAATGTTGCCAAGCTAATAATAACGAATATAGATATTCATGTGTTCTTACTAATGTAATTATCGCAACATTTATGGCCCATATCCACAACTCCAGAGACATGGTAAGCGAACGGTCCACCGAGCAGGACCCCAAGAACAACGACCAGAACACAGTCGGCCGGCGCGGCTACCTCGCACTCGTCGGTTCAGTCACTGCTGCGGGTGCACTCGCAGGAGTCTCTGGGGTTGGCTCGGCACAAGAACAGTCCGACGATAGCTCCTCCAACAACGGTGAACACACGCTCGTCGTGGCAGGAACCGGGTCACTCTCGTCGTTCGAAGTGACTGTAGACGGAACGATTACACCCCTCAACTCGAACGATGCACTGAGCACGATGGGTGTCGTCGGACCAGCAGCAGAAGGAACCGTAAGCGGTGGTTCGCGGACGTACCGGTTCGCCGGTGACATTACGAACTTCCAAGCGACCGACTCCGTGTCGGTCTACGTCGACGGCGTCCGAATCCCCACCAACTCCTTCTGAGTGCGGCATCCTGACGGCTGTCGTCCCTCCACATTTTTCTCGACCAGACGACGGTCTACAGCGGCGGGCGACCTCGCAGCGAACGCGACGAACTGACCGTGAGTTACGACCGAAGATACCCGCTTAGCCACTCACTCGTCACGTCAGCGAATTCGACGGTCGACCCTCCGTACTCGTCGACGAACGAGTTGGCATCAGCGACGTCCGAAAATGGGAGCAGGTCAGGTCCCATCCCGCCGTGGACTGAACTGTCAACGACGAAGTCCATCTCTGTGGCGTCACCGAACGTGTCGGTACCAGTATGCGTGGAAATGAACGATTGTCCATCGTCATCTGTCACCGTGAAATCGACGAGAGAATAGTCAGTGACGTATATGGCAGTCGCCTCCCAGCCCATCCGCTCGTGCTCGAAGTAGTACGGGAACAGCCCCATGCTCAACGTGTGGAACCACGCAGGGTTGTCGTGGCCGCGAGGTGAGTTATCGCGGTAGAATATCTGTCCGTTTGGACCGGCGTGGTTGCCGATAACCATCCCACCCTGGTCGTCTTCTTTGCCACCGGAGAGGTCAACCGGGTCCGGTGTGGGGTCTGGGTCGCCACCGAGACAGCCAGCAACTGCCACGAGAGTACTACCGGCGATGGCTTTCAACGCCCCGCGTCGTGTTATCGAGGGAGATGAGTCAGAGAGGGGAAAGCGGTCGAGATCCATCGGTTCGATATCTCGAACTCAGCCGTGATGATAGTTAAACCATGAGATTGTGTGCGTCGAGTGTGGACCAGGAGGGATGAGTGAACGGCAGAATCGAGTGTGCCAGTGGTCAGGCGACGACTCGTGCACCTTCTGCGAGCGAACGAATCTCCTCGAAGAGATTATCAGCGTCCACAGGGTCGCGTGCCTCGACCGTGATTCGAACCAACGGCTCCGTCCCACTCGCACGGACGAGGAACCACCCGTCGTCGGTATCGACTCGGATACCGTCTATCGTATCGACGTTGTCGTACTGGGCGTGAACGTCCCGAGCGATACGGTCCATCGCTTTGTGTTTGTTGTCGAACGACAGACTGAGACGGCGAGTGGTGTACGCGTCACCACCGAGCGAGCGAATCTGTTCGGAGAGTGGACCATCGCGAGCGACGAGTTCCGTGAGTTTCATCGCCGCGTAGTGACCGTCCGGAGCGAGCGTCTCGTCGGGCCAAATCCACGCACCTGACGGTTCTCCACCGAAGATGTATCCCGGTCGTTCGACCGCTTCTGCGACGTGTACGTCACCGACTGGCGTGTACGTAACACGACCGCCAGCGTTTTCGACGACGTCCTGGACGAGGAGACTCGTATCGATGGGAACGGCGACGGACTGCCCCGACGTGACGGCGTCGCGAGCGAACAGGGCGAGAAGATAATCGCCGGAGACGTACTCTCCAGTTTCGTCCACAGCGACTAATCTGTCGGCGTCGCCATCGTGAGCGAGGCCGATATCCGCGTCGAGCGCAGGAACAGTTCGGCGAAGTGCGGACAGCGTCGTCCCATTGGGTTCGCTCTTCCGCGCCGGGAACCGGCCGTCTTGTTGTCCGTCCAGCGTGTTGACCGTCACACCAAGTTCGTAGAGGGCATCGACAGAGACACGTCCCGTTCCGTTTCCAAGGTCGAACGCAACAGCGACGTCGTCCAACGAGTCGGCTGATTCGAACGACGAGACGAGATGGTCCACGTGTCGGGCGGGCCCATCATGCCACGCCCGTTCGCGGCCGAGTTCGTCCCACGCAGCAGATGAGATATCGTTGCGGTTCAGTCGATGAACGATGTCGCGAGTTTGTTCTTTGTCGAATGCGCGGCCGTTCGGCGTCCAGAGTTTCAAGCCGTTATCCGACGCCGGGTTGTGCGACGCGGTGACGCCGATGCCGGCGTCCGCCCCAGTCCATCCGACGGCTCGGGCAACGGTTGGTGTCGAGACGACACCGAGACGGACGACGTCAGCGCCGCACTCACGGACGCCGACGCTAACTGCATCAGCGAGCACGTCGCCACTGAGGCGAGCATCTTGGCCGACGACGACTAATCGAGCGTCATGGCCGACGGCGCGGCCGATTCGTAGGGCGAGGTCTGCGGTCACGGTTCGGCCGACCGGACCACGGATTCCACTCGTTCCGAACATACCAAAAGTGATGCCGACAGAACGTTTTGGTATACGTCACCTACTAACACGCTCGAATTTTCAGGTGAATCCTACTCTCACGTGGGCAGCTGGAGGTCGCGGAGAAGAGACTCGTTTATTGGGAGGACTGTTCGGTTAGTGTACGGGGTGGGCGTCATCGAGATGCATTATCTCGATAGAACCCAGCGTGTCTAGGGTTACTCGATAGCCCGCGTATGAAAAAGAGAGGAAGGCGTCATCAGAACACTCGAAGAGCGTATTGAGGGCATCAGGGTCGATAGTGCCCGCAAGTGGTGGTAGTTGTGTCGGACGGATGTCCTCGATCGCTGCAATACTCATCACCACATTCGTGCTCAGAGGTTCGGAACTGTCTCGGTCGACTCGATAGACTCCTGTCTCTTCTTCGTGAGTAACCCGGGACTCTTTCCATTGGATCGTCTGTGCCATCATGGTGCTTGACGTTCCACGATGTGAGTTCATCACTCTTAAATCCGTGCTATTTGTGAACAGTTGTAATTCGTGAATATCACAGATTCGTATACGAGTAGTGGTGTTGGAAATTCGACACAATATCAAAAATCGGGACACTACGGAGTGGCCAACTGTCTCACCGACGTGGAAGCAGTTGTCGGGTCTTCTCACGGGCTTCTGCGGTCGAAATCTCTCGGTTGTACAACGCAGCACCGGGTTCGAGTAAGGGCCCACCGATGGTGAGCGGTCCAGTATCAACCGGCCCAAACCCGATGTCGCGTATCAACTCAGCGACCGTCTCGTTGGCCTCGGGGTCGTCGCCGGCCAGAAAGATGGCAAATCGCTCGTCTTCGGGAAGTTCCGGGTGGCCGAAGTCGCGGAGTGTCTCCCAGTAGATCGTGTTGAACGCCTTGACGACACGTGCGTCGGGGAGTTGTGCCGCAATGACTTCCGAAGACGTTCGGTCGCCTAGGTCGATGACGTGATAGTTCTCCGTGTACGGGTTCGTCGCGTCGACGACGATTTTCTCCGCAAACTGCTCCGCTGCAGGGAGGCCACGGCGGTTCCGGAACGGAAGCGCGAGGAACACGACTTCACCGAACTGTATCGCGCGTTCGGGCGTGACGGCGCGGATTTTCGAACCGAACATGTCGGTGAGGTCAGTGAGTGATTCTGGCCCCGTCCTGTTCGCGATGGCGACCTCGTGGCCCGCTTCGACGAAGAGTTGCGCCAGCGTCCCACCAAGTCGGCCAGCACCGAGAATCCCAATGTCCATGAACAAAGATGATTGTTTGACAAATTGAATCTTGTGTAGATTCTCACCCGAGGCGCACACGTCGGTCTCGACGAAGCACTCGAACGCCGGTCTCGAGGAACGGAAACCGTTCACCAGCGACCCCCCAGAACGTATCGATACCCCCGCTATCAGGAACGGATTGCGAGAACATATCAACAGCCTAGTTAGACGGGTTAGACACTGTATAACCGCTCCAGACCTTCTCGGATGCGATACGTTCTGATTTTCAGGACAATCATAAATTAATATATATGTTCACGTAGTACTCCTATGCACAGACGTCAATTTCTCGGTGGAGTCGGTGTGGGCATCGTGCTCATCTCCGGGTGTCTCGGCGGAAGCGGTGACACCACCTCCCCAGGATCAAACTCCCAGCAAGACGGTGGGAACAAGCAAAATCCAAAGCCAGCACCGACCACACCAGAACCGACGCCGGAATCGACGCCAGAGTCGACCCCTGAATCGACCCCCGAAGTCGACAGTGACGCACTGGAAGACCGAATCGACTTCACGCGCGAGGAAGACGACCCGGCAGTCGTCGGGACGCTTCTGACCAAAGGGCCGGTTCCCGGCGTCATCGTCTCCTCAGACCTCCTGTCCGCAAAAGCGTGGCAGAACTACGCAAAGGTCGACGAAGACGAGAGCGTTTACAAAGTCGGCCTCTCGGTTTCGGCGAGTTCGGCAATCGGTCGGCTTACGGTCCAAGGCAGGATGTACGATGCAGATGGAGAACTCATCAGCGAAGACTCCGACGTGAGCAACAACATCCCCAGTGACGGAAAGGCCCTCATCCACCTCAACTTCCGTGGCGACATCGACGAGATGTACTACTACGAACTCACGTTACTGACGCCTAATTAAGCGGATTTACACTCCCCTTGCGTAGGCTTCGAACTCTTTTCCCCGGACCGCGAAATACCCGACACCGACGAGTCCGACGAGCGACGCGAGACCGAACGCCAGCGTCGGATCTCTCGCGTAGAGCCACCCGCCGAGTACTGCGCTCGGGATGACGATGGTGTTTCGGATGAGATAGTACGCCCCAGTCACTCGACCGCCCGCGTTCTGTTCGGCAGGGCCGACGATGAGCGCCTTGTGTGCTGGTAATCCGGCGAACCGGAGTCCCGAGAAGGCAAAGAGGGCGACGAGCACCCACTGATTTGTCGGCGCGAAGATGAGGAGAGCGGGAAAGACAGCGTAGACGAAAAATCCCAGTGCGACGATTGGTTTGAGTCCGGTTCGTTCGGCGAGTTTCGAGACGGGGAGTTTCGTCACGATGGCGACGGCCATCTCGACGCCGAGTAAGATGCCGAAGAACGCGTCAGGACGAAGAGAGACACCAAATCCGGAGAACCCAACCGCGAGAAAGTCGGTGACGACGATGACGAAGAAGACGTAGACCATCCCGTTCGCAAACCGGACGAGCGTGTCGGCGACGAGGAGTGGTCGAAGCGTGTCGGGCAGCGAGCGCAGGTCCGAACGAAGTTGTGAGAGGCCTTCGAACGACTTCCCGAGCGAATCTTCGCTGGCGTCGTAGAGAACGTGTTGGACCACCGTGGCGACGATTCCGAATCCCGCCGCGACGACGAGGACGTATCTGAACCCGACGACGAACGACGCAGTGACGGCGAGGAGTGTCGCCGCGATGAGCGGGCCGAGCAAGAAGCCGATACGGCGAAAGATTTCCGTGCTGGCAAAGCCCATCGCCAATCTCGACGGGGGGACGCTCTGTTTGACGATGGCGAACGTCGCGCCGAGGCCGAACGACTTCCACGCCTGGGTGAAAAAGAGACCCACGAAGATCCACACCCACGGTTCGATCGAGGCGCCGCCGAGTGTCACCGGTGGTATCGACGGTGCGACGAACCACAGGAGAAAGCCAGCAGACGAGACGGTCCCAAAGAGTGTCAGCGAGAGTCGAGAGCCAAGTCGGTCCGAGATTGCGCCACCGGGGTACGGATAGAGCGCCCCGATGAGATTTCCGACGCTCCCGTACAGCCCAACGACGGTCGCACCCGTCCCGAGCACGCGAAGATACTCGGGGATGTACCGGCCCGTCATTTGAAACGAGAGGCTGAACGCCAGCATCGCGACCGAGAGGACGAACACGTCACGTTCGAGGCCGACGAACTGCCGAAACGAATCGAACGCGTCGACGGAGTCCCGACGTGCATCCATCAGTCGGAGGGTTCAGTCCCGGTACGCAAGAAAGTACGCGTGTCAGCGCTCTGATGGCGGGTCGACCCAGACGACGAGTCCATCGTCGGTTCGGACGATTCCACGCGTCCCATCGTCACCGAAGGGAGAGTCGTCGACTTTCGCTGGGTCGATATCCGTGACTCGGTGGACTTCGTCAACGAGCCACCCATAGACGTCGGCATCGTCCTCACCAGTGTCGAAAACGACCACACGCTGGGCCTCCGGGTTCGACCCGACGCCTAGCAGTCGTGCCGTGTCGACGAGCGTGGTCGTCACGTCACGGTAGTCCATCACGCCAACGACGTGCGGGGGTGCGTCCGGGAGTGACCGCGACTGTTGGCGGTCGATAATCTCCGTTACCGAGTCGAGGACGACACAGTATCGCTCGTCTCCGACGGCAAACTCGAGCACTTGCGTCGGTTGGTCGAGTGATACGTCGGCCTGATTTCCAACAGCCATCTAGGGGTCCTCGTGGTCGATTTCGTCGTCGACGTGGTCGAGCAAGAGTCCGACCTCAGAAATCTTCGCAGTCTGTTCTTCGGTCGCCGCTGCGACCTGATTGACTTCGGTTGCGACTTCTTCGGCCCCACGCGACGTCTCGTCGACGAGACTCGCAACCTCTTCTGTACTCGCAGCCTGCTGGTCTGTCGCCCGAGCGACTTCTTCAGCGCCGTCGGCGGCCTCTTCGACAGCGACGTCGATGCTCCGAAGTGCGGAGACGGCGGAATCTACCTCGTCGATTCCCTCGTTGACCTCGTCACTCGCGTGTTCGATGTTTCCGACAGTCGTCTTGGTCGTCGACTGGATGTCGTCGACGACGTCCTCGATTTCCGAGACGCTGTCACGAGATTGCTCTGCGAGGTCCTTGACCTCGTCTGCGACGACAGCGAATCCAGCGCCCGCTTCGCCTGCTCGGGCCGCCTCGATCGAGGCGTTGAGGGCAAGCAAGTTCGTCTGGTCTGCGATTTCGTTGATGACTTCGACGACGCTGTCGATCTGGTCGACCTTCTCGCGAAGGTCGAGAATTTCCTCGTGGACGTCCGACGTTGCTTCGTCGACTGTCTCCATCGCGGTCGCGGCTCGGTCTGCCGACTTCCGACCATCCGATGCGAGTTCGCGCGCCTGGTCGCTCATCGATTTCGTCTCTTCGGCGCTCGACGCGATCTCTTCGACGCTGGCACTGAGGTTCGAGACTTCACCAGCGACTTCACGCATATTTTCAGATTGGCTGCCAGCTAACTCGCTAATCTCCTGAGCACTGACGGCGACGGTTTCGGACGCCTGCGAGAGCTCGGTGACAGCAGCCTCGATCTCGTCAGTTGCGTCGTCGATGTCGTCGACATCGTCGAGGACATCGTCGGCATCGGCAGCGGCTGCACCCGAAGCCTGATGAGCCGTCGAGTTACTGCTGCCATTCTGGCTTCCGTTTCGATGCTGCAGGTGTGACCCGTTTTCTGATGCCATAGAACTGACCACCACGATAGATAACATAAATTCTTGTCACCAAATATCACCATAGATAACACCAACAACGGTGAATATATCCAGAAATATCACAACGAACCAGTGGAGAATGGCATAATACAATAAAAATTCAGAATTAGTTACGTGTGCGAAAAACCATCTTGTCGGGCCGCTATTGATAAATCGCGTTGACTTATCAAAGAATTTTACTTAAAAACATGGCACTGTCCTGCAATATTGCGCCATCCACCGAGTGACTCCATCGTGTTCCTAACTGAATCGACGAACGAGTTGCACTGCGACGAACCCAGCGAGTGCGACCATCACGATAGACCCACCGGCGGCGAGTCCGTAAAGATACGCGAGCGTCACGCCGACCACACCAGCCACTTCGCCAGCTAACACGCCGTACACCAACGACTGTTTGTAACTTCGGCCAAGGTGTGTCGCAGTGACGACGGGGATAACGAGCAACGCGGCGACGAGGATGACCCCCATTATCCGCATCGCACTGACGACGACGAACGCCGTGAGAATCGACAAGAGCGTGTTCACAGCGCGGACGTGAACCCGGGATGCGCGGGCAGACGTCTCGTCGAACGTCACGTACAGAAGCGGTCGATACGCGACTGAAACCGCCGTCACCACCACGAGCGTCATCGAGACGAGCAGTCCCACGTCGGCGCGAGAGACCGTTGCGAGCGACCCGAACAGATACTGGTTGATACCGACCGAGATGCCACCGTCGGTGAGCGAGATGAGGACGCTCCCCAGTGCGAACCCGCCAGTGAGAACCATCGCAAGTGCGGCATCGCTCCGTGCACCGGTGTACTCGACGAGGGCCTGGACGACGAGCGCTGCAATCGTCGCGACGACGAGCGCACCGACGAGCGGCGGAACTGTGAGTGCCACCGTCGCTTCGAGAAAGAGCGCGGCAGCGACGCCAGCAAAGGCAGTGTGAGCGAGCGTGTCGCCGACCATCGAGAGGTCACGATACACGAGGAACGACCCCACGAGTGGGCCAACGATACCGATTGCGAGAACCGAGAGATAGGCCCGTTGCATGTACGGATACGCGAGGAACTCGAGGCCAGTCACCTCCGCAACCCACGAGAACACGACGTCGGCGACGTTCAGGAACCAGTCGAACGGGGCCGACACGAGTGAGGCGACGATGAACTGCGAAATTACGTCTGCGCTACCGACCGCGAGTGGCGCGACAGTGTCCATCACGGGGCCTCCGAGTCAGCTGGGTCGTCAGCCGCATCGACACCATCGGCATCTCGCTCGCTGGACTCTCTCGCGTGACTGTCGTGGGTGTGGTCGAGGACGTGTTGATTTGCGCCATAGGCCGCTGCGAGTGCGTCGCTTTCGACGAACGACTCTGGCGGGCCGTGGAAATACAGACGCTTGTTCAAGCACGCGATACGTGACGCGTGTGCAGTGACGACACCGATGTCGTGTTCGACCAGGACGATAGACATTCCTGCCTCGTTCAGGTCCGAAAGGAGGGTGTAGAACGATTCGCGAGACTCCGAATCGAGAGAGACAGTTGGTTCGTCGAGGGCGAGTAACTCCACCTCGGCAGCGAGTGCGCGGGCGACGAAGACACGCTGTCGTTGGCCACCAGAGAGCGACCCGATGCGCCTGTCTGCGATGTCCGCGATGTCGACGCTCTCGAGTGCGTCGTCCACCGCAGCGTGGTCGGCGGCGGAGAATCGCCCGAACAGGTTCCGTGGGTACCGACCCATCCGAACCACCTCGCGAACGGTAATCGGCATCTCTCTGACGGTCTTGGTCGCATCCTGTGCAACGTACGCGACGCGTTCGCCTGCGCTGAACTCGTTGGCGGGTTCACCGAACAGTCGAACTGTCCCGCTGTCCGGTCGCAAGAGTCCGAGCATCAGCTTCAGGAGCGTACTCTTTCCCGACCCGTTCGGTCCGACGAGGCCGAGAAACTCTCCGTCTCGAACGTCGAACGAGACACCGTCGACGACAGAGAGGTCACCGTACGAGAACGCCACATCGTGGAGTGAAACGGCAGTCATCGTGTCTCCAGAGCGGTGCGAAGCGACGGGAGGTTCGTCTCACGCATGATGTCGAGGTAGCCCCACTGTTGTCGGACCCATTCACTCGTCAGACCCGGAATCGACGTCAGCGGGAGGACGCCCTCAGCGGTGGTTTCAGCGACGAGTTGCATCGCCGCGCGGTCGGATTCGAGTGGATCAGCGAGGACGTATCGAATCCCGTGTTCCTCGATAGCCATCTGTGCTCGCTCGATATCTCGGGGGGATGGGGCGTCGTCGGGGGAGACTCCAGAGAGTGCAACGACGTCGAACCCATATCGGTCCGACAGATAGCCGAACGCATCGTGACCGGCCACGAGGATTACGTCTCGTTCACGGGTTTCGAGACCGGATTCGAATGCAGCGTCGAGGTCAGTCACTGCCGTTCGATACGCGTCGGCGCTCTCGGCGTAGACGTCAGCGTTCGACTCGTCGACAGTCTGAAACGCATCGCTGAGCGTCGTTATCGCGGTGACGACGCGGAGTGGGTCCATCCAGAAGTGTGGGTCGACCAAGTCAAGACTGGCTTCAGCGTCGTGGTCGTGTTCATCGGCAGATGCCTCGTGGAGGTCGATGTCCGCAGCGATATCGACAGGCAAGACTGCAGCGTCGTCTGCGTCGAGTGAAGTCAGTACGTCGTCGACCCACGGCTGGAACGACGGCATTCCGTGGACGAAGATATCCGACTCGATAACGCGGCCCTGAACGTCGGGGCCCGGTTCCCAGCCGTGCCCATGCTGGCCGACGGGGACGAGCGTCTCGACGACAGCACCGTCGCCGGCGACGTTGGCCGCGATGTCGCCGAAAACGAAAAACGACGCAGCCGCCAGCGTCTCTGCCGTGGGTCGAGCGGACGAGTCCGACCCGAGACACCCGCCGACGCCCGCAGCGACGGCTGTTGAGACGGCGGCGAGGAACGCGCGTCGTTTCTGAGTTCGCATATTAATAGAAAGAAGATTTCAGATAATAAGTTCTGTTATTTTAGAGTGGGTGTTTATTATCTTCGTCTGTCGACTCCACGTCGAGACACGGAACTGGGTCGGTGGTGAAGGCGAACATGCCGGTTGCGTACGTCTCGTCACGGCCCTCACAACGAGTCTCGTAACAGTGACTCATCGCAGTGACTCGTCACGTACGGTCAGTGAGAGCGACTGAATCGCGGGACATTTCCCCACCCACCACCACCGTCCGACTAACGAATGCGCGAGGACGAGTTGGCGACCCATGTCGTCGAACATTTCCGCACGGCCTTCGACGACGTCGAAATCCACCTCGAAGAGCCGTACGACCACTACGGCAATCGTGGCGTCGCCGACGTGTACGTCCGCGTTCGAACGCCCGAGCCGGTCGATTATCTCATCGAACTCAAAGCCGACGCTGCCATCAGACACGCGACTGGCGCAAACGAAATTCTGCGTCAGTACCGCCGGATGGAACGCTACTTCTACAAAGACGACGAGCACGACATCCGCCCGAAACTCGGTCGTGAGGGGGCAGGCGTTCACGTCTTTCTCCTGTTCGCACCCACCACGCGGTGTGTCGAACACGTCCACGAACATCACGCACTCTACGAGTCCGTGGCTCCCGAAGCAGTCGTCGAAGACGTCCGCGCGACGCGAAAAGTGGCGTTCCTGACGAACTTAGCCCGTGCGGCCGATGGCGAACTCGGATTTCTCTCCGTCAACGGTGTGGTTCCACTCGATTCGTCGGCGTTCGTTGACGCGATTCCCACCGACTCTCGACTCGCGGAAGCGATGGACGACGCAACGATATAGCATACACTCTCATACACCCCCCGGCCCTAGGGGTGTCTATGGGAACGACGCGGAAGTCGGTTCGAATCCCGCTGGGTGACCTCCGGCAACAGGTAGCAGATGCACTTGGTATCGCGGCATCGCTGGTCGATATCCACGATATTCGACTCAAAGACGGCGCACTGGAAGTCGAGGCGAGTTACCCGGACGGAGAGAGCGTCCCCGTCGTCGAACTGTTCGTCACGGGGCCCGACGGAACCACCGAGTCGTACGTCACGGAGTTAGACGGGGCAAAGAACCTCCTCATCGCCGGCGAAGACGTGCTGGTCGAACTCGTCGATTACGACACCGAGAAACGTGAGGTGCTCGTCTCGGTGAAACACCGACAAGACGGTGAGATGGTGACCATCCTCGGGTGTGGTGAACAGTGGGTCATACCGGTCGAACGCGACGGGGAAGAACAGACGGTCCGGTGTCGAATCCAAAGCGCTATCGACCCACCAGCGTCCGACGAGTGAAGCGACCGTCGCTCGCTCTCGACAACCACCTCAGCCGTCGTACGCGACGAACGAGACGCAATACCCATCCGGTGCAATCTCTCCTTCGACGATTGAACACGCTCCCACCCCGTCGCCGTTTTTGTCTTCGATGTAATAACTGCAGTCCGAACACTGCTGGCCTTCTTTGGGTTCGTCCTGATAGGCGACCGCATCCTGTGACGAGAGTTGTTCGGGATTCCGCTCGGTGCCGCCGATCGACGTCGCAGTAGCGTACTCTTCTGGGACACCGCCAGTTTCGCCACCTGATGCAGTCGTCGGTTCGTCCGTCTCGGTTTCACCGCTACCGCCGCCACCGGTGTCGCCGCCACCACCGGCACATCCAGCGAGGCCAGCCATCGTCGCCGTTCCGGAGAGCCAGATGAACCGACGCCGAGTCTGTTGGTCGTCTGTCATAGCCACCCTCGGGGATGAACGAATAAATGGAAGATGGCGTTTCTTGGGGGGTGAGAATCCCGTGTGAAGTAGTGGCGTGCGTTACTCGTCGGGTTGGATTCTGGAGAGTCGCATCGCGTTGCCCGTCACACCGACTGTCATCCCGGCGTCACCAGCGAGGACGGCGAGTCCGACACTGACGAGTCCGAACGGGACGCCGATGGCGAGAAGCGCCTTGATTCCGAGCGACGCCCAGATGTTCTGTCGGATGACGTGGTTCGCCTGGTGGGAGAGTTCGTAGAGATACGGCAGTTTCGAGATATCGTCTGCCATGAGCGCGATATCGGCCGTCTCCAGTGCGGTGTCTGTGCCTGCGGCACCCATCGCGATACCGACCGTCGCGGTCGCCAGTGCCGGCGCGTCGTTGATGCCGTCGCCGACCATCGCCACCGACTCGTACTCGTCGAGTAATCCTTCGACAGCAGTGACTTTGTCCTCGGGGAGGAGGCCAGCGCGGAAGTCGTCCACGCCGACCTGTTCGGCGATTGCGCGGGCCGTCCCCTCGTTGTCGCCGGTGAGCATGACCACCGAGAGGCCGAACGACTGAAGGCGTTCGACAGTCGCTCTCGCGTCGGGGCGAACCTCGTCCGCGACTGCGACGAGGCCTTCGAGTTCGTCTGCCGTCCCGACGAGGACGACTGTCTTCCCTTCGTCCTGGAGTCGGGGAATCGTGTCTTCGACGAGGTTGAGACAGCCCTGTCTGTTGCACAGCGACCGAAGGTCGTCGGAGAGTGCGTCTTCGGCGTCGGTCACGTGAGTGTGTCTGAGGTCGAACTCGAGGTCAGCGAACAGACCGGGTTTGCCGGCGTAGTGCGGGACGCCATCGAGGTCGGCGCGGACACCTTTGCCGGTGATACTCTCGAACGCAGAGACCTCGCGCCCATCGAGATTATTATTCTCGGCGTGTGAGACGATTGCCTCACCGATTGGGTGTTCGCTCCGCATCTCGAGGCCACGAGCACACCTGAGCACGTCTTCTTCCGAGTTGCCATTCAACGGCACGACGTCGGTGACGGTGAGTTCACCCTTCGTCAGCGTCCCCGTCTTGTCGATAGCGATTGCTTCGACGGCCCCCATCGCTTCGAGGTACGAACCACCTTTGATGAGGACGCCGTTTCGGGCCGCAGACGTGATTCCGGAGACGACCGAGACGGGCGTCGAGATGACGAACGCGCACGGGCACGCGAGGACGAGCATGGTGATACCGTAGACGAACCACGTCACCCAGTCCAGTCCGAAGAGGAGTGGTGGAATCGTGGCGATGCCGATGGCGACGGCCACCATGAACGGCGTGTAGTATCCAGAGAACCGTTCGACGAACTGTTCACGTTCGGTCTTGTTCGCCTGTGCGTCTTCGACCATCGAGACGATTCGCGAGAGCGTGTCGTCGCCCGCCGCAGAGTCGACACGAACTTCCAGATAGCCCGCTTCGTTGACCGTCCCGGCGTAGACATCGTCACCAGCGGCCTTATCGACGGGGACAGACTCACCGGTGATCGGTGCCTGATTGACGGCGCTCTCGCCGTCGAGAACCGTCCCATCGACCGGTATCTTCTCCCCCGGTTTGACGACGACCACGTCGCCGACGACCACGTCTTCGACCGGAACGACCTGTTCTGTTCCATCGCGTCGAACCGTCGCCTCGTCGGGCGAGAGGTCCATCAGTTCACGAAGCGAGTTTCGCGTCTGGTCCACCGAGTACCGTTCGAGGAGTTCTGAGACGCTAAAGAGGAACGCAAGCGTCGCCGCTTCGAAGTAGAGACTGGTCGGTGCCGAGATGAGACTCGCGACGACGGCGCTGACGATTGCCGTCGACATCAGCAGGTCGATGTCGAGACTGCGATTTCGAGCGGAGTAGTAGCCGTTTCGAAGGATTTCCTGCCCGCCGATACCGGCACCGACGAGGTAGAGCACTTCTGGGAGGGTAAACGAGACGCTGAGAATCGTCGTGACGACGAGTTCGATGCCGAAGATGTACTCGGTGGCGATACCTGCAGCGAGGAACGCGCCACTAACCCACGTCTTCAGTGCGCGCGTGCTTCGCCAGACGCTCGAACGGTCGGTATCGCCATCCGAATCGGACAGGTCGTCGGCGTCGGTGCCGGTGACTTCGTAGCCGGCGTTTTCGACTGCGGTGACGACCGCAGAAAGGTCAGTCTCTGCTGCGAGCGTGACGATAGCGGTCCCTGCAGTCGGGCGCGTCTCGTATTCGAGGACGCCTGAGACCCCGTCGAGGGCGTTTTCGACCTTTCCTGCACAGGACGGACAGTCCATATCGGGGACCGAGAGCGTGACGGTACGCGTGGTTGGGTCGTCGTCTACGGCGTACCCCGCGCCCTCGATACTGGTCTTGATGTCGTCGAGCGTGGCCTTCTCCGGGTCGTACTCGACGACGAGACGCCCAGTCGTCACCTGTGGGTCGATGTCGCCGATACCGTCGAGTCGGCGGACGCTCGATTCGACTTTGCCAGCGCAGGAGGGGCAATCCATCTCTGGAACCCCGAACGCTGCTCGATTCGGAGCGAGGTCCGTGGCTGGACCGTCCGGTGGCGGTGTTGCTGCCGCGGAATCGACATCGGCATCGACATCGACGTCGCAGGCGGTGCCACACCCGCAGTCGTCTGTCGAAAGATGTGTGGACGTGTCCTCGCCGCCCGTGTGGACAGGTCCATCGTGTTCGCTCATTACCCGCACTAGCCAGTCACCAGTTAATAATCCACCTGTTATAAAGCGCCCCTAAATTGGCCTTTCTTAATAATTTTCTTCGTCTCAGTTAATATCTGCTAGAGGAACGGTGGCGACGCCGTCGGCAGCGAGATCAGCCACAGACTGAGAATCGTGTAGAGAATCATCACCGCGACGAAGGGGAATTGGCTTCGGACGGCTTGCATCCGACTCGGGAACGTCCGGTACGCCTGTGAGTGCGCCACCCAAACGGCCAGCAGGTGTCCGGCTAGGACGAACGCCACGTTGAGTCCGCCGAACCACGCTGGCAGTGTGAGAACGACCGGATTAGCTGGTGGGGAGAGTGGTGTCGAGAGTGCGCCGACCAGCATCGGCGATAACGAGACGAAAAAACCGAAGTAGTGCGCGAGGTGGTAGCCGGCGGCGATGGCGAGGAGTGACGGTGCGAACCTGACGGCGAGTGCGTGCGGCGGTTCGAACGTCTCGATACGACGGACCGTTATCCGAGCGGCGAGTAAGAAGAGACCCAAGAACGCCCCGAATCCGCCGAGATAGACGAGAACATAGACGAGGAGCGGTGGAACACCGGCACCGGCAACTGCCTCGATGACCGACGCTCCCTGTTCGGTCGTGACGAACCCACTGAACGTGAGTTCCCAGACGAGGACGACGGCCACAGCGACGTCTGCTACGGTCGAGACCTCGTCGTCGGTGACGAGTCGCATCCCGGGGAGACGAACCGAGAGTCCGTCGTCGGTGACACGAATCGGTGCGACCCGTCCGTAGAAGTGGAGGAACACAGAGACTGGGTCGGCCTTGTCGAACCACACGTCGACACCAACGGCGAGTGCGCCGAGGATGGTGACGATGGAGTACCCAACGAGGACAGTCGCCAGTATCGATGGTTGGCGAGTGACGCCGACAGCCGTCTCCACCCAGACGAGGGCGAGAATTCCCGCGACGGCGGGCCATCGACCGAGTCGTCGTGGATACTCGACGAATCCGTTGGGGAGGGCGCTCGCGATGGTCCGCCACGGGTTGAGAACTCGCCAGGTATCGGTGACGAGGTACGTGAACATCGTGTAGCCTGCACGAAGGCCGGCGAAGACGACGATAATCGCGAAACTGACTGTGGGGACCTGTGGACCGGTATAGCCGAGATAGACGATGAGTGCGAGAAAGGCGAGTCCGAGGATGTGCCCTGCAGCACCGAGTCCTCGGGAGACCGTCTCGGTGAATCCAACCGTCCGCCGCCAGCGGTGGACGCTGTCGATGAACCGCCGGTCGGTCACAAAGCTAGCGAGGAGCGCCGACGCACCGACTGTCGCCCCACCGGTGGCGAGATACAGCCATCGGGGAACTGCGAGGTTGTCCTGTGACGCGCCAGCGAGTCCGACAGCGGCGTTGCTCGCAACGACGGGGTCCGAAAGGAGAGCGAGCAGACTCGCGAGGAGGATACCGAGGCCAACACGGCGAAGGGTCGAGGCGTGACTCATGAGGCGAAGATGATGAACAGGATGAGGAATCCGAAGTACAGGACGACGAGGACACCGAGGGCACGAATACGGAACGACTTCAGTTCGCGTTCTTCCTCGTAGTACGCCTCGCGATACGCTTCGACTTCGTCTGCAGTCAGGTCGTCGGGGTGACGGACACCGCGGTGGAGGACCAGCAGACGCTCTGAAGGGAGGAAATCACCACATCGGTCGCAGACGTGTCGGTCGTCCGCCGTGTCGATGTCAGTCGTCATCCGTTGGATATTCGATGTACAGCGGTGGCAGGTTCTGAACGTTTCTGTTGCGGGCCGCCGGGTGGGGCGTCGCCGGTCGCATCATCAGACCTCGAACGACATCGGTTCGAACGAGCGGAACGCCGTCTCGTACCCGTCGTGGCGAGCAATCTGTGGAAGCACGTCGACGGAAATCGCCACCGAGTCGCCGGGTTCGAGTGTGTCGGTGGCGACGCCGACACCGTAGTGATAGCCAACGTCAGGGTCGAGTGTGCGCTGGAGTCGTTCGTCGTCGAGGAGTGTCGTCCCGTCTCGTTCGACAGTCCCTCGAACACCCATCATCGGAAGGGCGAACTCGTTGTGGGGTGTGCGGGCGGAGACGTATAGATACGACCCGTCCACGCCGAATCGAGACCCGTCTTCGACGAAGTACGCGTCGAAGAAGGCGTCGCCACTCGTCTGTCTTCCAAGGTGTGTTCCGGGTAGTGAGTCGGGTGCTGGAGCTTTCCCAGTGGGCATTCCCATCATCTGCATCGCAGGCACGGCACCGCGAGTGCCTGCTTCGTCGCCGAGTCGTTTCAGTTCGACGTCGTAGAGTTCGTCCGTCTCGAACGTGAACTCGAACGTGGCCGTCTCGACAGTCTCGAATCGGTCTGCGAACGAACCCGTTCGGTGGAGTGACGTTCCACCGACTGTCACTCGTGCGTCGTAGTCACCCTCACCTTCGAGCGCGTAGTTCGACCCGTAGTGCGTTCCCATCTGCTGTGACAGCATGGGATAGGCGACTTCTTCACTCACGAGCGACCCGTCTCGGAGAATTTCGATGGAGACACCGGCGTCGAACGGGAGTATCGTTCCGGTCTCGGTGTCCCACAGCGACGCCATCAGGTGGAGCGAATCATCCGCCTCGACGACGGTCTTCTGTAACTCCGTTCCGGCGACAGACCAGAATCGATGGGGGTAGGAGTACGACAGTGCGACACTGTACGGCCCGACAGTCGTCTTGCCGTACATCTTCATGCCTTCGGTGACGGCGGGGAGGTACACCGCGTCAGGGCGGTTTTCGACGAGTGGTGGGTCGCGCCACGCAGACTGCCGTTCGAACCCACCGAGACACCCTGCAGTCACGGTGAGCGCACCGATACCAAGCGTTTTGATTGCGTCGCGTCGTCTCATGTAGCGTTGCATCCCGACGAAGTTTCGTCGGGGTGTATCGCCGGAACTTACGGTCCGAGCGCAATGTCGGTTCCGCTTTCGTGCCGACGTCCTCGAGGCAGATAGGACGACGAAGGGGCTGACGGCGATTATCAAGCAATCGACGGCGCGAATCCGAGAATCGTATCCAGATTCGACGGTGGTCGTCGACGTTCCGTCGGACATCGCCGTCTGCGTCGATAGTCGCATCGGCGTAGCAGTCCGCGAGTTGCTGACGAACGCGCTCGAACACGGTGGCAACACCGTCTACGTCGACGTGACCAGAAGTCCGAGAGACGAGGGGAGAATCGTCGTCAGAGTCAGTGACGATGGCCCCGGACTCCCAAAGGGGGAGTGGCTAGCCATCGAACGGGGACGAGAGACACCACTCGAACACGGGACGGGGATGGGGTTGTGGTTGATTCACTGGGTCGTCACGAAAGCGGGTGGAAGTACCAGACTGGACAAGTCGCCCCTCGGTGGTGCGTCGGTCCAGATAGAACTGCCAGTCGAAGCGACATCCAAAGACGATACGAAACGCTGACGGGTTCGGCCGGAAGCGACCAAGGAACGAACGTTTAGGGTCGTCAGTCACGACATCGAAGACTAATGAACGGCCATCGAGACGGGAATCCAGAGGCTGCGTTCGGCGCACTCGGGAGCGAGCTTCGGCTCGACATCCTCCGGATTCTCGAGTCTGCTGCACGAGAATCGGCGTCTCGACTCACGTTTTCGGACCTCTACGACCGTCTCGACATCGAGAGCACCTCCCAACTGTCGTACCATCTCGGCCGACTAGACGGCGTGTTCGTCCAGAAGTCCAGTGACAAGTACGGGTTGACGCAGGCGGGCGAACGAGTCGTCCGGGCGGTTTACGCGGGAACCTACACAGCACATCCGTCGTTCGAAACGGTCTCGATAGACGGCACGTGCCCACGCTGCGAACACACAGAGTTACTCGCTACGTTCGAAGAACCGTTTCTTTCGGTTGTTTGTGACGAGTGTGGGGAGACGGTTGCAACGTACGACCTCCCACCGGCACAGGCGGTTGGGCGGACACCGAAAGAGGTTCTTCGGTCGTGTGACCGCCGCGTCTACCACGAACTGGGGATGGCAATCGACGGAACGTGTCCAACGTGTGGGGGAATCATGGATGCGTCGAGTCGACAGCGAACGTCTCCACGGACCGACGAGTACGTCATCACAGCATCCTGTCGGCGGTGTTTCAATCAGGTTATGCACCCGTCAAACTCTGTGTGTTCTACCACCCGGCCCTCGTCGCAGCATACTGGTCTGACGGGCGTGACGCGACGAACGTCCGTCCGTGGGACGTCTACTCGTATACGACCGATTGGGAGGTCACGGTCGTGTCCGTGGACCCATTCCAAGCGCGCGTCGAGACAGACGTGCTCGACGAGGAGTTCGTCGTGACAGTCGTCGACGAGTCCGTGACAGTAGATACCGAGTGACTCGATTGCTCAAACGAATTTGAGTTGTGCCTCTGACAATATGTAAGATATTAGATAACTTATTTCTACTCTCCCAACCAACGTCGAGATATGGCCCTCTTCGTAACCGAATGGATTCGACGGCATCGAATCGCCGCGTTCTTCCTTCTCACGTACGCTCTCTCGTGGAGTATCGAAGGCGCAGTGAGACTCGCCGGGATGGAACCCTCGTGGACGACGTGGTTCTTCGAGGGGTTCTTGAGTCCCCTCTCGCCGGGCGTTGCCGCCGCTATCGTCCTCGCTGTGAGTGGTGAGTCCGTCCGGGGATGGTTACAAAACATCCTCAAATTCCGTGTCCACCCCAAATGGTACGCCCTCGGCATCGGCATCCCGTTTCTCATCACGTACGCCGCGGGAATCGCATCGTGGGCGCTCGGTGGACCCGTCGACTGGAGTAGCTTCGAGTTCGACCCAGTTTCCATCGTCATCGGAATCGTCCTCGGAACGTTCATCGGCGGTGGACAGGAGGAGGTGGGATGGCGTGGGTTCGCCCAACCGGAGTTGCAGGAACGATACGGCGCGTTCCGGGCCGCAGTCGTCATCGGAGTGCTCTGGGGAGGGTGGCACCTACCACAGTTCGTCTTCCCCGGTGGGATGCGGGCCGATTGGCCGCTCGTGCTTACCGCCTCCTACTTCGTCGGTATCGTCGGGTTTTCGATCCTGCTCGCGTGGGTGTACAACGGGTCCGGCGGGAGTGCCTTCCTTGCGATGGTCATGCACGGAACGGATAATTCGACTCAGGGGCGCGTCCCCCTCGACGTCGACACCGTCCTCGTGGGCGACATCGTCAACTGGGAGTCGCTCGTGTCGATGTACGTCTCGCACGCGATTATCACGTGGGCCGTCGTCGCCATCGTCATCGCCGTCGTCGGGATTCGTCTCTCATCTGGGCGACGGTGGGGTGAGAAGTCCGCCACCCAACTGGAGGACTGATTCGCGTGAACCCTCACAGACCGAGGCCAGCCATCGACCACCCGAACGACCTACAGCGTCTCCGCGAGCACCTCGAATCGACGCGACAGCAGTTCGAGTCACACCCCGACGTCGTCGGCGTGACGCTCAACGGTGGCCTCTCACGCGGGTACGGAGACGAGTTGTCCGAAATCGACCTCACGCTCTACCTCACAGCCGACGGATACGAAACGTGGACGAGTGGCCGAGCAGCAGTCCCCACCGGCATCACCGTCGTCGACGGACAGTTGTACGATATCGAAATCGTGCAGATGGATACGTTCGAATCTGAGCCGTGGTCGGACACCGAGCAGTGGGACCGCTCGTACGCCGAAATTCTGTACGACCCGGAGGGGCGACTCGCCACCGCTTTCGACGAGCACCTCGACTCCCCGCCGGGACTGGACCGCGCCGAAGGGCTGCTCTTCGACTGCTGGTGGCACTTCAGGCTCACGACAGCGTGTTGGATACGACGCGGAGACGCCGTACAGGCCCACCACGTTCTCGACAACGCCATCGACCCACTGGTCGAGTCACTGTTCGCCGTCAACGGCGAGTACCTCCCCCACGAGAAGTGGCTCGTCAATCTGAGTCGGTCACTCGACTGGCGGCCCGACGACTGGGGGACGCGACTCCAATCCGCGGTGGCAACGGGAGACGGGTCGATGGAGGCAGTTTTCGAACGACGTGCGGCCATCGCTTCTCTCTGGGACGACATCGACCGATTCGCACGCGACCAATCGGGTGACGAGATTCCGGTTCGGTGGATGCAGCGCACGTTCTATCGGGCGCTCTCACACCTCGTCGAAACCGAGCGCATCCCACACGAGACGTGGGACGCCACCTACGGAAACCGACTCCTCTCGATGGAACCCTTCGCCTCCGTCGTCTCCGTCGAAGACGAGATGGTCACGCTAGACACCACGGCGCTGGATGCCCTGACGGCGGAAGACCTCTACGAGTGGCACTATCAAGTCGTCGAAGCGGTCAGGGCGTGAGTTCAGTGGTGGTTTTCGACCGCGGCAATCCGCTCTCGAGCGGCCGACATCGCGCTCGTCGGGGCGCTCGACATGGCGTAGGAGTCGACCGCCCCATCTCGCTTTGTGACGTGTAGCCGGCCATCTTCGTACGACACCGAGGAGAGTTCCGTGTATTCGTAGTGGTGGGCGTCGTCACCGACCGAGACGTACCGATGTGCGAGGTTGACCGTCGTGTCCTCGTGGACCGCGAACGAGTCGTCGCCTGCGACGAGCGTCGTCAAATCGTATGCGCGCGCGGGATTGACCAACAGAAGCGCTCGTCCATCGATGGGTATCGAACTCACCTCGCTATCGCCGTCTCCGGCACGTACGACGTCGAGGATGGCAGATTGTGCCTGTTCGATACCGGCCTCGAGAACCGCCTCGTATCGCTGATTGACGTACCAGATTCCGAGTGCAGCGAGTGCGCCACTGCCCGCGATAATCCCGAATCCCCCGAGGGAGTCGCCGAACTGAACCACGAGGTACACCCCGAGGAAGAGTGAGCCGGCGACGATCCACATCCACTGCCACCCGGCCGCCCACAGTGGTTGGAAGACCTCGGCATCGAGAGACTCCCTACGTCCCACGAATTGAACCCCTGTCACGCACTCGTGTACTCATCTGAACTACAAGTTAGCCCGTCGAGGACTTGGTATTTCCCACTTCGTCGTCCGAGCCCGTCAGATTTCGAGGAGTTCGACGAGGTTCCCCTCGGGGTCGCGGAAGAACACGATTCGCGTTCCGCTTTCAGTGGTCTTCGGTGTGCTCAGTGTGTCGATGTGTGGTGGGAGGTCGGCTACGGCGGCGTCGACATCGTCCACAGAGAGACCAATGTGTGTCGCACCGGGTTGGTCGAGCGTCGAGTCCGAACGAGACTCGCCTTGTGGGTCGTACTCGACGAGTTCGAGACGCACGTCACCGCCATCGAGGTGTGCGAATCTGCCCGTCGCGTTCTCGACGCCGACTGCCGTTGCGAAGTCCTCGCCCCCAACTTCGAACTGGTCTATGACCGCCAATCCGAGGGTGTCGCGGTAGAACGACAGCATCGGGTCGAGGTCGCTGACAGTGATACCGACGTGGTGTGCAGTGAGCGTAGCCATAGTCTGTCTGCGGGAGGACAGACCAATAGGTGCTTCGTTCGCCCGAGGGCAGACCGTGTCTCCTATATCGTCCCACGCGTGGAGTTACGCTATGAGCGAGACACTCGTCGAGTCACTTCCGCCCACGGCCGTTCCCGAGTCGTTCGTCGACGAACTCGAAGCACAGGACGGCGTCCAGCAGGCGATTGCCGTCCGTGGGTATCATCTCGAACGAGACGGTGAGACGATTCCGCACGCGTACCAACTCATCGTCAACATCCGCGGGAAGTACATCCTCGGACTCCACCTCACGAACGGCGAGTGGCGTATCGTCTTCGACACGCGCGACCACCCCGAACTCGCACAGAAAGGTGCCCGAGCAGGGTACAGCGCGGTTCACGATGCGCTCTACGAACGTGCGCCCTCGGACGCCGAAATCGATTTCGAGGCGACGCCCGAGTTCTGGCACGCCCCACAGTAACGGTTTCTTTGTAGTCGCGCACGCGAGAGGCGTCCACTGACGCACGTTTATCGTCTCATACAGCGTCTCTGAGTCGTGACTCAACTTACCACTTCAATCGACATTGACGCGCCTGCAGAGACAGTTTGGCAGGTTCTCACGGATTTCGATAGCTACCCCGAGTGGAACGGATACACGCGAATCGCCGGTGCTCCCGAAGAAGGGACGAGACTCGTCGTCTCGTCGGGCCCCGAAGTCGGCCGAATGCCCACGTTCAAACCGACAGTTCTGCAGGCCGGTGATGGCGAACTCCGGTGGCTTGGTCACCTGTTCGTGCGCGGCCTCTTCGACGGTGAACACCGGTTTGTGGTCCAGGATATGGGCGAGGGCCGTTCGAGACTCATCCAATCCGAGACGTTCTCTGGCCTCCTCGTCGGACCCATAAACCGTCTGTACGGTGACGACACGAAACGAAACTTCGACGGAGTGAACGCGGCACTGAAAGCCCGTGCAGAGGCGATGGCGACCGCCGACGCCGGGCACCAAGCGAGTGGCGAAGTCAGCGAAGTGTAATCAGAGGCGTCTCACCTCCATCGAACCGCCTCGTCGACACCACTGTGTCCGCAGTAATTTCCCGATAGATCTCCCATCACGAGCGCGCCCATCCCCCACATATCAGGTGTGGTATATTTTTGGACACATAGTCTAAACCCTCAAATTCGGGCGTTAGACGCCCCATAACCTCGAATAAACCACCGAAATAAACCCGTTATTCAACTTGAAATTAAATATATACTGAACATATGGTCTGCTAACAGGAACTGGCATGAGAAGCCGCTCGAAGTCCCGTATACGGGGGCACGATGCGGGTTTCGAGACCAGTCCTGGAGTAAAACAATGGATATCAAGAAATTCCTTAGCGAATCACGCGCAGTCTCGCCGGTCATCGGCGTCATCCTCATGGTAGCAATCACGGTCATCCTCGCGGCCGTCATCGGGACGTTCGTTCTCGGCCTGGGCGACAAGGTCGGCGACAACGCGCCTCAAGCGAGTTTCAGCTTCGACTACGATGAAGATTCGGCCACCCCCGCAAACAGCGTCCTGACCATCACCCACGAGAGCGGTGACGCGATTCCCGCTTCCCAAGTCACTGTGGTCGCTGACAGCGGTGCGATGAGCACTGATTGGCCCGATGACCAAATCAACGCAGGTGATTCCTACGAACTGACCGGTGAGCAAACCAACGGCGACACCGTCCGCATCGTCTGGACCTCCGAAAACGGTGACTCTGCGACCCTGCAGAAGTGGACCTACAACGCCTGAACCGCTGACGAGTAACCGGCCCCCCTCCAAACTTCCCTCCTCGATTATTTTTGACCGCCGAGCGACAGCACTACTCTTAGGACTGTTTTCCTCACGTCCGAGTGTGTTATTACCAATTACTGTCAGCGAGACTTTATTTACATGGAGAACGTCAGGATATCCTGTAGGTACCGAGTACAGGCACTGAAACTGAGGATTTAGGGAGTCCTCGTTTCACTGGGGTCGGCCGGTTTACCTAAGAGACAACAATGGACATCAAAAAATTCCTTACAGAGTCGCGTGCAGTGTCGCCGGTCATCGGCGTCATCCTCATGGTCGCAATCACAGTCATCCTCGCCGCCGTCATCGGCACCTTCGTGCTGGGACTCGGTGACCAGGTAAGCGAGACGGCCCCACAGGCGAGTTTCAGCTTCAAGTACACGGACAGTACCACCTTTGACACGCTCGAAGTCACCCACGAGAGTGGCTCCGCAATCAAAGCCACCCGGCTATCCTTGGTCTCCAACGAGGATTATGCAACCACCGCAGATGGTGCTGGCGATACTGAATACACCTTCGACCAAATCGACACCTCATTGACGGATGTGGTGGCAGGTACGACCGTTACGGCGCACAGCCCCGGGAGCGGTGTCGACCTCGGTAACCAAATCTTCCGAATCGTCTGGACCTCCGAATCCGGTTCGTCGTCTGCAACCCTCCAGAAGTGGAGCGGCCCACGCGCCTAATCACTGTAACCCCCCACAGACACCATCGAACCGACCGATTCGACTTTTTTGAAACACACCACACGCCGAGAGCCACCGTTCTACAGTATTGCACATCGAAAACAAACTTATCCGGTGGCGTACCGTACGTGTTCAGTAGGGACCATCATGCCGACATCCGCCATTTCTCCCGTCGTCACCTATCTTCGTGAGCATCGCGAGGACATCGCCGACATCGCACTCACACTCGTCGGGTACGATACACAGAACCCACCGGGCGACGTTCGCGACGTCGTGGCGTGGGTCGAATCGTTCGTTTCGGACCTCGGAATCGAGACTGAACGAGTCGTCTCGGACTCGACCAAGCCAAATCTCGTCTTTTCTCTCCCCGGAGATTCCGACCGAACACTCCTCTTTCAGGGCCATCTTGATACGGTCCCGTTCGACGCGAACGAGTGGACGTTCGACCCGCTTGGAGAACGAGACGGAGACCGAATCTACGGCCGCGGGGCGACCGATATGAAAGGAGCCATCGCGTCGATGCTCGCCGTCGTAACGGCCTACACGGAGACGAACACAGTTCCCGCGGCCAATCTCGTCTTCGCGTTCGTGAGCGACGAGGAGATTGCGGGCGACGCAGGGCTTCCTGCCCTCCTCGACCAGCACACACTCTCGGCAGACGGGTGTGTCATCGGCGAGACGACCTGTGAAAACGGCAGACATTCGGTCACGGTGGCCGACAAAGGGAGCATCTGGGTGACACTCCGAGCGACCGGAACATCCGCTCACGGGTCGCGACCGATGCTTGGTGAGAACGCGATCCACCGCCTCTTCGATGCCGTCGACCACGTCGAAACTGAACTGGGTGCAATACGGTTTGCGTTCAACCCAGTCGTCCAGGCGATCGTCGACGAATCAGTCGAGTATTACCGGCCACTGTTTGGGGCCGACACGTCGCTGGAGTTGTTCGACAGACCCTCCGTCAATCTCGGTGTCGTCGCTGGTGGTGACCGGGTCAACGTCGTCCCCGACGTGGCTGAAGCGAAGTTCGATATTCGCCTGACTGCCGGAGTCGATACGCACCGAGTTCTCGAGACGATTCGGGACGTTGTCGACGCCCACGACGGCGTCGAAATACGTGATGTCAGTTGGTCCACCGGTACCTACGAAGACCCAGATGGCCCGCTTGCGAACGCTGTCGCCAGTGTGGCGAGTGAGGTAACAGGCACGCGTGTGTACCGGCGAAGTGCAACCGGCGGTGGCGACGCAAAGCGACTCCGAAATACGGGCATTCCAACGGTCGAATTCGGCCTCGGGACGGATACAGTCCACGCTGTCGACGAGTTCACGACGACAGACGCCCTCGTGGATAACGCCGAAGTGTACGCACGACTCCCGTCCGAACTCGTTTCCCAACTCGACGCAGGCAACTCGACGTTCGAATCCACAGATGTGGGAATTTTAAGCACGATTATCCCGCAAAAAACCCATCACTCAGAGATGCACGACGACTCTCGGTAACTCCCAACGACCCAGTAGCCCGACGAACCCCAGAACCTTCAGTCGACGCCGGTAACCTTCACCGCAGCCGCGAACGTTCTTAACAGAAGAGGAAGAACCGGTGTGTATGCATCCCACCGCGCTGGATTTTACCAGCCAATTACGCGATACGTACGGATTCGAAGCGACCGTCCAAGAGTTCCCAGAGGGAACGAAGACCGCAGACGACGCCGCTGCAGCCATCGGGTGCGACGTGGCACAAATCGTCAAGAGCATCGTGATGCGAGTCGGCGACGAGACGGTGCTCGTCCTGACGAGTGGGGCGAACCGTGTAGACGAGACGAAGTTAGCCGCTGAATTCGATATCGACCCGAGTACAGTCCGGAGTGCGAACGCCACTGAGGTAAAGGACGCAACCGGATGGAGCATCGGCGGCGTCCCACCGACGTGTCACGCCACGGAGTTCCCGGTGCTCGCGGACCCCACGTTCGAATCGTTCGAAGAGATATGGGCCGCAGCAGGAACACCGGAGACAGTATTTAAACTGACGCCAGCCGACCTTTACTCACTGGCAAATCCTCGCGTCGTAGACGTGTTCGAGTGACCGCAGTCTGCGGATTCTAACACCACGGTGTCCGCTGTTCGAGCCGGTAGTAACGACTGCTGACACTGCTGGAAAACCAGTTGCGAGTAGGACCGTGATATTCGGTGGGTGGGTTACTCGATAGTGCCGGCGAACCCAGTCAAGTATCCCTCGACTGCGTCGACGTCGACGTGGTCGTCAGATCGCGCCACAGCCCCAGATGCAGCGGCCTCCTTCAGCCCAGTCCCGGTCAGTACGACTGCAACTTCGTCGCTGGCGTCGAGCATACCTCGTTCGACCAACTGCTTCGTCCCAGCGAGCGCCGTTGCCGACGCGGGTTCGACCGTGACGCCTGCTTCGACTGCGAGCGCACGTTGTGCAGTCCGAATCTCGTCGTCGTCGACAGCGATGGCCGCACCACCCGTCTCACGGGCGGCCCGGAGTGCCCGTGTGCCACTCGGTGGGTCTGGATTCGCAATCGAGTACGCGATCGTCTCGTCTGCGACGACACGAGTTACGTCCTCGGCACCTGCTTCGTACGCGTCAGCAACGGGCGAGCAGGCCGATGCTTGCACGAAGTACAGTTCAGGAACTTCGTCTATCGCGCCCGCATCGAAGAGTTCACGCACTGCTTTCCACGCGCCGCTTGCGTGGCCGCCACTACTGACAGGCATCACGAGTGCGTCCGGAACGGCAGGGGCGAAGGCCGCACAGATTTCGAGCGCAGTCGTCTTTTGTCCCTCGACGCGCAGCGGGACGTCAGAGTTGAGAAAGAGGATGCCGTGGTCTGGGCCTCGCTCCAACGTGATATCGTACAGGCGGCCGTAATCACCAGCCACGTCGACGACAGTCGGTCCGAACTGTGAGATGACAGCGAGTCGTTCGGGCGGGATGTCGTCGGGGACGAACACGACACACGGGCAGTCGTGAGCAGCGGTGTATGCCGCGGTACTCATCGCCATATTCCCGTGTGAAACAGTGCCGACAGCGGTCACTTCTCCGACGAGTCCGGCATCGACGGCAGCGAGTCCCAGCGCACTTCCACGGTCTTTGAAACTCCCTGTTGGGTGCTCACCTTCGAGTTTGAGGTGAACGTTCGTCCCCGCGTACGCGTCGAGTGGGGTCCCGGATATCAGTGGGGTTCCGCCTGCGGCAGCGGCGAGTCCATCGGGTCTACTGACCGGCAAGAGCGCGTCGAACCGCCACATACCCTGTTCGTCGGTGGTGTCGTTCCAGTCGAAGGGTCCGTAATCGGTGTCGAGCCACAGCGGTTCACCACAGACACATCGCGCCACAGGTTCCGTCGTCCGGTGACCACAGTCGTAACAGATTCGTTTGAGAGACATTCGGCAGATAGCCGACCTACGAAGGGTCGTTCGAAAACGCTTCGGGTCCGAGCAGGTTCGAATTGAGTTTCCGTTCGCGCCTACCAGTCCGGTTAGGAATTCGAGTCGTCGATGAACTCGACACCGGTCACGTCGAATCGGGCCCCGCCAGTGTCGCTTTCGGTGATTTCTATGGCCCACGAGTGCGCGTTGCAGACGCGTTTGACGATTGGCAGTCCAAATCCAGTTCCGTCCACGTTCGTCGAGTAGCCTCGTTCGAAGACGGCCGTCCGGTCTTCCTCGGGGATTCCACGACCGTCGTCCGCGACGAAGAATCCGTCGTCGAGGCGGCCGACAGTAACGGTAAGCGTCTGGTCATTGTGCTCGTATGCGTTCCGATAGAGGTTCGCGAGCAGTTTCTGCAGTCGGTTCGGATCGGCCACGACGAGCGTGTCGTACGGGAACTCGACCTCGAGACTGCACTCTCCGGTTTCGACGAGGTCCCACGAGTGGGACGCGATATTTCGAAGTGAGACGTGTTGAACTTCGAGATTCGAATACTCCTGTTTCGCGAACGAGAGTAAGTCGTCTATCAACGAACTCATTCGTTTCAGTGCCTCTTCGGTGGTCTGCAGATACTCGTCTGATTGTGTCTCTCGTCCGAGTTCCAGGTTTCCACGGGCCACGTTCAATGGGTTCCGAAGGTCGTGTGAGATTATCGCCGCCATCTGTTCGAGTTGGTCACGCTCGCTTACTTCTTGTGACAGTCGGCGAGTTCGAAGGAGCGATCTCAGTCGAGGTGCGAGCTCTGCGAGTTGAATCGGAACGGTGATGACTTCGTCGACCAGTTCGAGCACCGACGTATCGAGTTGGCCGAGTTCTCCGCGAGCGACGAGAAGATAGGGGAGAAAAACCGGTTCTTCTGCGTGTTTATGGGCAACGAGTTTCGAGCGGTGGTGCTGCAGCGAGCGTTCGTCGAGGATGCAAAGGTCGAAGTCTCCGCTGTTGAGTGAGTCGAGCGACGACGACACGTCGTAGTACGGAGTCAGTTTCTCAGAGAGAATCTCTCGGTTTCTATCGTGAGATAACAAGAGTAAAAGTCGCATATCGTCGGTCGAATACTCCCGTTCGTCGTCCCACGACGGGTTCGAAGATGAGTTATTGGACATCGTGGATTTGGGTTAGTGAGATGGGGTGGGGATGGAATCTTGGGTGGTATTCGCTTACTCGTCGGACGACTGCTGGGACATATTGCTCCACTCTGGGGTTCCCGAGAGGATGCCACGAAGGTCGGTCATCGGTTCTCCGACCACAACTCCGTTTTCTGAAATCTCGAACTTTCGAAGCATGTGCTCGAACTGCGTCGTCCGTTTTTTCAAGACACCGATGACCTTCTGTAGTTTGCCATCGACCTCGACGTGCTGGAGGAATACGATGTTATCTGCGAGGTAACTGACGCCCGAGTTGGTGGCACTGAACTCGCCGGTAACGTTCGTGTGTTCGTCGATGAAGATGACCGTGACACCCATGTTCTTGAGATACCGTCCGAGTGCATGGAGTTTCCTGATAAGTTCCTCCTTTCCACCCTGCACAGAGAGTTGGTACCCGTTGATTCCGTCTATCATCACGAGTTCAGTGCCGTGTTCTTCGACTTCGGTACGGACCTGGTGAGCGAACTCCTGTGGTGAGAGCAGTAACGGTTCCATCTCTCGGATGTGGAGTGAACCTGCGGATTCCATCTCCGTAACCGGAATGCCGATCGATTCGTTTCGTTCTCGGAACGTCGAATAACTCTCTTCGAATAAGTAGAGGACTGACCGCTCACCACGTGCCGCCGCATCGTTGATGAACTGTGTTCCGAGCGTCGTCTTCCCGACACCAGTCGGGCCACTGATGATACTCACAGTCCCTCGTTCGAGGCCACCGTTAAGCATATCGTCAATTTCGGGGACTCCAGACGGAATCGACTCCGTAGTGAATTCACGAGCGTGTGAGAGGGGTTTCAACTGCGGGTAGACGACAACCCCTGCGTCGGTAATTGTGATGGCATGTTCCCCATCTTCCGTCTCCGAACCCCGGAACTTTGGGACGTCGATCGTCGGCCCCACATCCCGGGAGTCTAATTCGATCGTCCCGTCGCTCATGAACTGAAGGTCGTCGTCAGGGGTTTCTGGGGTGTTTTGTGACGTGAACATGACGGTTGCCCCGTTCGATGTGAGGTATTCCATGAACCCAATCGCCTGTTTTCTGAACTGGTGGGCGTCGGTCGTCAAATATCGAAGTTGCGTAATCGGGTCGACGAAGACACGGTCTGGTTCGAGACTAGAGATTTTGTCGGTTACAGCGTCGATAAACGGTTCTTTCTCGACGTCGCTCGCGGAGAGAATATCGTACGATTGGTCGTCGGCGAATGCTGCAGCAGTCGGACTCAAGTCCAGAAAATCGACGCCCGCCAAATCGACACCAATCGACTCGGAATTTTTTCGAATGTCGGCTTCGGATTCTTCGAGGTTGATGAACAACGTCGATTCACCGTTCTCGACACCGTTCTTTAGAAAGTGGGTCCCGAGTATCGTCTTTCCAGTTCCGGGCGGTCCACGAACGAGATAACTCCGTCCAGGTACCAACCCACCGTTGAGAATCGAATCGAGCCCGTCGATACCTGTCGAGATTCGAGATTGCTGGCCCTCGTCTGTCATCGAGAACACCCACCTATCATCGGATGAAAGTTAGACAAAAGTTTGTCATTATGAGATTGCTCACCTGAAAATAGAGGGCCCGGCAGTAGACAGATGGCATCCAAATCACCGACAAGAAGGTTGAAATTCATTATTTATAGGGTATGTGACTGTTCTTATAAACCTACTGCCAATGCGAGATACTGTCAGGAACCAATGATGGTTTGTTGATATTGCGAGCTACTCTCGTGCCATTCAGCAGATTAGACAGAGCAGCGTTCCCACCGTCGTTCCAACTCAGTCCGTTGCACCGTTCACTGGGCCCACACCGATATTCGAACGGTTTGGGTCTGTGTTGTACTCGCGTTTCTCGCCAGCGTCGACCGTCGAGACGAGCTGCAGCTAACCGATTCAAGAGAATGTACGAACGGACAATCATCCCGTTCGATAGAAACAGATTACTGGATGTGGCCTTCGCGCCGAAGTTGGTCCGCGTCTTCGCCAGTGTACCGCCACTCGATGTTGGCTTTCTCGTCTTGCCAGTCCCACGGTTCGACGAGAACGACGTCGCCCTCGTTAATCCACGTTCGGTACTTCATTCGTCCAGGGATTCGACCCATACGGTTCTTCCCGTCTTCGCAGCGGATTCGAACGTGGTTCCCACCGTTGTGCTCGGTGACGACCGCAAACAGCTCATTGTCGTTGGGCATTCGGAGATTTCGACGCCCTTGATTTTCGCTCACATACGTATTCAGAGGCCGAGACGGATAACTCATAGGATGTACAAGTTACCACGTGACACAGACTATCATTCACTGAAGAACCACGCCGTCAGACACCACTATGTCCGCAGTAATCCGGTTATATAGACGCTCTATACGACGGTGAAAAAATCCACAGATTGTTGTACTGGTTTTGACGTTCGTAGTACTGAGATTGTCTACCGAACAAACCAGTTCTGCATGTGGTCGAAACCGTCGAAGTCGACGAAAGCAACACCACCATGTCCGCTGTTGTACCGATTCTATTCCAGTGCCTGTTTGAATACGAGGGCCTCACGACACAGCAAACTCAACCGGGGTATCGATTGATTTGGGAGTGAAAACCAGTAATTACTACGGACACGGTGGTGTTCAGAATCCAGACTATGAGGACAAAACCGAGCGACTGGGTCGACTATCTGTCCTATTCACGACTCCTTTCGAATGCTTGCAGGTGACTGAACCGCCAGCAGTGACTGACTTATTCACCCACTCACCCATTCATCCATTCACCCACTCACCCATTCATCCATTCACCCACTCACTCATCTCCGCATTCACCCACTCACTCATCTCCGCATTCACCTACCGCTCACCCACTCACTCATGCACAGACTTCCCCATTCACTCAAGCCCGTGCTAGATGTACACCACTCTGTCCGTAGTATTCAACCGCTAGTAGTCGTGTACAGTGTATTCAACCAGAGTACTTACTGTTCGACGAAGTCGTCGAGAGTGCTCGCTTGGTCTCCGTCGAGATACGGTTCGACCGTCTCGTGAACACCGACGAGGTCGATCGTGTCACGCATCGCGGAGATAATGAGACCAACATCCATGTCGAGGGCGTACTCACGGTAGGTTCCCCCGCGTCGACCCTCGTTACGTTCGGTAACTGAGACGATGCCGAGCATCGCGAGTTCACTCAAGTGGTCACGCATGCGTCGAGGAACCAGTGGATCACGATTCGCGAGTTCGGTGAACCGCGTGTATCGTGGTCGAACGTCACGAGACCGAATCGGTGTCTGGCCCTCCAATTCGTGCGTCAGGAGGGAGTAGAGGACGAGATGCCCGTGTTCGGTGAGCCCGTTGATTCCTTCTTTGATTCGACCCCGTTCGAGCGCTCGGCGGCCACGTTTAACGTGTTCTTCAGTGATGCAGTCGGTGTCGTCGTCACGTGCCAAGTCGCCAGCCTTCATCAAGAGGTCGATAGACTGACGGGCGTCACCGGCGTCTTTCGCACCGTAGGCCGCACAGAGCGGTATCACCTCGTCGGAGAGTACCCCCTCGCGGAACGCGACCGTTGCCCGTTGTTCGAGGATTGCCTGGAGGTTTTTCGCGTTGTACGCAGGGAAGTGAATCTCCTGTTCACACAGCGAGCTTTTGACCTTCGGAGAGAGGTCGTCACGGAACGAGAAGTCGTTCGAGATACCGATTAGCCCGACTTTAGCCTCGTCCAAGTTACCGTTCGCGCGTGCGCGGGGTAGTTGATAGAGGATGCTGTCGTCGTTGACGTGGTCGATTTCGTCGAGGACGACGATGATAGAGCCTCCTGTGTTGTCGAGTTCTTGCCAAAGCATCTCGTAGACAGACCCGAGTGGATATCCCGTCGTGCTAATCTGGTTCGACTCCGACCGAAACTCGTTGACGAGTCGCGTCGCGATTTGGTACGAACTCGTGAGTCCGTCACAGTTCAGAAACACGACGGTGAGATGGATATCGTCGTACAGACTCGCGTCTTCGCGGAGGTGACTGAGTAAGTAACGTGATGCAGCGGTCTTCCCGACACCAGTCTTTCCGTAGAGGAAGATGTTGTTCGGCTGCTCGCCGTTGATGACAGGTTGCAACGCCGCCTGAAACGTTCGGAGTTCCTCGTCACGCCCCACGAGTTCGTCGGGTTGGTAATCCTCACGAAGGGCGTCCCGATCCCGATAGATCTCGGTATCTCGCTCGAACAGGGGCATATTCCTAGGGTTCGACCACTTCGATTATAAAACCACCGTGTCCGGAGTGTCCGCTGTTCCAGTTGTTTATATACTCGGCGGGGGACACACCCCCTCCACTATGTCCGCAGTTAACCCAATCGAACGTGTCCGGTGGTCGTTTTGGTTGTCTAATTAAGGAGAAACATTTATTACCTCAAAAATAAAACCAAATCCGTAGTGGAGTAAAACAATGGTTGCTGCTGCTCAACATGACATCAATCAGCCATTTTCGGTCTGTAATTAATGCAGATTCGGCTCAGGTCGAGGGTGCCCTTCCTTCTCTCTCCGAGAACAGCGGACAAAGTGGTGTGAGTGTTCGACTCAATTTACTCTTCTCTCACGACTAACGAGTGATCGCCACCGAGAAACTCTCCGCAAACAGTCGTAACACAACTGGTTTCGGCCGTCTCTCATCACGAGAACAGCGGACAAAGTGGTGTCTGGGGTACCGTTGAGCGGTATCTGTGGTACCCTTCCTCGTGCTAATCTAGATGACGGACATCGTGATTCGACGGATCATGATCGATGGAATCTGTTCTCACGCTGATTTCCACAACGTTTCTCACAACAACGAATCCGTGTGTGGATACTCACCGCTCGAGAACTGTGGTTAGTCTCGAGACTTGTGATTGGATCCGAGAACAGCTGAGCGGTGCCAGAATTAGCCCTTCTCGGGTGATACAGCCCACTTGAGATATGATTACTCCGGACAAGACGGTGTTCCTTCTCGTTGATTTTCGGTACTCTTGAGCTGTATCGCACCTCGTACGGGAACTAACACCACTCTGTCCGCAGTACTGAGGTCTCACTACTCGCTATTCGGTGTCGATTTAGGTATTCGATGTCGATATTCCCGCATAGTCCGCTGAGTTCCATCTGGTGCAGAGTGGAAGAACCACTGCATCCCAGGTGTGCTAGCCTTGTCTCAGGTGTGCTAGTTGTCTCGAGTCTCTACGACGACGTCGGCAATCTCGTCAGAGTACGTGGCGGCGACACGGATGAGTGCATCGTGAAATTCGCGTCCGGTCAAGTCGCGGATGTCGTACTCGCGACGGAGATGGGATTCAACTTCAAACTCAGCGTCGTCCAACCGTTCGAGTGTCTCTTCTCGAACGTAGATGCTCTTTGCCGTCGTTGCTTCGAATTCGAATGCGGGTCCACCTTCGTCTTCGACAGGGCTTGCTGGTGGTTCTTTCGTTCCAGCTTCTGTTGTTGACGCGGTCGCTTCTCTACTGGACTCTGCTGGCTCGCCGCTCTCGTCGCCCACGTCGCCCACGTTGTCCTCGTCGCCCACGTTGTCTTCGTTGCTATCGTCGCCGCTCTTGGGGCGACCTGTGGCCGCTGTTTCTACGTTCTCAGATTGTGCTGCTGAACTTCGTGCGTCGCTGTCCTGCCCTTTACTTTCGGGCTTTTCTTCGCTCTTTTCGGTGTCCTCTTCACTCTCGTCGTCGTTAGTGATCGCCTCTCCGAGGCCTGCAAATCGATTTTCTTTAGGCATCGTTGGTGTCTCCTCGCTCGACGAGAGCGGCGAGTTCGTCGAGTCGGTCGAGCATATCGTTCGTTGGGTCGTACTCCCGAAGTGTCTTCCCGTCACGCCACGCACGACTGAACGCGATTCGGTGTCGGATTCCTGGTCCTTTGGAGTCGGGGTCGTCGAAGAGGTCAGACCGTGCGAACGCTGGGATAAATTTCTCGAACGGAGAGTCTTCTAAATCGCGGATGATTCGTTTTTCTTCGTTGTTCCCCGTGAGGTCGTTTGGGACGATCGCCAGGATATCGAGGTCGACTTCCCGTCGGATGGGACCGATCTGTTGTTCGAACATGCGCTCGAACCCGCTGACGCTCGGTTCACTCATCAACAGCGGAACCACAACGTGACCGGTCCCGATGAGAGCGGCGTCCGAAAGCGGGCCGAGACTCGGTGGTGAGTCGATGACGATGTAGTCGTACTCGTCTTCAAGCAGTGGGTCGACGATTCGACGTCGAACCCAGAGGACACCGAACGTCGAGTTTCGAACCCGGTCTTCGATGTCGTCTAAATCGACGTGTGCCGGGAGGACGTCGAAGTGGTCACGAGGGTGTATCGTTTCGCGGACATCGACTGGGTCGTCGTCTGTCAGGACGTCTCCGATATTTGGCTCTGCGGACTCGTAGGCGTCTTTCATTCCGACGCCTTCGGTCGCGTTCCCCTGTTGGTCTAAGTCGACGAGGAGGACGTCGTTGCCCCGTGCGGCGAGTGCATCTGCGAGGTTAATCGCGATTGTCGTCTTTCCGACGCCTCCTTTCTGGAGGGAGACACTCACTGCTCGCGACATTTAGCTGCGCTCCTGCGGCGTGGAAATTCCACAATTTGTACAATGTGTGGGCTGTGCTAACCGTTTAGACCGTGCAACCGGTGTGGGAATTGTGGGCGGCGTGGGCATACGGGCACTCAAAATCACGTTCCGCCTCCCGGTACATAATCCTATCCACGACTTTTAGACTGTCAACACTGTTGTAACTGTGTGGGCTGTTCGCACTTTGTGGGACTTCTACAAGCTCTACAATTTTTATAAATCCTACGACCTCTACAAATTGTAGAAAGTGTAGGAATTGTAGGAATTGTAGGAATTGGTGAAATTGTGGATGTTTTTGGATTTGTGAGCGGTGTGGACGGTGCACGAGGTTTAGAGTGTCTCGAACGTTCTGGAATTGCACACTCTCTCGACTGTGTCGACTGTGGGAACATCGTTCACGGTGCACGCAGTCTGTCTCTGCCGCCGCTCACAACAGTTCTCCGTTCCTCTTCTACTACTAGGACCCAATTCGACACTCTGCACGTGGCTAACTCATGCAACTTCCGCGACAGGGAAAATCCATACCCCAACGCAACACTGCCGGTCTTCGTCGGTAGCGCTACAATTCACACACTTCGGACACTCTGGAAATTGTAGAAATTGTAGGCTGTCCACCTGTGCTCAACTGTGTCGAATTCCCACATCGTGTACACTCTCGAAAATTTGAGTTTCACGAACTCTTACGGGAGAATACTGCGGACAGAGTGGTGTTCAGTGAAGACTCGATTGCAGTTCAGTCACGGACTCCAGAGTAGCCCAACCGAACGTGTTTGCACAGCTGAATTCGGCCGTCACCGACCACAACATTCAGTTTGAATACGGTTCACGTTTCAGACTGCTCCCACACTTTACAATTTGCACAAATTGTACAATTTTTAAACCGCTTTCCATGTGTACAACTTGGTCACAATGTCTCTGCCAGTTCGAGTCCACCAGTGGAAATTGTCAATCTGTGCTGCTTCAGTACGTGACCAAAAGATGATTCGCGACCACCACAACTGGGGGGCGTTCAGTGAGCGAGTTTGTCTGCGAACTTTTCGCGAACCTTCTCTACTTTCGGTCTCGCGTGGAATCGACAGTAGGCGTCGTTTGGATTCTTCTCGAAGTAGTCCTGATGGTACTCTTCGGCTTCGTAGAACGTCTCGAGCGGAGTGAGTTCTGTCACGACATCGTCGTCGTACGACTCGTCCAGCGCTTCGATGTACGCTTTTGCGAGGCGGTGTTGGTCGTCGTCGTGAGCGAAGATGACCGACCGATACTGGGTCCCGACGTCTGGTCCCTGTCGGTTGAGTTGAGTCGGGTCGTGGACGGCGAAGAACACGTCGAGCAAGTCTTCGTATGCGACGACGTTCGGGTCGAATTCGAGTTGCACAACTTCAGCGTGTCCGGTATTTCCAGAACAAACTTGCTCGTACGTCGGGTTCCCCACGGTCCCACCGGCGTATCCCGACGTTACGTCGGAGATTCCGTCGAGTTCCTTGAACGCTGCTTCGATGCACCAGAAACACCCGCCACCGAACGTTGCTTTCTGTGTGGCTTCCATACCACTGCTTACGTCGCGAATAGATTAAGCCCCGCGGCGGGGTCAGGAGACACGATTTCGTTCGAATCAGACGAAACTGCGAGTTTCTGTAGATAATTCTGTATTTGCCGGCCCAACACCCCGCATTTTGCGGTATCTGAAATTATTCCTCAGATGTGCTGAAAGCTAACATTTATACCTCGCCTCACTAAGCATTAATTATGGAAGATATCTTTGTTGCGAGACTCATGTCCACGGATCTTGTCACGGTGACTGCCGACACGCTCGTAGAAGATGCGGCGCAGTTGATTTTGGACAACAATATCAGTTCTTTGATCGTCGTCGACGACGAGAACAACCTCGAAGGGATTCTGACGACGACCGACTTCGTCACGATCGTCGCGAAGAGCCAACCGAAGGCCGAGACGACTGTCGAACGATACATGACTACCGACGTCATGACTGCGGACGCACAGGACCCGATTGCAGACGTCGCAGAAGCCATGACGTCACACGGATTCCACCACATGCCGGTCGTCGACGACGAGGAGGGTGTTATCGGTATCATCACCACGTCTGACCTGGCGGCGTACGTCTCTCAGGTTGGCCGTATTACGACGGCGTAGACTCACAGCTATCACAACTGCGTAACCTGGTAGACCCTCCATTTGCTCTCGGGTGGCTAGGAACGTTCGACGGCGGCCTTTTTCGACGACGGTTCGCACTGCAGTGACGAGACGAGCGTCTGGTAATCGAGTCGAGGACTCGGTTACAGCTGAGTGAAAACCACCACTCCCGTCACTTGACTCGCAGTGCTTGAACCGGCCGTTCGTTCGCCGCACGCCACGCTGGGTACAACCCACTGACGAGACTGATGAAGACGCCGAAGAGGACAGCAAACAGCAGATAGCCGACGGTTCTCAGGTTCGCGACGACGGGAAGCGTCACTTCAGGCACGACGAGATAGATACTGAGGGCGACTAATCCACTGATACCCGCACCGATAACGCCCCCGACGAACCCGAGCAACCCTGCTTCGACGAGGACTGTCCGAAGGATGTCCTCTCGCTGTATTCCCACGGCTCTGAGAACGCCGATCTCTCCACGCCGTTCTGAGACGCTCATCAACATCACGTTCAGAATACTCACGCCGGCGACGATGAGAGAGACGGCCCCGATAGCGATGAGGAACGCGTTCAAGAGGCCGAAAAACTGGTCGATTCGCTCGACGATACGTGACAGTTCGAGGACGCTGACACGCTCTTCGCGGGCGTTGAGCGAGGACCGGATGGCGTCTGCGGCGGCTGTTGCGTCGCTTCCGGACGCTGCGCGGACGATGACCTGTGTGTACGATTCGTCGGCAAACGCCGTTCGCGGAATCAAGACTGCACCGTCTGGTTGGAGGAGATTGAACCCATCAGACTCTTCGAGAACGGCGATGACGCGGTATTCGCGTCCTTCGATGGTAATAGTCCGGCCGACTTCGACACCGAGTTCGGTGGCAACGCCGCTTCCGACGATTGCGCCACGGCGATGGCGTTCGGGGAGTTCACCAGACCCCGCGACGAACAACTCACCGGGCCGTTCGACTGCATAGAGGGCGGCGAAGGTCTGCGCATCTCCTCGTTCGACCAGCGCCCCACCCGTGACGACGGGTATCACTGATGCTCCGTCTCCGACGACTCGCGTAATCGTCGTCACGTCTCTATCCGTCAGTCGCTCGACGCCTGCATCGGCGTTCGGTGAGACGATAATCTGGTCACCGAGGCCGCCGAGCGCGTCTGCGGCGGTGAGTTGGATGACGCTCCCGAGGATTCCGAGTGTCGCAATCGCGAACACGCCGATGATGATTCCGAGGATGGCGAGTGTCGACCTGAGGCCATTCCGAGCGAGGTTTCGTCTGGCGAGGTACACCGCCGAATCCAGCCCTGCTGTGAGTGTGGAGATTCGGCTGCGAATCTGGGTTCGACTCGTCATTTCGGATAGCGACGAATGCGTATCGCTCCAGCAATCGGGAGGACGAGGAGCGTAACGACGACGACCAGAGCGATGGCTTGCGTGGTTTCGTTGACCCCTGAGAGTGGCCACCGGGAGGTGCTCGCTGTTACTGTACTCTCAGATTCACCCGCGGAGGATTCGGCGACAGGTCCAGTGTGGCCACTTGCAACGCCACCCAGGGCACTCTCTTCAGCGTCACTCACGGAACCACCTCCAATGCCACTAGCGGCAGCCCCAACGAGGCTTCCAACTCTGAACCCGCCTGACTGGCCGTCGCTCGGCAGGTCGAACACTGCTTCTCGAACGACTTCGAACCCATCGACGGTGTACCGAACAGTGACTGTGGCGTTGGTTGCATCTTCCGTGGCAGTGCCCGTCAGTTCGAACGGAGCGAAGTCGTTCGGCGTGATGCGCCCTGCGAAGTAATCCTGTTGCGGATAGATGGGTTCGACAGTGTCGGTTCCGACGAGTTCGACGACGACACCCTCGGCGTCGCCGCGGCCTTGATTCGCGACGTTGCCGAGGACACGGAGTTCACCGTCGACGACAGTCACGTCGAGGTCGGTGAAGACGAGGTCGGCCACTGCCGGCCGGTAATCGATGGTCGTCGTGGACGTGCCCGACTGGATGCCGGCGCGGTACGTTGCCTGCAACGTGAGGGGCCCCGACTCGCGGACAGTTGTGAGGTCGAGCATCGCAGTCTCGGATTCACCGGGTTCGATTGGCCCCGGAATCGAGAGGCGAGGCAGTGACCCGCTCGGCCCAGTCGGTGCGACGACGATGTCTGTTATCGGTGCCGTCCCAAAGTTGGTGACGACGACGTCGAACTGACCGGTTGTGTCCTCGACTTCGCCGTCGGCCCCATCTGTGACGCCGCCACCAAACGCGGCACCTGCGCCGCCTCCGGCGAGTAACGAGGCGAGGTCAGGCCCGGCAGCTGTGTCTTCTCCATCACTGGCGGGTCTGAGCGTGAGTTGGACGTCGTCGGCAAACGTACTCACTGCCATCGGTGTACTGAGTGTCTGTGCTCGTTCAGTCCCCGAGGCAGTCGTGTAATTGACTTGCAGTTCGAGTGTCGTCTCGCCAGCGACACCGGGAACGACAGTCAGATTTCGAGTCTCGGTCGTCCCCGCTGGAAGCGTCGCGACAGCGGCAGTTCCGACGAGCGGTGTTCCTTCGACTTGCGTAACCGAGACGACGATATTTCGCATGTCTGCAGTCGTCGGATTGGAGAGCGAGACCTGGACACGTGTTTCCGCGTCAACGACAGCGTCGTCGATACGAACGCCGACGAGCGGAGGTGCGTCTTCGACAGCTATCGGGACGGGGCGTTCGATACGGACCCGGTCCCCGTCTTCATCAGTTCCCACAACTGTGAGCGACAGTGTCCGTGGCCCCGCCGTTGTGAACGTCAACGCGAGTGGAACGGTCACAGAATCTCCCGGCGAGAGCCCACCCAGATTCTCGGCGCGAACGCTCGTGTCGTCGACTGGGTCAGCGAGTCGAACCTCGTCGATAGTGGCTGACGACGGACTCCCGACAGAGTTCGCGAGAGAGACTGTGACGACGACTTGTTCGCCGACGACTGGTGTCGCTGGCGTCACCGTTGCGTCGCTTACTGTGAGTCGGGCGTCGGGGACGGCAGCAACGGGGGCGACGCTCGCAAAACACAGCATCACGATGATGGCGAGCGTGAGGGTGTAACCGCGGACCTGCATTGCGAGATGTTAGTGTCCAGTACAGTTAGCCATACCGCCGATAGTTGCCAGTACAGAACCTGAGACGAGTGTATTTGGATTCTCTCACGTCAGAACTGGATTACTTCGTCAGAACTGGACTCCTTCGTGAGAACTGAACTCTCACGTCGGAACTGTGCGCTCTCGTCAGTCTCAGATTTTGGGTTCGGCCACGCTCATTCGACTTGTTCTGAGAGTGTCTCGACGACGTTCGTGAGGTGTGGGTCGTCTGTGTGGCCGTGATGGACAGAAAGTGGCGAGACACTCACCTCACCGTCGACCATGCTCCGGCGGTCGGTCCCGACGGGGTACCGGTCACGATGCTCGTCACGGGGTGGGAATGGGTTCTCGTACCCAACCGTATCTGGCCACGAGACGTCTCGGAGTCTGACGAGCTGTTCGTCGTCACGGAGGCCATTGGACCGGTCACCGTCCGAAAGGAGTGCTGTATCGTCGTGATGGTCAACTTGCTGGTCGTAATCTGCGAGCGGACGAGTCACGCGCATTCGGGGACTTGGGACGTCGATTGGTGCGTTGACGTTCAACAGGTCGACAGTGTCGAAGCTTCCGACGCTGACGACTCGCTCGGTCAGTTCGCGAGCGATTCTGGCGGGCCGGGAGAAGTCGTACTCTTCGGGTGGATGACAGAAGAAATCGCGAGCGTGATAGCTCGAAACCGCAATCGCGGGCGTTCCGAGAAACGCTGCTTCGATACCGGCACCGACCGTCCCCGAGCGCCCGACGATGTAGTTTCCAGCGTTTGGACCGTCGTTGATGCCAGAAACGACGATGTCGAACGTCGTCTCGAGGCCACGAAGGCCGTAGGCAACGCAGTCTGCGGGCGTTCCTTCGAGGGCGTAGCCCCACGGATGTTCGCGGCAAACTGCGAGTTCGTTACGGGCGCGTCCAACTCCACTCTGGTTCTCTGCGGGGGCAACGACGGTCACCTCACCGAGCGCGGTGAGTTCTTCACGCATGGCGGCGATGCCGGGTGCGTCGATCCCGTCGTCGTTGGTGAGGAGAATCTGAAGGGTGGAAGGCGAATCGCTCATCTACGTTACAGCTATTCATCGGTAGTGGTAGTTGTTCCGAGTCTCGATTACGGAGTTCGAACTGAGTCAGCGATGGAACCGTCTTCGTCAGTATCTGGGGGTTGCTGGTCGAGACACCCGGCTCGAAGCATGTTGATACACTCAAATCACACCTCGAAGCGTCTCGATACACTCAAAATCACACCTCGAGGCATCTCGACACACTCATATCACACCTCGAACTACGACCAGTCCACGCTGAGCGCCGAACGTCTGATTCTGTTTCTGTAAATATTCGTCTGTGTGAGATAGTCACGATATCGTGAATATTGTTACAACGATGACTTTATGTAATTAAGTTCGTACTAACGAACGAATGAGCTCCAAACGAGTGCGACCGGCACTCCGGAAAGACGCCACCCTGGCCGTTAATTCCCCGTTAATTGGCACGAATCGGGCGTCTCTGTCGGAATCGCACCACTCCGGAGTCGAACTCGAACCGCAACTTTCCCCCTGCAGTTGGTCCCTGCGCTGGTTGTTGTGTGACACACAGCCGACTATCCATCGTCGCTCCTCCAGAACGACACCGGGAAATGAGACTGCTCGCGACAGCGACTCACTCCACTCGGAGGTGATGCTGACGTGAGTTCTGCCGTCGCGATGGCCGACGACGTCAAGTGGGACGATATCGGATTCGTCATCAGTTCACGGTACCGCGTCGACGTCCTCGAACGACTCGACGAAAGTCCTGCGACCCCCACGCAAATCGCATCCGACTCGAAACAACCCGTTGCCCACGTCTCACGGGCACTCCAGGAATTACGTGAGCGGTCACTCGTCGAACTGCTCGTCCCAGAAGATAGAAAGAAAGGCCGCGTCTACGGTATCACAGACGACGCCGAAGGTCTCTGGACGGTAATCGAAGGCCAGCAGATGGCCTAACCCGGTTCGGACGAACCATCCTCACGTAGGTTTCGACTACACCTACTTCCACACCCTCACTTACTTCGTCGGAATACGCTCACTTCCACGGTTGAGCAGTTGGTACGTCCGCTTCGCGATATTCATTCCAACACCCGCGGATTCGACGGTGTAGTACGGAACCAACTCGCCACCGAACTTCGACTTGTAGTCACAGAGACGCTCGGTGTTCGCGCCGACGAGGTCGTACTTCGTGACCGACTCGAGTGCGTCGTCGTGAGCGATGTCTTCGAGAATCTCCCAGTGGATGAGGTTGTTGATGCTGACGCCGCCATAACTACTGCGCGCTCCACCGATCCAGTAGTACCCGACCTCGTGGGAAAATGGGACGACGATTCCACTGAGATATTCTCCGTCCGGGTCGCGGACGATGTACACGCGGCAGTTCTCTCCCAGTCCCTCCACGACAGATTCGAGGAACTCCCACGGCATTCCGAACGCTTCGTCTTGTTCGTCGTATCGAGAGATGACGTCGTCGTACACCAATCGCGCGCCCTCGACACCTTCGTCTTCGACGGTGACGTCGAAGCCCTGTGCTTTCCGAATCTCTTTCCGCAGACTCGAACTGAATCGACCCTGGACCTCGTCGAGTGACTGTGAGGCTAAATCGATTCGGTAGGTAAACGCCGGCGTGACTGAGAATCCTGCCCATTCGAACGGTCTGGGGTCGACGTACGATGGTGAACAGAGGATTCGGATGAACGCCCGATTCGACCGGACGCCAAGTTCGTCCACGACGAGCTTAGAGAAGTCGTTGTTGATAGATTCGTAGACACTCTGTTTTGGGCTGTTCGGCATCATCACCGGTCCGATGTACGGAATTCCCATCGATGGTGGTGGGGAGACGAGCACCCGTCCGATCGCATTTTTGCGTTCGAACAGCGGGAGCAGTGCAACTGGTTGCTCGCCTTTGTACGCGCCGAGGAGATGCATCTCGCCGTCGAAGTGCTGGTCGATTGCACCGAGGACGGCGGACGAGTGGAATACGTCGACTCCTGTGTTCGGTAGCGTTTCGTCCCATTCGTCGAGGGTCAACTGTTCGAGGTGTAATTGTGTCATCTGTTATCTTTTGAATTGGCGTCTGAGAATACGCCTCCAGTAAGTGAATCACTTCTGGGAGTGGTGGTCAACGAGGGGATTGCTGCCAACATCCGCCGTGGCGCGAGTACGCGACGGGATTCGGCGAGTGTGGCGAGGCCTTCTCCGAGCCGACCTTTATACAGGTGGGCGGCCGCTCTGACCGGGAGTGACCCGTGTTCGATCTGGTAAAACGTGACCAGTTCGGGGTTGTACTTTCCTTTGTATCGGTTGAGGCGACGGTTGTTCGCGCCGACGAGGTCGTATCGAACGCAGCCATCGGCCTTTGCATCGCAGATTATCTGCCAGTCGATGAGGTCGTTCACGTCGGCGTTGCAGCTCTCTTCAGTGCGGACACCTCCCATCCACCGCGAGACAGTGGTGCCGTACTGGATGACGATGATGCCGCTGACGAACTCACCGTCTCGTTCGTAGACGTACGGACGAACCTGGCCGTCTGGGAGTTCGTCGTACAGGTCGCAGACGAACTCGGGTGGCACGTCGAAGGCTAAATCCTGTTCTTCGTATCTGCCTTCGACCAGCGAGAGTATCGTTTCGAGTTCGTCGCGCCCACCGACTGATATCGTTGCCGACGACTCGATTCCGTCTCTAATATTTCGCCGCGCGTTCCGACTGAACGACAACAACAGCTCGTCATCGTCGGGGGTCAAATCGACGTTGTAGGTGTACTTCGGCGTGACGACACACCCACCCCACTGGAACGCTCGCATGTCGGTGTAGTAATCGCCGACACGGAGGTGCGTGTACGCCGGGGAAATCTCACGATCAATCCAGTCGGCGCAGCCCTCGATGAACTGATTGCGTCGACGTTCGAGCTTTCGTCGTTTGATCGGGTCGGTGGTAATCATCACCGGCCCGAGGTACGGGACACCGATGTTGGGAGGTGGTGAGAACGCAGTACTGACCGGTCCTTTCTGTATCTCGAAAATCGGATAGAGGCCGATTGGTTGTTCGTTGTGAAACCCAACGAGTGGGTGGAGCGTCGAGTTCGAATGTGCTGCTTGCAGTTCGAGGGCGCGATACTGATGAAAGAGGCTCGCGTCCCCCGACCGTTCGACGTATCGGTCCCACTCGTCGCGTCGAGTTTCGTCGAACTCTTGAATGTGAATCGTCATGGTCTGGGAGGAAACTGGATGTCTTGGGGTGTCGTCGGCGGTGCCTCCCTTCCGGTCGCGTGGCTGACCATCGTACAGTCTCCTGAACCAATGGTCGTCGCTTCCGGCGGAAGGGCAACGGGGGACCCGTCTCGGGTCGTGCCCAGGTATATCACCACGCAAGACATTCTCGATTTGAGTTGACGTTGGGCCCGGGAATTGTTATGACGCAACTATACCACTGTCAGGGCTGTCGACCGGCGGTCAGGCAGTCTCTGACACCGTTTGGACGGCTTCGATTCCGAATCCGTGTGTTGCCTCACCAGTGACTCTCGTTGCCACGTATTCGGCGATTGCGTACGCCATCCACGCTTGCGCCCAGCGCATCAGGATCACCCGTTTGGTGTAGAATCGCTGTTTTCTGAAGTAGAACCGCCCGTCGTCGGGGACGTACATGTTGGCGAGTGTCCACTCGAGAATGCGCTCTGCCCTGTCGTACTGCCCAGCGTATGTGAAGACCAGGATACCCTGTGCCGCGGCGTGGATGTCCCTCGGATACGCGTTGTTCTCGTCGAAGTTGGGCGCGCCGTCGTCGAACAACTCCCTCGCATAGAACTCTAGTCCACGGGAAATCGTCTCGTCGTACCGTCCGGTACCGACGATGTGCTCGTACCGCTGGAAACACTCGATGATGAACCCGTTGTGGTGGCTGTCCATCGAGAGATGTGACGCAGTCGGTGGTTCGCGATAGTACCAGCCGCCCCGTTCGGTCTGTGTCGAAGCCACGAAGTCGAGTATCTTCTCTGCTCGGTCGAGCAGTTCCTCGTCACCGAACTCGTCGTAGAGTTCGACGAAGTAGCGCGCACCGAGGGCGATGGCGTTGAGTGTGTAACTGTCCTTCGGGTGCGATTGGTAGTAGTCCATAACCGCACCGTCGCCTCGTGGCCGGTAGTCGAGGTCCTCGACGGCGAGGTCTACGGCAGTCCGTGCGATGTCGGGGTACGCCGAATCGAACGACTTCCCGGCCAAGAGGGCTTTCACGCCGAACGATGTCGAGACGAGATTCGGTGAGTTCGGAATCTCTCCTCTCGGCCCGCTTCGACCGGTTGGGTGCTGAATTCTGTGTCTGTGACTGCCGCCGAATCCACTGAACCCCGTCACCTGATTGTCGACGAGCCATTTCGTCAGCGACTCCGCCTCTGCGAGATACTGCGCTGTGGATTCGTCTCCCTCGAACCACTGTCCGAGTTGTGCGCGTGTTCGATTCGCCATCGCGAACAGGGCGATTCCCTTGAAGTTTCGGCGTTGCTCGACGCGGAACAGCGGGCGGACGTTGACGGGCGACCGTTTGATAAACTCCTGGACAGCGAGGTTCAACACGAGGATGTCGGGCAACGACTGTAACACTCGACTGCTCAATCCGTCGCCGTAATCCCAGCCGTTGTAGTCTCGCACTCGCGCGTAGTCGAGAACGTCGTCGAGAACGTCGACGTACCGCTGGAGGTGGGCGATATCGACGGAGTTCTCGTGTGGTTGCTGTGTCGTCGTGGTGTGAATCATGGTAGGGCGGAAACTCCGCTCGCGGGGGGTTGTCTACTCGGGTAGAGCGTTGCGGATGGCTTTGTTATACAGCGAATATCGACCGACTGAAACGCCGTCTACCCTATCTACACTGCCTGCACCCTATCCGCCCTCTCCCCCACCTACGCCATCTAGGCCGCCTGTGGGACGCTCGTCTCCCCTTCGAGGAAGGTTCGATAGTAGTCACCGAGCGGGCCAACCCACGCACCTCGTTCGAGTGCGGTCTCGACGAGGCGGACGTACAGACGACGATAGCCGGGGAACTCGGCCTCATTGAAGTAGCGTGGATGCCACAGTGCCGTCAACACTGCCTCGTTTTCCTCGGCTTCGTCGAGGAGGCGTTCGCACGCTGCCCACGCAGCGTCGAAGTCCTCGCCCGGGTCTGGGAGTGAAACTTCCATCAGCGACAGCGGGAACACGACGAACTCGTCGTCGAATGGGTGGAGCGGTTGGTAGCCGTAGTCGAACCCATATTTGGTACTCGACCCGAGGCTTGCGTCATATTTGAGGCCGAGTTCACGGTGATACTGCCAGGTTCGGTGAGTCCGTCTGAGGTGATGTTGTCGGATTCCGAGTATCTCGTGACCAAGTATCGATTCGAGTTCTCGTTTCTCGGTTCTGAGCCGGTCGAAATCGTCACACGACCGGAACGACCCGTGCAGACCGACTTCCCAGCCGTCTGCATCGAGACGTCGAATCACGTCAACTATCTCGTCGTCGGTGATGTCGTATCGGCCGGCGTGTTCGAGCCAGTTTTTCGGGTCGAATAAGTCACCCAGTGACACTGTCTTCAGGAGACTCGGTTCGTTGAGGAAGTAGAACGACGAGCGAACTCCGAGGTCACGTTCGAGAGCCATAATTTCCTCGAACTGCCAGTACGGATTCGAGCGAGAGAGCAGCGTCTGGAGGTGGTACGGCGACCGTTCCGTTATCGCGTAGTAGAGCCCTTGATACGTCTTGTAGGGCCGGTCGACATCGTGAGTGAGACAGAGGGCGAACTTATTCATGATCTGTCGAGGATGCGTGTAGGGTGGTCAGTCGTGATGTCCGACTCTCGTGGTCGGTCGAAAGTACGTCGACGATTCGTTCGGCAGCGGTTCCGTCGCCGTACAGCGACGGTTTCTCGGGAAGCGACTCGGTCGACTGGAGTGCGGTTCGAATCGCATCGGTGTCGGCACCGACGAGGGTGTTCCATCCGGCGTCGACCGTTTCGACCCACTCTGTCTCGTCGCGAAGGGTGACACAGCGTTTGTCGAGGTAGAACGCCTCTTTTTGCACACCTCCAGAGTCTGTGGCGACGCGCTCGGCCCCGTCGAGCAGGCGGACGAAATCGAGATAGCCGACCGGTTCGACGAGCAGGATGTTCTCGTCGTCTGCAACCTGTGACCACAGTCCTGCTGCTTGGAGTGCGTTTTCTGTCCGGGGGTGAACTGGGAAGACGACCGGCCGTCCGGCGTCCGCGAGCCCAGCCATAATCGCTTCGAGCTTCGTGTGGTCGTCCGTGTTGCCGGCGCGGTGGACCGTCGCAAGGACGTACTCGTCGTCTTGGAGGTCCAAATCGTCGAGAATCGTCGAGTACTCTCGTGCCGGCTGCCGAACCGCGAGAATCGCATCGTACTGGACGTCGCCGGTCACGTAGACGCCGCCGTGGATCCCTTCGGATTCGAGCGTCGATGCGGCTGATTCGGACGGTGCAAACAGGAGGTCCGAACAGTGGTCGGTGAGGACACGGTTGACCTCTTCGGGCATCTCCCAGTTGTGACTCCTGAGCCCCGCTTCGACGTGGGCGACGCGTGGGTCTCGCTTCGACGCGACCAGTGCTGCGGCGAGCGTCGAGTTCGTGTCACCGTAGACGAGGACGATGTCTGGCGCTTCGTCAGCGATGACGGTATCGAGTCGCTGCATCATCTCGGCAGTCTGGACGGCGTGTGTGCCCGACCCGACACCGAGATTGTAGTCTGGTTTCGGAATGTCGAGTTCGTCGAAGAACACTCCAGACATCGACTCGTCGTAGTGCTGGCCGGTGTGGACGAGCACCTCGTCGTGTTCGCGTCGAAGCGCCGCCGAGACGGGGAACGCTTTGATGAACTGCGGGCGCGCGCCGACCACGGAGAGAACTTTCAATCGGGTCATCTGCGCTGCCCTCCACCAATCGTGTAGACCGAGTGGCCGATATCTCCGAGCGTGTCACGTCCGTCGACGACCACCAGATCGTCGAAGTCGCCCCACTCGATATCAGCGAACTCTTCGTGGGGTGTGACCATCACGACGGCATCGAGTGCGTGGTTCGAGAGGTCGGCGAGCGAGACGGGAGTCGCGCCGAACGAGGCGACCAGCTCGTCGTCGAGCATCGGATCGACTGCGAGCACTGTCGCCCCAAGTTCACGGAGTCGGTCGATGACGCCCGCCGCCGGGGTCGCGCGTGTTTCTGCGACGCCCGGTCGGTACGTCACGCCAAGCACAGCCACAGTTGCGCCATCGATACTTCGTCCCACGCGCGTGAGTTCGTCACGGAGTTTGTCGGCGGTGAACGCCGGCATACTGTCGTTTACCGCCCGAGCAGTCAGCAACAACGGCATCTCTTCGGAGACACGACTCGTGATGAAGTACGGGTACCACGGGATGCAGTGGCCACCGACACCCGGTCCGGGTTCGTGGATATGACTGTACGGTTGGGTGTTTGCTGCGTCTATCGTCTCTCGAACGTCGATGCCGAGGTCGTCACCCGCTCTGGCGAGTTCGTTCGCGAGTGCGATGTTGACGTCTCGGTAGACGCCTTCGAACAACTTCACCGACTCTGCTGTCGTGGCATCGCTCACCGCGATGACGTCGTTCGTGGTTAGCTCACCGTAGATGAGCGACGCGACGCGTGTCGCTTCTGCGTCCACGCCACCGACGATTTTCGGGTGCGATTCGGTGATATCTCGCAGTGCTCGCCCCGACGCGGTTCGCTCGGGACAGAACGCGACACCGAACTCCGAACGGGACACACCACTCTTCGCTTCGAGATGTGGGACGACGAGTTCGCTGCTCGTCCCCGGTGGGACGGTGCATTCGACGATGACCATGTCGCCCGGTTTGAGTCCCAGCGCGATGCTGTCGAGAACGGCTTCGAAGGCCGCCAGGTCTGGTTCACGGTCGTCGGTTAAGGGTGTCGGGACGATGATGACGTGAACGGTGGCTGATTTCGCCGCTTCGACGCTCTCTGTCGTCGCGCGGAGCGCACCACGCTCGACCTGTTCGGCGATGAGTTCCGGTAACCCGGGTTCTTTCGCGACGTGACACTCGCCGTCGTTTACACCGCGAACGACGGTGTCGTTGATGTCGACGCCGACGACGTTCCCCGACGACTGTGCGTAGACGCCCGCGAGTGGGAGACCCATCTTTCCGAGTCCGTAGACTGCCACCGGGACCGAACCCTCGCGGAACGCCTGTCGCTGGCCTGCCGGGGGGAGCTCCGAGTTGTAGAGTCCCACCATCGTGGTAATCATCGTGGCTCCTCAGTCGCTTCCATCGACTGTTCGTTCGCGTGCGCAGCCGCTTCGATGCGTTGTGCAACCGCGAGTGCACGGAGCCCATCTTCTGCGGTGACGACGACTGGGCCGCCGTTCATCGCCGCCTCGATAAACGACGTGAGTTCGTGTTTCAGTGGCTCGCCGGCCTCTATCATCGGCTGTTCCATGACGACTTCGTGGCGGAATCGGATGTTGCCGTTATCTCGCAGGTAATCGGGCCGAGACTGGCGGAATATCTGGACGGACTGGTTCAGGTAATCGACGCGGATGAGGCGGTCCCGTGCCGTGATGTCGAGGGTTCTGGTCTTCTGTTGGGTGAGGCGACTCGCGGTCAGCGTTCCGACGACGCCGTTGTCGAAGGTCAACTGTGCAGTCGCGTACTGTTCGTCTGCTGCGCTCGTCGCTGCGAGGTTCACGATATCCGAATCGACCAGCGAGAGGACGATGTCGATGTCGTGAATCATGAGGTCCATGATGACGCCGTCTCCAACGTCGCGAGTGAGTGGCGGGCCGAGCCTGTTGGCCGTAATCGCGATTGGCTCGACACCGTCGAGGATATCGTCGAGTGCACGCACGGCAGGATTGAATCGCTCGATATGACCGACTTGCAGTCTCACGCCGTGCCACTTGGCGAGTCCAATCAACTCTTCGCCCTCGACGATGTCGGCGACGAACGGTTTCTCGACGAGGACGTGAACGCCTGCTTCGATACACTGTCGTGTGACCGCTGCGTGATACGGCGTTGGAACGGCGACGGTGACGACGTCGACTCGGTCGAGGAGTTCGTCTATGGTGAACGCCTGCGTTCCGTATTCGGCGGCGACTTCCGCCGCTCTGTCGAGGTCGGCGTCAGCGACACCGACCAGTTCCACGTCTCTGAGTTCTGAGTAGACTCGGGCGTGGTTTACCCCCATCGACCCGACACCGATGACGCCGGCGGCGACTGGGGATATCACGTCACCACCTCGACGTACTGCGCGATGGTCTGGCCGACGCGCGCGACATCGTCTTCACGCAGACCCGGGTGGACTGGGAGTGAGAGGACGTGGGCTGCTGCTGCTTCGGCGACCGGTGCGGTCACCAACATGTGGGCGTAGGGTTGTTGTTTGTGAACCGGCTTCGGGTAGTAGACGCCCGTTGCGATACCCTTGGCATCGAGGTACGATTTGAGTGCGTCGCGCTCGACGCCGTCGCACTGGACGGTGTACTGGTGGAAGACGTGTGTTCGGTCCGCTGGGACGTACGGCGTCGTGACCGGGGCATCTTCGAGATACTCCGTCAACCGTGCGGCGTTCGTCTGTCTGGCCCGCGTAAACTCGGGGAGGCGGTCGAGTTGGACGCGACCGATGGCAGCCGAGATACTCGTCATCCGGAAGTTGTGGCCGACCTCCGAGTGTTCGTATCCGGAGACTCGGCCATGGTCGATGAACCGCGCCGCCCGTTCTGCGACGTCGTCGCGGGTGGTGGTTATCATCCCACCTTCGCTCGTCGTCATGTTCTTCGTCGGATAGAACGAGAAGCACGCGGCGTCTCCGAACGACCCGACGCGTTGGCCATCGACCTCTGCGCCGTGGGCCTGTGCTGCGTCTTCGATGAGGAGGAAGTCGTACGTCGATGCAAGTTCCGTGAGTCGGGTCATGTCGGCCGGGAGGCCGTACAGGTGGACTGCGATGACCGCATCGACTTGCTCGCCGGCTCGAAGTCGGGCTTCGAGTGCATCCGGGTCGATGTTGTACGTTCTGGGGTCGATGTCGACGAAGTCCACTTCTGCGCCGGTAAAGGCGACTGCGTTGGCCGTTGCGATGAACGTAAACGGCGTGGTCAGCACTCTGTCACCCGGACCGATGCCGAGCGCGTGGAGTGCCGCGTGGAGGGCAGTCGTCCCATTGGACGTCGCGACACCGTAGTCGGCATCGCAGTAGTCGGCGAACGCTCGTTCGAAGCCGCGTACTTCGGGCCCGTCCGCGATGATGCCGCTTTCGAGCACCGCCGCGATTCGGTCGAGTTCCTCTGTTCCGAGTTGTGGTGCTGCGATTGCGATTTTCTCGTCAGTCATCGTCGAATCCTGTTCTCCCCAGTCAGTGGTGCTGGTAACTCGCGATGCACTGCCGGTGCACCGACTGCGAGTGTCCGAGGCGGAACGTCGTCGACGACGACTGCGCCGGCGGCGACGAACGCTCCTTCACCGATTGTTACACCGGGGAGGAGCGTCGCGTTCGCCCCGATAGAGGCGTGGTCTTCGATAATCGGTCCGACGAGTTCCGTTTCGGTGCGAACCGGGTAGGGGTCGTTCGTCATCACGACCCCCGGGCCGACGAACACGTCGTTGCCGATGCGTGTGTTCGTCGGAATGTAGACGTTGGTCTGGATGCTGACTCGCGACCCGATAGTCGTCGTTCCATCGACGACGGACTGGGTTCCGATGAGAACCTGGTCACCGATGTCGGTCTGTTCTCTGACCAGCACGTTGTGTCCGGTGACGAAGTCGTCACCGATGGTTACGTCGTGGTAGATGACGCTCCCGGAGCGAATTCGCGCCCGGTCTCCGATGACTGGCGGTTTGCCGTCACCGTAGCCGATCGTTGCACCCTCGTCGACGGTAGAGGACACTCCCAACTCGACACTCATCGGCTGGTCACTCCGTCGAGGTGGTCGGTTCGAAACTGGAGTTGCGTTTCGGGACGTATCCGAGCCAGCGGTAAAATCATGGTATTCATAGTATTTCGGCGGGGAGTCTGCCTGCCTTGCTGAAAATCAGTCTCGGTAACGGCTTTGTTATGGAGTGATTGCTACCGAGTTTGGGGTGGTGTTCACCGCGTAACGCTCCGACGAATGTCGTTTACAGAGCGCTTCATCAGTGCGACTCCCGGGGCACCGTCACGTATCCAGAGACGAACTGCGCTTCCCACCAAGAGAAGTTCGAAGATGATGTACGCCCACGCTTCGGGGCGGCGAAGGTAGACGAGGAACCTGCTCAGGAAGTACCACGTCTGACTGAGGAACCCCACGCCAGACGATTCAGGCCCGTACGAAATCGGCCACAGGAACGACTGAAGCGCCCTGTAGTTCCCAAAAAAGAACCCGCTGTAAAAGAGGTCTGCTGGGATGTGCGAGAGATACCCAAGTGCAAACGCGACACCGACCACCGTCATATCGAATCGCCGGGCAACGAGGACGACGAGGAGTGCGAGCGGGATGGAGACGAAAATCGAGTGGGCAACCGAGATTCCGCTCGGAAGGAGCCCAATCGACCACGAGAGCGGTTTGTCCACGAGGTCTGGGAACTGTGTTCCGAAGACCACGGCGAGCGCCGCACGGCCATCGAGGCGTCTGTTCGTCGCTCTTGCCCAGAGTGAGACGAGGATGTACCCGACGGCGACGTGTTCCCACGGCCACATCTATTCGATACCTCTCTCATCGGCTCTCGTGTTGACGGCGGAGTACCTCGGTGACGTGTGGACTCGTGTTGACGCAGTGGGTTGGTGGAACATCTGGAAGGGCGCGGACGCTGTTGACTCGCCTGAAGGCTTCAGACGACTCTCACGCGGTGTAGTCTCGCGTAAGCGTACGTGTCACATCATCGAAAGCCGTTCGGTCGTTTTGTTATGGCGACTGTAACAGGCTGACAGCACCGTTTGCACACGTGGTGTCTCATTAACTGGGCGTTGTCGCAGAGTAGATGACGTATAACTACTCACACAGAGCGCATCTCTGTCGGCAGAGAGTATGCGCTACCTGTTCTTCACAAACACGCCCGCACACGTCCACCTCTACAAATATGCGGTCAGAGAACTCCAGCGGATGGGACACGACGTACTCATCCTTGGCCGGGACTACGGGTGTACCAAAGACCTGCTCGAATACTACGAGTTGCCACACAAAATCTACGGAGTGTGTGGTACGACCAAGTATTCGCTCTTCAAAAACTTGCCCGCTCACTACGTGAACATCTTCCGGGAAGTCCGGCGATTCAAGCCGGACCTCATCTTCGGGATGGGAGGCTACGCTGCACACGCAGGTGCCGTCTCGCGGACGCCTGTCGTCCTCGTCCTCGACTCGGAACCGACGTCACTCGACCACGTCGTCTCTCGCCCATTCGCGAAGGCCATACTGACGCCACACACGTTCGGCAAAGACCTCTCTGAGAACCACTACCAGTTCAGAGGGTTCAAAGAGACGGCGTATCTCCACCCCGACGTGTACGAACCGTCGGTCGATATTCGAGCGGAACTCGGACTCGACCCTGACGAAAAATTCGTCGTCGTCAGGTTCAACGCATTCGGGTCGCACCACGACGTCGGCCACCGTGGATTCACGCCCGAGCGTCGGGCCGAACTCATCGAGATGTTGAGTACGTACGCGACCGTGTTCGTCCTCGACGAGAGCGAAGAACGACGAGACGGCGACGTCGACACACGCCCGTTCGACTTCCACCCAGCACTCGTTCACGACGTGTTGGCCGAAGCAGAACTCCTCGTCGCGGACACCCAGACGATGGTCACGGAGGCCGCACTCCTCGGAACGCCCGCCATCCGGTCGAACTCGTTCGTCGGTGAGAACGACATGGGGAACTTCGTCGAACTCGAACAGCACGGCCTCATCTCCAACCTCAAATCGTTCGACGAGGTGATGGAACGGGCGGAGACGCTCCTCACCGACCCCGGCACGAAAGCAGTGTGGCAGACCCGTCGAGACGCCTTCCTCGCAGACAAGGTGAATCTGACCGACGTCATCGTCCAGGTGGCTCTCAACTACGGTTCAGTCGAACCAATCGAGTCGCTCTCCCGACACACGGTCCCAGCATAACCGTTCCACTCCAGTGGTAGATTTCCCGGCACTGACATCGACGCTTCCGTTCGAGCAATCGTCAACCGACCCATAACTAACCGCTTGACAGTCCAATTTTCGACACCGAACTGCCCGCTGAATACAGCTCTGGGCTCACTTTCACTATGAACGACAATACGAAACTCCTCATCGTCGGCCCTCGCGGGACCGGTGGTATCGACCGATACATCACAGAACAGCAACGATATCTCGAAGACCGGATGGACGTCCGCCTCTACACACGGTACGCTGCGCCGAAAGGCGAGGGTGTAGAACGGGCAGTGAGAATGATTCTGTCGTCGATTCTGGCCGTCTTCATGTTCCCGTTCCAATCCCGCCCAGACATCGTCCATGTCCACTCATCACACAAGTACTCGTTCTACCGGTCGGCGTTCTTCGTCCTCTACTCGAGTTACGTCTGGCGGGTCCCCGTCATCCTGCACATCCACGGGTCGTCGTTCGACGAGTTCCTCGAGACAGATTCGCTCGTGGTCCGCAGACTCCAGTCGCTCGTCTTCGACTCGGTCGACGACGTCGTCGTGCTCTCTGAGTATTGGCGCGGACTCGTCTCCCGACGCACCGACTACGACAAAGTGCACGTCATCGCCAACGCAGTCGAACCCGACGAGTACGAACCGACCTACCAGACAGACCCCGTCCACGTGGTCTTCGTCTCGAATCTCATCGAGCGGAAGGGAATCGGTGAGTTGCTCGAGGCGATCGAGGCGCTGGAGTCGATGCCACATCTCTCGTTCCACGTGAGTATCGGTGGCCGTGGCCCCTTCGCCGACCGTGCCGAAGCGGTCGCCGCAGCGTACGACAACGTCGACTATCTGGGCTTCCTCTCGGAGTCGGAAAAACAGAACCTGCTCAGTCGGGCGACGGTGTTCGTCCTTCCGACGTACGCCGAAGGGCTTCCGATCGCGTTGCTCGAAGGCATGGCCGGTGGAAATGCCATCGTGACGACGCCCGTCGGGAGCATCCCCGAAGTCGTCACCGACGAGCAGGGGATTCTCGTCACTCCGGGCGATGCCGAAGCGCTGACCGCAGCACTTGCTCGTCTCATCGACAATCCAGACGAAGCAGTTCGGATGGGCCGAGCAAACAGAGCGTTGGTCGAGTCCCGATACTCGTGGCAGTCGAACGCGGACAATCTCGTCGAAATGTACGCTGAAGCGAACTGAGTCTCTCTTTCCCTTTCTCCCTCTCCCAGACCCTCTCCCTCTTTCCCTTTCTCCCTCTCCCAGACCCTCTCCCTCTTTCCCTTTCTCCCTTTCCGTCTACTCGCTCACCCCGTCTCGACAGGAGTCGGTCAGTGAATCTTCGACGCGACAGTCGAGGAACAATACTCATATCCAACAGATACGAACCCGCCCGTGTGGACAATTTGAGTCGATTCTACGTCCGGTGGAAACTCATCGTGTACCTTCTTCCCGTCGTATTCATGGCTGCGGCGTTGGCCACTCGCGACACGTCGCTCACGGTGAGCGCACTGTTCATTTTGGGTGCAACCGCGTCAGTCGTGTATCTGTTCACTGACTACGTGAGCGATGTACTGTGACCTGCATGCGAAATGCGAACCTGAACTGATCGACGAACTCTACGGGCACTGAAATCGGTTCCCAGTGTGCTTTCAAACTCTCCGAGTCAGGACTGCGGAACCACCGACACAGAAAAAGGGTTTCTGTTGAAATCCTCTGGAGCTGATAGTTTTTCGAGGCCGTGCTGAATACAGGGCGCATAGTCAGCACGGCAGAATTTTGAATCTGGTCTATCTGAAAGTCAAAAGTTGACCTACTTCTCCCCTTCAGCTATAGGGATGAATGCCGCTACGAGTCCGACTTATCGCTAAGTACCAGCTCTAGAGCTGCCGGTTTCGGATGACCATTCAGCTGCCACGTGATTAATGTGGTTTCTATATGGGTGTCACTGTAATCTGTTTCCTTCTGTTCAATCGTGGCTGTCATCCGCAACGAATCTTCGCTGATGTCGGTGACTTTCGTCGTCAAGATTTGGTCTTCACGGAGAACAGCGTGGACAACTGATACAACGTGCGTAGAGTAATCAAGTGAGAAGTAACCATTCTCAGCAGGATCGAACACTTTCGTGCTACGGAAGTGTTCTCGCGCATCTGCAGAATTCTGAATGAGTACCCCATGTAGCGAACCTAGCTCTGTTGGTGCGTCGCTGAGGAGGGGTGAATCGGAGATAACGGTTGAAACCTGCCATGCATCGGGTGATTGAGTGAAGGTGTTGAAGACAGGTCGAACACACCCACTAGTTCCACTCACAGCAACAAGAGGAATCAAACGGAGGAAAGCTCGGCGTGTGGAGGTCATCAATTAAAAAGAGAGCACCATAGTGGCATAACAGTAACCACAATTCTGAAGTAAATAATCAGACCACCTCTGACGGAAAGTGGGGAGTTTCAATGAGCATGCTGAACTCACCCTCTGTCTGTGTCACGCCATTCCTGTCATACTCTGAGGATTTCAACAGAGCCAAAAAGGGGAATTGAAGGGGACTGACGCAGCGTGGTCAGGCAGTTGGCGTCGAGTCTTCAGTCGAGTGCACCGGGATTTCGGTCTCGGGACGGTCTGCGATCCGGTCGATGTACTTCTGGACCCAGAGCTCGCCGGTGACGATACCGGAGATCGTGCTCATGTGTTCTGCTTCACCAGTCAGTTCTTCGCGCTGAATCCGGCGAATCTCGTCGGCGTTGAAGTACGGTCGCTTCGCGGCCGCGTCGAGGAGTTCGTCGACCCGTTCGCGGAATCTGCGGTTCTCACGGTACCAGGTTCCTAACAGTGACCGGCCACCGTGTGCGTAGATGTCTCCGACGATTTTCTCACGGACCTGGTCGAACGAGGTGCTGACGACGAAGCCGGCAGCGTGTTGCCAGAGCGGTCGTTCTGGGGCGACTCTGGTCCGTTCGTATGGGATGTCCTCTAACCCGGCGTCGAGTCGGCGGACGAGTTCGAGTTTCGGGAAGGAGGTCCCTGCAGGGATGCTTCCGTTCGTGAATGGAATCGCCCCGATGCGATCCGAGAGCGGGAGTCTCGCAACTGCTTCGAGGAACTTCCTGTTGGCGTAGGGGACGCGAACGCCTGCTTGACTCTCTGGAATCGGGTTACTCGCGTACGTGAACCGTGGGTAGTAGTTCAGGAAGTAACAGTCCATCGCGGAGCTGTACTTGTCTGGTTGGTCGGCTTTTCGAACTTCTTCGCGGAACGACGTCATCGGGTCGAAGTCCGTCTCGAGGAGCCGTCGGGCGTCGTCGACGTCGGTGAAGTGCTTCGCCCGGTAGAGGGCTGCTTCAGGGGAGCCACTGAGTTCGATGGCTGGTCGAGACATGCCTTCTCCCAGCAGCTCGCCCTGTCCGGCCGCTTCCATCAGGACGTTGGGCATCTGGTCGATGTCGAACACTGACGAGAGGTTGAGGAACGTCGTGAGGCCGAGCATCCCACTCGTCAGCTGGACGGATTCGTCGAGACGGTCGACGAGTTGGTCGGGGCTGATGAGGACTCGTTCGTTCTTGACGCCGAGGACGTCCGCGATACTCTTTGCGTGTTCGAGGTTCCGACCGTGTGCGGGGTTGGAGTCGTACGTGAACGTGGTGAAATCTCTGTTTTTGCGCAGCGCAGCAGAGAGTGATCTGCTGTCGAGTCCACCGGAGAGGAAGAGCCCGATATCGCCGTCGACGGTCGCAGCCATGTCGGCAATTGCATCTTGGTACGCATCGACGAGGTCGTCGAGGTACGAATCGTCGGGGCTCTGGACGAACGTGTGTTTCCAGTACTGGGTCACTTCGGGCGCGTCACCGCCGGTGTATTCGAGGACACATCCGGACGGGAGGAAATTGATTCCCTGGACGAGCGTTCTGTCACCCCACACTTCCCCGATCATCATGAGGTCGCTGATGGAGCGTTCGTCTACCTGTGGGTCCTCCAGAAGCGAGGTCAGCACACCGACTTCTGTTCCGAACGCGAAGGGCTCTCCGTCGATGTAGAAGACCTGGCGGGTGCCTAGTTTGTCGCTGGCGATAACGACTCGTTCACTGTCGCCGTCGATGGCGACGATGAGGAACGTCCCGTCGATATCGGGGAGGAGGGCTTCCGGGTCGTCGAACATGTGTTCGAAGAGCTGGTCGATGTCGAGTCCGAGGTCATCGAGGTTGGTGATGACTCCGAAGATCAATCCTGCACGGCCGTCGTCTTCCCACGTCGTGCACCCGTTCGGGTCTTTTGCGCCGTGGTGAAGTACCGAGAGACCGATTCCATTCTTATCGAACGATTCTGACTCGTACCACTCTTCGTGGTGCATTTCAGCAACACACGAATCGACTGTCTCGGAGTCGAGGTGACCACCGACGAACCCGGTCATGACCGGTCACCAATCTGGGGCTGTTCTGCAACACTAATCGAGGCGATTGTGGATGGCATCGATGCTCAAACCATCGACAGTAGGACTCTTTGTTATCGCTGACCTATACATTCGAAAATCGGCACCGGGTACGGGTTATGTCTAGCCTCCCATCGATATCCCACACAGAGACTCGGCACGTGAATTGTGTCTGTTGAACACCACGTTGCTCTCGAATTGTCTGCTAAAAAAGCCTCCCACCCGAAGTAGTTGGCCACGGTTCTGTTTCGTTCAAGTGTGGTCCGCTGTTCAGGTGCCGTCCGTGGAGTTACGGAGCCCGTTCGACGTGTTGGTCGTCCGAAACGGTCCGCTCTTCGTCTGTGAACTCGGGGTCACGCTCGCCGTGACCTGTGTCGACTGTCGTCGCGATGTCACCTGACTGTTGGAGATGTTCGTTCATACCCTTGTCTAGCAGCATTGCGCCCACGAGCGCAATCGCACCTCCGAGCACGTGGGTCGTCGAACCGGATGACCTGTCTCGGCTAACAACCGCACGACTGAACCGGGCGACCCCCACGAGAAGGCTCACGACACCGAGGACGTACATGAGAACAGGTGCGACGTTCCCCCGGTAGAGATACTTCACGCGTAACCGCCAGAGGAAGTCTTTCAGGAGGAGGAACGAGAGTCCGGGGACGAAACTCGAGTACCGGATTCCACTCTCTTCGTCACCGTACCGAGCGTTCATCGGCACCGTCGCAACCCGCTTTTCGGCGACGTTCAAATTCACGAGCAGGTCGTTCAGGAACCCGTACTGGTCGTACAGGCGGTCGAACTCGAGCTCGTGAAGCGTACTGGCTGAGATGGCCGTGTACCCGTTCTGTGGGTCACGAATGTGCCAGTAGCCGCTGGCGATTCGTGTCAATCCCGAGAGGAGCGTGTTTCCGAAGAGACGCCACGGCGGCATTCCACGCCAGTACGACGGTCCACCGAGCCGGTCTCCGACCGCGTAGTCGGCCGTCCCATCCACCACCGGGTCGATAATCGACGTGAGAATCGCCGGGTCCATCTGCCCGTCGCCGTCCATGACGACGATAACGTCCATGTCGTCTTCGAGGGCGCGTTTGTACCCGGTCTTTACGGCAGCACCTCGCCCTCGGTTCGTTGGATGCCTGATAGCGATAACGCGTTCGCCTGTTATTTCGCCACCGTCGGCCGTCAATTGGGAAGGCTCTCGGTCTTGGTCGGTAGCACGCTGGTCGTTCGTACGTTGTACTGAGGGGTTGTTTGCGCGTGACGCGTGGACAGATATCTCGCGCCACGTGCCGTCAGTCGAGTGGTCGTCGACGACGTACGTTCGGTCGACGAACGCCGGTATCGTGTCGATGACTGTTCCAACGAATCCTGCTTCGTTGTATGCAGGGACGACGACGCCGATGGCGTTACCGAGGTACACTGTTGCCCTCCTGAATGTCCGTCGTCGTCCGTCTGGCACCGTGCAACCATGTGGCCGAAGCTAGCCGAACGTTCGGGGTGGAAACGAGGGACAGCGTAGATAGTGACATCGATAATTTCGACCGTAATTTGTGCTGTTGGAGACTTTGTTAATCGCGACAAACACTTTATAAAAAATGATGTTCTCGAAAAAATGAATATAAATATAACTCTACCAATACTCGGGTAAACGAGAATGTCTGTCTCTATATCCAATTAACGTTGACAGTCAGAATACCCTGATACTCTGTGTTTCCAGACAGTCAGACCCCCGAATCAGAAATTGAAGGCTTGACACGATTGGCTCAAAACGGCCGCCTCGGAAGCATTACTCGGGGATTATCGAACGAACGTTAATGGAATCCGGAGTAGAAAAATCGACCTCTCGAACATTACTTACGGTGACTGCTGGCACGAGTCGTCGGTTAGCATCCGCTGAACCAGTGGTGAGTCCAATCGGCAAATCCGGTGTTGCGTGGTCGAGACAGACTGAGTTAGGTCGTTGCTGTGTTGGTCGGCCGACGGTCTTCTGGGAGATGTCCAACCTCACCAGCCCGTCGGTCTTCTGGGTGTCTGCGGATGGCGACGTGGACGAGGAAGTGGAAGAACGGGAGTGGGTCGTCAGGATGCAGGAAGTCGAATCGCGGCTCGCGGACGATCGAAGAGACGACCTCCCAGAGTGATGTCGTGAGTCGTGGACGTTCGACGAGCGGTGAGTCGTCGTTGACCACGCTCATGAGATAGCCGAGTTCACCCCACAGGTAGTGACTCCCGGTGCCGAGGGCGTAGTCGGTTTCGACCAGGTGTTTCTGTCCTGTCGCCACCAACCAGTAGTAGAAGGGGAAGTCGGCACCGCTCCGCATTGCAGAGGGGAGTGACTGCCAGAAGCGAGGGTTCAGCTCGATTATTTTGAACTCGCCCGTCTCTGCGTCCTGAATGTATTCGATACACGCCAGTCCGTGCCACTGGAGATGGTCGAGCAGTGCTCGGCCGACTGCTTCGAGTTCCGGGATGTAGACCGCCGTCCGATAGACCCCGCCTCCACCGGTGTACGAGTTCCCACGAATCTGGCGGTGTTGGAACGTCGCAACTGCCTCCCCGTGGTCGTAGAGGGCGGCAAACATGTACTTGTCAGCAGGGCGAACGTAGTCTTGGACGATCGGGTCGTGGTTCATCTCCGTGAGAACCTCGTCGCGATTCAGGTCGTCGCCTGGTTGGACGTGGATAATCTGTTTGACGATATCGTAGTCTTCTGGCCCGAATCCGTCGACGTAGTCTCCGGCGAGAAGGTTGAATCGCGGTTTGATGATAGACGGCTGTTCGAACTCGTCGACTTCGCTGAGGAGTCGCGTCCGCGCCATCGGAACGCCCGCTTCCCGCGCCACCTCGAAGAGGCGTTTTCTGTCGTGGACCGACCGAAGCATCTCGAACGGTTGGACGACGACCCGAGCGTGGGCGGCGAACTCGTCGTAGTACTTCGAGAAAACGTACGCGTCTTCTGGACGAGTTGGGGCAATCACCTCGATATCTGGTCGCGCAGCGACAGCGACCAGCGCGTCTTTGTACCTGACGAGGCCGTCACTCGGGGCAGGGATTCGAACGAGTTCGTCACAGAATCGTGACGACCCGACGGGTGTGTCGTCGTGTTCGGACGCGACGACCGTCCGGATGCCATTCTTCCCTAACGACCGTACGATGGCGTAATACCCCGACGTGATGAGTACCGAACGAGTGTCGTGAGTACGTCTTCTCATGAACGACCTGTCACGTTGTGGGTGAATTACTATGAATTAACTAACACATTTCTCGCTCTGGCGTCCGAGAAACTGGTCGCCGTTTTCTCACGACGGCAACGAGTATCACCGTCCAGTCGAAACTGTGCGACTCCCTGAGTAGAACGTCATCGTCATCTCATCGTTATCTGTCTCATAACCACTCTCGATAACGACCGCTCCCGACTCTCTTGGACGAGAGAATGCGCTCGATTCGACACCCCACCTCGGATGTCGTAGACTGGTCGAACGTGAGTCTGCAAGGATTCCCTGCACCTTCTCGAATACGTCCTGCTGGTCGCGGACCGACGCCTCGAAACTGTGTGGGTTCTGGTCGAAAATGGGGGTGGGGACCTTGGACCGTCGGGTGCCCGACTAGAGGACGTCGTCGTCGAGGCCACCGGGGTCGCCGGCAGTATCGAACAGGTTGTTCTGCGCGCTCTGGACGAAGTCGGATTGGACACCACCTTCATCGTCGACGGGTGCACCGTAGGCGTCCATCCCCATCGAGAGGAGTTCTTCGACGGCCTGTTCTTCACTGATGAACTCTTCGTCGACGAGTTGTTCGAATTCTACGAGCAGTTCGTCCGGGAGGTTGACCTCTACGACGGGCATATCCCGGGGTTCGTGCTCAACGTACTTTAGCAACCGGGTGTCACGGGACAGAGTGAACGGCCATCAGTGGCCCACCTGTTTCTCGTCATCGTCGGCGACGTGTCCGTAACCACGTGTATTATCAACTCTCGTTCGGTCTGTCAGGACACGCGACTGTGTGGAATTCGAGAATCGATAGCGAATCCC
>NZ_JBLOPB010000003.1:0-296930 GCF_048158745.1 Haloferax sp. DFSO52 | reverse complement strand
CAGGAATCGGGAAGACGGCACACTCTTTGACCTCACTGTGGTTGTTGATGACTCGCTCGACGCCGCGTGGGTAGACGTTCTCCCCACCGGTGACGATCATGCTATCCGCGCGGCGGAGGTGGAAGATGTAGCCATCCTCATCCACGCGGACGACGTCCCCCGACCGGTACCATCCGTCGTCGGTGAATGCCTGTTTGGTTTTCTCGGGCTTGTTGAGGTAGCGCTCGAAGAGCGTATCGCCACGAATCTGCATCTCGCCTTCGCCGACGTCGACCACCTCATCTGAGTGAAGGTCGACGACACGAACGTCTACTTCCTGGACGACCGGTTTCCCGCACGAACCGGGGACACGGCCGGGAACCTCGTCTCGTGGAGAGAACTCGCCAGTCCGACCCACTGGGTACGTGAGGATGATGCCTGCTTCCGTCATACCGAGTCGTTCCGAGACGCGAACATCGTACATCTCTTCGACGACGTCGTAGTCATCTGGGTCCATCGGTGCCCCGCCGGCGAACACTTGCTTCAGTGAACTCACGTCGTATTTCTCTGGGTGTTCGTACTCGAGCATGTCGAGGAGCATCGACCCAGCGATGTACGCGCTGTCTGCCTTGTACGTCTCGATTTCGGATAAAAATCGCTCGATATCCCACGTGTGAAGCACGACAGTCCCGCCCGCTTCGAGCACCGGAAGCGACGAGGATTCGAATCCAGACGTGTGGTACAGCGGTCCCGCACAGAGCCACGTCTGGTCGGACGTTATCTTCCAGACGTGCCGCATCGCTTTCGTGTGCGTGTTGACGCTCCGATGCGACTTGTAGACTCCTTTCGGGTCGCCGGTCGTTCCACTGGTGTACATCAGCCCGAAGAGGTCGTCGTCGCGTTGTGGGACCGTTTCGGTGTGCGTTGGATAGGTTTCGGTGATTTCCTCTATCGTGATGGTTCCGTGTTCGGATTCGCCGATTGTGACGACGTGGTCGACGCCGGCGTCTTCGGCCGCAGATGCAACCATCTCGGCATCTTTCGGGAACGTCATCACCACGTCGGCGTCCGCGTCCTCGAGGACGTACGCGACGGTGTTTCGACCGAACATGTAGTTGATCGGCGCTGGTGCGCCACCAGCTTTCATCGCGCCGAACGCTGCGATGTACACTTCGTACGTGTTCGGGACGTACATGCAGACGCGCTTGCCGTCAAACGATTTCAACCAGTTTGCAAAGGAGTTGACGTGGTTGTTGAGGTCGATGTACGTGTACGACGTACCGTCACAGACGACTGCAGTCTTCCGACCCCGCTCGTGGACCTGGTTCTCAAAGTTAACTATCCAATTCATGCCAAAATATCCAATACATAGATTATGAATGTTTCTCTCAAGGAAACGGAATTTCATTCGAACGTGTTTTCCAGACACCATTATTTTCGACGAATGGGCAGGACAATCCAGCATTCGTGTGCACGTACTGTCCACGTGCTACAGAACAATTAAGATGGATAGCGTCAGTTGGTAATCCATGTCATACGACCTGCGTGATTTCATCGCTGACATCGATGGGGTAGCCGAACTCGCACACATCGAGGGAGCAGACTGGGACAAAGAAATCGGTGGGATTACCGAATTAGTCGCCGAGAAAGGTGGGGGACTGGGAGGTCCTGCGCTCCTGTTCGATGATATCGAAGGCTATCCAGCGGGCTTCCGAATTCTATCGAACAGTTTCGGCTCCATCGAACGGACGCGCATCGCGCTGAACATGTCGTCTGACCTCGGCCCCATCGACATCGTCGACGCGTGGCGAAAGGAGTTCAGTTCGTACGAGGCGCTCGAACCCGAGCACGTTTCGGGTGACGCGCCGGTCTTAGAGAACATCGATACGGGCGACGAGATCGACGTGACGAAGTTTCCCGTCCCGCAGTGGCACGAACACGACGGGGGGCGATACATCGGGACTGGCTGTACCATCGTGACGAAAGACCCGGACACCGGGTGGGTGAACCTCGGGGTCTACCGCAGTATGATTCTCGACGAAGAGACCATCTCACTCTGGGTTGCCCCCGGGAAAGATGCGCGAGTGACGATGGAGAAGTACCACGAACGCGGTGAGAACTGCCCAGTCGCGTTCATCGCAGGACTCGACCCACACACGTGGATCGCCTCGATGTCGACAGCACGACGCCAAGAGAGCGAGTACGACATCGCCGGATGGATTCGCGGTGAGCCGATACCGGTCACTGACGGCCCCGAAACTGGCCTTCCGATACCCGCCGACGCCGAAATCGTCATCGAAGGTGAGATTCCACCGGTTGACGAGCGAAGTTGTGTCGACGGCCCGTTCGGCGAGTGGCCGGGGTACTCGACTCCAGCGCACGACGAAACCCCGCTCATCGAAGTAAAGAGTGTTCTCTACCGCGACGACCCGATTCTCCTCGGTCAACCACCGCTCAAACCGCCAGCCATCTACACCGTTGGGATTCCAATTCGAACGGCTGGTGGTGTGTGGAACCAACTCGACGACGCGGGCATCTCCGGAGTCACTGGCGTTTGGTCACACGTCATCGAACGACCGCAGTTCCTCGTCGTCTCTGTCGACCAGGACTACGCCGGACACGCGAAGCAAGTCGGTATCGCCGCCGCGACGATGCCGAACGGGATATATGGCGGTCGGTACGTCGTCGTCGTCGACGACGACATCGACATCACGAGCCTCGAAGACGTCATCTGGGCGATGTCTACTCGATGTAAGGCAGACGACATCGAGATACTCGACGGTCTCTACACGAGCCCGCTCGACCCGATCCTCGAAGATCGGTCGGACAACCGGAGTTCGCGGGCGATTATCGACGCGACCATGCCGTACAAGGGTGAGTTCCCACGGGTCAATCGGTTCAGCGACGAGTACCGCGAAGAACTCGTCGAGAAGTGGAACCTCGACGAATTCGGTATCTAAGATTCCAGAGGTCCACTCGCGAGTTTCGTCGGTGCCATCGCGAAATTGACCGCATCCACGGGCCACCGAAGCTGGACAAAGATTTAACAGCCCACTCGACTTCTACTCCGCGTATGTCAGTTCTCGTAGCCGTAAACGGTGAGAATGAACAGGAACCAGTGCTCGAGACCGGGAAGCGTCTCGCAGAGGCATTCTCGGTGCCCCTCTACGTCCTCCACGTGCAGGACGCGAAGGGCTCGTCAGACGATGCGAAAGCGGTCGCGCAACGAGTTATCGATAGTACATTCGACGAGGCGGACGCCGCAGAGGCGACTGCACTCGGCGGACTCCGCGATATCACCACGAGCATTCTCGACAACGCTGAGTCGGTAGATGCGCAGTATATCGTCATCGGCGGACGAAAGCGTTCTCCGACCGGAAAGGCCATCTTCGGAAGCGTGACGCAGGCAGTCCTGTTGGACGCCGACCGGCCGGTCGTCGTCGAAATGGCCACCTAAAGGGTGCCACGGCCGGTACCAAAGAGGCGGTTCAGCTTTTATCGTACCTGACAGACCACGTCGACGAGTACGGGCGTTCCGTTCTGGACATCTTCCCACGCGGCCGCAAGGACCGCCGGAAGTTCGTCGGGGTCTTCGACGGGGCCGTATCCTTTGACGCCCAGTGACTCTGCAAGAGAGGCGTAATCAGGTGTCGGGCCTTTGAGTCCAGTTCCGATGAGCGCGCGTTCGAAGCTCGAATCTCTGTCTCGGTGGTCAGCGAGACGCATCCGGTGTTGCGTCGAATTGTACAGCGTCCCATTGTTGTGCACGATGGTGAGGAGGGGTATCTCGTAGTGTCCCAGTGTCCACAGCCCCCCGAGGTACTGCATCAAGTCACCATCCGCCTGCAGGTTGATTGGAATTCGGTCGGAATCTTGGTACGCCAGCGCCCCACCGATGGCAGCGCCGATACCGTATCCCACACCCGCACCGCCAGAGTGGCCGCCGATGTACTGGTCGAACTCGTCGATTTCCAGGAGTCGGTGAATCCATCCACAGAGCGTCCCGTTGACGATGACCCACTCGTCGTCTTCGATGACCTCTTTGAGTTCTGCAGTGAGGCGAGGGACCGAGATCGGGTCTTCGTCCCACGCTGCGGCGGCCTCGGCTTCCCACTCTTCACGCTGCTCGTCGTGGAGTGCTTCGAGTTCAGCCGTACGGTCTTCGATTCGTTGCTGGGCCGCAGAGTCGCCGTCGAGTTTGTCGGCTACCGCCCGCCGGAGCGCAGCGAGCGCCAACTCAGTGTCGGCGTTCACCGAGACGGTCGTCTCGCGGAGTTCGCAGTAGTCCGGGACGAGACTCGACAGCTCGTAATCGTCCAGTCCGATGTCGATCAGGTCGTACGAGTTGTCCATCAACGACTGCGTTTCGTGCGTCACGTGATCCACCTTCTGCGTTCGGTAGTCCAGACTCCAGACATCGACTGCGAGGAGCACGTCGGCAGAACGGTATCGCTCGGTTCCCGAGAGGTCGAGTGAATGGGTGTTCGGGAAGTTGTATCGGTAGCGGCGCGAGTCGTACACGCCTGCACCCAGCGTCTCCGCCAGTTGGACGAGTTCTTCGACGACAGCAGGGCGAGTGCCTGCTCGGTCGACGAGGATCGCGGGGTCGTCCGCCGCAACGAGGCGTTCGGCCGCATCATCGATGGCCGCCGGGTCGGCGGCGGGTCTCGACGGTGTGTCGTACATCGAGAGGTCGGGGACTTCCACACCGTCCGGAAGCTCGCACTCCTGGACTGCGAAGTCCAACGTCACGTATGTCGGGGCTTTCGGGGCGGTGTTGGCGGTTCGATACGCTCGAATGATCGACTCAGCGACGCCGTCGATGTGTGCGGGTTCGTCGTCGAACTTCGTGTAGTCGCGCACGAGGTTCCCCTGGATGAGTGCCGTGTGAATCCACTCGATCCACGGCCGGCGGGTCGCTTTTCGGGCCGGACCACCGCCCGCGAGTGCAAGCACCGGAACGCGGTCACAGTAGGCGTTGAACAGTCCCATCGACCCCTGTAACGTCCCGACGATGTCGTGTAAGATGACGAGCGCAGGTTCATCTGTCGCCTTCGCGTACCCGTGTGCGATCGCGACCGAGATACCTTCGTTCGGTGTCTCGATTATCTCCGGGACACACTGTCCGTAGTTCACGAGCGATTCTTCGAGACCGCGAAACGACGCACCGGGGTTGAACGTGACGAAGTCGAAGTCGTACGCCTGAATCAAGTCGACCACGTGGTCCGACCCCCACGTGGGTTCCACGACGTCAGTGCTCGAAGGTGTAGCGTTGCTGCTAGATGGCTCCATGGTCACACAACCCAATCGGACTACAAAAAAGTACTCTACAGAAAACAGAGGAGTTCATGGGCCCAGTGTCGTCTCCGCTATGGGACGAGGACGTGTCGGATGCCGTCACCGTTCTCTAACTCGTCCATCGCTTCGGGAAGTGCGTCGAGTGGCCGAACTGACGAGATGAGGTCGTCGACGACGAGGTCACCAGCGGCTACGAGGGCTGCGAGTTTCGGTATCGCCTCCTGGAGGTCGAACGAGCCGTTGAACGAACCGAGCACCTGTTTTTCGTCCAGGATAAAGTCGTGAAGTTCGATGCCGAGTTCGTGGATGCCCGCAGGCGGCGTCCCGACGAGGACGGCAGTTCCAGTCGGTCGAAGCGCAGCGATTGCTTGTTCCACCACAGTTGGGTGGCCAACGACGTCGAAGGCGTAATCGACGCCGCCGAACTCTTCTTGCAGATACTCGACAGGGTCAGTCTCCGACGCGTCGACCGTCTCTGTCGCACCGAGGTCACGTGCGGTGTCGAGTTTCTCAGCGACGAGGTCGACGACGACGATGTCTGTCGCGTTCGCCAGTCGTGCTCCTTGCACGGCACTCAGGCCGACACCACCTGCACCGAAGATTGCGACTGACGACCCGAACTCGACCTGAGCAGTCTGTAGAACAGCACCGACACCAGTGAATATCCCGCATCCGAGCAACGTCGCCTTCTCGAACGGAACCTCGTCTGTGATTGGAATCGCGACCTCCTCGGTGACGAGGGTGTACTCAGCGAACGACGAGACGCCATGGCAGTGGTGCACAGGGTCACCATCGATGTCGAATCGGACTTCCCCTGTGCGAAGCGTCCCCGCAGGGGTCGACTCGCGACGCCGCTCACAGAGATGTCTGTTCGCTTCACGACAGTGGGTACACCGGCCACACGCAGGTCTGCCGAGAACGACGTGGTCACCGGGTTCAACCGACTCGACTGCGTCACCGACCGCTCGGACGATCCCCGCTCCCTCGTGTCCCATCACGAGTGGATACTGTTCGTCGATGTGTCCATGGGCGATAGACACATCAGTGTGACAGAGGCTCGCAGCCTTCACTTCGACGACGACTTCCTCACCAACTGGTTCTGTGATGGAGACTGTCTCCATGCTGAGACACGAGTTGTCGACGAACGAATCAGCTTTGGTGGCTTTCCATAGTACACTGGCCTTGCCCTTCATGGCCTGAGATGGCAGGCCCCATAGTTAGTGTTATGCCACGGGTCTACCGGAGGCTGGGTCCATCCAGCGAGAGGAAAATCGTACCGGAGGCTGGGTGAATCCGACGAATTGGAGAGTCAATCTTGAGCTCACCCGCTCGTCTCGTCGACATCCGTGAGGAGCGACCGCGACGAGCGGTCGACGCGGAGTTCGAAGATATCTGGCCGGTTGTAGTGTCCGAGGATGTCGTGGAGCGCTTTCCCAGCGATGCTCTCAGCGGTCGAGACATCAGCGACGACGAGTCCCTCTCCTTCGACGTTCGGGCCGGCGACGTAGGCTCCGTTCGGACCGATGATTCCGGACGTGCCACCGATTCCGGCCCACTCCGGCTTATCGAGGGTCTCCGCGAGTGTCTCGTCGACGACGCCAGATGCAGCGACTGTTGGAACCCGTCCCGCGTACGCATGAAACTGCGTTCGAATTCCGACGTTTCGTGTCCTCGTCTCCTCGTCGAGCCACGGAAAGGCAGGCCAACACGCTGCGTGAATCTCTTCTCCCGCTGCGAGTGTCGCGAAGATTGCCAGGGGATTGGTGTGTTCGCCACAGACGAGGCCACCGAGCGTCCCGAGTTTACTTTCGAACCCCCTCAGGTCGGACCCATCGCCCGCGTCGTGAAACAGTCGTTCCATCTTCGTCGGGGCGATTTTCCGCCTGGTTCCGAGGAAGGTACCATCCCGGTCGATGAACGCCTGCGAGTTGTACATCGACTTCGACGGGGATGGTGCCCGCTCCGTGATTCCGACGACGACAGCCACGTCAGCCTCCCGCGCAGCATCACAAAGCGGTGCAAGTACCCCTGGGCCGTTGGTGGTGTCTACCGCCTGGTCGTAGAGTGCCGCGTAGTATTCGGCGTGGTCGTATCGGTCGTCGTACTGGTACCATTGCGGGGCGGCGGGAACGTGGAACTCGGGAAAGACAACGAGGTCGACACCCTGTTCTCCGGCGCGGTGGACGAACGTGCAGTCTTTGTCTACCGTCGCCTCCGCGTCGAGATACACTTCAGCGACCTGCGCGGCAGCGAGGCGAAGAGTGCTCTCAGTCATCGGCCGGTTTCGAAGCAGATACACTTACGGCGAGGGTGTCTCGTCGAGACCGAGGAACGTCCCGGTTCGGTTGCTGGTGCGTGAATTCGCTACACATACGAGCTTCTCACTCGGTTTTCGTTTAGGTGTTGTGGTGCCCACAGATTCACGACCTATGGACCGCGGAGAAGACTCAGAGAAGTCGAGCGACTCGGTCCGAACGTGCCAGATACGCGCCGAGAAGGTGCGGGTCGGGAAGGGACGTCGCCTGTCCCAGAGACTTACGCGTACTTCAGGTTCAGTTCGAGTTCGTTCGCCGTGCCTAACAGAAGGTTCGGGATCTCCTCTGTGTATCGCTTGCCCTTCATACGATGGGTCGGAGCAGAGACGCTCAACGCGCCGACAACCTCACCATCGGCTCCCATGACGGGCACACCAACCGAGCGGAGGCCTTCGACGTTCTCTTCTTTGTTGAATGCGACACCTGTCTCTCGGACCTCCGCTAATCCCTCGAACAGTTCTTCACGGTCCGTGACGGTGTTCTCTGTGAACTTCGGGAGGCCCCACTGGTCGATGATGTCGTTGACGCGTTGTTCTGGGAGGTTCGCAAGTATCGCCCATCCGATGGAAGTCGAGTGCAAGTAGACTCGCTCTCCCACCTGAGAGTCGGTCTGCACTGCGCGTCGTCCCGTCGAGACGTGGACATAGACAGCTTTGCCGTACTCTTCGACCAAGAATTGGCATCGCTCGTCGGTTTCTTCGGCGACCTCACGGACCTTGTTCTTCGCGAGGCGGTACACTTGCTTTCGATTCTGCACGTACTCGCCATAGTTCAAAAACGACAGCCCAAGATGATAGACATCGTCTTCTTTCACAACGTGTCCCAGCGAGCAGAGTGTCGAGAGATGGCGATGAATCGTACTGTTAGGGAGTCCCGTGTACGCACTTATTTCGGTAATCCCTGCACCATCGAGGTCACGGAGCGCACCAATTATCTCGAAGTTCCGTCCCACCGCCCGAATCTCACCTGTCTCCTTGACCATACCTCAGGATATGGGCCCATTATATATAATTCCACACGTTGGAATTCCACCCGGCGGAAACAGTTCTCGTCTATCTCAAACTCCAACGGTGAGAGACCGATAGACAAGGGGGAGATACCGAACGACGAACGACATCACCGCTGACATCAGTGGGACAGAGTCCTGTTCGACTGATTCATTATTGATGACTCTCCCTTCTACTCGCTGGACGAGTGCTGGAAGTCATTCATCGACATCGTTCAGTAGCTTACAATCCGAGGATCTGGGCCCCCGTTGTGTTTCTGCTAGGTGGAATCCAAACCCACATACTAGATAATTACAGATCCCCCAACTCGGCTCGATGCACCGCATTCGACGAGTTATCTCTCTCGGGTTGGTCTCTCAACTTACGATCCTAGCCGATTGAAACACACGACCAGTACCTGCGTGACATCGTCCGTTGTGTGACAACTAGTAGTCATTCGTTGCGATTGATTCCGTCCCAAGCCACACTGTTATGGACGTGAACTGTGGTGAGCGAATGCGAGACGCCGACTCGTGGAAGTTCTCTGTGCAGGTGCCCCCCGAGACACGGGATGATGTCCATTACAAGAATACGATTGTAAAAGTAGTAGAATACCAAACTCTATCCAATCATACCGGTGCTTGTTGCTTGTGAACTACCAACACACAATTTTCCGCTCTGTGGAATTGGTCCGTAACAGAGAAAATCAACAGTTCCAAAATAACCGCACGGAGCTGTCCAGTTCGATTGGTATTCACCTGACTAACGTCCTATAGATCGGAGAAAAACCCCCCAAATGAAATACATCGCCGCTTCCTCTCCTCTCTTATCTGTAATATATACAACGGGAGGGATTCTATAGGGTGGAATCGTGTCTGCTGGGCCTCTGTGATACGATGACATTTGAACCGCGTGCGTAGTGACGTAAATGACCGAAAGGGTTCATACCGGCGTTTTATCGTTCAACACTCGACTCGTCTATGGCTGAGGTTGTGGCCCTCGGACATCTGGGGACGAGGATAGGTGTACTCTTTTATCAGATGGTGTGTTACCGCTCAACATGACTGATGCAACAGTAGTACTCCTGACGATGGGAGGAACAATCGCCAACCCGCCCGAGAGATCAGGGTATATCTCCGGTGGCGAACTCGTGGATTCGATTCCAGAACTGGACGAAATCGCGGAAGTGACCGTCAAAGAAGTACGGAGCAAGGCGTCGAGCAGTATCGACTTCGATGACTGGGTGGCTCTCCGAGACGAAATCGAACGGGTATTGTCGGAGTCTTCGCCTGACGGTATCGTCGTGACTCTCGGGTCGAACACGACGGCTGAGACGGCCTACTTCCTCGAATTGACCGTTGGAACTGACGTCCCCATCGCCCTGACAGCAGCCCAGCGAAACTACGGGACACAGGGTGCCGACGGTAATCGGAACCTCCTCGACGCCGTTCGAACGGTCGCAACGCCCGACGCGAGGGAACGAGGAGTACTCGTCGTCGTGAACGACGAAATTCACGCCGCTCGTGACGTGTCGAAACTCGTTAGCGGTCGGCCCGATGCGTGGGAATCCAGTGATTTCGGGCCAATCGGGCTCGTCGACAAGTATGGTCACGTTGGGTTCTACCGAACCCCCGACCGAATCCACACTGATGATCCCCCATTCGTCCCACCGAGCGACGGAGCGGCGTTCCCGAGTGTAGTTATCTCGTATGCCGCCGTCGACGACGACGGTTCGATGGTCGACGCAGCGGTCGAACGAGGAGTCGATGGTATCGTCCTCGCCGCGTTTCCAACTGGTGCGGCCAGCAAACGTGATGGGAAGCCAGACCAACGAGCGGCGCTCGAACGTGCGGTTGAAGCCGGCATTCCCGTCGTCGTGAGTCATCGAGGGACGGAAGGATGGCCCGCAAGCACCTACCTGACTGACGCCCAATTCATCTGGGGAGATACGCTCACACCGTCGAAGGCACGGATACTTCTGACACTCGCACTCTGTCGGACGAGCGACCCCAGTCGTATTCAAACGTACTTTCGACGTTACTGAAGACACAGAACCAAAGTGGGCTGAGGAGACGAGAAACACCCACTACTGTTCTAGTATAGAACGCTCATCGACTGCGGCACCTTTGGCGAAGTCTATTTATGCAACTGCTTCGACATCCAGGATATACTCGGCATGTCAACCGACACCACACCACTGGGAGCGACGATCAAGCGACATTCCCGTTCGCTGTTCATGCTCGCAATGCTCTCGTACACGATTCTCCTGATATACACGGCGTTATCGTACAGCCGTGAAGCGCGACTGTTCCCGTTGATCGCGACGGTGTTACTCGTCGGGCTCATCACCATCGAGTCACTGCTCAAGCGATACGGTGACAAAATCAACATCGGGGCGACCAGTGTGTTCAGCCACAGCTCTGATGACCCTGCTGGCGCGGCCGATACCGATGGCAGTCGGAACACGCGACGCGAACTGGAGATGGTGGGATGGATTGCCGGCTTTATCTTCGCCATCTGGTTGTTCGGATTCCTCGCGTCGTTCCTCCTCGTTCCGCTGTTCGTGTACGTCTACAAACGAGACGTACGAATAGCAGTGTACACGCTCCTCGCCGTTGTTGGGCTTTACTACGTCTTCGTCTTGGTGCTGTCAGCCCGGCTCTGGGATGGTATCGTGATAGATTTACTCCAAAGTTTGCTCTGAAGCCGTCCTACCCGTCGTTTCTCCTTCGCCCGTCAACATACAGTATAAACCATGGAAAACATTAACAATGAGCAGGGGGTACTGGCGTACTAATGCCAGAGGTTACTAAAGAGTTTGAAATCAGTCACCCCGTAGAGCAAGTTTGGGAGTTTTTCAACACCCCCGACAGAGTCGCAGCGTGTGTCCCCCACTGCCAGAGCGTCGAACAGCTTGACGAAGATACGTTCGAGGCGAAAGTCGGCGTGGACGTCGCGTACACGAGTCTGACGTTCGATACCGAGGTCGAAATCGTCGAACGGACGGACCTGGAGTACATGAAGATCGAAGGGAAAGCAACCCCATCAGGACGCATGCCGGGTTCGGCTACCGTCTCCGGAGATTTGGAACTCGATGGGGATGACACGACGACCAACGGAACGATGACCATTCAGTTCGCCATCCGCGGTCGACTTGGCTCTCTCGGTGAGAGTGCGTTCACCCACCAGTGCGAAAAACTGACCGACGAGTTCTTGGAGAACATTCAAGAACAGATTGCGAGTGGGAAGGCTGCATGAAGCGTTTCGAAATGGCGTTTCCGGAGTCTGTCTCGGAGGCGTGTCAAATTCTCGCTGACAATCCGGGAAGCCGACCGATCGCCGGTGGAACCGCGCTGAGTATCGTCATGAAAGAGGGTATCTACGCGCCCGAACGATTGGTCAATATCCGTGGTCTCAAGTCGGAACTCGACTACGTCACCCTCGACGACGACGTGGTTCGAATCGGCGCACTCACGCCGATGGTTGACATCGAGCGAGCGGAGCCGATCGTCGAACATCTCCCGACAATCTCTCAATGTCTCGGCAACATCGCCGGTGTCCGCGTCAGAAATACGGCGACGATTGGCGGGCACCTCGCCCACGCTGACTTGCACCTCGACCTCCCCCCGGTGCTCGCGGGCCTCGATGCCGAAGTCTGTCTCAGTACCGGATCTGACGAACGGCGACTCCCAGTCGACGAGTTCATCCGCGGCTACTACGACACAGCGCTCGAACCCGCCGAACTCATCACGGAAATCACGATTCCAGTCCCTGAGGAGAACACACGCGGTGTCTATCTCAAACATCGCTACTTCTCGGAGGTCGATTGGCCCTGTGTCGGGGTCGCAGCGTTCGCCGTCGAAGCAGACGGCGCGTTCAGCGACGTTCGCGTGCTGCTAAACTCGGTTGGAAAGAGCTCGATCATGGCTGTCGAGGGAATCGATGACGTCATCGATTCGTCGTTGAGTGACGAGGCGATCGAAGCGGTCGCGGAACTCGCTCGAGAGCAGTCGTCACCCTCGTCTGACATCAGAGGGTCCGCAGCGTACAAAGAACGGATGGCTGGAGAGTTCACTGGACGTGCCCTCCGTGCAATTCGTGACGAGGAGGCAAACTAATGAGTTCAATGCAAAAGGTAGACCAAGACGAAGAGAACCCATTCCGAAGCATCGGCCATCAGGTCGGCAAACTCGACTCGGAGGAGATCGTTCGGGGAACAATCGAGTACGGCGACGACCTCGAGTTCGCCGACGTGAAGCACGTGAAGATTTGCCGAAGTACGATTCCACACGGCGACATCGTCGACATCGACACGTCGGCCGCCGACGCACTCCCCGGCGTCCAGAAAGTCGTGACGCGTGAGGACGTCTACCGACTCCAAGAGGACGAAGGCTACAACCCGATGTTCGGCCCAGCGATTCGAGACCAACCCGTGTTAGCGCTCGACAAGGTCCACTTCATCGGTGACGCTGTCGCTGCAGTCATCGCAGACGAACCCGACATCGCTGAAGAGGCAATCGACCTCGTCGACATCACCTACGACGAATACGACTTCGCAGAATCCATCGACGATGCGCTCGACGACGACGCGGCCATCGTCCACGACTCGTTCACGGCCGCAGAAACCTTCCCTGACCTCGGTCAGGTGCAATCTGGGCGTGACACGAACCAGGCATTCGAGTTCAACGTTCGCCGCGGCGACGTTGATTCTGTGTTCGAAGAGGCGGACCACATCTTCGAGAACACGTACCGGACGCCCCACGTCCAGCACATGCCGCTCGAACCGTTCGTCGGTGTCGCACGCGCAGAAAACGACGGGAGCATCCACCTCTGGACGCCGAACCAGAGTCCGCACTTCGTCCGGAACGAAGTCGCCAACATGTTCGGTCTTCCGCAGTCGAAAGTCCGCGTGGAAGTCCCGAAAGTTGGCGGGTCGTACGGTGCGAAACTGTACTGCAAGACAGAGCCATTACTCGCGCTCTGTGCGTACGTCTCCGGTCACACGGTGAAACTCAAACAGTCCATCGAAGAGTCGTTCGTCACGAACATCCGTCACGAGACGAAGGTGTCGCTGAAGACGGCCGTCGACGACGATGGGAAACTTCTCGCTCGAAAGTGTGACGTGTACTACGACACCGGTGCCTACGCGGAGATTGGACCCCGAATCACGAAAAAATCGGGGTACACCGCCGCTGGGCCGTACGAACTCGACAACGTCCACATCGACTCACACTGTGTCTACACGAACAAGCCTCCTGCGGGAGCGTTCCGTGGATTCGGTGTCCCACAGCTCGTCACCGCGTACGAATCGCAGATGGACGTAATCGCCCACGAACTGGGACTCGACCCGATTGCGATTCGGCGGGCCAACGGGTACACGGAAGGGTCGATTCACGCCACGGGAGCACCCGTTCGGTCTGTCGGCCTCATCGAGTGTATCGACGCGGTGAGGCAATCGATGGACTGGGATGCCGAAGTCGAGCAACCGAGCGACCCAGACGTCGTCCGGGCGAAAGGGTTCGCCTGCGGCTACAAGGCGTGTATCACTCCGTCAGCCTCCGGTGCCATCGTCGTCATGCACGGTGACGGGTCCGTAACCGTCCACTCAAGCAGTGTCGAAATCGGACAGGGTGTCGATACGACGCTCGCTCAAATCACCGCTGAAGGGCTTGGAATCGACATCGACAGTGTCTCCGTTGCGAAACCGCACACAGACACGTCTCCCTTCGACACGATTACGGCCGGGAGTCGGTCGACCTTCCACATGGGCAACGCCCTCATCGAAGCAGTCGATGACCTGAAGGACCAGCTCACAGACATCGCAGCAGACACGTGGAACACGGCCGTGTCCGACATCGTCGTCGAAGACGGTGAGATTCGGACCGCGGATGGCGCGCAGTCGATGTCGTTCGAACGGGCCGTCAAGACGTTGTACGGTGAGGCCGGCGGAACGCTCGTCGCCCGCGGTCACTACGTGACCTCTGGCGGACACCACGACCCAGAAACTGGTGCGAGCGATGACCCAGCTATCTTCTGGTTCTTCGGCGCGAGCGGTGTGGTTGTCGATATCGACACTGCGACCGGCAAACTCGACGTCAAGGAACTCCACAATGCAGCCGACGTGGGCCAGGCAATCGACCCGAAGCGGGTCAAAGCACAGATACTGGGCGGTGCGGCCCACGCACTCGGCCAGACGCTCACCGAAGAGATGATCTTCGAGTTCGGGCAACAAGTCAATCAAACACTCTTGGACTACAAGATTCCGTCCATCAAAGATATGCCAGATATTGTCGAAAATCACATCGTCGAAGTAGCACACGAAGAAGGACCGTTCGGCGCGAAAGGAGTCGGCGAAACCGGTTCGTTCGCCGTCTCCCCTGCGATCATCAACGCAGTCGCGAACGCCACGGGAGCCCACATCGATCAAATTCCACTGACGCCAGAACGTGTTCTGGCGGCCATTGAGGGAGGGGACCTCTAATGTCCACCGACAACCAGAGCAAGTTTTCCTCGCAGGTGGAGATATCCTTCGAACTAAACGGGGAAGAGCGCACCAACACGGTTCGCCCCAACCAGACACTCGTGGAGTTCCTCCGTCAGGACCTCGAGATGACCGGAACGACGGAAGGGTGCGGCGTCGGCGTGTGTGGTTGCTGTACCGTCCTCGTCGACGAGCGACCGGTGAGCTCCTGTCAGGAACTCGCAGTCAACATCGACCAGTTGTCCGTCACGACTGTCGAGGGACTCGGGAGCGACGACCAGTTGTCCCCTGTCCAAGACGCCTTCCAATGTGAAGAAGGGTTCCAGTGTGGGTACTGTACGCCGGGGATGATGGTGATGACCGAATCGATGATTAACGAGTCAGCAGAGATCGACGACGAGGTCATTCAGGAGTACATGGCGGAGAATCTCTGTCGCTGCACCGGGTACGAGTCTATCCTCTCGGCTGTCAACCGAGCGGTCGATTCCACCGAAGAGCTCGAAGACTGAATCACCTGTCGACCCGCCCATTTTTCGAACCGTACTACTCTCGGAGAGAGTGTCGACGATAGTACGTGAAACCCGCTCTTACAACGGTACGTGAAACCCGCTCTTACAACAGTACGTGAAAAACCGTCCTTCGATGAGAGACTGCGTATCTGGGAGTTCAGACAATCTCTCCCCCTTATTCGTCCGGTGCGATACCTTCCCACTCGTCGTATTCGACGTTGACGTCGAGATGCGAGAGCGCACGGGCCATCGTCCGGGTAATCATCTCGTCGATGGTTTTCGGTTGCTGGTAGAACGACGGGAACGGTGGGAAGACGATTCCACCGGCGTCGGTCACTTCGAGCATGTTCTTCAGGTGAATCCGATTGAATGGCTTTTCACGCGGCATGACGACGAGGGGGCGTCGTTCTTTCAACATTACGTCGGCAGAGCGTGTGATGAGACTGCCGGACGCGGCGTGGGCGATGTTTGAAAGCGTCTTCATCGAACACGGGACGATCAACATCCCGTTCGTGTTGAACGAACCGCTCGCAGTCGTCGCTCCGATGTTCTTGTTGCTGTGGACGACATCCGCCAGCGCTTCGATGTCGGCGACGTCGTAGCGAGCCTCCTGCTTGATGTTTATCTTCGACGCATTCGAGAGAATCAGATGCACTTCGCAGTCCAGCGGCTCTAGTAACTCTAACGCTCGAATTCCGTAGATTTGACCGGTCGCGCCGGTCATCCCGATAACCACTCGGTTTGGCATACGTGAACGTCGGTGTAAGGCTATAAAGTATTGTCGTGGATACGTTCCCAAATCGGGCAACTGTATTCCCGCTGGGTCACCCGATAGTTAATCACCCTGGGAGCGTAATCGATTGCTATGCAAGGACGTGTTTCGACGGGGGCCGGGAAGGCCGCAGGGTTCGTCTCTAGTATTTCTGACCTCGTCGTCGAAGAGTTAGGCTTCGATCCGTTCCCGGGGACGTTCAACCTCACTGGAAGCAGAGTAGCCGATGAGTTTCCGAGCAAAACCTTTCGGGACATCGAGGAGGCTGGAGATGTCTGTGAAGGCGTTCAGTTCTTCGAGTGCGACGTGGCGGGGGTCCACAGTGCCGTCATCGTCCCGATCATCGAAGGCTATCCTGACGACCAGATAGAGATTCTCGCACCAGTCTCCCTTCGAACGGTATTAGATATCTCAGACGGTGACACAATCGAGCTCACACGGAGAGACGACAGGTGTCTGTCTGGCGGTCCGACTGTTACTGTCGACGGGCTCGACTCGTTCGACGCCGTCGTCTTCGACCTCGACCAAACACTCGTCGACCTCGAGGTCGATTGGGACGCGGTGAGAGCAGACCTCGACGACCTCCTCGGGTCGTACGTGTCAGGCGACCTCTTCGCCTCGGAGTCCGACCTCGGAACAGTTGCGCGTGACAATGATGTGTACGAATCTTATCTCACGATTCTCGAATCTGCAGAGGTCGACGGTGCCCGTCACGCGTCGCCTCTGACGACACTCGCGACACTCTCAGAACTCAGCTCTCCTCTCGGCGTCTGTACGAAAAATTCGGTCGTCGCTGCAGAGATCGCACTCGAACGATTCGGTGTAACTGACGCTGTCGACGTTATCGTCGGACGTGAAACCCTGTTCGAACAAAAACCACATCCAAAGCCACTCGAACTCTGTGTCTCGGAACTCGGCGTACGCCCAGGAGACGCTGTCTTCATCGGTGACGATCAACGCGACTGCACCGCGGCGACGCGAGCAGGAATGAGCTATTTCCACCCCGAACGCCTCGAAGAAACACCGTGAGACGGGTGGGTTGCAAACGACCGGTTACTGTGGTTGGGAGATTTCGAGGACGTACCCATCCGGGTCTTCGACCAACATGAGACGTCGCCCCCAATCGACGTCGCGGGGAGTCGTTAACACGTCGCCACCGTACGCTGCGGTCGCTGCTTCTGCGTTCTCACTGACTGCATCGACGTCGTCTACGTCGACGACGATGATAACGCCATCTCCACGGCGTTCACCCGGTGGTTCGAGGCCGAATGCTGCGAGTTCTGCCTCGCCGAAGTCCGCTTCAATTTTTAGCTGTGCTGCTCCCGTCTCGAAGGCGACTGACCGCGAGCCTTCTTCGAGGATGTCGAACCCAAGCGCCTCGTAGAACGCTTTCGACCGTTCGAGGTCCGATGTCATCAGGAATGTTTGGTGAAGTTTCACGACGCGGAGTTCACCGAGCGCGAGTAAAGAGATTTCGACCGTTCGAGTTGTCTCAGTGCGACTGCCCCCGGCCATTGATGTACCGTTCTACAGCAGAGACAGTAACTCCGCTACGGGGTAAAGTAAATATACGTCACGTACGGACCTATCAGTATGGACCGGTCACCACACGCGGATCCGTGGAGTGTCTCGGAAACAGCACTCTACCACTCCCTCCGAGAACGATTTGGATCCGGTGAGAAGACAGTGTTGGCGACGATTGTCGACGTCGAAGGGTCGGCGTACCGTCGCCCCGGTGCAAAGATGTTGATTTCGGCTGATTCGGAGAGTCTTGGCGCAGTAACTGCTGGCTGTCTGGAAGGGACCGTTATCGAGGACGCCACACACGTGTTCGAGACTGCAGAACCACAACTCGAAATCTACGACCTGACGGACGACGACGAGTGGGGACTCGGTATCGGTTGTAACGGTATCATCTCGATTCTGTTTGAACCGGTCGACAAATCCATCGGTGCTGCGCTCGAGTTGATCGGTGAGCGGAAATCCGCCACGGTTCACACCGTTATCGACGCAGACGACTCTGCCGTCTCGATTGGTGACCGACTCGTTAGTGGACCGGACGGAACTCGAGTCGAGACCGAAACCAGGGAGCTCTCTGACTCTGTTGTTGCGGCGCTCGATTCATCTGTGGCCGACGACAGTAGAACATCCCGTGCAGAGGTTTCGACCGAAAACGGGTCTGTGACGATATACACCGAACGAATCGACCCGGCACCACGACTGTTACTCTTCGGGAATCAGAACGACATCCATCCAGTCTCTCGAGTAGGGCGAGACGTTGGGTTCGAGGTTGTCGTTGCATCCGCTCGTGGGGCGAAATCGTCAACCGACGAATTCCAGTACGCACACGAGGTGGTCTCTTCTCACCCGACTTCCATCGCGGACTACACTGACGAGTTGACGTATCCGGTACTGATGTCGCACAACTTTATCGACGACCGACTCGCGCTGGAGACACTGTTGACTGATTCTGCCGTTCCGTACGTCGGTCTGATGGGTCCACGCAAGCGATTCGAAGAGATGCAAACAGCGTTTGCCAACGAAGGACAGGAGTTCAGCGACGAACAACTGGAACGGATCGCAACTCCAGTCGGTCTGGACTTAGGTGGTGGCGAACCTGTCCAAATTGCGCTCAGTATCGTCAGCGAAGTACTCGCGGTTCACAAAGACCGGACTGGGGGGCGGCTAAAAGAGAAGAACGGCCCAGTACACGAACGGGCACCTGCCCTATCGTAAAACATCTCCAGAGATATGCAAACGTGAGTGAACACAGAAGAGAGCACCCGACTGAGCAGTTGGGCTCACCGTCCCGGATGACCCTAAAATCACCGTCGGAGTGCGTGAAACCGAGGACATGTTCCCTAACCGCAGGAACTTTTATAATAGATGCCCATGTTAGTACATACGTCTTCGGAAACGGAGAACGATGAGCACATTCGGTCAGAGACCTCGATGTGAACTCGTGAATACCTGACAGAACAAGAGGAGTGATCGAAGAAGAAATACGATTCTGTCCCACCGTGCCATAGGTGGCAAATATCAGACGTGTGGTTGCCCCTGCTACCACACCTATTCAGCCACACGTGTACCTCAAACCACGTCCCCTGGTCCTGGTGGAACGACAGAAGTGAATCAAGGCACCACCGCTAAGCGGAACGTTACGATATCATCAACCATTGAAACTCAGATCCAAATCCTTGATTCGGCGAACACCGCTTTGCGAACACATTTTTGACGCTCGCTAGGATCGCTGTCACGGAGCGTATCCGGTAGATTGTCACCGGCTTAGATGTCATCAGTGAAGCCCGATACACGATCGGCAGAATTTTACAGATTTGATATAGCGATATACGATACATCAACAAACCACGTTCTCATGCCCCGTGTTTACTAATCGGAGTTGTGTCAGTGGCACTCCCGCATAAGCCAAGGTATTAACTAGATGGGAGAATATCAGAAACCAATGAAAATCTCAGATTCAGAATCACCCCCACACAGAGCAGGTGGATTACTCGCCGGTGTGAATGCGTGACTCAACGCTCTGACTCCCGGGGTTCAGCCCCCGAAGACACACCTTCGAAGGAAACGACCAGAGAACGCCGGTACAAGTGGTCTCAGAAGAGTCTCGATGAACTTGTGGACATTTACTGGCAAGATATTGCTCCAAAGCGACTTCGTGATGGTTACGACGAAGATCGAGACGTCCCTCGATACGAGTGGCTCACAGAACATGGATTTAGTGGAATCGCGTACGCGCTTCGCGAACATCACGACTTGACGCTTACTCAGTTCTTCGTCGACGTCGTTGGACTCGAAGACGACGACGCTGACGAATGGGAGTGGGGAATCGACCACGATGCCACCGTCGATGCACTAGACGCATACCTCACGTCGATCTCGACTCGCGGAGGTCGGGCAGAAAGTACGGTCGATACCCACCGAACCCGGTTGTCGAAGTGGGTTCGCACCTATCGTGAGTTACACGAAACCGACGCACTGCTGGAACCACTCACAGAACTCGACACACAGCCCAGAGAAATCGAGCGCTGTCTCGCCGTCCTCGACGTCTTTGACGAAGACCTGTCGACTGATCGGTCGAAACTCGAGTATTTGCACGTCGCCAGAGCATGGTACTCCTTCGTGAAACGCCGGAAGTACGCGAAGTACAACCCAATTGCAGAGGCTGGCGAGGAGTTTGGCTGGGAAGCAAGTGAACCAGACCCACAAGCGCTCTCGGCGTCGCAGGTGAGACGTATCTACGGCGAGGTGGACGCACCCGAAGCAGAGTTGCTCGTCGTCGCGCTTGCAGGGTGGGGACTCAGACCGTCTGAAGTCGCCTCGTTGCACGCTGAACAAGTGGTTCTCGACGCTGATGACCCGCACCTCTCGTTTGGGGACGGAGAACGAAAGAACGGCCCCGGTGAGGTGACGTTGCTGTATGGTGTCGATATCGTTGCCGACAGAATCGACAGATTGGCAGACCGAACTACGTGGAACAGGTATCTGTTCCCATCTCGCTCGTCGTCGACGGGCCACGTCTCGGTGAGCACAGTCCGCCGCCGATTCAAGCAACTCGCAGACCGAGCAGGGGTTGTCGTCGACGGGGACACACCGACGCCGAAGATGGGTCGGCGATTCTGGTATTCGGCGTATCAAGAGGCCGTCGGGGAAGTTCTCGAAGGACTAGAGGGTGTTGCTGAAGATCAGGGGAGTTCGTCGACAGAGGTGGTCCTTCGAAACTATCTGTCGAGAGAACAAGAGCGAAAGGCCCGCCGACGGCGGATGTACGAGAAGTTGGAAGCGGCGTTTAACGTGTGATTAATTTGGAATCGAAATATTCGAAATAATCTCGACGGCACTGTGGAAAACTGAGGGCAGTCAGCGACTTCAGTTCGATTCTTCCAGGATTGGTTCGCCGAGAAGCGTTCGTGTCGTTCGTTCGAGGATGTTCATCCCAGCCTCTGCTGCGGAGACGTCGATGTACTCGTCGATGGTGTGGGCTTGTGCCAGACTCCCCGGTCCCCACGTGATTGCGGGGATTCCAGCGCTGTTGATGAAGTCTCGAACGTCCGTAGACGCTTTGATACCCCACGGGTCAGTGTCGGCACCCGCGACCGCTGCCGATTGTTCACGGAATATCTCTGCGAGTGGGTGGTCTACCGGGATGGACGCCGATGCATACGTCTCGTGACGCTCCCACTGGACGTCGATGCCGTGTTCGTCTCGGAGGTTCGATAGTAGCTCGTCGACCTCTGCGTCCGCCGATTCGATAGATTCCTCTGGGAGGATACGCCGGTCGAGATTGAGGCTGGCCTGTTCCGGAAGCACAGCTTTGTTTGCACCTACACCAGCACTCACCTGCGTGACTGTGGCGTATGCGTGTCCACACAATGGGTCGGTTCGTTCGCGTAACCGAGAGTCGTACGCTTCGATGGCGGCGAGTATCGGTCGAAGCTCAGGGATAGGGTTGTGCCCTTCGTCGGGTCTACTCGCGTGTGCTGGCACGCCCGGCCAGCTAATTTCGTACCACGCCATCCCTTTCTCGCTCGTCGCGACCCTGAGTTCGGTCGGTTCGAGTACGACGCCGTACTCACCGTCGAAGCCTGCTTCGAGGAGTGACTTCGTCCCTGGGTCTGCTGTCTCTTCTCCCATTGCGGCATGCACGACGAGTGAGCCCTCCAGTTCCCCGCTGGTAATCTCTTCGCGGAGATTGTAGGCTGTGAGCATTGCGATGGCGACACCAGTTTTCATGTCGACGCTCCCTCGGCCGTACAGGCGACCGTCTTCGACGATGCCAGCGTACGGGTCGTGGGTCCATTCGTTGTGGTCACCGGCGGGAACAACGTCGAGATGGCCGTTCAAGACGAGCGTCGGCTTCCCATCGCCGACACGTGCGCCGACCTGCGGTCGGTTGGGGTCTGGTTCTTCGAGGAGTGTCGCGTCGATGTCGTGGTGGTCGAACCAGTCGGCGACGTACTCGGCACAGTTTCGTTCGTTTCCTGGCGGATTCTCTGATTCGTGACGGACTAACGTGGCCGCGAGGTCAAGCAGCTCTGTCGGGTATTCGTCCGAGTTCGAACGTGTCTCGCTCATCGCGTCGGCCTCGTGTCGTCACCGAGTGTGTCAGGAGCAGTTCCGTACACTGCAGCCACGTCGTCGATAGATGGTGATATCTCGGTTACAGGGCCGACTGCTTGCTTCGCTCCCGCAGTGTCTTTCAGTCCAGACCCGGTGACGACGGCGACCACAGTCTCGTCGGCGTCGATGATCCCACGTTTGCGTGCGGCCCGGATGCCTGCAATCGGGGCGGCACCTGCCGGCTCAGCGTAGATGCCTTCTGTCCGCCCGAGGAGGGTCTCAGCTTCGAGAATCGCGTCGTCGGTAACTGTGAGTGCGGTCCCACCGCTTTCTTCGAGCGCTCGGCAGGCTTTCAGTGTGTTCCGTGGACGACCGACGGCGACTGCATCTGCCAGTGTGTCCGCAACAGTGTCGATGTCGTCGTACTCGTGGAACGCATCGTGGATTGCGCTCGCACCCGTTGGTTGAACGCCCAGCATCTTCGGCGTCTCGTCGACGTAGCCGAGTTCGGCGAACTCTCTGAGACCCTTCCAGCATCCGGCGATCGTACAGCCATCACCCATCGAAAAGACGACCCAGTCGGGGATGTCGTCCTGTGTCTGCTCCGCGAGTTCGTGACCGACTGTCCGTTTTCCTTCGATCTGGAACGGGTTGATGGCGGCGTTCCGATTGTACCACCCGTAGGTGTCGGTCACCTCTAAGCTCAGGTCGTACGCCTCGTCGTAGCTTCCATTCACGGCGAGTACGTCTGCGCCGTAGACACGAGGTTGAACGAGTTTCCCTTCGGGGGCTGCGGCCGGCACGAAGATACGACAATCGAGTCCACCCCGCGCCGCGTAGCCTGCGAGCGAGGCCGCAGCGTTGCCTGTCGACGCACACGTAACGACATCTCGACCAGCGTGACGGGCTTTCGTGACAGCGACGCTCGTCGCGCGGTCTTTGAAACAGCCCGTCGGGTTCTGGCCGTCGTTCTTGACGCGGACAGACACATCGAGTTCGTCGCTCAGCCGAGGTGCGTCGAGTAAGGGCGTCCCACCTTCGTCAAGCGTCACCGGCGTTGCACCGGTATCGACCGGCAGGAAGGCGCGATACTTCCACTGGCTCGCAATATCCCCGTTCAGCGGTGCGTCGAACCGGTCGTGAATAACGTCGTAGTCGTATTTGACCTCGAGGATGCCCGCGACACCCTCGTGGTTCGGGCACGTATAGATTATCTGCGCAGGGTCGTACCTCTCCCCGCAGAGTGTGCATTCGAGTGTGTCAACGTTATCAAGTGCCATAGCCCGAGATTGAGGGCCACCTACATTACTTCACCCCCAAGCATGTGTAGTACAGAACTTGGGTCGGTACTGGAGAACTGAGAATCAGTCCCAGAGTTCGTACATATCGTCTTCGACGTCGTCTCTGTATTGCTCTCCGTCGTAGACGACACCGACTGCGTCTTCGTCAACTGCTTTTTGGACTGTTGCGACTGCCGTCGCTTCGATTCCTTCGGCGTCGAGTGCGTCGAGCGTCGACGTTACGTCGTCTGCTGGAACCGTCGCGAGCAACGCACCCGACCCGAGGATCCGAATCGGGTCGACGTCCATCGCCGCACAGAGTGTCCGAGTTTCGGGTCGGACGGGAACGTCAGTCTCAGCCACGTCGATGCGGACTCCAGAGGCACAGGCAAGTTCGACCAGTCCGTTGAGGACACCACCTTCTGTCGGGTCGTGCATCGCCGTTGCAACTGAAGAGAGAACGACTGATTCGGGAAGAACGCTGATGTCGTCGAAGAATTTGACAGCACGGTCCACAGTCTCGCGCTCGACGCCGGAAGCTTCCAGGTCTGCGCTGAAATCCGTCGCGAGAACGGCGGTTCCTTCGATACCGGCACCTTTCGTGAGAATGACTACATCACCGGGTTCTGCACCCGACGTTGGGATGTACCGGTCGGTCGGCCCCATGCACGTCAGCGAGAGTAGTGGTCGAGAAAGCCCAGCGACTGTTTCCGTGTGACCGCCGGCGATTGTGATTCCTAACCGTCTCGCTTCGGCGTCGAGTTGGGCGGTGATTTCGTCGAGGAGGTCTGTGTCTGGTTCGGGAAGGAGAATCGTGCTCACGAGCCATTCGGGCATTCCACCACAGGCAGCAACGTCGTTGCTCGAAATCGCGACGCCGAGCGTTCCGATTCGCTCTGCGGCGAGTGAAATCGGGTCACTGCTGATGACCATCGTGCCTTCGGTGGTTGCGACGGCCGCGGCGTCTTCGCCATAGCCAGCGCCGACGAGCAAGTCGTCGTTAGCCGCACCCGTCCGCGAGAAGATGTATCGGTCGAGGTCCGCGGGCGAGAGTTTGCTCATACCTTCATCTCTGTTGGTTGGCTTTTGTGTCTTCCCGTTCGCGGAGGCAGCGACCGAATCCCCTATGGCTAACTTTCCGCACACGAAATGACCACCCATGCAGATGACACCCGGCCCGACGGCGGTCCCGCAACGGGTTCGCGACCGACTGAGTGAGCCGATGCCGAATCCAGACGTCGAACAGTCTTTCTTCGACCTGTACGACGACGTCTGTGAGAAGCTGCAGACAATCTACGACACTGACGACGACGTGATCGTCATGGGTGGCGAGGGTATCCTCGGCCTCGAAGCGGCGATTGCATCGACAGTCGCCCCCGGCGACGACGTGCTTTGTATCTCGAACGGTCTCTACGGCGATGGATTCGCGGACTTCGTGGAAAACTACGGTGGAGAACCCACGCTCGTCGGTGCCGACTACACCGACTCACTCGATGTCGACGCTGTGGAGGAAGCCCTCGAAACAGGTGAGTACAAGGCTGCGACGATGGTCCACTGTGAGACGCCAACGGGAACGCTCAACGACATCGGCCCCGTTCTCGAACTGCTCCACGACCACGAAGTTTTGACCATCGTCGATGCCGTCTCCTCGCTGGGGGGGACGCCCGTCCCGAGCGAACACATCGATATCAACCTCGGCGCGTCACAGAAGGCGTTCAGTTCACCACCGGGACTGACGACTGTCGCCGTCAGTGACCGTGCGTGGGACGTTGCAGAAGAGCGCGACCCCAAATCGCTCTACACGAACCTCCTTCCGTGGAGAGATACGAGCGAGATGTTCCCGTACACGCACCTCGTCGCAAACGTCGTTGCACTCGACGAATCGCTGTCGATGCTGCTCGAAGAGGGTCTCGACTCGGTCTACGAACGCCACGAAGCGGTCGCCGCACACTGTCGTGACCGCGGTGCAGCGCTGGGCCTCGAACTCTATCCGGATAGCGACCGAAGTGCCCCGACGGTGACGGCGTTCCACCTCCCCGGTGAGGCGGAGGCCGTCCAGCAAGAACTCGAAGCAGACCACGATGTCGTCCTCTCGACTGGCCTTGACGACCTCGCAAACGACATCCTCCGCGTCGGCCACATGGGTTACAACGCCGAGATCGAGAAGGTCGACCGTGTGATGGACGCGCTGGAAATCGTGCTGGCCTGAGCGTCACGCTCGGGGAGTCACCGACGACAAACTGTTTTCTGCGCCACCAGAGAGCGTCGTCACAGTGACCGAGAAGAAGTATCGAGAAGGTGTGTCGAGATGACGCAGCGTGATAAACCGGCCAGACACCACGACAGAAGAGTCGGACAGTGGTGCCACTCACTCTGAATCCTGACGGCGAGGTCGCCGTTCGGTCCACTCTCCGGAGACCAACCGTTCTGGAATCACCGCGACAGCAACGAGAATTGCCGGTCCGACGATAAAACCGGCCCACGTCAGAAGTGAGACGACACCTGACGTGACGAGTCCACCACGCGTTCCCGGGGACAGTGTGAGTTCGTCACGGAGTGCCACCGTCACCACCCATCCACCACTGACGAGTGGGACGACGACGAACGCTGTAGTGACGAATGCAGCAGGTGTCGGACCGGTCTGTGCCACCGCGAGTATCATCTGAACGAGCGTGTTCACTCCGCTCGCGACGATTGCCAATCCAGCAACGCCGAGGGCGACCCGAACAGGGGTATTCGTCCACGTGCGATTCCACCGACTTCGAAGATACCCGAGGCCACCGATGACGACGAAGAAAAATGGTCCGACGACGACGAGCGGATGCTGTCCTTCCCAGAGGTGTGTCTGAACGAGGTCGAACGGGACGGTTACGTACTCGGAAACCGAGAACGCTTCCCTGTAACCAACTGTGACGCCAGCAGGGCCCGACCGCTGCACTGGGTCGTAGACTGCCACCAGATACGTCGTCTCTTCTTCGACGGGGATGGTGATGCTGGCCGTCTGGTAGTTTGCTGACGGTGCAAAGGGTTCGTACGACGCGCTGTCGGGTCGCTCTCCTTCGACGACGACTGCACCCATTCCCTCGGGGACAGTGACCCCTGTTGGAACGTCTCCTGTTTCGTCCAGAGACGGACTCATGACGACGAATGACGGTGTGAACTCGTCAGATTGAGGTGTGAACGTTCCGACCCGCAACTGCTCGCCCGCCTCTAACGACATACGGTAGTACTTGACCTCACCCGGCCCAAGGCGGTCGTAGAACGACCACGATTTGACCGCATCTGGGACGCTCACCGCCCGTTCTGGCGTCGTGTTGTCGACGGGGAAACTCGGGACGTGTGCAACCACAGGAACCGCGAGCAACAGGATTGTAAGGACCACGATTCCCGTGCGGGATAATCTCATTACACAGAATACTGGTGTTAGTCAGATATCACGCTATCCCTCGAACGCGTCGTCTCCTGTACTCGCTCACGCGTGACTGGAATATCTGAATCCGCGATAACTGTGTCCGCACTCAGTTCGTTGGTGACTGTGTACCCAACAGTACACTTTTACGACGGACGTGAGTCCCGTACGTCATGTCAATTACGCGGGCGAAATCACTCGATGCACTCTACGAAGAGTGCAAGGAGTACGACCTCGTACTCGTGCCCGACGCGCCGATGGCGAGCGCACTCAATCGCCGCCTCGACACGCCACACTTCGGGCCGTTCGCGATAACACCCCGACGTCTCGCGGCCCGACGCAGGGAGAAAGCAGAGGACCGTCTCGCGTTTCTCGAAATTATCCAGACGACGACGCTCGACTGGAAAGAGACTGCATTCGCCGTCGGGAACATCCTACAGTGCTGGGAGTACCAGGGGACCGCCGACGCCATCCTCGAATACGACTCGTATGCAACCGACGCAACACGAATTGCTGTCGACCGCATCGAGGAGATGGACACGACATCCCGCCGCCTGACTGAGTATACTATCGACGCTGACCAATCGGTCGCAGTCGTTGGATTCGAACAATTAACCACGCTCGAACGGTCGATTCTCCCAGCCGATTACGACACCATCGACCCCTTTACCGACGACTCGTTCGACTATCCCCCGTTTCGTATTCTGGATTCTCCGGCCGCAATCGTCGATGCCGTACTCGACACCGTAACCGAAGCGAATGCAGGAGAAATCGGTGTCGTCCTCGATGCTTCCAGTCAGTACTCTTCGCTCATCGAATCGGCACTCGAAGCAGCTGACATTCCTTACTACGGTGGCCCCGGATTCACAGACGACCCACACCATCGAGCATTTCTTCAACTACTCAGAAGCGCACATGCCGGTCGAGATACGCGGATTGGAGACGTCAGGCCACTCCTTACCCAACTCGGGATGGCCGTCGATATCGAACACGACGAAAAACGACTCTCTGAGGTCGACCACCAGGATGTCGAGTGGCTCCTCGAATTCAGTACTGAGATTCGTACGTACACGTTCGAGGACGCCCTCGAAGCGTACGAGACGGTCACAGAGTCGACGCTGGACGCCTTTCGCGACGAACTCGCAGTACTCGGGATTCGAGACGACCTCGTAACCGAAGATGCGGTCGACCGCCTCGAATACTACCTGCAGTCGTACGAGGTCCCCGTCGAGCGCGAAAACGAGGGTGTTCTGTTAGCCGACGCGAAATCTGCCGCGCACGTCGACAGACCGGTCGTGTTCTATCTCGGCCTCGACGAAGGGTGGACGCGTTCGTCACCACGTCGGCCGTGGGTCGATCGCGACCGGGCGTTCGAGCGCAACATCCACCAGTTCCAACTCTTGCTCCAGAACGGTGTCGACCAGTACTACCTCGTCCAGGATACCGCAGGTGGGTCGCCTGTGACACCCTGTCTGTACTTCGAGGAGCTATTCGACGAAGCGTTCGAGCGCTTCAGTGACCTCAACTCCGAACAGTACGCACGGACGTATCGGGCGACACATGATGGGTTCGAGAGAGACCCACTCGATGTTCAGCCAGAGACAGTCGAGACGATTAGCCAGTCCAGTCTGAACACGTACGTCAACTCACCTCGAGACTACTATTTCAGCCGCCTCCTCGACAACCCCGACAAGGACTACTTCGAGGAAGGAAACCTCTTTCACGACTTCGCAGAGTTCTACGTGAGTCACCCCGACACCGTCACCGAAGACACACTCGACGAGGTTGCAGACGTGATTCTCGAGGAGGTCGACCCATTCCTCCGGGGTGTCGACAGAGCGGTTCGACGCACGAAATATCGCATCGGCGTCCAGACCCTCGTCGACTACCTCGATGCGAATCCAGCAGTCGGTGACGGCGGCGTCGCCACAGGTCGATGGGGCACGAATTTCTTTGCCGACTATTTCGAGAAGCCAATCGAGTCCGCGAACACCGAACGATGGTTCGAGAACGCTGCGCTCGGACTGAAAGGCAAAATCGACTTCGTCCAGAGTCCGACGCATCTCGTCGATTACAAGAGTGGGTCGAAGAAGTCTGCCACCTCGATAATCAAGCAGTCGGCGCTAGACCCACCGAGTGATACGCCCAACTTCCAGGCGCTGTTGTACCTTGCCCATCAGCGCACAGTCACGCCAGACGAAACGCTCGGGTTCACGTTCGTCCACTTCCTCGAAACACTCGACGACGTGGTTGCCGGCGGTGGGTCACTTGACGACTGTCTCACGACGGTGACGTACTACCCAGCCACGTTCGAGGAGTATATCGCACGTCCAGCGACCTTCACCGAACTGGAAGAAGACGCCGCGAACGACTGTAACAAGACGTTCTCGAAGTCCGACTACGAGGTGTATCGGGCAGTTGTCGACGAATACGAGTTCCCGGACACGCGTGATATCGACGAACTCGTCGACTCTGAGTTCGGACACGCACTGACAGCACGGATGGTCGAAGACGTTGGCGATTACAAATACGTCAAAAACGGCTGTAGACAAGCGCTTAGACACCTCCTTCGAATTCGAAACCGGAACTACTTCAGCGACGATGTCGAGGCGTTCGAGGAGTTCGTCCACGAACGCCTCTCGGAGCTAAACGCTCGACGTGCAGGTGGCGAACGCTTCCCAGTCAGAGGACTCGGTGGCGACCCGAACTATCGCTACGTGAACAATCGCGACTGCATTCTCGAGGGGGAATCACGATGACCGACCCAAACGACCAACAACGAGAACTCATCGAGAGCACAGACGGAATTCACGTCGTCGATGCTGGCGCAGGGACTGGAAAGACGTTCACTGTCACCCGTCGGTACGCCGAAATCGTCGATTCAGACGGCGTCGAACCAGAGGATGTCCTCCTCGTGACGTTCACGAACAACGCGGCCGCAGAGATGAAAGACCGAATCGTCTCACACTCTTCCTACGGGATGCGAGCACTCGCTGACGCACCCATTCAGACGTTCCACAGCCTCTGTCACGATATCCTCATGGAACACGGATTCGAGGCCCCGACACATCTCGGCATCGACGACCGAATCACTGGGTCGACGCGCGTCCTCGAAGATGAGAACGTCGAAAGAGCACAGTTCCGCGAATACATCAGACGATTCAGCGACGACCATCCCGAGTACGACGACTTCTTCCGTGCGGTTACCAACCCGGTCGAACTGCTCGGGTTGGTCAATCAACTCGCGGCCAAAGGGGTCTTTCCGACTGCTGATGGGTGGTACCGAAACGGCGAGCGACATCTGGATGGCGATTTCGAAGCGTTCCGCGCCCGTTTTGACGAGATAAATCAGCCTCGAAACGATGGACGCAAGCAGTCGAAACTTCGGTCGAAACTCAGTCGATACGGGACCAACAGATGCTACCTCCCAGACGCGCCCGACCGCGCTGAAATACGTGGTCGAGGGACGAAGCAAGTGCCAAGTGAACTGGCAAACACCGTGTTCGACGAAGACCGAACGGACCTCACAAACTTCGTCCACGACGTCTATTACGAGTACCTCGAATTCGCACTCAGTCGTAACTATCTCAACTTTGGATTCCTCCAACTGTTCGCGTTCGTCTTGCTCTGTGAAGACCACCAACTCCGTGACGACATCGCCTTCGAGTATGTGATGGTCGACGAGTTTCAGGATTCGAGTGAGATTCAGTTCAAACTCGCACTCCTCCTGGCCGAGACGAACAACATCTGTGTCGTCGGTGACTGGAAACAGAGTATCTACTCCTTCCAGTACGCCGCAGTTGAGAACATCACCGAGTTCGAATCCCGATTAGACCGGTTCGTCGGCGAATTGAACGACGACTACGAGCGTGTGTCGTGGACGACGCGGCCAATTACCGATATCGAACTCGTAGAGAACTACCGCTCGACACAGGCCATTCTCGATTTCTCCGAACACAGCCTCGTGACTCCCGCGGCAAGCAGAGAGAGCATCGACGTAAAGACGGTTCAAGACCGAATCGTGTCGCTCTCGTCGAACGCGTCTCACGAGAACTCACACATCGAGGCGATACAACACGAAGACGAGCACGAAGCGGTGTTGACGAAAATTCAGGATATCGTGGGCAACGAGGCGTATCAGGTCGAAGCAGACGGCGAACTTCGCGTTCCTGACTACGAAGATATCGCTGTCCTCACTCGGACACGAGACTTTGGCAGAGAACTGCTCTCTGCCGCAGAGCAGTACGGGTTGCCGATGGCGTACGAAGGTGGGATCGAGTTGTTCCGGTCGGACCACGCGAAACTGCTGTTAGCGTGGTTGCGTATCCTCGATTCCGACTCGGAACGTGGGTGGGCAGTCGTTCTCGAAGCCGCAGGCTACACGCTCGACGAAGTCAAACACATCCTCGATACCGAAGGGTATCCCACCGCCATGGAGGCGTTCAAAACGTCTCTGGCGTCGGTAGCGTCAGTCGGTGGCGTTGCGCAGCGTGTCTTCTCCCGCTACGACTTCGACGGAGTCCATGCAGACGTGTTGTTGACGACGATTCAGTCAGTCCACAACGCGACGACGCTAACTCGAGGCGACCTCATTCGGTTCATCGAACGTGGAATCGAAGACGGAAGCACACAGGAGGTTCACGCGAGCGCTGGCACGAACTCGGTGACTGTCCAGACCATCCACGCGGCGAAAGGGCTCGAACACCAAATCGTGATTCTCGCGAATATGAACAGCCGTCGATTTCCGCCGTCTAGCGGGAACAGCAACGCGATTACGTTTGACGACCCGATTGGACTGCGACAGCGGAAACACTACGACGACGACCACGGTTACCCACACAACTACGACAACTGGCGGACCGACGTTCTTCGGAAGTGCCTTCCGCGTGGATACGACGAAGAGCGACGACTCCTCTACGTGGCAATTACCCGCGCGAAAAGCCACGTCATCTTTTCGGCGGGTGAGACGCCCAATACATTCCTCGAAGCGTTACCAGTCGAAATCGAGACGGTCGAACCCGCTGTCGAAGCTGCCGCCGTCAGTGAAACGACACAGGCACACCTCCAGATTTCTATCCCGACCCCAGATGGACCAATCGGACACTCGCCACACACCCTGATGCGAGACGACGTGTTCGAGGGGGTCGAAGACGGCAGAGGCACCGATTTCGGAACACGCACACACGAGTTCGCTGAGGGGTATGCACTCGGTGAAGCTGTCGAGCCATCGAACGACAATGAGCAGCACATCAAGGAGTTTATCGACTCACTCGATGGTGAACTCCGTGTCGAAGAGACTGCCTATCTCCCGCTCACTGTCGATGGCGAACAGGTTACAATCTCGGGAATCGTCGACCTCGTCCACATTCGCCCCAACGACGTCGAAATCGTGGACTTCAAGACCGACCTTGGTCGGCACGGCGAAGACGAATATCGAAAACAGCTCAGTGTGTACTACCACGTGTTGAATGACTGGTTTTCGAACCGGGACGTGTCGGCGAGTATCTTCTACACTGCTAACGCACGCCGCGTCGATATCGACCCACTCTCGCAGTCGGACATCGTCGAGATAGTCAAGGGCGTGATGGAAGAATAGGGCGGGCAGTACTGCTCAACAGTACGGAGTGATTGTGTGGGCCCAGATTTTCGGTGTGGGCTCGAATTCTCGATGTAAGCTCAGATTCTCTGTGTTGGCTCAGATGGTCGGTATGTCGACCGATTCGTCGGCGGCGGTTCGCCACGACCGAGTGGGTTCCCAGTCGAGGACCTCGCTGGCCTTCGAGGTATCGTACGCTGACGCGTCACCCTCGACAGAGCAGTTCTCTGGAAGGCTTCCGTATTGCTCTATCATTAGTTCTCGAAGTGGACGACCAAGCGCGTTGTCTGGGGCGACACAGTTGAACGCCTCGTGTCCATCTACCTCGGCTGTGAGCGCGGCTTCGACCATCTCAGCGACATCGCGAACATCTACGTACGACCAGTAGTTTCCAGCACCTGCGTCGAGGTTCGAAGTGTACTCGTCGTCACGACACGGGTACTCACCAGGGAGTTGAATCCACGATGGACGAATCGATGTAACGGAGATATCGTCGCGTCGTGCAATCGTCTTCCCAATTTCTTCAGTTACGATTTTCGAGAGTCCGTAGTCGTCTTCTGGCCGAAGTGCGTGTTCTTCGGTGATTGGAAGTTCGTCCGGAACTGGCGTCTCGTCGGCAAAGAAGAAGCCATACGCACCGTCTGAGGACGCCTGTACGACCTGTGCGCCGATACGACCGGCGGCCGTCAGAACACTGTGTGCTGCAAGTGTGTTGTTTCTGTACGTGTCGACACCGGTTTTGATTCCAGCAGCCGGAATCGCCGCCCAGTGGACGACAGCGTCCGGTTCGAGGTCTGTGAGTACGTCGAACACGCTTCCCTGGTCTGTGAGGTCCAGTGCCAGGTAGTCGACTTCTGGATGGCCGCCGGTACCGGGGTGCTCGAGGTCGAGACACGTGACCGAATGGTCTTCGACGAGTTGGTCGACGACCCACCGTCCAGTCTGACCACGTCCACCCGTAACTGCGATTTCCATGAGAGACGGTTCTCGACGCGAGTGATAACCTCGGCGGATTCAGGCGACGTGGGCGGATATTTTCCGGTGTTCCTACTCTTCTGAGGGCTCGCGTGTTCATTCGCGAGGGTGGTGGGTGTCCTGAAGGGGCTCTACCACCCCCGTAAATCGGTTCAAACGGAAGAAACACTCGTCGTCGCACAGAGATTGTAAGATACCTGATTGCACCAGTACATCCTCAGGGCCCAAGCGCTGCGATGTCGGCACTGACTGTCGCCAGCGCATCCGCGGGGTTCGAGTCACTATCTGCCAGATGCGTGTACCGGTGTTTCGGGATGGATGCCAGAGCCGTTTCGATAGCCTCACTATACGCCTCGACGCCTGGCTCAGTCGGGTCGTCGCCCTGCCAGACGTCGCGGATGACTGTCATCGAGTCGATACGTACCTCTAAATCGCGAGGTTCGTAGCGTGCCAGCAGTTGCGACAGGCCGAGTTGGAGAGCGACATACTCGGCCATGTTATTTCCAGAGTGAGAGCCGACGGGGCGACCGAGACGAACGAGTTCGTTTTCCTCGGCATCCATGATGACAGCACCTGCACCCGCGGGCCCCGGGTTGCCGCGTGAACTCCCATCGACGTAGAGGATAAAGGATTCGCCTGTCTGCTTGGGTGCTGGTGGCCGAGAGATTCCTGATTCCAAGAGGACTTCGAGCGCTCGCCGCAACTCTGTCGACGTGGTCGCAGGGTCGAACAGGCCACCGTATCCGGGGACAGCATCGTCGACGATCCTGGTGACGGTGGCCATCTCGTATCCGACGCGTGCGAGTACCTCGTCGACGAGCGTTGCGAGTGGTGAGAGGTGTTCGACTGGGAGTGTTTCACTGGTCACGTCACCACCCGCTTCGTGATTCTGTTGAACCCCACACTCTCGCTCACGAGTTCTGTTGCCGCTCGAATCTGTAGGTGACGACTTCGTCGCTATCGTCCCATTCGAAGGGACCGGGATGGACGCGCTCCATCCGCTGTTTGTAGGATTCGAGCGATGGCGACCCCTCTCTTCGGGCGTCGGCATCAGTGAAGTCACCGAGTGTTCGTTTCGTGACGCCGACTATCTCGAACGGTTCACCGTCGAGTTCGAAGGTATCGCCTTCGTCGGCGTAGCGGTTCGACGCGCCGCGAGTGAGCTGTGTCACGTCTCCAGCGAGCACGGATTGTTTAACGCGCTCGTTCGGGAGGAGGTCGTCGACATCGATTTCTGCCATTAGAGAGAAGTATGGGTCGACTGCTGAAAAACCTCACCGCGGGTGGCCACTCACCGATGGCAGGTCGGAACGTCTGTGCCATCTGTGTCTGAGAAGGATTATCCGACGTCCAGTTTCAAATCGAGAGTTCCAACTCTCGAAGAGGGGCTTTCTCGTCCGTTCAGAGGCTCTGGCGAGAGGACGAAGTCAAGCAGGGTCGTCAGTCGGTTATAGCGTGAGTAGCTCGCCGTCGTCTGGGATGCGGACGTTCTCTGTATTCGCTCGTAACTCGTCGCGCGTGAGCAAACAGTGATTGATGGCCTCCATGTGGACGGCGATGACCTGGCCGCCGGTCGCCTCCCGAACGGCAGCGACATCTGGTACTCCCATCGTAATCGGTTCGCCGTGAGTGAATCGCGCTTCGCCGGCGTTGAGGACGACCGTGTCGGGGTCGAACCGGTCGAGTGTCTCTGCAACCGCGTCGTACCAGATGGTGTCTCCCGCGATGTAGAGCGTCTGGTCAGAATCGAAGACATACCCTGAAACTGGTGCCATCCTCTCTGCGAGTTCGCCGTGTCCATGCCGGCCGGGGGTTCGGTAGATGATGATGCCGTTGAATACCGCTACGTCATCGATTGGCCGGACATCTGTGAAGCCGTCTTCGACGAATGCCTCCGCTTCGGCCGGTTGACAAAACAACGGAACGTCGGTTTCGAGCGCTCCTTTTGCAGCCTCGTCGAAATGGTCCGTGTGACGGTGCGTGACCACGACAGCATCGTACGTCAAGTCGACGGCAGGCATCGGAACGAGTGGATTGTCGCGTTGATTCGGTGTATCCTGTATCGGTGGGTTCGAACCGGGAGACGCCAACATCGGGTCGACGAGGAATGTGGTGTTCTCGAACGCCACGAGGAGTGTAGCGTGTCGGAGGAGGCGAATAGTGGAGTTCGTCGGCATACAGTCGCCTCTCAGTGTTGCATCGGGTTGAGAGTTACTTCGAAAGCACCGTTGAGTTGTGGGTTCTGTACTGGTGTGCTCTCTTCTCGGACAACTCCATGTGCATAGAGAACGTTAGACAATATATGAACGACACCAACCGCAATCACTCGAACGGATCACAACATCCGGAAGAAGAGCACCACCACGAGAGTACCGAAACACCCCACGAAGATGGTGCTGGACGCACGCACCACTCAACAGGAGACCACGTACACGAAGAGCACAAAGAACGCGAAGAGCACGTACACGACTCTCACAGCGCGCATCAGGAACACGAACAACACGTTCCTGAGATGCACGACCATGGCGACGACCACAGAGCCCATACCGACCACACCGGACACGAACAGATGTTCAGACAGCGGTTCTGGGTCTCGCTCGTCCTCTCGATTCCAGTCATCTACTTCAGCGAGTTCATTCAGGATGTCTTCGGGTACACCGCACCCACGTTCCCGGGGAGCGTCTGGATTACCCCAGTTCTGTCGGTAGTTATCTTCGCATACGGTGGCCTTCCGTTCCTCTCGATGGCCCGCACGGAACTCGAAAACCGTGAACCGGGGATGATGATGCTCATCTCACTGGCGATCACTGTCGCGTTCGTCTACTCGCTGGCCAGTCTGTTCATCGAAGGGACGACGCCGTTCTTCTGGGAACTGGTCACGCTTATCGACATCATGCTTTTGGGCCACTGGATGGAGATGCGCTCGGTCCGACAGGCCTCGGGTGCACTCGACGAGTTGGCGAAACTCATGCCAGATACTGCTGAGCGGGTAACTGAAAGTGGAGATACCGAAGAAGTCCCCGTTTCGACACTCATCGAGGACGATGTCGTACTCGTTCGCCCGGGTGCGTCTGTCCCCGCGGACGGCGACGTCGTCGAAGGAGACTCGTCAGTAGACGAATCGATGATTACCGGTGAATCGAGACCGGTCGACAAGGAACCCGGCGAATCGGTCATCGCTGGAACAGTCAATCAAGACGGGAGTCTTCGCGTCCGCGTGACGAAGACCGGTGACGAGACGGCCCTGGCAGGAATCATGCGTCTCGTCGAGGAGGCCCAACAGTCGAAGTCTCGGACACAGTTACTCGCGGATAAAGCGGCTGGCTGGCTCTTCTATATCGCACTGGCAGTCGCGGGAATCACGGCTATCGCGTGGACCGTCGCAATTGGATTCAACATCAACGTCCTCGAACGTGCTGTCACCGTCCTCGTCATCGCCTGCCCTCACGCCCTCGGTCTCGCAGTCCCGCTAGTCGTCGCCATCAACACGTCGACGGCTGCCCAGAATGGAATGCTCATCCGCGACCGAATCGCCATGGAGGAAGCCCGAAATCTGGATATCGTGATGTTCGACAAGACAGGCACCCTCACCAAAGGTGAACAGGGGGTCGTCAGCGTCGAGATTGCGGGAGACTGGGACGAACGACGAGTGTTCGAAGTTGCGTCCGGTGTCGAAGGCGACTCAGAGCACATGATTGCTCGCGCCATCAGGAACGCCGCAGAAGAACGTGGCATCCGACGAGCGAGTGTGTCGAACTTCGAAAACCTCCGTGGCCTCGGCGTCAAAGCGACTGTAGACGGTTCGACAGTACATGTTGGTGGCCCGAATCTCATCGAGACGCTCGACATCGAGCGCTCAGAGGATGTTGCAGCGTTCGCATCCAAAGCGGGAGCGAATGCACAATCCGTCATCTATCTCGTTCAGGGTGAGTCCGAAATCGTTGCAGCGTTCGCGCTCGCAGACGTCATTCGCGATGAGAGTCGTCGAGCTATCGATGCGCTGCACGAGATGGGTATCGAAGTGGCGATGCTGACGGGTGACTCCGAAGACGTCGCACGTTCAGTCGCCGAAGAACTCGGGATCGACCAGTACTTCGCTGAGGTTCTGCCCGAAGAAAAAGACACGAAAGTTGCACAGCTCCAGTCCGAAGGAAAACTGGTCGCGATGGTGGGTGACGGCGTCAATGACGCACCAGCGTTGACTCGTGCTGACGTCGGTATCGCAATCGGGTCGGGCACGGACGTCGCCATCGAGTCCGGTGATATCATCCTCGTCGACAACAACCCACTGGACGTCGTCCGCCTCATCAAACTCTCGAAGGCGAGCTACCGGAAGATGCAGGAGAACCTCGTCTGGGCGACCGGATACAACGTCTTTGCGCTCCCACTCGCCGCTGGGATTCTCGCACCCATCGGCATCCTCCTGTCGCCAGCAATCGGCGCGGTGTTCATGTCGCTGTCGACCATCATCGTCGCGGTGAACGCCCGACGACTCAGGGGGGTCGACCTTTCGGCATGAACACCCTGCTCGTCGATGGCGACGAATTCGCTGGAGCTGTCGAAGTCGATGGATTGCAGGACACGGTTTCGGTAGCCTCGACCACGGCCACCGATGAACATGAACCGAACGAGTCCACCTCTCGCACCACGGAGGCGTCACGATGACCGCAGGTTCGATTTCCCTCGGTGGCCAGACCGTCGAGGCGGGTGAGAAGCGAACTTTCCGCTTCGAGTGCAGTGAGACGTATCACGGTGACCCCATCGAGATTCCTGTTACGGTTATCAACGGTGAGTCGGACGGACCGCGCGTCTTTCTCACCGCTGCGGTCCACGGTGACGAACTCAACGGCGTCAAAATCGTTCAGGAAGTGGCGAATCAGTACGCTCCCGAAGCGATCGACGGGACACTTGTCTGTCTCCACGTCTTGAACGTCCCGGGGTTCCTCGCACAACAGCGGTACGTCCCCATCTACGACGAGGACCTCAACCGGTCCTTCCCGGGAAATTCGCGCAGTACGATGGCCAAGCGGCTCGCGAATACGATTTACGAGGAGTTCATCTCGAAGTGCGACCTCGGCCTCGACTTCCACACGTCGACGCGCAATCGAGCGACGATGTACCACGTCCGCGCAGACATGCGCGACCCGGCAGTCGAACGGGTCGCCCGAGCGTTCGGGACAAGTGTTATTCTGGATGGCGAAGGTTCGGCTGGAACCCTACGGAGAGTTGCTTGCAGTGACGGCATTCCGACAGTTACGGTGGAGATGGGACGTGCGCTCCGGTTCCAGACTGCACATCTCGATCGGGCGCTTCACTGCGTTGCAAGCGTACTTGCAGAACATGACGTTCTCCCCGACCGACCAGTTTCGTGGCCTGGATGGACTCGTGTGATTGCCCGTGGTGGCGAAAAGCGGTGGCTTCGCGCTGATAATGCTGGACTCGTCGAGATGGAGTGGGGTCCGCACCCACTCGTCGAAGAGGGTGACACGTTATTCACCATCTCTGACCACTTCAAGGACCACGTCGAAGTGGTCCGTGCCCCTTCGACTGGTCTCGTCATCGGTGTCTCGGAGAACGCGGTCACGTATCCGGGCCACCCGCTTTGTCACTTCGTGAGTCTCGAAGAGGAGACTGTTGAGATCATCCGAGACGATATCGAGCAAGGAGTCTTCGACGTCTACCGCGTGGGCGGATTTCAATGGCCCGAACCACGCTGGTACACAGAACATCGTAGTGAACCAGACCGGTAAGACGAAAATAGAATTGATCTCGTTACTTCTGTACCGAAAGATATGACGACAACCCTCGTACGTTGTAATCTCCCGTTACCAATATCCGTGTTTTGTGAGCCAACTGTACGCCGGGCCATCAGTGTCCTCGTCACCTGACGTGATCTCGCTTCGTGCGATGTCCTGCAAGTAGACAACGGCTAGTTGGTGGAGAGTTATCTGGGAGCTCTTGCAGCGTTGTGTTCTCTCAAACTTCCTCGATAGACCAAACGTCCGCGTCCAACCCCCTGGATAGACCCCAGAAACACGCCTTCTCTGGGGAGTAACCCTCTTGCCCTTTGTTCGGGTAATTCTGAATGTGTGATTATCATCGTTCTACGATTTCCCACCATTTTGTTAACATTTTGGCTTATGTGGGAGTGGGAAACACACAAGTGCAATTAGTAAAAACAGGGCATGAGAACGTGGAGTTGGGATGTATCCTATTTCTCTATATTAAATCTGTGAAATTCCACCGACACGGTTTGGACCAAGAGAGATATTTGTGCTGTTCTGTCGGCCATCAGAATATCTCGAGAAAAGTACGTTGCGTGTGATACTACATTCCAGTCTGAACAAGCGCTACGATGTGTTAGACGTGTTCTTCATACTCCTCGAGGAACGATTCGACCGTCGCCAACGTGGGCGACTCACCGTTTCGAATGAACGAACCAGCCACTGCGTTCCCCAGCGCCGTGGTCGCTTGGACGTCGAGCCCTTCTAACAACCCGAGGCACACTCCTGCGTTAAAGTGGTCTCCCGAACTGGTCACGATTTCCGGCTCGTCGATGTGCAGTGTCTCCACCAAAGCCTGCTCGTGGTCGGTGACCATCGCCGACGCACTTGCACCGTGTGAAACGACCGTATCGACCCCGACGATATCACGTGCAGTCGCCGCAAGGTCGAGCATCGACCCATTGTCGACCGATCCACCGCCACTCGCGATGAGTTCTTGAGTCTCGCCTCGATTCGCACTGAGCGTCACGGGCACCCGTTGGTTCAGGGACTGCAACGAATCGAAGCCGTGCGCAAACTGCTCCTGCGTAAGGTTGCGGATATCGGCCGGATCGAAGAAGACGTTCGATGGGGGGTTCGACAGGGTTGGCCAGATGTCGTCAGCCAGTCCGGTGAGGATCTCTGGGAGATTTGGAATCATCGACCAGTAGCCTATCCCGAACAGGTCAGCCTCTTCGAGCTGCTCGGCGAGGATATCGTGACCGAGGCGGTCGTCGAGTGTCTCCCAGTCTAATTCACGGTAGTCACCTGCCTGGGTCAACATGAGTTTCCCATCGTTGAATTCGACCGCATCGGTCGTTCCGGGCTCACCGATGGAGTACGTCGTGTTCTCGGCGAACGCAGCCTCGAATTCCGACCGCATCGGATCGCCGAACGTCCCGACCATTATCGGGTCGCACCCCCATCGGCCGAAGACGCGTGAAAGATGGCAGACGTGCCCCCCTGTCCGTGTCCCGCGATCTATCCATTCGATGGTGAGCGACGTTTCCGAAGCCACGGAGTCGTCGATCTTCGTTCCGAGGGTGTCCAGTTCTCGTATGAGTGACACCGTCTCCATGCTTTCCCGTTCTGCAATCATCTCGCGGACCGTGTCGATGATGCCGTCGAAACCAAACAGAACTGTGTGGTCCCGAGGTTGGGTCGAGAACTGCTCGCGGCAGGAACGAACACTCTCGGCCGTTTCACTCGGGGTGCTCTCGCTGTCAACCATTAGTGAATACTCACGTCACCATCTAATAAATCTTTAATCGTGAAGGAGAACAGGAGGTGAGGTCTGTCGTCATAGGAATGCGACTCTGAATAGCGGAATAATAGGAAATGTCAAATACAATAATAAATAGGTAACGGTGGTTCGGGTGTTTACCCCGGAGAGCACTGTTCGAATAAATGGACGTGAACGAATACCTCAGTCTCAGTCGGGAGACTCGGAATCCAATGGCATCGTGAGATTCCCCTCCTCGTCGAACGTCCACGGTCGGTCTTCGTGGATGGTGATGTCATCTCGGCCGGCAAGTTCTTCGAGGACGGACTCCGATACCCACAGTTCGTCGGGCGTCATCGTGTTCTCGATGCGAGCGATTCGGAGCTCGTCGGCACTGGAGACGCCGGTCATCGACGCTGAGAGGACGAACGCCGTCGCGTCGCTGGGGACGACGAACGGGAGTTTCGCACGAGACGACTCACCGCTGGTTACGATGTTGACGTACGTGTCTCCGAAGTCGATCTCCGACGCGAGGTCGCGGTGAACGAGGTCCGCAAGCCCGACTCCGAGGGCGTTGCCGTGGGAAGGAGGGGTGAGAGAGCGAACGTAGACGCGGGTCATCGATGGCTCCGCCGGTTCGGCTTGGCCGTGGAACCAGACCCGACCGACGACGTTCGTGTCGAGTCCTGTTCCGCTCACTTCCTTGCCCATCTCGTCGACGACGAGCAAATCGAGGTCGTCGACGGGGAGTTCTGGGAAGAGCTCCGCTGACCGCGAGAGGAGTTCCGGTTCCTCTTCGAGGATATTGTGTGCGGGGAGACCCTCGATGGCGGCTGTTCGTTCGGCAGCGTTCTCGATGATGCCGACTCCGCCAACGATGGGGGTCTCGTCCACGAGGATACCCGCCCACTCCGGGATTACATTCGCAAAGCCTCGGTCCAGTGCAGCGTTATGCATCGTGTCGGCCCCACGTTGCTTCCCGAGTCCGACGACGGCCATCTTACAGAGACCGCTTTCGATATCCCCCTGAAAGTCGGTGTGGAGTTTGACCCTGTTCACTAGCAGGACCGCATCGGCTTCGAGTGCATCTTCGGCCGCGTAGACGGGCCATCCCTGAGAGTCGGTCGCCACTTCCTCGACGGACAACGAGGAACGAATCTCGCAGCCAAGGCGTTCGGGTGTGATTCCGAGTGCTTTGAGCGTCTCACGCTGCCCTTCGGGGGTCGCCCCACCGTGACTCCCCATCGCAGGGAACACGAACGGGTCGAGGTCGTGTTCTTGTAGTTTGGCGACGATCGCTTCGAGGACGGCGGGAAGGTCGTGGATTCCACGACTCCCAGCTGTGATGCCGACAGTGCTTCCCGGTTCGAGTGCTTCTACCTCCGGGATGTCGTCGAGCGCGTTCCGTGCGGCCTCCGCAACGTCCGTGATGGTCGGCTGGTCTCGGGCCCGACTCACTCGGTACGCGCGGGGTAAGTCGGATACCTCGACGTCGTTGGTTGCTTCCAGCCGGTCACGGTCTGGAAAATCGAACTCCATTGGTATCTACACGAAGACACATGACCACCTTAGGTGTTACTCCCGTCTCATCTCGATCGGCCAGCCAGGTCAGAAGATACGGCTGGTAACCCACTGGACTGGTAACCCACTGAAGCATGCGCTGAGAGCGGGCAATCGAACCCGAAGACGAACGCGTGCGAACCTTTCTTTACGGCGCATCCATCATACAGACTATGAACCGGTACGTTCCACTCCTGGACAGCCGAGATCAGCGAAAATTTGAGGGACAGCCGTGACCCAGTGTGTGGTCGTCGCTGACGACCTGACCGGCAGCTGTGATGCAGGCCACGAATTTGCGAAGCGCGGATACGACACCCGCGTCGTGGTTTCACCCCGGCACGACGCCTCGATGCCAGAGAGCGACGTCCTCGTCGTCAACACGGAGTCGCGATACGCGGCACCAGAAGTGGCTGCAGAACGCGTACAGACCGCTTTCGAAGAAGCCGACGAAGCTGTCGTTTTCAAGAAGGTCGACTCGACGCTCCGCGGGAACGTCCGGGTCGAGGTAGAAGCGGCACTCGAGGCTGTGGGTGCAGACTTCGTTCTCGTCGCGCCTGCGTTCCCCGCCAACGGCCGCTTGACGGCGGGTGGATATCACCTGGTGAACGGGCAACTGGTAACTGACACGCCCGCCGGGCAAGACGCCGAGCGCCCGCCTCCACACGACGCACTCTCCGAGTTCTTCGCGGAGAGTGAGTACGCGACGGAACATCTGGGCGTCGAGGTAGTCGCCCGTGGGAGCGCTGCCGTTCGAGAAGCGCTGGTGTCGATGCGTTCGGATGACGAACCACTGGTCGTCACCTGTGACGCTCTGACTGAAGCGCACCTGACCGCGGTGGCGAACGCAGGTGCTGACCTCACCGAGCAATGCCTGTTCGTTGGCTCGGGCGGTCTTGCCCGTCACATCCTCGTCCCGGGGGCTGCATCAGGCACGGGAATCGATATCGACGAGACTCGAACCGCCGTCGGAGTGTCTGGGAGTGTCGCTCCAGAGACGCTGGCGCAAATCGACGGTCTCTCACGAGAACGCCGTCGGAAACTCGATCTCGAGTTGGCTGTGACCGACCCGTCTGCTGCCGGTGCCGACCTCTCGTCGCGAGGGATGGCCGCTGTCGATACACATGGTGGCGTCCTCCTGCACAGTGCTGAGAACGGAAGCGACGTCGAGCGAACACTAGCAGCCGGTGAACAGGCCGGCGTCGACGATACGATGGTCCGGCGTCGGGTCACGGATGCCCTCGCAACGGCTGCTGCGGATGTAGTCCGAGATGGTCAGCCTTCGAATCTCTTTCTCACTGGTGGGGCGACAGCCATCGCCGTCCTCGACCGATTGGAAGCGCTGGCCCTCAGAATGTCTGGCGACGCCGTTGAACCGGGAATTCCACTTGCGTCCGTCGTCGGTGGCGTTGCAGACGGTGCGACGGTCATCACGAAGGCTGGCGGATTTGGCGACGAGCAGGCAATAATTAAGTCGCTCGCTCGTCTCGGTCTTGCTAATGAGTGAAGAACGTCCTACCATCGGGGTTACCATGGGTGACCCCGCAGGTATCGGAAGCGAAGTCATCGTCAAAGCGTACCCACAGTTGGTCGAGACTGCGAGGGTCGTCGTCATCGGGGATCGCTCGGTGCTCGTCGACGCGGCCAATCGATTCGCGCCCGACCTCTCCGTCAGACGCGTGACGTCGCCAGCAGAAGCAGACGGCGACCCCGACGTACTGCCCGTCGTAGACTTGGCCAACGTCAGCGACCACCAGTACGGGGAACTCTCGGAAGCGAACGGTGAAGCGAGTCTCGCGTACATCGAGCGAGCAATCGAACTAGCTCAAGCAGGGGAAATCGACGCAATCACCACCGCCCCCATCAACAAGCAGGCAACTCGAATGGCAGGAAGTGAGTACGCAGGCCACACGGGAATGCTCGCAGACTACACTGACACTGAAGAGTACTCGATGATGCTCGTCGAAGACGACTTGAAGGTGACACACGTGAGCACGCACATACCGTTGCAAGAGGCATGTTCGAGTCTTACAACTGAGGGAGTCGAATCGACGATTCGGGTCACTGCGGAGGCGTTGGGTGACCTCGGCATCGACGACCCGACTATCGCAGTTGCTGGATTGAACCCCCATGCGAGTGACGGTGGACTCCTTGGTGACGAAGAAGCAGCCCACATCGAACCGGCCGTCGAACGCGTCGCCGAGACGGGTGTAGACGTGACAGGCCCCTACTCACCCGACACGGTCTACGTCCGCGCGGCCGCCGGTGAGTTCGATTGTGTCGTTTCCATGTACCACGACCAGGGGCACATCCCTATCAAGATGCTCGGGTTCACTGGCGAGGACGACGCAGTGAGCGGCGTCAACGTCACTATCGGACTTCCGATCATCCGCACGAGTGTCGACCACGGAACGGCTTTCGACATCGCCGGCGAGGGAGTCGCGTCCGAACAGAGCATGCTCGACGCAGTGGCCATCGCCGCCGAGATGGTCTGAAATCAGGCCGAGAACTTTCTCTTCGACGACAGGCGACTAAACCAGCGCGAAGGCGCGGACTGAACAGCCACCCGTTCCCTGCACGTTGAGTGGCGGGAAGAAGAAATCGGCACGCCGACTGTCGGCGCCATCGAGGACCTCGTCCAGGTTGCGAACTTCCTCGATGGGGATGATATCGTTCTCCAGCAGCGGGAGGTGTGAGTCGGCCGGGTGGACGTCGGTTGTTGGACCATGAGCGGGAACTTCGTCGTACCAGCCGCCGACGCTCCCTCCCTCCGTCCCAACCGCTTTCGGGTTGAGCGAGACGAGGTACTCCGCGGCTTCCCCGGTCAAGTAGGGGAACTCGAAGAGGTACTCGGGAGTCTGGCCGTAGTACTCGTCCCAGCCCGTGTGGAGCATGACGACGTCACCCTGTTGGATGTCCGCTTCGTACGCTTCGATATCAGCACGGGTGATTGCTTCCTCGGGTTCTTTCGGCGTCAAGTCGATAACCACGCCTTCGCCCATGAACTGCTCGATGGAGAAGTCGTCCAACGTCTTGCCATTGGGAATGAAGTGTGCTGGCGCGTCGATGTGGGTCGCCGTGTGACTCCGCATCTCGATGCGCTCCATGGTAAATCCATCACGTGCGGCGATCGACGTCTGTTCGAGCTCGACTTGCGGGAAACTCGGCCACACTGGAATGCCTGCGCTAATCGGGTTGGTGAGGTCGATAACCTCTCTCGAACCAAACATGTGGTAAGCCACCGACGCCTGAAAAATAAGTATTGCGCCCAGGTTACCTGTAGAGATTTTCGACGAGTGCCGTCTCCTCGAACAAGTCGCGGTAGTCGTCGGGGACTCGACTTTCGGTGATGAAGAGGTCGACGTCTTCGATCGAGCCGAATCGTCGGAAGCTCTGTTCGTCGAACTTCTGGGTGACGGTCACGACGACTGTCCGAGCGGCGTGTTCCACCACGAGGCGTTTGAGTTCCGCTTCAGACTCGTTCGGTGCCGAGAGCGTCCCGTCGAGTTCGATTCCATTGATACCGAGGAACGCGAGGTCGAAGTGGGAACTCCGGATATATTCCTCTGCACTCGGGCCAACGAGCGCCTTGGTCTCGGGACGGTACTCACCCCCTGTCGATTTGACTGTCCCTCCTTCTTTCGCGAGTTCGGGCAGTAATAACGGGGAGTTCGTGACGGAGATAATCGAGTCGTCGTTCGTGAACTCCTTGGCGACCTGCATCGTCGTCGTACCTGCATCGAAGTAGAGTACTTGCCCGTTCTGGACCTCCTTGGCTGCTCGTTCCGCAATCGCTTGTTTGCGTTCGAGATGTTGGACCATCCGCCGGTCGAACGACCGCTCGACACCGACGTTCGTCACTGGGACGGCCCCACCATGGGTTCGCTCGACGAGATTCCTCTCGTCGAGGTTAGACAGGTCACGTCGTATCGTCGATGGCGACACCTCGAGACGCGAGGCGAGTTCTTCGACCGAAAGACCACCGTGTTTCGTGATCAACTCGGTTACTGATCGACGACGCTCCTCGGGTGTAGTCATCTCGTCACACCCCAGCGAACACGAGGTCGCCGCGTCGATGCACCAGTCATAGAACTGTGTTTCCGTGACAGGTATTTAATTTTCTCCCCCGTCAGGGACAGCGGCAGACTCCGCGGATCCCCAGACTTCGTCGACTGTTGCGCCATCGTGGACGATGGACATGAGTGCCTCGACGGTCCGCTCGGGATCGTCCGACTTCCAAATCGTCCGTCCAATCATTAGTCCACGAGCACCGGCGTCCATCGCCCCTTCGACAGATTCGAGCATTCCACGAGTGGTTCCAGTCGCCGGCCCACCCAGTATCATCACGGGGACGGGTGCATTCTCCACGATCGGCTCGAACGACTCGACGCTACCGGTGTACGGTGCCTTCAGAATGTCGGCTCCGAACTCCCATCCCATTCGCATCGCATCTGCGACGAACTCGGGGTCTGTCTCCAGTTGGTCAGGGATACGTTCACCCCACATAACGGGTTCGACGACGAGCGGAATATCGGTATTGCGCAACTCTTCGGAGAGTTGACTGACGTACTCTACGTTCCGACGGAAGGTCTCGTTGTCGTCACGGCCGAAGACGAGGACCGTCTTGACGCCCACTGGGTCGAGTTCCTTGAGAAACTCGGTGTCAAAGGCTCCCGTCCAGAGGTCTTGACCGTGGTCACGACCCGGACTGGTCGACCAGGTGACGACGTCAGCCGTGAGGATGATGTCGACGTCGGCTTCCTTCAGTTGGTCTGAATAGTGGCGGGCGAAGTGCGGCCCGACGAGAACCGCGTCCGGTTCGCCGCGGAGGACCGTTTCGAGAGTCGCCTCTGGTTTCTTAAAGCCCTCTGGGGCTCCGAGGCTCAGTCCGTGGTCGAGCGCTACAACTACTGCATTCCCCGATGGAGTATCGAGAAGCTTGGCAGTGTTCATTGGCTACGGATAGCCTGACTGTGTCCACCAATATAATAGTTCTCCCGGCCGTCGGTACCGTTTAGATCACTCGCCAACCGCCGTCGACCATGAGCACTTCTCCGGTGACGTATGCCGCGTCATCGCTGGCGAGATAGAGTACTGCTCCCGCGATGTCCGCAGGTTTCCCTGCACGGCCGAGCGGGACCGGTTTGATCAGCCCATCGCTCGCGGCAGCCTCCGGTGCTTCCTCTGACCAGCCGTCGATGAACTCTGTCGCAATCTGCCCGGGGCCAACTGCGTTCACGCGAATGTCGTGGTCCGCCAACTCGAGGGCAGCACCGCGCGTGATCATCTTCACCGCGGCTTTTGTCGAATCGTACTGTATCTGCTCGCGCTGGGCGACGAACGAACTGATCGACGCCGTGTTGACGATCGCTCCTTCGACACCTCGGTCGATCATATCCTGGGCGGCGGCCTGACATCCAAAGAAGACCCCTTTGGCATTGACGTTGTGTATCTTCTCGAACTCATCTTCTGAGATATCGAGTAATCCGCCACCGATGAAGAGACCGGCGTTGTTCACCATCACGTCGACCCCGCCGTACTCGTGAGCGTATTCCACGGCTTCCCGAATATCTGCCGCTTTCGAGACGTCGGTCTGTACGTATTCCGCTGTCCCGCCTCGTTGACGAATGACCTCGTGGGTCGGTGTCTCTGCGTCTTTTGGTTCGGCGTCGATGTCGGCGTTTAGGACTGTCGCCCCCGCATCGGCAAACCGAATGGCGATTTCGCGTCCGATACCGGACGTCGCTCCGGTGACCACAACGGTACTGTCGCTGAAGTCGGCACTGTAATCAGGCATCGCTCTGAATTCACCGACGGAAAATAAAAATATTGGGGCGAGCGGTCGGTTACTGCTCGTATTGGAGCGTTGCTTGGGCGACCCACATGATTACTATTCGCCAATTTTTGTTAAATCAACTGCGTAATACGCAATATCTATGTTCAGTGAGTGGTGTGGTAACAACCTACATGTGTAGAATCCTGTCCTCAGAACGTTCACGACAGTATTAGGATAGTCTGCAGAGTTGCTTACTATCGCTTATCTCTAGGTTAGTTCAAGATATTTCAGTCAATAATAAGCGAGAGTCGTGGCCGAAATCATAGTACTGACACCCATTTCGTACGTGTTCGTCTGGACCTGCCACTCGAGACAGCGGTCAGTCCAGATCTGTTCGAGATTTTTCAGATCGAGAACGAAGAGACTCCTCGACCCTGTTGGACTGCCGAGCAACGATCTGTGAGCAACGAATCAGTAGAGACGAATCGCATCCATAGGGAATCAATTATTACAGATGTACTACCGTAAATGGAACCGACACAATTGAGAGAGCAGAATTGTGAAGTCTGCGACGTTTTTCATTACAGGTGTATCACTGTAATGGGTGGTGCAGAACATCCGTACTCCTGAACATTCGATGGAGGTCCTCAGCGAACGCAGTCACGATGACAACTCGTACCCACCGATTCGACAGGCCACTCCACACAGGTATCTGGGTGATGAGTGTCACTCATTGTTGCATATTATAAATTAAAATAAGTTCGATACGTGCGATTATAAGTAAATCACTAGCCCTTTCGATTTCTGGTGTGTACATCTCTAACAAGAGTCATGCCATCATGGAAATTGTTACCAGACATATCGTTTACTGTAGATTTTACGCATTCGGTCATTGAATTAATCGAAAATGAGTGGTTTCAATCACCCAACAAGTGACCGTCAGTGTGCGCCAGAAACCACTCGTGGAAGCACATCTGGTGTGAGCCCCCCTGATCACTTTTCGGGCACCGTTCAATCTGAGTTCACTGACAAGCGATACCGAAGCGAACGATATCGTCGTGAGTGTGCGTAATCGATGAGAAAGACGGTTCACTCAGTCATCGCGAACACCACTCGTCGTGATACCGATCCACATCGCTGTTGACAGCTACCGAGGAACCGTTCGTACGGACTGGCCTGTGATGGTGCCCAAGAGATAACTGTACAAGGGGAAGAAAATAGCGTGGGACGAAGCAGGTACGTTACTCGCCGTCACCGGGAACGACGACTTTTTTCAGCCCCTCGTTATTCTCCATTCGTTCGAACGCTCTCGGGATGTCTTCGAGGCCGATCTCCTCTGTCACGATTGTGTCGACGTCGATACGACCCTGCCTGAGCAGCGATACTGCCCGTTCGAACGTCTCCTGAGTGAGGGCAAAGGTACCCCTGATATCGAGATCGTTGTAGTAGATGTCGAACGGGTTGATTTCCATCGTCTCTCCCTGTTTTGGGACACCCACGATTAAGGTATTTCCTCCTTTGGCGGTCACATCGTAGGCTTGTTGAATGGTAGGAACCAGTCCGACGACTTCGATGCCAACGTCGACTTCGCCAATCTCCTCTCGGATCGTTTCGACGGGGTCGCCATCGTTGGGGTCGACGACGATGTCGGCACCCATCTCGGCGGCGAGTTCGCGGCGTTCAGGGTCGAGTTCCGACACCGCAATCGGGCTCGCACCGCGGTTCCGGAGTGTCTGCAGCATCAAGAGACCAATCGGTCCGGCTCCGATCAGCGCGACGCTGTCTGCCTGACCGGCACCACTCCGGTCGGCAGCGTGGATACAGCAACCGAGTGGTTCCGCGAGCGCTGCGTGACGGAACGGTAAGTCGCCAATCTGTTCGACGTTGCCCGCAGGGACCCGAACGTACTCGGCAAATGAACCATCGATGATTCGGTCGCCAGCACCGCCAATCGCGGTCGCGCTATCGCAGAGATTCGTTTCTCCTCGCTTGCAGTACGAACAGTTGTTACACGGCACTGCGGGGTTCATGGCGACGCGGTCACCGGGCTCCAGTCCACTGACTTCGTCGCCGATCTCGGTGACGGTTCCGGCGCTTTCGTGCCCAAGTACTATCGGGAAGTCGACGGCGTAAGAACCGTGGTACATGTGGAGGTCGGTAGCACAGACGCCGCACGCGCCGACGCGTAACACGACCTCGTCCGGTTCCGGTTTCGGTTGTTCTCGCTCACGCACCTCCATCTTACCGACGTCTGTCAGTGACGCTACGCGCATCGGAGCCTCCGCGTGCCGGTGCTCGTTGCTCTTTCAGTTCGAGTGTCTGAGTTGTGTATCTGTGTCATTGCTCTAGTTTCGTCGTGAGACTCGGTTGCTCTCGACGGCGGAAGCGAAGAACGCGTCTCCGGCCGAAGTCGAGACCGAGTCACTGCACGGATTGACTCAACGCAAACACAATCGGACTGTGTACATAAATATTGGTGTCACCCCAATGGGACTGCCAACGGTGGTGCCTACCGATTGTCCAGTCGCCAGCTATCGATTGGAACCTGTCCACCGTCCACGCGGAGTTCGTGGCCGTTGATGTAGTCACTCGCCGGTGCGGCCAAGAAAGCAACCGCAGCGGCGACTTCTTCGGGGTCAGCGAATCTCCCCAACGGGTTGTTGTCGAGGATTTGTTCGGTGACCGCGTCACTGAATCCCTCGGTCATTCTCGTGTTGGCCCACCCCGGGGCGACGGCGTTGACTCGGATTCCTTCGCGCCCGAGTTCGAGTGCGAGGCTCTTCGTCAACCCGAGAAGACCGTACTTTGCGACGTCGTACGCGGGCGACATTCCGACGCCGTTCTTCGTGTGGATCGACGTGAAATTGATTATCTTCCCGTATTCCTGTTCGACCATCCCGTCGACGACTTCCCGGGTGCAGTTCAGCGCTCCACGGAGGTGCACGTCGAGGTTCAGCTCGAAGGTCTCGTCATACGTCTCATCCATGAACGGTCCTGAATCGCCTACGCCTGCGTTGTTGACGAGGATGTCGACTGGTCCGAGTTCGTCCGTGGCTGTTTCGACCATTGCAGCCACTTCTGCTTCGTAACTTACGTCCGCGGGAACGCCAATCGCGTCGACGCCGAGTTCGCGAATGTCCGCTGCAGTCTCGTCGGCTACAGTTGCGTCGATATCGTTGATGACGACATCCGCACCGTTTCGCGCCAGTTCTTCCGCGGACGCTCGTCCCATTCCTCTCCCTGATCCGGTGACGAGTGCCGTCTTCCCTGTGAGGTCGCAATTCATTTCAGTAACACGTTTGCGTTGGAACAATTAAATATCCGTGGTCGGTCGTGACTGAGAACCGAAGCTGGTCGACTCGTTATCGGGGGAAAGAATTAATTATGATGATTATCTTGGTTTGAGTACACGGCTAACAGGCATGACCAGTGAACACAACAGGCGACGGTTTCTGAAAGCTGCAGGGGCAACGAGTTTAGGTGTACTAGGCAGCCTCGCGGGGTGTACCCGTGGCGGCGAACAGTCACAGAACAGCGGTGAATCCACCGACAGTAACGGAAGTGAGGGGTCGGATGACCTCGCTATCCCACTGAGCAAATACGAAGACGCAGACATCGACTGGAAACAGTTCGAGGGCTCGCAGATCAATATCGGCGCAGTCCAGCATCCGTGGGTGTCGGCCATCAAGCCCGCCATCCCGGTGTTCGAGGAACTCACCGGAATCGAAGTCGTCTGGAACATTCTCCCCGAGAACCAGTTCCGGACCAAGCGCCAGACTGACGTCAGTACCGGTGCTGGCCAGTTCGACGTCTTCTTCATGGACCAGGTGGTCAACCAGTACCGACACGAGGACTGGCTCCAGCCCCTCGATCCGTACATGAACGACGGCAGTCTGTACGACGAGAACTTTTACAAGCCGAACGACCTCTTCGAGTCGTCCCGGTGGCAGGCACACGGTGGCGGGTACAGCGACTCCTGGACTGGACTGCCGATCACAGTCGAAGTCCAGACCCAGTTCTACCGGAAGGACCTCTACGACAAACACGGCCTCGAAGTCCCCGAGACCTGGGAACATCACCGTGAGAACGCGAAGGTCATCAACGAAGAGGAAGACGACATCGTCGGGACGGCCGGTCGCGGCCAGAAGGGGTACGGGATGAACATCTACATCCTGAACACACTTCTTCGCCAGAAGGGGACCAAGCTCTGGTCCGACTTCCCGAACGACTCGGGACTGGACACTCAGGGCACAATCGAAGCAGCGGAGTTTTACTCCAGCCTGCTCCAGGACTATGGACCACAGGGCGCATCGACTCAGACGTGGTCGGACGTCCTCACGACGATGCAACAGGGCCGTGCTGGTCACATCGTCGCTGACGCAAATATGTTCTGGGGCGGCTTGACGAACGACGAGTCGAAAGTGGCCGACACCGTCGGAATCTCGAAGGTACCCAAGCCGGAAGGCGGAGAGCTGAACCCCAACGCGTTCAACTGGCAAATCTCGACCTCAAAGAACGCGAAGAACTCCGAGCAGGCGTTCTTGTTCATGCAGTGGGCGACGTCGCCGCCGACCGACACCTGGATCAACGTGGAGAGCAGCGGTGTCTTCTCTGTGCGGGAGTCGGTCTGGGAGAACGACGACTACCGCGAGAAAGTCGGTGAGGACTACGCACAGGCCTCGCTCGAATCGCTTCGGGTCTCGTCGCCGGACCCGTTCGACCGCAAGTACCCCGAGTGGGGACAGCGGTACTCGGAGGAACTCCAGCAAGCCATCGCTGGCCAGAAGCCTGCCGAGAAGGCGATGACGGACGCAGCGAAGGCCGCCGAAGACATCTACAACTGAGGCACAGAGGAGTAAATCACACGTGGATAATTTTTTGAATACGCATTCATGAGCACACCAACACAGACAGAAACGACCAACGCACAGGGCCTCGCCAGACTGCGGGATCTGTGGAACGACTACCTCCCGTACTGGTTCATGGCGCCGATGGTGCTGGTGATGGTTTCGATCACCTTCTTCCCAGGCGCTTACGACCTCTACTTGAGCCTGATAGCCGAACCCACCCTCAACGTCTTCCAGGCCGAGTTCGTCGGGCTCGAAAATTTCCGCACGGCATTCACCCGTGGTGGCGCGATCCACTCGTTCGTCATCACGGTCACTGTCGTCGTCAGTGCGTTGGTCCTAGAGAGCCTCCTTGGCTTCGTCTTGGCTGCACTCGTCACCGGCGTGGAATCAGGTCGAGCGAAGTCGTTCTACCGGGTGCTGTTCATCGTCCCGATGGCCGTCGCACCCGTCTCGCTCGCGACCATCGGGCGGATCATGCTGAACAGTGAAATTGGGATCATCCCGTACATGATAAACACGGTGACCCCGTTTACGGCTCCCGCATTCCTCTCTGAGATTCCGTTACTGACGGTAATCCTCCTCGATACGTGGAACTGGACGCCGTTCATGTTCATCATCTTCTACGCCGGCCTGTCGTCGGTGCCCGACACGCTCGTCGAGGCCTCACGGGTTGACGGTGCGCCGCTGTGGCGACGCTATATCCACGTCATCATTCCATATATGAAGCCGGTGGTGTTCGTCGCCACTCTCATCAGGATGATCGACCTGTTTCGGACCTTCGGCGTCGTCTACGGATTGACACAGGGTGGGCCGGGGACGGCCACGCAACTGGTGAGTATCAACATCTACGAGCAGATGTTCATCAACAACTCACCCGGGGTCGCAGCTGCCATCGCAGTTGTGTACCTCGTCTTCGTCATCGCCATCGCCAACATCGTCATCGCCAAAGTCGGCTTCAAGGGGGTGTGGGACTGATGGCGGTCGAAGAGCCCGACGCCGCGATTAGTTCACAACGTCTCGACAAGGACACAAAGGAGCGACTCGTTCGTGTGGCTCGTCACGCCCTCTTGCTGGGCTGGTCGTTCGTCGTGTTGTTCCCGCTGTACTGGCTGGCGTCGATGTCGCTCAAGCCACCGGGAGAGGCGAACGCGCTCCCGCCGGACTGGATCTTCCTGCCGACGGTGTACAACTATATCCAACTCGCGCAGGACGGCCAGTTCATGGCGGCGTTCGCCAACAGCGTCCTCATGGTGTCGGCGTCCGTCATACTCGTCTTGCTCATCGGCGTTCCAGCCGCCTACGTTCTTTCACGCTGGGACATCCCGATGGAGCGGGACGTGCTCGTGTGGATACTCTCATCCCGGATGCTTCCGCCCATCGCGGTCGTCATCCCGTTCTTCGTCATCTTCCGGTCGCTCAACCTGTTCGATTCGCGCATCGGGATGGTGCTGATGTACGTCAGCATCAACCTCTCGCTGGTGGTGTGGGTGATGAAGGCCTTCTTCGACGGTATTCCAGAGACGCTCGAAGAGGCCGCCCGCGTCGACGGAGCGACTCGGTTCCAGGGCTTCCGCAAAGTCGTCCTGCCGGCAGCCAAACCCGGCATCTTCTCGGTCGCGATTATCAGCTTCATCTTCGCGTGGATCGAACTCCTGTTCGGCCTCGTGCTGACGAACTTCAAGGCGGTGCCGGTGACGCTGTTCGTCTACTCGTTCATCGGGTCACGCTCCATCGAGTGGGGGATGCTCGCGGCCGCCTCGACGGCGATGATTATCCCGATCGTGATCTTCCTGATCGCGGTGAACAAGTACCTCGCAGCCGGTCTGAGCTTCGGTGTGGTGATCAAAGAATGAGACTCACACATAGTGACGACACGTACAGACCACGAATCACACCCCCTGCGGCGGGGACAGGTAGCCGCACCACGGAGGAACAATAATGGCTAAAATCACGTTAGACGATGTGACGAAACGATTTGGAGACGGTGGGGAGGCGGTCGTCGCCGTCGACGAGATATCACTCGACATCGAAGACGGTGAGTTCGTCGTATTCGTCGGTCCATCTGGGAGCGGGAAGTCGACGCTCATGCGAATCGTCGCGGGACTCGAAACGCAATCAGAGGGTGACGTCGCCATCGGCAACACGGTGGTCAATCAACTCGGCCCGCGCGCGAGGGACATCGCGATGGTGTTCCAGAACTACGCGCTGTACCCGAACATGACCGTCGAAGAGAATATGTCGTTCGGTCTCAAGATGTCGACGAATCTCTCGGAAGAAGAAGTCGAAGAGAAAGTCACCTCCGCCGCAGAGATGATGGGTATCGGAAATCTGCTCGACAACCGACCCGGAGAACTCTCCGGTGGCCAACAACAGCGGGTCGCACTGGGCCGCGCAATCGTCCGCGACCCGAACGTCTTCTTGATGGACGAACCGCTGTCGAACCTCGACGCCAAACTTCGGGCGTCGATGCGGACCGAGATAAACCGTCTCCAGAACGACCTCGGGGTGACGACGCTGTACGTCACGCACGACCAGACGGAGGCGATGACGATGGGCGACCGGTTGGTCGTACTCAACTACGGTGAGCTCCAGCAGGTCGGCACCCCCTTAGAGTGCTTCTACCGCCCTGCAAACCAGTTCGTCGCCGGGTTCCTCGGGTCGCCTTCCATGAACTTCTTCGAAGGATCGGTCGAAGGGGGGACCCTCCGTGCCGACGGCTTCGACTACGACCTCACCCAACAGATGCAGTCCTCGGTCGGAAAACGAAACGAGGTCGTCCTTGGTGCTCGACCGGAAGATATCACCATCCACGACCAGTCGACCGCCGACACCGGATTCGAGGCCGTGGTCGACGTCGTCGAACCGATGGGGAGTATCTCCTACGTCTATCTCCAACCGACAGCACAGGAGACCGACCAGACGTTCGTCGTTGAGACCGACGGTCAACGCCCCATCTCTGAGAGTCAGCACGTCGCCGTCGAGATACCCGGCGACGACGTTCACCTGTTCGACACCGCAACTGGAGAGACGATTCACCAGCGGCGGCTCGACTCGGAAGCGGAAGTCGCCTTGAACGAACAGATGTAGTCGAATCCGGCCACCATTTCGTATCTTACCTTCCGAAGCAACCAGAGACAGAGGGACACTCGCACCGCCCAGCACGACACCACGAAGGCGGAGGAGTCCCAGAGTGGGACGTTGCCGTCTGGCCTGCCGGTGCGTGGTCGTCCGAGGCCTCAATTATTAATAGCTCTCTCCTGAACTCAAATCCATGCGAACTGCAGTACTCGTCGATGCTCAAAAATTCGAACACGAAGAGCGCCCCAGACCGTCACCGGGTCCCGATGACGTCCTCGTCGCCGTAAGCGACGTCGGTATCTGTGGCTCAGACGTCCACTACTACGAACACGGCCGCATCGGTGACTACGTCGTCGAGAACCCACTCGTCCTCGGCCACGAGAGTGCGGGCGAAGTCGTCGAAGTTGGCGAGAACGTCTCAACACTCGAACCGGGTGATCGTGTGGCGCTCGAACCGGGCGTTCCGTGTCGACGGTGTTCGCACTGCAAAGAGGGCGACTACCACCTCTGTGAAGCGGTTCGATTCATGGCGACACCGCCACACGACGGTGCTTTCGCCGAGTACGTGTCGTGGCCGGCAGACTTCGCCTACAAACTCCCCGCGGACGTCTCGACTACAGCGGGCGCTCTCTGTGAACCACTTTCCGTCGGCATCCACGCCTGTCGGCGTGGCGACGTCGGAACCGGCGACACCGTACTGGTGACCGGTGCCGGACCGATTGGGTTGCTGGTGATGGAAGCGGCCCGAGCGGCCGGAGCCACCGATGTCATCCTGACCGATATCGTCGACGAAAAACTCGAATTCGCTCGGGACCGTGGTGCCGATCTCGCGGTCAACGTCGCGGAGGACGACCTGAAAACTGCCGTATCTGCGTATACGGACGCTGCCGGTGTCGACGTCGTCATCGAAGCATCCGGTGCTGTGCCGTCCATCCAGACAACCATCGACGTCGTCCGGCGGGGCGGTACCGTCGTTCTCGTCGGCCTCGCGAGTGAGGCGACCGTCCCCTTCGATGTGCTCGACGTTATCGACAACGAACTCGACATCCTCGGGTCGTTCCGCTACAAGAACACCTATTCGACGGCTATCGACCTGCTTGAACACAACCTCGTCGAAGTCGAAGGTATCGTCGAATTCGAATCGCCGCTCGACGATATCGACGAGGCGTTCCAGCGGTCGATGGAACCGGAGGTCATCAAGGGCGTAATTACGTTCGATTCGTAACCATCTGGGAGAACGACGGGGAAGCGATACCCCGCGTGGATTGTGAAGGGACAGAACAGTGGTACACGACCCGACCACAGAGCTCTTCAGGCAGTCGATTTTGTACTGTTCTGACTGGACTGAGAAGGTCGTGAGGTCACGTCTCCGTCTTCCTCTGTGTGGTAAACCTACGGAGGGGACTCAAGGAACCCGCCTATCAAAAGAGACGAGACAGAGTATTCGGAGAGAGAGAGCAGTTCACGCTGACAGTACTCCACTAACGGACTGTCTCTTCCACAGTATGTATCTCGAATAACCTAAAGTATCAATTATTTTGGATAATTAAACATCTGATATGAGTTGGGGTTCAGAACACTATAACCACGGGTTTACTCGAAGGGGCAAGACAGTACTCACAGAATTTGGTGTCGAAGGATACCAGTTGCCGTTTGGAACTACATACAGAAATTGCTCACCTGGTGGTGATTCCCCGACGGCCCAGCCTTCGAACGTCGCAGTCGAAGAAATCGCTGTCGAGTCCGAGATGATGTCTGGTATTGTTGAGATCGGGAGATAGCTATCGACGAAAACTGATTCTCGGCGTGCCATTGTGTCGTCGCCACGGCGTCGGTTCTGTTGCCTTTGTTTCTGTCTGACCGTACCGAAACTCCGTTCCTCGCTAATTAGTTCGGCATCCGGACTGCTCTCACCCGGCTCGGGTCACACACTCGGGGGAGATTACATCGACTGGAACTTGTTCCTAAGTGGACCCTACACGGAAAAATGGGCCGGTAATTTCCAGACTTTGTGGGTGAAAAATCGGCAACGTGTACGGCAATCGGTCGTGTTCTCTCACATAACACAATCACCTCTGGCCACATCGAGCGCTTGATCGACGATGGCCGAGCAAGGAGATGCAAGCATAGACAGTGGTAGATTGCCAAATGTAATATCAAATACTGGTTATTTACTATAAATAGTATAATTATTGATATATTCATCACCCCGTTCAAAAGACACGCATCACGTCCACCTTCCAAAGTTGTGTGTCCCTGAGCCACAAGTTCGATAGATAGTATCGAGATCTCTGCAGAGGGTCTTGGTTCTCCAATAGACGGGGTTGTCCTCTATCGGTCGAAGAAAAAATCGTGACTCCGAGATTTTACGCGGGAGAATATCTCGGATACGAACTGTCGACTGTCTGAGCATCCTCTTCGAGCAGTGTGACCACGAGGTAGTCAGCATCGTCCGCAAAGTAGTCGACGAGCCGGGAGATATGAGCCGAGTCGATAGCTTCGAGCGAGTCGAGGACCATGAACGGGACTGTTTCGTACCGTCGTGAATGAGGTATCCAGCGAGCGCGAACACGAGGTCCGCAACTTCGCGTTCTGACTCGGAGAGATGCGCCACAGAATCTTCGTAGCTCACACCCTCTTCGTTCGTTCGAATCACGTGCAACTCGAAGACTGTCTTCGTGACCTCCTTTCGACCGCCACGAACCCGTTTCTCGTCGGCTCGATCCAGATCTGTTCGAGGTTGTCGTACTCGAGCACGTCGAGAGCTCGCCGATGCCACCAATCTTTTCGACCGAAAGGTGGTCTTTCGATTTGGCCATCTGTTCTGAACTCAGACCATCCTACGAAAACCACTATACGATAAATCCTCAGGGGGAGTCATCATTAGAATTACAGAGATAGTTGTGTAATGTAATTATTCTGAGGGAGTCTCAGAACCACAATCGCACCCACCTCGTTCAAGCAACTGAACGACTTCGTACTGGGTCCCGCAGTCTCTACAGTATATCTGCGTATCGACGAGAACGTCGAAATCACCAAGACGTAGTTTATCCGTGTTCCGAAGAGAGCTAAGACTCCGCTCGATCACAGCGACCAACCTGCCTCGAAGCTTCTGTACCGACTGGATTACACTGTCGATTCGATTTGTAGATTTTGTCTCCTTTGATACACCTCGAACGTCGGTTAGATACGTGTACACTGCCTGGTGCGAGATAAAATCAGAGAGCAGTTGCTCGACGTCTACTCCTTTCGTTTGAAGTGTGTTCTTCGCTTGAACTCGCATCCCCTCAGTTGTGCCATCGTCCGTTAGCAGTGCGTACATGTTCTCTACTTCTCCTTCGAGAACATCTGCGTCGGCCTCGTGTAACGCAGCATCGAGTACTTCTTGGTTCATAAAGTCAGCTAAATCTCTAAGGCTGTCGCTGTCCTCAGGAGCGGTCCATCGCCGAGCCAACGTCTCTCCAAACTCATCTAAATCGTACTGCTCTATCACCCGCTCGACCTTTGATTTTCGCCGCCTTCCTTTTTGGTCTCCAGTCATAACCGATTGTGGGTACACAGCGGCCAAATATATTCAATATTACGATACACGTGTTAAGAAAGTCATATGGTTGTGTATATAATAGACAATAATGACTCGGGATATCGTACGTCGATTCACGCTTCGGCCGCTATATCAACCAGGTGTGACTTGGATTACGATCGGCCCTCAAGTTGAGCGATACGTGCTGCAAGTTTCTCTCCATTCAACGAGATAGTTCAATCGTGAATGTGCCCGCTCACCAAAGAGATAGATACACCATGGAAATAAACCCATTACTAGTGGGTAAGAATGTAATTGAACATTGAACCATTTCTAAGTTAGAATTTTGCACTCTCCCAGTGCTGAATAAGTATCCGGACTGAATTGCAATCGATGAAATATGCGTATTTAAAAATTTTTGTTTTAAACAGTTTCAGTAAAAGAGACCAAGATGGCAAAATTCTGGAATTAGAACCCAATCAGTATTGTTTGTTCTTAAAACTATTGTGGTTGCCGAAATTATGACAAAGGGAGATAATAGACTTCGTCGAGTGCGGGTTGACTCTCCGTTCAGGAATGACTCGTGTTGACGAATCTACCGGCCAACCCGAAAAGCAGTATCTCTGGATTACGTTAGGTTACTCTGCCAAACAAGAATTTGGGACATTGGATTTCGCTTCACTGCTCGTCCTCATTGTGTTATTGGCCTGTGTTCTCTTTGATCGCTTCGACGACGATGTCCATCCCTGTGTCCATCAGCTCTCGGGTTATCACGAGTGGTGGCATGAGGCGGAGGACGTTTCCGTATCGACCTGCACTCCAGACCAAGACACCGTGTTTGTAACAGTACGTTCGAATGTGCTTTACCACGTCTTTGTCGGGGGTCCCATCCTCGTCGACGAACTCGACGCCAGTAAACAATCCTTTCCCGCGAACCTCACCGATCTGTTCCGTCTCGGACGCAACTTCTCGGAGTCGTGTCCGCATGAGCGAACCGAGTTCACGAGCGTGTTCCAGGAGGTCGTGAGACTGGATGTATTCGATTGCTCGCGTCCCTGCACGCATGGCAGGGATGTTTCCACGCCACGTACCGACGTGTCCTCCCGGCCCCCACGTGTCGAGGTCTTCGTGGTACATCGTCGCTGACAGCGGTAATCCGATACCGCCGAGTGATTTTGCCATCGGCATCACGTCCGGTGTCACATCGGTCCACTCCGACGCGAACCATTTCCCAGTTCGTCCGATTCCAGTTTGAATTTCGTCGACGATGAGCGGAATGTCGTTTTCGGTGGCAATCTCTCTGAGTTGTGGGAGGAAGTCCGCCGGTGGAACGACGATACCGCCTTCGCCTTGAATCGGTTCGACCCAGATACCAGCGGGGTTTGCGAGCCCACTATACGGATCTTCGATGAGTTCTCGAACGTTTTCGATGGCGCGTTCGACGGCTTCATCCTCCGAAATCCCCTGGAGGAACGGATAGGGATACGGCGCGTGATGGACGTCAGACAGTAGTGGTGTGTATGCCTCTTTGTACTGTTTTCCACCAGTGAGACTGAGCGCTCCAGAGGACCCACCGTGGTATGCGCCTCGGAACGCGATGAGCCCATCACCGCCAGTGTTGTACTTGGCGAGTTTGATGGTCGCTTCGATCGCGTCACTCCCTGTGGGACCACCGAACACAACTCGGTTCGAGTCTGGGAGTTCTCCCGGTGCAATCTCGTTGAGTTTTTCGATGAGTTCGAGACGAGCTTCCGTGGGGAAATCGATCGTATGGACGAGTTGGCGGGTCTGTTCTTCGACTGCCTCGAGAACGTACGGATTCGAATGACCGACGTTGAGGACACCAATTCCTGCGAAGAAGTCGATGAACGTGTTTCCATCGACATCGCGGAGCGTTGCGCCCTTCGCTTCGTGCATCGCGATGGGAATGTAGTTTGGATATGCGACAGCCCCACTATCGATTTGCTGTTGTTTTTCGAGAAGATGCTTCGACTTCGGACCAGGTACCGCACCGACGGATGGTGCGTCGTCAAAGTGTAGTTCTGAGATTGGTGGACCCACTGTCATACGTTACCACTTGTGTGAGTTCGTTATATAGGTTCTGTAACGTCCCAGCTCAGAGAGTATTCTAGGATTTCGTTTAATTTCAACACCACAATTCGCACCATGTTCTGTGGGAGTCGTCTCACTCCAACAGGGGCACAATCTATATTGCTGGAAGTTGCTATCGAGTATACGCATGGTAACAGTTGACATCAATTGCGATATGGGAGAGAGTTTCGGCAACTGGACGATGGGACGTGACGCCGAGGTGATGCCGTACATCACGTCTGCGAACATCGCTGGTGGATACCACGCAGGTGACCCACACGTAATGCGTGAGACTGTCGAACTGGCTGCCGAACACGGTGTCGGCGTCGGTATCCACCCAGGCTTGCCCGACAAGGTGGGGTTCGGTCGTCGGAAGATGGACGCAACGCCGCAAGAACTCAAAGATTACGTGACGTACCAACTCGGCGCGCTCAGTGCATTTGCTGACCAGTACGGCACATCCCTCCAGCACGTCAAACCACACGGTGCGATGTACTCGATGCTCTCTGAGAGTCCCGACCACGCGCGTGCAGTTATGGAAGGGATGCTCGCCGTGGATTCCGACCTCATCTATCTGGCCACGGACATGAATATCTACGAGGTTGCCCAGGAGTACGACGACCTTCGTGCCGTCTTCGAAGGGTACGTAGACCTCCAGTACAACGCTGACCGAAGCCTTATCGTCGAAAAGGAAGTCGTGCCAAAAGACCCGGATGTCGTTGCTGACCGGTTCGTGAGCATCGTTACCGACGGAGTCGTGGAGGCTGCGAACGGGGAAGAAATAGAGATTCCCGCACAGAGCATCTGTATCCACGGCGATGGGCCGAACGCAGTGGAGCTTCTAGAGACGATTCACGACCGTGTCGAAGTGCACGGTATCGAAATTGTACCACTCACGGAAATCGTGTGACCGAGGTAGGAAATGAATGCAATTTTCCTCCCCGATGCATCGTCTCTTTCGAGAATGCGGTATCGACCACTCTGGGAGGCAGCGATGAGATATCTCCCGCTTTCGAGGACCCGAGTCAATGGATGACCGAGACATCGATATTCTAAACGCGGTGTTCGAACTGGAGGACCCGAGTCCGAAAGCCGTCGGAGACGCGACTGGGATTCCGAAATCCACCGTTCACTACCGTATCAAGAAACTCCGTGAAGACGGGATAATAAAGAACGATCTGTTCGCCGTCAACCTCGAGAAGGTCAACCTCGATTTGACTATCATCACCGAAGTCGATGCACAGTATCGAGAGGGATATCACGAAACTGTCGGTACCGCACTCAGCAACATCGAGGGAGTCAATCAGGTCTACTTCACGATGGGCGACACAGACTTCATCGTCATTGCGCACCTCCCGAGTCGAGACAAAGTTGAGCAACTCATCGAACAGTACGAGGTTATCGATGGTGTCGAACGTACCAGTTCCAAGTTCGTCATCTCGACGATCAAGAACGAACCACATCCATTGCGTGATTTTACGGTGCAGACGCTCAGAGACAGCATCCTCACCAGTGACTGAGTGAGAGCGGACTCGCCCTCAAGTAACGATTACGCCGAATCCCCCTCCAACGTCACCTGTTCGTCGACGTATTTCGTCGTATGTTCGTTCGACAAGAAGACATCGTCCGTCAGAACGTGCTGGTGGAACGGAATCGTCGTCGGTATCCCCTGAATGTCTGCCTCGTCGAGTGCACGCAGTCCACGTTTGACGACCTCGTCGCGGGTCTCAGCGATAACGACGAACTTTGCGAACATCGAGTCGTAGAACGGCGCGATGCCGTCGCCTTCGTCGACACCATCGTCGATGCGGACGCCGATGCCCCGTGGGGGGCGATAGATGTCCAACGTCCCCGGCATCGGTGCGAAATCCGAGAACGGATCTTCAGCGTTGATTCTAAATTCCATCGCCGCCTGCGACTGCGTCACCTCGTCTTGTTCGAACGAGATGGATTCACCCGAGGCAATCCGAATCTGCCACTTGACGAGGTCGATCCCTGTGACGGCCTCTGTAATCGTGTGTTCGACCTGAATCCGCGTGTTGACTTCGAGGAAGTAGAACTCGCCATCTTCGTAGAGGAACTCGACAGTCCCCGCGTTCACGTAGCCTGCTTCTTCGACACCACGCCGGGCAGCCTCACAGAGTTCACTCCGAACCTCGGGAGTCAGTGACGGAGATGGCGTCTCTTCGATGAGTTTCTGCTGACGACGCTGGATACTACAATCGCGTTCCCACAGGTGCCGAACGGTGCCGTGGTGGTCGGCCAGAACCTGGACTTCGATGTGTCGCGGATTCTCGAGGAATCGTTCGACGTAGACGTCGGCGTTGTCGAAATACGCCTCGCCTTCTCGTTTTGCGTTCTTGAATAACTCTTCGACGTCTTCGGCTCGCTCGACGACTTTGAGCCCGCGGCCGCCTCCGCCGCCATCTGCCTTGATGGCAACCGGATAGCCATGTTCGTCGGCAAACGCCCGGACGTCCGCTGGTCCTGTTGCGGGTTCCGTCGTCCCCGGGACGATGGGGACGTTGGCCTCCTGCATAATCCGTCTGGCACCTGTCTTCTCACCGAGCGCACGCATGACGTCACTTGGTGGGCCAATCCATTCGAACTCGGAGGCTTCGATTCGTTCAGCGAATCGTGCATTCTCCGCGAGGAATCCATACCCCGGATGGATCGCGTCGACGCCTGCCTCTCGGGCAACGTCGAGGAGTTTCTCCTGGTCGAGATAACTCTTGGCCGCGATTGGAGAGCCGATGTTATACGATTCGTCCGCGTGTCGTACGTGCTTGGCGTCCTCGTCGGCGTCGCTGTAGACTGCAACGGCCTGGACGCCGAGTTCTTTACACGCCTGTATCACTCGGACGGCGATTTCGCCACGGTTTGCAACGAGAATTTTATCGAACATACGTAGGTGAACTGGTGAGTGTCATTTGGAGTTTCAGTGGTTGTCTACCGGGGTCGACTGTGAACCGCACGGGGTGGTATCGAGGGCTCGAACACTCCCGAAGCGGGTATTATCGAAGTGTCTGTGTCGGACAACGTGTGCTGGGTCACGCTCGGTACGTCTCGGTGACCCCTGGCTACCGGTAGATTCTCCGCTGTGGTCGTGGTGAGCGTCTCCATGTCTGTGCTCGTAGACGTGTGCACAATTCCCATACGGAGTTAAATATCTTATCCAGTGTTGGAGCTGGTCTAACATCTAAGACACGTGTCGGATTCTGTTCAGTGAGAGTGAATTGATTTCCAACAGATTGCCAGTCAACCTCACGTGAATAGGTCAATATTGGCCACGTTCTTCGGAAATGTGTGCTCGAAGTGGTGATAGATGCACACGGCTCAGGAAAGACCACTCCTTGGATTGTGTACGAAATCTACTCGGTGGGTTGTCTCTCGTCTCTGTAACTAGGGAGGTAGATGAACTGAATCGGTAGATATAGGTTCAGAGGATGAAATATGATAACACAATCCATGACTGCAAGAATTGAGCGGAAAGAGTCACTCTCTCCTCGATACGAGTATGGTGGCGATGACTACATTTTCGTCGAACTCGACCAGGAGATGAGCTTCGATGCCAACTTCGAGGCCATGGCGATTACCCAGCAGATACGGGAGCGCAACCTATCTGGAATCATCGAAATCTGCCCAGCGAACGCCTCGTACATGATTCACTTCGACCCAGACGAACTCGCTCCGACCGACCTGGTCGAAGAATTGAAACAAATCGAACGGGAGACGGACCTGTCTGAGTACCAGTGGGATACGCGAATCATCGACTTTCCGGTCCTGTACGACGACCCGTGGACGCACGAAACCCTCATGGAGTTCCGTGATAACCACCAGGATCCAGACGCCACCGACCTAGAGTACTCCGCCCGAATCAACGGCTTCGACAGCGCCGACGAGTTCATCGACGCACACGCTGGCGCACCGCACATGGTGACGATGGTTGGGTTCGTTCCCGGCCTCCCGTGGTGTTTCCAGATGGTCCCACGCGAAGAACAGATTGAGGTGCCAAAATATCTGCAACCGCGGACGGCGACTCCGTCACGCGCAGTCGGGTTCGGTGGGGCGTTCACCGCAATCTACCCGGTGCATGGGGCAGGTGGGTATCAGTTGTTCGGACGGACGCCATTGGAGGTTCTCGACGTCGACCAACAACTCCCAGATTTCGAGGATTCCATGGTCTTTCCCAACCCGGGCGACATCCTGAACTTCAGACGTATCGACCGGACCGAGTACGACGCGATTCGTGAGGAAATCGAAGACGGGACGTACAAATACACCATCGAAGCGGTCGAGTTCTCGCCCGAGGAGTTCTTCGAGAATCCACACGAGTACAACGCCCAGCTCGTGGAGGTGCTAGACTAATGATCAAAGTACTCGAAGCCGGCCTCTCGACGACGATTCAGGACACGGGACGGTACGGTCACTATCACATCGGGATGCCACCGTCTGGGGCGATGGACCAGTTCGCACACACCGTCGCCAACTATCTGGTTGGCAACGACAGCGGAGATGCCACCGTCGAGATGACCTACCAAGGAAGCGACTTCAAGTTCACCGAAGATACGGTCGTCGCCATCACCGGTGCCGAGATGGCCCCCGAACTCAATGGTGAACCCGTCTCGATGTGGGAAACGATTGCAGTCTCCGAAGGCGACGTCCTCTCGCTTCAGTTCGCGACGAACGGTGCACGGACGTATCTTGCAGTCGCCGGCGGTATCGACGTCACACCAGTCATGGAGAGTCGTTCGACCTACACGCTCGTTGGGATCGGCGGCTACGACGGGAGGACGCTCGAAGACGGTGATACACTCGACCTCGGAGATGTAGACGCTGACCGCAGTCACCTCGTCGGAAACACAGTCGCCGACGAGCACATTCCGAACTACGACGACGAAGACCACATCAGAATCGTCCTCGGACTCTGTGATTACCGCCTCACCGACGAGAGCAAAGCAGAACTCTGTGACGCTGAGTGGAAGGTGACACCCGAAGCCGACCGCGTTGGATACCGGCTCGAAGGCCCTGAAATCGACTTCAAGCCGCGTGAGCAACCGTTCGGTGCCGGGACTGACCCGTCCAACGTCGTCGACCTCGGCTACCCCGTCGGGTCGATTCAGGTGCCGCAAAAGCCAATCGTGTTGATGCGGGACGCTGTCACCGGCGGTGGCTATGCGACGGTTGGAACGGTCATCAGTTCAGACAGAGACCTCCTGTCGCAACGACGAACCCACCAACCGGTGTACTTCGAATCGGTGACGCTCGAAGAGGCACTCGCTGCCCGAGCGACCCGGACGGAGACGCTCGAAACCATCCGGAACTCACTCACGCCGTGACCGCGACGTGCTCACATGACGTTGACCGACACGGCCGACACAGTGGCAACGAACAACTAAGTAATCAGATGATGAGGTATACTCATCACCGACAGACAGTCCAGAAACTAAACCCACACTATCAACAGGACCTCAGATGACAAAAACGACAATCAAAGCCCCGATGCCAGGAGTATTCTACCGTCGACCAGACCCAGACGACCCCGTGTTCGTCGAAGAAGGTGACCACGTCGAAGAAGGCGACGTCATCGGTGTCGTCGGCGTGATGAAGAGCTTCCAGGATATCAAAGCCGACGCGAGTGGAACCGTCTCGAAGATTCTCGCCGAAAACGAAGCAGCGATAGAAGCCGGTGACGATTTAGTCGAAATCGAACTCGACTAACCCGGACTCCAACTGGAATTTTTGTTCGAAGACAGTGCTCACATCGACTCGTCTGGCCAGCGCTCGATGTAGATGGCCTTGTCCGTGTAGAAGTGAATCATGTCTTCGCCCTGTGCGTGGAGGTCGCCGAAGAACGAGTCTTTCTGGCCACCGAAGTGGAAGAACGCCATAGGCGCGGCAGTGCCCGCGTTGACCGCGAGGTTCCCGGCCTCTGCCTCGTGGCGGAAGCGGCGAGCTTCACTCCCTCGTTCGGTGAACAGGCTCGCAGCGTTTCCGAACTTACTCGCGTTGAGTGCCTCGAGTGCCTCATCGAAGTTAGCGACCCGAGCGAGACCGACGACGGGGCCGAAAATCTCCTCACGAGCGATGACCATGTCCGGAGTCACGTCACCGAAGACAGTCGGTCCCATGAAGTTTCCATCTTCGTAGCCATCGACGGTGAGCTCTCTCCCGTCGCGCAGGAGCGTCGCTCCCTCGTCGATACCCGTCTGAATGAACTCTCGGACGCGCTGTTCGTGTTCTGGCGTGATGAGTGCGCCCATGTCGACGCCGTCGTCGAGTCCGTAGCCGACGGTGAACGCATCGGCCGCCGCAACGAGTTTGTCGGCAAACTCGTCGTAAACATCCTCGTGCACGAGGACAACGTCGTTCGCAAGACAGCGTTCACCTGCACAGGCACACGCAGACGACAGTGTCTTCTCCGCTGCGAAATCGAGATTCGCACTGTCGCTCACGATGACGTGATTCTTCGCACCGCCCTGCGCCTGGACCCGCTTTCCGGCAGCGGCAGCGGATTCGTACACGTGTCTCGCCACTGGCGTACTGCCGACGAACGAGACACCTGCGACGTCGTCGTGTTGAATGAGCGCGTTGACGGTGTCCGCACCGCCGTTGACGAGGCTGACGACACCATCTGGGAAGCCTGCCTCGTCGACCAGTTCGAACAGACGCTGGGCGACGAGCGGGTCACGCTCGCTCGGCTTCAGGACGAACGAGTTGCCGGTTGCGACGGCATACGGGAGGAACCAGAGTGGAATCATACCCGGGAAGTTGAACGGTGTGATGGCGACGAAGACACCGAGTGGCCGTCGGACCGCACTCTCGTCGATGTTCGGTGCGGCGTTGAGGAGCGACCCAGACTGCATCATCGACGGGATGCCGCAGGCGACTTCGACGTTCTCTATCCCCCGACGAAGTTCACCCGTTGCCTCAGCCAGCGTCTTCCCGTGTTCTTGAACGAGAATTCGAGCGAGGTCGTCCTGGTGTTCTTCGAGCAGCATCTTGAACCGGAAGAGCGGTTGGATTCGCGCTTCGACGGGGGTCGACCGCCACGTTTGAAACGCGGTGTTTGCTGCCGCTATCGCATCGTCAATCTCTGATTCAGTACTGAACGGAACGTACGCGAGCGTTTCGCCAGTTGCAGGGTTGATGACGTCTTGTCCGTCCTCGCTATCAGACGGTCGCCACTCCCCGTTCACGTAGTTCTGAACGGTTCCATCTGCCGTGAGGGATTCTACTACTGCCATGAGTCGCCAAACACTCTACCCGACCATAAATTTACGGTGAATAAAATTCTAATATCGAAGTAGTTTTCGAACGTTTTCTAATTCCACGTCGAATAAGACGGACGTTTTATCTTATTCGTTCTCGTGTCCCAAAGATTAATCAGGGGGCTCGGTATATCTCGAAGCATCTCATGTCGAGTGAAGAATCGCAGCGGGTCGACCAAGACGACGGCCTGAACGAAATCGAACGGATGGACAAACAGTACGTCTTCGGAACGTGGTCGTACCAAAACGAGGTCAAACCGACGGAAATCGTCGACGCTGAGGGTGTGTACTTCCGGGATGCACATGGAAACAAGCGGCTCGACTTTTCGGGGCAGTTGATGTGCTCGAACCTCGGTCACTCGGCAGACCGTGTCGCCGATGCGATGGCAGAACAAGCCCGCAAAGGAGCGTACTTTGCGCCGGGAATGACGACCGAGAACCGCGCCAAACTCGGAAAGCTTCTCGCTGAAGTCACTCCCGGAAACCTCTCGAAGACCTTCTTTTCCACGTCAGGAACTGAAGCGATCGAGGCAGCGATTAAAATCGCGCGAATGTACACTGGCAAGTACAAAATCGTCTCACGATACCGCTCGTATCACGGGTCGACCTATGGTTCGATTAGCGTGACGGGCGACCCTCGCCGACTCCCCGCAGAACCGGGAATTCCAGGCGTCATCAAAGCACCTGACCCGTACGCGTACGGGTCGACGCTCGAGCCGATGCAAAGCCTCGACTACATCGAGGAGATGTTGATGCTCGAAGGCGACACAGTCGCAGCCGTTCTCGTCGAACCCGTCGTTGGGTCGAACGGTATTCTCGTCCCACCGGATGAATATCTGCCGCGATTAAAGGAGATTGCGCACGAACACGGCGCACTCCTCATCTGTGACGAGGTGATGGCCGGGTTCGGACGCACTGGTGAGTGGTTCGGGTGTGACCTCTTCGACGTCACGCCGGATATCATGGCGATGGCGAAAGGTCTCTCGGGGGCGTACGCGCCGCTCGGCGCGACCATCGTCACCGACGAGATTGCATCGTTCTTCGAAGACACGATGTTCTGCCATGGACACACGTACTCAGGACACCCGGTCGCGGTCGCGGCCGGTCGTGCATCTGTCGAGACGTACATCGAAGATGGCCTCATCGACCACGCACGGGAAGTCGGCGACTACCTTGGGGAGCGACTCGATGAACTCGCAGCAGACCACCCAAGCGTTGGCGACGTTCGCGGTGTCGGACTGTTCCGCGGCATCGAACTCACGAAACACTCCGAAAAACGTGTCCCCTTCGGCGTCCGAAAGGACAAGATATCGCCCGGAAAGACCGTCGTCGACGAGGTTTCTGGGCACGCGTGGAACGAAGGAGTGTACGTTGCCAACATGATAAACACCCTCATCATCGCACCGCCGCTCGTCATCGAGCCTGACGAAATCGACGAAGCGGTTGCGGTTCTCGACGAGGCGCTACGCATCTCGGACGACGCGATGATTGCCTGACTCAGTCGGCGGTCATCATCGTGCTCGCGAGAGGTAGCTATTTTTCACTCCAGTGCAAACGTCTACCATGTCAGGCAGTATCGAAGAGCCCCTGCTGTTCGACGAGACCAACCTCGCGTTGCTCGAACGCATCGAATCTGACTTCGACGTGAGTCTCGAGACACTCTCGAACGAACTGGGAATATCCAAATCGACCGTCCACTACAGACTGACAAAACTTCGCGAGTCGGGCGTCATTCGGCGAACTGTTGCAGAACTGGACCCTGTCGCATTCGGGCTCGACATGGTGATGATAACCGAGGTCTCTGTCGCACACGAAAAGGGGTACGCCGACGACATCGGTGAGCAACTCAAAGCCCTCCCGGGGGTTCAGCAGGTGTATTACACGATGGGTGACGCAGATTTCGTCATCATCTCACGACTCCAGAATCGCGACCAGATGAACACCCTCATCGACGAAGTCGTGAGTATCAAAGGCGTCGACGAGACGTCTTCGCGATTCGTGATGAAAGAGTTGACCACGAACACGGGGGTCTTTGCGAACCTCTCTTCGGCGATGCGTTCGAAGCTCCTCGAATATTGACGACGGGAGTGGAGTAACCTCAGAGCAGGCAGTGAATCGGTGCATTCCGTCGTCGAAGTTAAGAGGATTGACTTAGACTCGTATCCATGGCACGCAGACACATACTACAGCGACGCGTCCAGTCACGGGGAGATACATCCCCAACCTCACGAGTACGATTCCTTCGAAGACAGTGGATCGAGCGCCCATGACCGGAGTCTCTCTCGACGAGATGCGGACACAGGCTGAACGTCTCGGATTCACGCTTTCGGACGAACTGCTCGCCGAAATCGCCGAGTCGACCAACTCTGCAGCGGACGGAAGCTTCGAGGCGACCGCGAACAACGGCACCGACCGTGGCCACGCCGCAGATGATGCCGAAAATGCTCTCCTTGCTGTCTACGACGAGTCGCGTGTCGGTTCTGATACTGGCGTTCTCTCTGGGGTCACAGTCGCGGTCAAAGATAACATCGCTGTCGCCGACCTTGAGATGACGTGTGGGTCAAAAGCCTACTCTCTCGTCCCATCGTTCGACGCACCCGCAGTCAGCCGCCTCTTGGATGCGGGAGCAACGCTCGTCGGCAAAGCCAACATGGAGCCGTTTGCGATGGGGCCGACTGGGGAGTTCAGCGACTTTGGCCACGTGACGAACCCCCGTAACCCTGACCGAGTTGCCGGTGGGTCTTCGAGTGGGAGTGCTGCTGCTGTTGCGGCGGGGACTGTCGATGTCGCACTCGGGAGCGACACAGGAGGGAGTATACGGATTCCTGCGGCCTGTTGTGGTGTCGTCGGTGTCAAACCCTCCCATCGACTCGTCCCACGGTACGGATTCGTCGACTTCGCCCCGTCACTCGATACTATCGGCCCCATTACCACGTCTGTAGAGGGAGGAGCGAACGCGCTTGCAGCAATGGCAGGACCTGATCCACGAGACCCGACAGCGGCCAATCGGCCCCTGACCGCTGATGATGTGGATGTCGCCCTCGAATCGGCCGAAGGGTTGACTGTCGGGATCCCAGACTCACCGTTCGACCGGTCCGACGAGTCGGTGGCACAGGCGGTCCGCGAGGTTGCCAACCGACTCGAAGAGGTCGGCGTCTCTGTCGAGTCTGTCGAACTCGACCTGGGAGAGACAGAATCCGCCTACCTCAACATTGGGTCTGCAGAGTTCTCGTGGTTACTCGCTGGAAACGGCATCGTCAGAGGCCAGGGGACCGGCTACAGTGAAGAACTTCGAGACGCATTCGAACGGGCTCGGGACGGGGGACTCGGTGAACACGTCGCGAGACGGATTCTCCCACCTGCATTCCTGGATGCAACGACAGGTGGGGCGTCGTATACGGCAGCGCGCAACGAAGGCATCGCGTTTGGTGAACGTCTCACAGCCGTATTCGAACAGGTGGATGCCATCGTTACACCGACGCTCCGTGCCCTCCCACCCAAACGTGGAGAGACGACTACTCGAGAGGACTTTATTCCGCTCCTGGGCAACACCGCCCCATTCAACATCGCCGGGACACCGGCAGTTTCGGTTCCGGTTACGACTATCGATGGCCTCCCAGTGAGCGCACAGGTGGTCGCACCCCAGTTCGAAGATATGCGTGCTCTGCAAGTCGCTCGGTCGGTAGAGCGCGTCGCTGACTAAAGGAGAGCAATCCGGGGGTCAACGTTTTTGTATTGGTACGTGGTGTCATTGAGTATGGCAGTAGATACCGTGATCAACGGTGGGACAGTCGTAACTGACTCAGCCATGTTCGAAGCGAGCGTGGCCATGAACGATGGAACAATCGTCGCGGTGGGTGATGCCGACTCGATGCCGGACGCCGACGAGGTTGTCGATGCAACCGGCCTACTGGTCATGCCGGGCATGATCGACCCGCACGTCCACATCGACGACCAGTTCTCAGTCGACACCTACGAAACCGGAACGAGTGCCGCAGCACTCGGTGGGATTACGACGTATATCGACTTCGCCTGGCAGGCATGGCTCGGTGACCTGAGCCCCTTCGATGCCGAGGGAACCTTGCTCGAAGGCGTCCGTCGAAAACAGCAGAAGGGTGAGACAGCACTCATCGACTACAGTCTTCACGGCGCAATTACACGAGAGGACCCCGAGGTACTCGACGAATTAGCGGATGTCATCGACGCGGGCGTCACATCGTTCAAGATGTTCACCGCCTACGAGATTGGGCTTGGAAACGGCTTCATGAACCGCGTTCTGGAGCGTATCGCAGAGTTGGATGCAGTCGGTGTCTTCCACACTGAGGACGCCTCGATCTGTGACGAACTGACGGCGCTGTTCCAAGAAGAGGGGAAGGGTGACCCAACGTGGTATCCGCAGTCGCGGCCGGATTATGCAGAAGCGATGTCCGCTGAGGACGCCGTTCGAATGGCGCAAGAAGCGGGTGCGAAGTACTACGGCATCCACACGAGCAACCGAAAGGCTGCCGACGTACTCGCCGACTTCCGTGGCGACGGGTCGATGGTCCGCGCGGAGACCTGTACGCACTATCTCGTACTCGATGATTCGATCTACGGAGAACTCGGGAATCAAGCGATGATTGCGCCGCCAATTCGCAAGCCAGACGACAACGAAGCGATGTTCGAACACCTCCGCCACGGTTCACTCGACGTCGTTTCGACCGACCACTGTGGGTACAAACTCGAGAGCAAGAACGTCGAGAACTGGTGGGAGAGTACGTTCGGCGCGAACGGGTTACAAGCCAGTCTCCCGGTCGTTCACGACGAAGCGGTCAACAACCGTGGCTTTTCCTACCCGTTCCTCGTTCGCGTCATGAGCACGAATCCAGCGAAAATCTTCGGACTGCCGAACAAAGGCAATCTCAACCCCGGAACGGACGCCGACGTCGTGTTGTTCGACCCGAACGAGACGTACACCATCACCGCAGCAGACAACGCGTCTGAAGCCGATTTCTCCATCTACGAAGGCCGAGAGGTAACAGGTCGAGTCAAACAGACGTACGTGCGAGGCGAACTCGTCGCCAAAGACGGTGAAATCGTCGGGTCACCCGGCCACGGGAAGTTCATAGAGCGCACCCTTCCTGACTGGAGCGTCTGAGAAATCCGGGGACGCGCCCCCGTCTTGTCAGTAGTTGGTACGTGTTATCGGGGAACAACCTTTTACTCTCAGAGAGATAGGTACCGATAGATGAGTAGTCTTCACCAAAACGACAGACTCTCGGCCGATTCACCGGCGAGTGTCACCGAAGACCCACCGATTCCACGATTTCCACACGCGAACTGTATCGCCGTCCGTGCGATGGCGAACGTTCTCGGTAGTTCACTTGGCCCTCGGTCCCACGACAAACTCGTCGTCAACCAGCTGGCGAGTCAGACAGAACCGGTAAACCGAGGTGATGCTCCGATCGACATTTTCACCGTGACGGGAGACGGTGCAACACTGCTCGAAGAACTCCCAATCGAACATCCGATCGCGCCCATCGTCCGTCGGGTCCTCGGGCCAGAACGGCCCGGAACCACTGCTATCGAAGGGCAAGACATCCCCGATGGAATCACCTCGACAGTCGTGCTTACGGGTGCGCTTCTCGACGAGGCAGAAAATCTCATAGACGACGGTCTCCACCCGCACGATATTCGGGAAGGGTATGGAATCGCGGTCGAAACCGCGTTAGACGTTCTCTCTGCGCAGAACCGGTTACTCTCTACATTTGACGACCAGCGGGCGACCGAACAAGCCGTCGCACGGTCTGCGATGACAGGAAACGATATCGGTGAACTCGCTGATGCGTGGGCACGGATGGCAGTCGATGCAGTCGACGAAATCGGACGACCAACAGAGAAGACATTCGTCGTTCGATGTCTCGGTGAGGGCGACCTGGCGTCTTCCAGACTCGTCCGTGGTGCAGTTCTCGACAGGAACACACGAGCGAACGACGAGATGCCCAGACGAGTCGAAGACGCGACGGTGCTCCTTCTCGATGGCCACACGACTGGTGGGCTGCAAGACCCCGAGTGGGACGAAGACGCGGTCTTCGACCTGCAGTCACCAGACCAGTTGAGAGATGTCCGAGAGCTCTACGCGTCGCGTCGCCGAGCGCTCGTCGACCAGTACGTCTCTCTCGGCATCGACGTCGTCGTCACACGCCTCGGGATAAACGCCGAATATCAGCGACTGCTCACAGATGCTGGTATTCTCGGTATTCGCTCCGTGAGCGCGCTCGAAATGAAGCAAGTCGCACTCGCGACGGGTGCAAGCCTCGTCCGGAACCCGACCGATGTCGAAGCGAGTGACCTCGGTCACGCTGGTGTCGTTTCTATCGAACGAACGTCGCCGCGGCGAGGGCGGCGAAAGAACCGCTACATGACTGTGTTCGACGAGTGTGAGGACGCAGACTCTGTCGCAATGGTCGTCCACGGCGTGTCGGGGCAACTTGCCGACCAAGCAGCGACAGAGATTCGAAAGGCAGCAGCTGCGGTGGCGGCGAGCAGAGGACTTGGCTCCGCACAACCGGGCGTCGTACCGGGTGCTGGTGCAATCGAACTCCAGATGGCCGAAGCCGTGCGTGACCGGGCGACGCAACTCGACACACGTGCGCAACTCGCAGTCGTTGCATTTGCCGATGCGTTACAGGAGATTGTCGCAACCCTCGTTCGGAATGCAGGCTACGACCCACTGACTCTCATCGCTGACCTGCGTGCTGCGCAGGTCAACGGCCAGAGGGATGCGGGATTTGTCATTCCTGCAGGGTCGGTTGCCAGTGCGACTGACGTCGGTGTCTTCGACCCAGTTGCCTACAAATATCGGATGCTCGTGAGTGCGAGCGAAGTGACAGACCTCATCCTTCGCGTCGACGATGCAATCGATGCGACGTTCACGAAAGAGCCACTCGGACCGGACGACGTTATCTACGACGACCGTGCTGAGAAACATCTGGACTACCTCGAAGAAACTCCCGGAACTCGGTGGGACACATAGACTGTCTGCTCGGCCACCCCTCCGCAGTCCAGCAAATTATCTCCAATTCTGACAACTCAATAAACACTTAAGCAGTCGCAGTGGGACGTATAATCGTACCATGGCACAGGCTACCGTCTGTCTATCATACGATTTCGACGCAGTATCGACGTGGTTGTGGTCCTACGGCTCGTGGGATATGCCAACCAGACACTCCCGAGGTGTGTTCGGAGCAGAAGTTGGCGCACCGCGCCTGCTCGATTTACACGACAAGTACGACGTTCCAGCGACATGGTTCGTTCCCGGGCACACGATCGACAGCTTCCCAGAGATATCTGCAGAAGTGTGGGACCGTGGCTACGACATCCAACATCACGGGTGGAGTCACACAGGCCCTGCGACGTTCGAGAGTGAAGAAGACGAGCGTGCGGACGTCGAACGCGCTGTCGACTGCATCGTCGACCTGACCGGCCGAAAACCAACCGGCTATCGCTCACCGGCCTGGGACTTTTCGGAGAACACACTGGATATCCTCCAAGACATCGGTATCAAGTGGGACTCCAGTAAGATGGCATCCGACTTCACACCACACTACACCTACGGCGGGTGGAGTGCCCCAGAAGACGGCCCATACGACCGCGGCGAACCAACAGATATCGTCGAACTTCCCGTCTCCTGGCAGCGCGACGACTGGCCACCGTTTACGTTCACTTGGGCGCGTCCACACCGCATGGGCTACGTCAGTGAAGACTCGATCTTCCAACGGTGGTACGACCAGTTCGACTGGATGCACGAGAACGTCGACAACGGCGTGTTTATCCTGACGATGCACCCGCAGGTCATCGGCCAGGCTCACCGCATCATGCGACTCGAACAGTTGATTCAGCACATGATGACGAAACCCGGTGTCGAGTTCAAGTTGATGGACGACGTTGCCAACGAGTTCCGTAACAGCAACTGAGTCGAACAACACTCCCTGAGAATCGGCTCACGAACGAGCAGCCATTTTTACCATCTACTCCAGCCGTTCAGAGCGGTGCGAGCACGTCCCGAACGCTTGGTTCGGTACGAAGCGACAACAGTCGGTCGAACGTCGTCTCAGCCACCGAAGCGGAGACAGAACGGGTCGCACAGTCGAGGAACTTTGCCCGGAGTTCTGCTTCCGAAAGCGGTGTGTCTGGCGTTCCCGGCGGTATCGACTGTGACGCTTCGACCGTCTCCCCATCAGACGTCGTGAGGCGAACGGTGGTGTGATTCGATTTGTACGGGAGCGATTCGTCCACGTCGAAGGTAACCAACGCACGAACCCGGTCGACTGTCGGGTCGTCGAGTGCGTCGTCGGTGAACGCGTCGAGGTCGACTCTGTCACGGGTGGCCGCGCACGCGACCGCGTACTCCATCGAGAACTTCGCTTCGAGGCCACTCTTCGGTTCCGGATAGACGAGCGCGTCACCCGCACCTCGTGACGTGACAACCTCGAGTTTGTCGATGTCTTCGGGGGCGAGACCGTGTGATTCGACGAGCGTTTCGACAGCAGCGATGGATGTATGGGTGAAGTAACAACACGGGTACGCTTTGATACTGATACCCGTCTCGACGAGTCGCCACGGGTCACCGGGTGGGTCTGCACGCCGCTGTGCACCATCGGCGTAGAGGTCCCAGAACCCACGAGACCCGCTGATGGCGGTCTCTTCAGCGGTAAATCCCTCTGCGGCGAGGAGTGCTGCTGTGATACCTGACCGGCCAGCCAGACCAGCGTGAAGCGGTTTCGTCATCGTCCCGAAATTTCGTTTTATCCCAGACGGCATCGATGCGGCGATGGCGAGCGCAGTTTGTGTTTCACTGGCATCGAGTTCGAGAAGCGTCGCTGCCGCCGCTGTCGCGCCAAACGTCCCGAACGTCGATGTCGGATGCCACCCGCGCTCGTAGTGGGTTGGGCTAATCGGTTCGGAAACGTAACACTCCGTCTCGAATCCAGCGGCGAACGCAGTGATAACGTCTTCTCCCGACGAATCCAGCTGCTCAGCCAGTGCGAGGATTGGTGCGACGAGCGGAACACTCGGGTGGCCGTCCATCGCCCACGAAAGGTCGTCGAAGTCGAGCGCGTGGCCAGCAGTCCCGTTTGCAAGTGTGGCGTCTGTGAGTGAGGATTTCTCACCGGTCCCGAGGACGGAAACGCCGTCTCCACCGGGAGCCAGTGCCGTGGCAACACTGGCGGCACGGGCACCGGCATCGGCGCGGACTCCCGCCAGTGTTACCCCCACAGTATCGACGAACGCCCGTTCGATTGTGTCGATAGCTTGGGGTGGAACGTCTGCAAATGTCAGGTTCGAGACGAACGTGGCTAGCGTCTGCTCTGGGTGCTCAGCGTGTACCCGCGGCGGAGATGACATACGGACTCACTTCGGAGTGAGCCGATAAAACGTTGTGTGATTCTGTGGCACGGTGCCCGGCACGATGCCGGGCGTCGCTGGTTGGTCGTCTTTCGGTTCGTTGGGGCGCGTCGGTACCACTCGGTGTTCGACGCATCGGTTAGTCTATGAGACAGTCTCAAAAAGATTGTGGTAGACTGTGACATGGCCCAGTATCGAGTGGGCCGAGTAGTGCGTCCAGGTCGAACCGGTACTTCAGGTAGACCGAAGTTCAGGCACCCGAAGTTCAAGCAGACCGAAGTTCAGCCGTCGCCGCCACGTCGAGTTCACCGTCTTCGATGACGACTCCGTAGTTTTCTCTGGCATCTTCGGCCGAGACGAGCCCATCGAGGTAGTCTTCGTATACCTGTTTAGACGGGCGTTCGTGTGGGTCGCCGTATCCACCGCCACTCGCCGTCTTGATGAGGACTCTGTCGCCTGCCTCGAATTTGTAGCCGGACTCCTTCGAGTTGAGGTCGACGACTTCACCGTTGGCTCTGATATGCTTGAGGTCGCCATGTGTCCCCTCGCCACCGCCAAACAGCCCGTGTGGCCGGTAGGTGTTGCCGTCGCCTTCCATGGTCATCACCGCGTTCGTCAGGAAGGTCGACTCGCGGACGATGCCGTGACCTCCGCGGTGCTTGCCAGCGCCGTGGCCGTCCTCGCGGAGACTGTAATGCTCGACACGCATCGGGTGTGAGAGTTCGATATCTTCGACCGGCCGGTTCTTCGTGTTGTGGACGAGGGCATCGACTGCGTCGAGGCCGTCTGCATTCGGTCGTCCGCCGTACGATCCTTCGTTCACTTCGAGATACACCCAGTACTCGCCAGCGTCGTTCGTCCCACCGTAACTGACGAAGTACACCTGGCCGCAGGTACCGGCGCACACTTTGTCAGGAATTGCTTCGGCCAGCGCTTGGATGATGAGGTCGCTCATCTTGTCCACCTGGTTGATGCGTGCGAATGCTGACGTCGGTGGCGTCGGATTGAACATACAACCCGGCCTCGCTTTCGGATGAACCGGCTCGAACGTCCCAGAGTTCTGTGGGAGATACTCGTCGCGAACGAACGTATCCATCAGTATCGACCGAATCGTGAAGTAGATACAGACGTCTGTCGAGCCGTGGAACGGGATATTGTATCCAGTTGGCGTCTGGTCAGCCGACTGGCTCATATCGACGGTGATGTCGCTTCCGTCGACGATGACCTCTGCTGCGATTTTCAGTCGCTTACCGCGGTTGCGGCCATCGTCGTCGAGGTAATCTTCGGCGTAGTACGTGCCGTCGGGTATCTTCCGAATCTCGTTGCGAAGGAGCGCCTCGGCGTAGTCCATGAGCGCCTCACCTGCCTGTTGAATCTCGTCGAGACCATACTTTTCGACGAGCGCGAGATACCGGTCTTTTCCGACGTTACACGAGGAAATCTGCGCCTGCAGGTCGCCGATGACCTCTCGTGGTGTCCGAACGTTGTCCTGAATGAAATTCCAAATCTCGTCCACCCGTTCTCCCTCGTCGTAGACCTTGGTCGCACGGAAGAGGCTTCCTTCTGCGTACATGTCTTCGAGGTCGATGGCGAGGCCGGGTGTCGCCGACCCGATGTCGAGGTGGTGTGCAGTGTTGGCTGCCCAGGCAATGTGCTCACCTTCGTAGAAGATGGGCACTGCAACAGCGATGTCGGGTGAGTGACTCGCCCCGTAGTGCGGGTGATTGTGGATGAAGACGTCGCCTTCGTTGATTGCCTCTTCTCGCTCGATTCCACGTTCTTCGAACGTCTTGTACATCCCGTCGAGATACCCGATGAGTGACCCGACGTGCATCGGTGTGGAGTCACTCTCACAGAGTTCACGACAGTCAGTGGTGAAGATGCCCGCACCCATGTCTTCGCTCTCTCGGATAATCGAAGAGTACGACGACCGGATGAGTTTGTAGGCCATCTCCTGGGCGATGGTGTCGAGTTCGCCGCCGATGACCTGCATCGTCACCGGGTCGATGTTTCGCTCACGGAGGATATCCGCTGCGCTCGGTTCGTACGTGCTGTCGTCGCTATCGTGGCTTTCTGTACTCATATCAGTCTCCCTTCTGCAGTTCGATAGACCCGTTGGCCAGAACGGTTGCCGTCCAGCCGGGATGTACGACCACCGTACTGTCGAACTCGTCGACGATGGCCGGGCCGGAAATCGCGTTTCCAACTTTCAGTTCTTCTCGGTCGAATCTCGGGACAGTCATCTCGGCCGGTGCGTCGGACGTTCCGAAGTACACCGTACTCTCGGTCGTCTGGGCCGCCGATGGGTCTTCGTCGCCTTCGTCGAGGCTGGCCGGAACGTACGACTGGATGTCGCCGACAGCCGTCACGCGAAGGTTCAGTAGTTCGACCGGGTCGTTTTCGAAGTAGTGTCCGTACTCAGTCTCGTGTTTCGCCTCGAATCGCTCGCGCACTCGTCCATGCCAGTCGCCATCGGTGCTGTCGAAGTCGACGTTCAATTCGTATCCCTGTCCTTCGTACAGACAATCGATAGAGCGGCGGAACGACCACTGTGAATCGTCGATTTCGTCTCGTTCGAGTTGCGCACGGCCACGTGCAACCAGCGCATCGAACGCCTCGTCGATGAAGTTGCCGTCGACTTCCTCGAGTGGGCTACTGACAGTCTGCTGGTAGTCGTACTTGACGTTTCCAGTGAGAAGCCCACGTGCTGACGCGATACCGGGTGACGGCGGAATCAAGACGGCCCCGACTTCGAGTTCGTCTGCGATGCTCGCGGCGTGCATTGGACCGGCACCACCGAAGGCGACGATCGTGTACTCGCGAGGGTCGTATCCGCGTTGAACGGTCTGTTCGCGGATTGCACGGTACATGTTCGTGTTCGCCACTTCGAGCGTGGCGAGCGCGGCCCGCTCTGGTGTCTCGAACCGAACCTGATCGGCACGGTCACAGAGTTGCGTCTGGAGCGCGTCCCGCGAAAGGCTCGGGTCGAGGTCGAGGTTCCCGCCGAGGAACGTTTGGGGGTCGATTCGCCCGAGGACGACCTGTGCATCCGTCGTTGTCGGCTGGTCGTTTCCGAGTGCGTAACAGGCGGGTCCGGGGTTTGCTCCGGCACTCTTTGGCCCGACGTTGAAACCCATCGCGCCGTCGAACCACGCGATAGACCCGCCACCCGCGCCAATCGTCGCGATGTCGAGCATCGGTGAGATTGTTGGATATCCACCGACAGTACTGTCACGGGGGTCACGTTCGAGGACGCGACCGGGAATGACGGAGATGTCCGCACTCGTTCCTCCCATGTCCAACATGATGAGGTTCGGTTTGCCGACGTTGTTTCCTTCGAACTCCGCCGAGAGAACACCCGCAGCAGGTCCGGAGACGAGTGTCGTCACCGGTTTCTTGGCAACGTTTTGGACACTCGCCATCCCGCCATTCGACTGCATAATCAGTACCTCTGCGTCGAACCCCTCTTCAGTGAGGCGTTCTTGCAGCCGGTTGAGATACGTAGACATGACAGGTTCGAGGCGGGCGTTGATTGCTGTCGTCGTGAACCGTTCGAACTCTCGGAACTGCGCTACAACCTCACTCGAAGTCGAGACCAGAATATCAGGATAGTGTTCGTGAATCAGTTCTTTCGTTCGGGTTTCGTGGTCACGGTTGAGATACGAATGGAGATAACAGACCGCAATAGACTCGATGCCATCGGCGACGAGCTCCTCCGTCGCCTGGAGGACTTCATCCTCATCGAGCGGTGTGATAACTTCGCCAGGTGGCTGGATTCGCTCTGTCACCTCTTTCCGGTGTCGCCGTTTGACGATCGGATTCTCTTGCCACGGAATCGTCTGCTGCAAAGAGAAACTGTGTGGTTTGCGATGGCGACCGATGTGAAGGACGTCCCGGAATCCTTTCGTCGTCAACAGTCCCGTCTCAGCACCCTCATTCTCGATGAGCGCGTTCGTGGCCACCGTCGTGCCGTGGAGAACCTGGTCTACGTCAGACGGGTCGATGTCTGCTATTTTACAAATTTCAGTGATGCCGGTAACTGTCGAGACGGACGGATCGTCCGTCGAAGGCGTCTTGAAAATATACTCGTCGTCTCCTGCGACGAGAATGACGTCAGTGTTCGTGCCGCCAACGTCGACGCCGACACGAATTCCAGCACCACTATTGCTATTGCTATGCATACCCATGGAGACATTCCCTTTCTACGATTTATCTGTTTCTATCAGCGTACATCAGCCCAGTCGCTCGTTTTCACCCTTTGCAGACGAACCGCCACGTACGCGAAAGAACCAATTGGGTGCATATCCTCTCGGTAGTCAATGACCGAATCAGAGCGGCACGACGGTGTCCTTTCGGCCGATGGGGAGACATTGTCCGCCCTTGCCGACCGAGCAGCGGGTGAGTCAGTTACGGCAGCGAGTCTTGCAGCTGTGGCCGGTGCAGGGTCGGCATCGCTCTGGGATATCGTCGACGAAGATGAACGCCCACAGTACCTTCTCGAAGGGACGATGCTGGATATCGTGACCGGAGAAGAGCCGATGCGAAAGATGGCAGGTCGAGATGGGTCTGCATATACGCTCTTTACTGACCGTGCCGTTCGGTTCGTCGTTCAATACCCGACCCGAGTCGACATACGAACAGCACCGTACGAAACCATTCGAACAGTGAGCCTCCAGACGGTCGGTCAGAATAATCGACTCCGAGTCGAGACGCCCGACGTCACGTACGTGTCGTACCCATCGGCGACGTCTGTCGACGAGTGCACTGCTGCTGTCGATTTCGCTGAAACGCAGGTCAACGAATCGCAGACCGCTACCGACAGCGCCGGGACAACCGGAGATGTACTCGATGCGCTCGAACGACTCGCTGCACTTCGTGACCGCGGTGCGCTTTCTGACGAAGAGTTCGAAGCGAAGAAACACGACCTTCTCGACCGCCTCTAGGCACCTCGGTTGTGGTGGGCGGTTCCATTTATTACCGCCCTCTGTGTCACAGATAGTGGCGAATCCCATGTCTGAGACCCGCATTGACGAACTGACGAACGAATCGGAGTGGATGGATGCCTATCCAGTCCTCTCGGAACTGCGCCCTGTCGACGAAGAGACGTACCTTCGATATCTTCGGACGATGGCTGGAGAGGGCTATCGGATGTTCGCCCTCTTCGAGGATGACGATATCCTCGCAGTCGGTGGCGTCCGAATGTCGACGACGCTCTATCACGGGAAACACGCGTGGGTGTACGACCTCGTCACGAGCGAAGACCGACGGTCTGAGGGGCACGGTCGCCGACTTCTGTCGTTCATCGAAGAATGGGCGGCAGACCACGACTGCGCAGTGGTGGAACTCGCGTCTGGTCTCTGGAGAGACGATGCGCACCGATTCTACGAGGAACACGTTGGGTACGACCGCTACTGCTATACGTTTAAGAAAGATTTGACGTAGTCCCAGGTGTGCGAGACGTCTCGCAGCTACCGTGGTTCCACATCATTTTTCGGGCACACACTTATGCTACCGTTCGTCGAAGCATTCGAGCAAGCACATGATTGAGAATATTCTCATTGCAATCGGTGAGGAGCGAATGCACGTCGAGGAGATAACCGAACACGCCGTCGAGATTGCGTCCGCACTCGGCGCGAAAATCACGCTGCTCCGCGTGTACCCGAAAGGTGAGTTCGAACAACGGCTCGAAGAGTTCAGATACGAATCCGCAGACCCCACTGATATCGCAAAACGAAACACACAGGTCAGAGAGGCAGCGCATCTCGTTCGAGATGCTGACCTCGAGTTGACGATCGCTGGTGTGGTCGGCAATCCCGGAACAGAAGTGGTCTCGTACGTCGAAAATCACGATATCGACCACGTCTTCATCGGCGGTCGAAGACGGTCACCGACCGGAAAGGCGCTCATGGGAAGCACCAGTCAGGAGATTCTTCTCGGCCTCCCGGTTCCATGTACGGTATTCAAAATGGGGTGACAGAATTCAGACGCGATAGTTCCTGGAACGAGTAAATACGCCGAATACGGAGGATACCATCGATATCGAGGCGGATTCTCGGTATATCGAAGTGATGCAATCGCCCCAAAAGTATTAAATTCGCTGTTCTCGATTCGACTACCATGGGTGCCGTAAACATGAGTGAGAATGCCATATCTATCGTCTCACTCGAAAAGTCATTTTCCAACGAACAAGTTCTCAAAGGGGTTGATTTCTCAATCGAGCCATCGGAACTCTGTGTCATTGTGGGACCAAGTGGGAGTGGAAAGTCGACACTGCTCAAGTGTATCGCTGGCCTCGTATCGTTCGACAGCGGCGAGGTAATGGTCGATGGAGCAAGTGTCGACAGTATCCCGGTCGAAAATCGAGACCTTGGGTATGTGTTTCAGGATTTCGAAGAACGGCTGTTTCCACATATGACCGTCGGAGAGAACGTCGCATTCGGCCTTCGCCAGTCGAGCGAGAATTTCAGCAACGAAGAAATCCAGCAGCGAATCGACGACACACTGGAGTTGCTCGCGATTACAGAGACAAAAGATAGTCTTCCCTCGGAACTCAGTGGCGGTCAGCAACAACGGGTCGAACTTGCACGGAACCTCGTTCGACGGTGCGAGATCATGCTTCTCGACGACCCACTGGCTGACCTCGATTACAAACTCCAAAAGCGGATGGAACTCGAAATTCGCCGGATCCACGAGACGCTCGGGAGCACGTTCGTCTACGTCACCCACAACCAGGATCAGGCTCTCAAACTCGCCGACAAACTCGTGGTAATCAACCAGGGAATGATCGAGCAAATTGGAACCCCTGACGAAGTGTATAAGAATCCAGCAACCGCGTTCGTCGGCCGGTTCATCGGTGATTCGGACCCGCTATTAGGTCAGGTCGTCGGTGCCGACGGCCCCAACGTTCGCGTCGACACGCCAGTTGGTGAAATCGTCGCAAAGCCCCGCGGTGAAAGCCCTGACGTCGGAACAGAGGTGATGGTTCTCGTCAGACCCGAAGACATAACCATTGGTGAAGGGTCCGCTGAACTGGACAACGAACTGCCGGCGACAGTCCAGGGGCGGACCTACACTGGGGAACGAACCGAGTTTACCGTGTCACTCGACGGTGACGCCGAAGACTTCCAGATCGTCGTCAGTGGGAACGTCCCGCTCGAAGCGTACGGAACCCGAACGAAAATCGGCTGGAACGCAGACGACGGCGTCGCCTACAGTACGCTTAGCGTGGTCGAGACAGTTACCGTCGACGACCTCATGGAGGTGTGATAATGTCTAACGCAAATCTCGACGATAAAACTGAACCGCAACACCAGACCACCATCGACGACAGAGAAAACGTCCTCAAAGTAGAGGGACTAACCAAAATCTACCCTGATGGAACCCTCGCAGTCGACGACATCGACTTCGAAATAAAGGCGGGAGATTTCTGTGTCATCATCGGTCCGTCCGGGTGCGGTAAGTCGACGACGCTGCACTCACTCGTCGGGAAAATCCCGCCCACAGAGGGGAAAGTCATCCTCGGCGGAGAAGACATCACGCATGCGCCAACCTACGAACGTGACATCGGGCTCGTGTTTCAGGATTTCCAGTTGTTCCCGCACCTGACTGTCGAAGAAAACATCATCTACGGGCCAAAGCGGATGGGGCTTCCAAAGGACGTCATCGACGAACGCCTCGAGAACGTCCTCGAGATGATGCAACTCCACGAACTCCGAACGCGGCCGCCGAAAGAACTGTCTTCTGGGCAGAAACAACGGGTTGCGCTTGCACGGAGTCTCGTGTTAGAGCCAAAGCTCCTGTTGCTCGACGAACCGCTGGGAGACATGGACTACAAGCTTCAAAAGCGGATGGAGCGAGAACTCCTTCGCATCCACCGCGAACTCGACACGACGTTCGTCTACGTGACGCACGACCAGACGCAAGCCATGCGCCTCGCAGACCAGGTCATCGTCATGAACGGTGGTAAGATCGAACACAGTGCGCCAGTCGAAGAAGTCTACAACGAACCGAACACCGCGTTCGTTGCTGCGTTCGTCGGTGACTCCAACATGTTCGACGGCAAAATCACCGGATTGTCCGACGACGAGTCGGTCGCAACAGTGCAGACTACACTCGGTGAGTTCACCGTTTCGACCGCAAACCTACACTCACAACCGAAAGACGTCGTCGGGAAGCGAATTCCCTTTGCGGTACGTCCGCAGTTCGTCAAACTTGGTGACGACACCGATAACACAATCGAATGTCGTGTCGAGGATGTCATCTACCAGTCTGGGAGTGGGACCCAGATTATCCTCTTCGCCGAGACTGACGACGGAGAACAAGAGATTCAACTGAAATCGGAGGACAAGCTCGAAGTCGATTCAGACCGAGTGACGGTCGGATGGGACACCAAGAACACCATCATCCTCGAACAGACGAGTGTCGTCGAAGGCATCGACCTCGACACCGATATTCTCGGGAAATAAGCCGCGGATCCCTCTCGGTTCTTTTCGTCGTCGCTGTTTGGTATTGGCTGCCGTGTCACGATGGAACAAAGATTTATCTATCATTTTGAACACAGTCTAGTATGACAATCCGGTTAGACAGAGAGCGGTTCGTCGCAACGATGAAAGAGCAGGCCACAATCGGGGCCACCGACGGTGGTGGCCTTCACCGCCTCGCCCTGTCTGATGACGACAAGGAGATTCGTGATTGGTTCGCAACGCAGATGGAAGCGGAGGGTCTCGATATCCGAATCGATGAGTTCGGTAACATGTTCGGTCGGCGTGCGGGAACCGACCCGGATGCGAAACCGGTGCTCGTCGGCTCGCATCTCGATTCACAACCCTATGGAGGGATTTACGACGGCGCGCTGGGCGTTATCGGCGCACTCGAACTCATCAGGACACTCAACGACGAAGACGTAGAGACGGTCCATCCTGTCGAAATCGTCAACTGGACTAACGAAGAGGGGTCGCGGTTCCAACCAGCGATGCAAGGAAGCGGTGTCTGGGCGGGTGCCCACTCGCTGGAAGGCGAGTACGCGAAGACTGACGCGAACGGGAAGGTGTTCGAAGCGGAACTGGACCGAATCGGGTACAGAGGAGACGTCCCGGCAGAACCGCAAGAAGCGTACGAAGCGTATCTCGAACTGCACGTTGAACAGGGGCCGTACCTCGAAGAAAACGAAAAAGAGGTCGGCGTCGTCACCGGCATCGTCGGCTTCACGTGGGGTGCGGTGACCTTCTACGGAGAAGCCGACCACTCGGGGCCAACACCGATGCATTACAGAAAGGACGCACTCGTTGCTGCGGCGGATGTCATCACCCAGATTCGACGGATTCCGAGCACACTCGGTGAGCGAACTGTCGGAACCACCGGCTATGTCGACGTCAAGCCGAACTCTATCAACATTATCCCAGACGAAGTGACGTTCACGTGGGGATTCCGTGATCCGAGCGACGAAATTATCGAAGAGGCGTATCAGCGCGTCCTTCAGGAGGCAGAGTGGGCCGCCGAACGCGAAGGAATCGACTGGGAGTGGGAAGAACGAATGCGGGCCCCTGCGGTCGAGTTTGCTGACCAGTGTGTCGATGCAGTCCAAGCCGCAGCGGACGCCCTTGGATTAGATAGTATGCGCATCTTCAGTGGTGCAGGCCACGACGCGACACACATGCACAGCGTCTGTGATACGGGAATGGTGTTCGCCCCCAGTGAGAACGGAAAGAGCCACAACGAATCTGAATATACGAGCTGGGACGATTGCTATGCAGCGGCATCGACACTGGCGAACGCTGCTGTGACGCTCGCAGGCGGTGATGTCGAATGAGCGACCCAGAATTCGAGCGCCTCGGTATCTGGAACTGGGAGCGGCCAGACATCCGCGACGAAATCCGATACGCACAGTACGCCGAACAGCAGGGATTCGATACGGTCTGGCAGGGTGAGTCACGTCTCGTTCGAGACGCGATGACGGTCATGGGTGCGTACTCGCAAGTGACAGACCGCATCAAGTTTGCACCCGGTGTGACCAACTGCTACACGCGAAACGTCGCGTTGATGGCCCAGACGTTCTCGACGCTGCACGAACTCTCAAATGGCAGAGCGATGCTCGGTATCGGCGCGTGGTGGGACCCACTCGCATCGAAAGTCGGTATCGACCGACAGAACCCGCTTCGGTACATGTGGGAGTACTGTACGGTCCTTCGTCGCCTCCTCAACCTCGAGAACGTAACCTACGACGGCCAGTTCATCTCGGTCGACGATATCGAGTTAGACCTCGTGCGGTCGGACGCGAAACCTCGACAGGTCCCGATCTACATCGGTGCGACCGGGCTCACGATGAACAAGATGTCCGGCGAACTCGTCGGGAAGGGAATCATCGACGGCGTCTATATGAACTACCTGATTCCGCCATCACACAACGAGCAGGCGATGAAGGCGCTGACGAAAGGCGTCGAAAAACAGGGAGGAGACATCGACGACGTGGACCGCCCGCAGTTAATCGCCGTCTCGATGGACGAAGACCGTGACGTCGCCATCGACAACGCTCGTGGACTCGTGACCCAGTACATCGGGCAACAACCTCACATTCGGGAGAACTGTGGCATCGACCCCGAACTCGGCGCACAAATCGAAGAAGAACTCGGTGGATGGCCCGCCAAGGCCGACGATATCGAACGTGCGAGTCGGTTAGTTTCGGACGACGTCGTCACGAACATCGTGGCAGCGGGCACTCCGGAAGACTGCGTACAGAAAGTCGCAGATTACTGTGATGCAGGCTGTACGGAAGCGTCCCTCTACTCTCTCGGCCCGAACGTCGAGGAGGTTATCGACGTGTTCGCCACGTACATGACCGAAAAATAAGGATATCTCGTCGGGGGTTCCCGTCACCGATCGATGAGGTACGAGACGACTTCGTCGACGGGGCGAACGTCTGCGTACTTCGCATTCATATCGAACAGATTCGACTCGTGAGGCTCGATTGCTCGGTCACCGACTGCTTCTTCGGGAACGATCGTCCGATAACCGTTCGCACAGGCATCGACGACAGATGCGCGGATGCACCCACTCGTCGTACAACCCGTGACCACGAGTGTATCGATTCCCCACGCGACGAGCATCGACGAGAGTTCTGTTCCGTGGAAGCCGCTGGCCTGCCGTTTGTCGAGGATGTGGTCGGTATCCGCGACAGCGAGTCTGTCGTCTATCTCGACCCACTGACTCCCCACAACGAGTGTATCGAGTCGAGGAATCTTCTCCATCCAGATGCCGTAATCGGAACCGTTCTCGTGGCTGGTGACGATGCGCGTGAAAACCACAGGGACGTCGTTGTCGTGTGCGGCTTCGAGCAGCCGGTTCGTTCGCTCGACGACGGCCGTCAAGTCGCCTCCGAGGGGATTTTCAGGGTCCGTGAACCCCTTCTGCAAATCGACGACAAGGAGTGCTGGATGGTCGCCGTACCCGACTCGTGTGTCCATACTCGCGCGTTCGTACGTTGCTCGCTTATCCGCAGACATACGCGTATGGTTCAACGATTGGCGATATAACTCTTTCAGCGGGTTCTGTGAGGTGTCTACGGTCGAAAGACGGAGTGAATACTTTTGCACTATGGGTGTGATTCACACCCATGGAGTCACTCGACGGCAAATCAGCGGTTGTGACAGGAGCGAGCAGTGGAATAGGCCGCGGTATCGCGAAGGGATTAGCCGAAGAAGGAGCAACAGTCGGAGTCAATCACCCACCAAGTACGGCCGAGGCGGACAAGGCGGCTAGCGTCGTCGACGAGATTCGTGCCGCCGGTGGAGACGCGGTTACGCTCGAAGGCGACGTGAGCGACGAAGCAAGTGTCAGAGCGATGGTCGAGACGTTCGAGTCCGCCCACGGTCCAGTCGAGATTCTCGTCAACAATGCAGGTATCGTCACACAGTCGCCGCTGGCTGAGATGCCGGTCGAGATGTGGGACGAAGTGATGGCCGTCGACCTCCGTGGAGTGTTTCTCACGACTCGGTTTTTCCTCCCCGGAATGCTCGACGCAGGGCGGGGGAGCATCGTCAACGTCGCATCACAGTTGGGAATCAAGGGTGCAACGGAACTGGTTCACTACTCGGCGGCGAAGGGTGGGGTCATCGCGTTCACACGGGCGCTTGCCAGAGAAGTCTCACCAACAGTGCGGGTGAACGCCATCGCACCGGGCCCCATCGAGACAGACTTACTCGGGGACCTCTCCGAGGAGTGGCGGGCCGCGAAAGAGGCCGAACTCCCGATGGGACGTCTCGGCCGTGTCGAAGACGTGGTTCCGACCGCAGTCTTCCTCGCAAGTGACGACAGTGCGTACTACACAGGACAGACGCTGAGCCCTGATGGTGGTGACGCAATGCACTAGCGTATGTCACGATTCGAGAGTGCAGGAACTGAGGATTTATAGTGGTGGACGGTCTTCTCCGTGTTAGATGTCAACAAAAGCCGCGCGGACCAGCGAGGCAACCCACGGGTCTGGCCTCGCGTCGGTCGTCGAACGAGTCAACATGAAGTACGTTCTCATCGCGTACTTTGCCCTTGCAGCGCTGTACATCTACCTCCCAATCCTCTCGATCATCGCGTTCTCCTTCAACTCTGGCGGACTGACGTTCCCGTTCGTCGAGTTTACGACCAGATGGTATTCAGAGCTCTTGGCGACGGACTCCATGATAGAGGCAGTTGGACGGTCGCTCCAACTTGCTGTCGTGGTGATGGTTATTACGACGGTACTGGGGACGGCCGCGGCGCTCGCGTACCGCTACGACTTCTGGGGACAGCGTGGACTGCTGTTCTTACTCATCATCGGGATTATCACGCCGGGCATCACCTACGGTGTCGGCGCGACGCTGTTCTTGAACGAACTGCTCGGCCTCAGCAAAAGTCTCTGGCTCGCAGTCCCTGTCCACGTGGTGTGGACCCTCCCGTTCGCAGTGATCGTCTTACTCGCGGGGTTCCCACCGAATCTCGCTGAAAACGAAGAGGCCGCTCGCGTGATGGGTGCGGACAACATCACGGTCCTCAGGCAGATTATTCTCCCACAGATCGCGCCGACGGTGCTCGGGGCGGCCGTGTTCGCGTTCACCCTCTCGTACAACGAGGCGACGCGGAGTCTCCTCTTGCTCGGAAACGAGAACACGATGCCGTTGGAAGTGTTCTCCATCGCGTCGGCGACCCGGGCGACGCCCGACCTGTTCGCGCTGGGAAGCATCACGACGATTGCCTCGACACTCCTCATCGCTATCGCTGGCATCCTCGTCTTCCGCGGGCGGAACAGCTAACCAGGTACCAAAAAAGCGACTTTTCGATACCGTCACCTCACTCGGTGATGGTGATTTTCTGGACGCCGTCTCGGAGTGTTCGTACTTCGAGGGCTGCGAGTTCTTCGCGGGTGGCATCGAGCATTCCCACGTGATTTCCGGCGAGTTCGCCCGCTGGACTCTTGAAACAGGTTGGCCCACACGCAATGAGAATCTCCTGTTCGTTTCGGTAGCCGGGGTAGAGGAGAACGTCGCCACGAGATGGGTAGACCGTGTGGTTTTCTCGAGGAACATCACCGAGGTCTTCGTCGTCGATGTTGACCCAGACCGCATAGCCGCTCCAGCGAACGTGCATGAGCTCTGATTCGAGCGGAAGGAGAGAACGAAACACGCGAACCGACTCCGGGGCTTCGTCCTCGAGCAGCGTCATGGCGTAGGATTCGTCGCCGATGGTGAGTGTGAGCGTCATGAGACTCACCAGGCCGTCCAGCCGCCGTCGACACTCAGAATGTGACCGGTGACGAAGTCGCTCTCGTCGCTGGCGAGAAAGAGTGCGGCATCTGCGACGTCCTCAGGCTGTCCGAAACGTGGCCACGGAGTCGAGGCTTGCCAGTCTGCCAGTAGTTCAGGGTCGTTCTCACGCCACTCTGCGTTCTGGGCCGTCTCGATGATACCCGGGGCAAGTGCGTTCACGTTTATCTCCTCTGTCGCGTAATCGAGAGCCATCTGCCGGGTGAGGTTCGAGACCGCACCTTTCGATGCACAGTAGGCACCACTGTTGCCCGCTCCGACGAGGCCCAGAATCGACGAGAGATTGATGATCTTCCCATTCTCGCTCTTGCGGAGGTGTGGAAGCGCCATCTTGCAGCAGAGGAAGAGCCCTCTGAGGTTCACGTCCATGATTTCGTCCCATTCGTCCAGCGGTGTCTCGCCGACAGGATACTGGTAGTAAATGCCCGCATTGTTGACGAGAACGTCGAGGCCACCAAACTCTGAAACAGTGGTGTCGACCGCACGCTGAATCTGCTCTGGGTCGGTCACGTCCATCTCGACGTACGTGTAGTCGGCACCGACGTCGTCGAGGTTGTCGAACACTGACCGCTCTGTGTCGAGTTTGGGTTCTCGTCTGACGTCGGCGACGACGACACTGGCCCCTTCTCGACCGAACGTCGTTGCGATGGCGTTACCGATTCCAGAACTCGCTCCCGTCACGAGAGCGACTTTGCCCGCTAATCGAGACATGTGAACAACCACCACAGGAAACAGCAAATAGCTGTCGCAGCGGATGAAGATATCTTGATCGCTACTCGTCGAAGAGTTCGGCTACAGATTCGTGGTCGCCACCGACACTCAATGCGTACACGAGCTTCAGTCGAGCTTTGTGGGCCGGCAAATCGCCACCAAACACGACGCCGTGGTTCGCGAGTGTCGCACCACCACCACCGGTCCCGTAGACACCGCTTACAGCGCCTGCCGAACACCGAGACGTCACGACGACAACGACGCCAGCATCGATGGCGTCCCCGATGGCGTCTCCGAGCGCAGAGGTTACATTACCGAGACCGGTCCCCTCGATAACGAGCCCGTCAACACCTGCATCGACGGCACGCGTTATCTGTTCAGCACCGACGCCAACACCCGATTTGACCATCTCCACGGAGGCTGTTGGCTCAGTCGTCTGGATGTCTACTGACCGACTGCCGGGTGCTCGGAAGAATCGGACTCCCTCACGGGTCGTCGCCGCAATTGGTCCCTTGTCTGGTGAGCCGAAGGTGTCCAACTTACTGGTGTGCTGCTTCGTCACGTCTCTGGCGGCATGGAGTTCCTCGTCGAACGCGATGTATACGCCTCCCTCACCCACGAGCTTCTCGTGCGCTGCGAGCCTCACGGCGGTGAGTAAGTTAGCCGGACCATCCGAACTCGTCTCGTCAGGACGACGCTGTGCTCCGGTGAACACGACGGGTGCCTCGACATCGAGCGTCAGGTCGAGTGCGTACGCCGATTCTTCCATCGTGTCCGTCCCGTGCGTGACGACGATACCAGCAGCGCCATCGCCAACTGCCTCGACCACTGCCTCACGCAGTGCAGAAATGGTCTCGAAGTCCATGTCGAAACTCGGTCGGTGGGCGACCTCGGTGACAGTCAGATTCGCATACGATTCGAGTTCCGGAACTGCGTCGACAAGTTCGGCACCGCGTTTCTGTGGGGTTGCACCCCCCGCTCCTGACGTGCTTGCAATCGTTCCCCCTGTGCTGAGAACTACGATTTCTGGTCGCATACCTCACATCGACCAACGACATCGTTAGTTCTTTCGTCGCCACGGGAATCCAGTAGTGTAAAAATTCTGTCCGTACGTTGTTCAAAATTTGGCATTGATGCCCGAAATTATCCAACATACGGGCGCCAATAGGTGAAAGGTTAAGTACATAGCAGTCACAAATGGTATCATGTCACGCGGTATCAGTAGACGTAACTTCATGTTGGGCGTCGGCGCAACATCAGGGACACTTGCACTCGCAGGTTGCACTGGAGGCGGCGACAACGGCGGAGACACCAACGGAGGAGGAAACGGCGGCGGTGGTTCTGACGGTACGACCACCTCGGGCAACGGCGGCGGCGGTGGTTCTTCTGGCGAACGACCAGTGCGCTGGATGGGTCCAGCATGGGCAGTTCGCGACGGACAAAGTTCGAAGTTCACCGAAATCACAGATATCCCCATCGAGGTAACGAATGCTGATATCCCGACGACACAGCAGAAGTTGCTCAGTGGTGACCGCGAGACGTTCGACGCGTTCTCGATCGACACTTCCGGGGCGGGCGCAATCACAAAAGACAACAACGCCAGCCTCACGGTGCCGAAAGATTCACTCGACAAGTGGGACGAAGAGAAAATTACCCCACTGTTCACGGACCCCGGAGAACGTGTAGGGTATCTTGGCGCACAGACCGACACGATTCTCGAGGAACTGTGGGCTGACGACGAACGAACGGAACTCCTCTTCCCGCCACACGTGTACAACTTCGACGCGATTGGCCTGAATCCGAAACTGGTCGACGAGTCGGCAGTCAACAAGTGGAGTGCCCTGTTCGACCCACAGTACGAAGGGAAAGTCGCGATGGGTGCGACGTCGGCAATCACCATCCCCGAAGCGCTGATGCACATGTTGGACAACGACATGATCGACGGAAACGTTGGTGACCTGAACAACCCAACCGAAGACCAACTCGACGCGGCAGTCGACTTCCTCATCAAAGAAAAACAGCGAGGACAGTTCCGGTCGACGTGGGTCGCGTACGGGAATTCGGTCAACCTCATGTCCAGTGAAGAAGCAGTCCTCGGCGACATCTGGCAACCCGCCTGTCTCGACGTGCGCCGCGCAGGTACCCCCTGCACGTACGCGACGATGAGTGCAGGTGTCCAAGGATACCGCTACTGGTACGGTGGCATCGCGCCATTGAACCCCGGCGCAACGAACCGGAACAACGTCGACGTGGTCCACACCCTCATCAACGACGTTCACTACGGTGCGTGGTTCCCCGGATACATCCAGGGATGGGGCTACTCTGTCCCGCACTACCCGAACAAGGAACTCGTCCGCGATGGCTCCGACGAATCCGGTCAGGGGATGGGCCCAGAGTACTACGATTGGGCGTACGAAGGCCAAGCAACCTACCAGGCCGTCGACGAACCGGGCCTGTTCGACCCACAACAGTACGACTGGTCGATGGAAGAAGGAGAACCAGACGCGAACGGCCAGGTGCGCAACAGTGGCCCTGTCGAAGAACGTATCGACCGCATCGGGTTCTTCCAGATCTGGCCCAGCAACGCCGACTACATGCTCGAACTGTGGAAACAGTTCACGAGCGCCTAAACGAAAACGGATTTAAATTTTTGCACACGATATCACACAATGTCAGATAGCAACCCGGCCGTGAGTTCAGAACAGGCAGACCAGCAAGCAGAAGCCGGTGAGGGGCTCTTCACCCGGCTTCGAGGTGCCCGTCTCGGAGAGGTGCAGATACTTGTAGGACCGACGGTTCTGTGGTTCTTCATCTTCCTGCTCGCCCCTCTCGTAGTGATTCTCTATTACAGCTTCCTCACGTACTCGAGTTTCAACGTCGAGTTCACGTTCACGCTCGACGCGTGGGAGGCTGTCTTCCAACCGACCATCTACGACGTCTTCATCCGGTCACTGCTCATCGGCGGTGCAGTCACTGTCGTGACGCTCATCTTCGGGTACCCGTTGGCGTACTACCTGCGGTTTTACACCAGCCAAAACGGCGGCATCCTGCTGTTGTTGTTCCTCGTCATTCCGTTCTGGACCTCTGCGGTCATTCGCACGATTGGCTGGTACCCGATCCTCGGGGTGACCGGCGTCATCAACAAACTCCTCATCCAGTGGGGCCTCGTCGAAACACCGGTAGAGGCACTCCTGTTCTCGCCGTTCTCACAGATCGTCGGGTATCTCGGGGCCTACATCGTGTTCATGGCCGCTCCGATATTCATCTCGCTCTCGCAGATCGACGAGGACCTGCTGGATGCGTCCGAGACGCTTCGCGGGGACCCCATCGACACGTTCAGATACGTCACACTCCCACTGAGTATGCCAGGCGTCGTCATCGGTATCATCTTCGTGTTCGTCCTCTCTATCGGTGATTTCACCATCCCACAGTTCCTCTCTGGAGGGAAGGGGACGATTACGACGCTCATCTACCTCTCCGTCAACAACGGGCTGAACTACCCCGACGCAGCAGCGCTCTCCATCGCGCTTCTCGTGATTATCTTCGCTGTCGTCTACGTCCTGACGCGGTTCGTCGACATCAGTAAAATCGCACAGAACTGACCGGCGCACTTCGTCCGGCTTTCGTTTTGAAAAAATTCCGCAGTGAACTCAGTTTCCGACCGTGAGTTCGTAGACGCCAGACTCGTCGAGTCGAGCGTGCCATCCCGGGTTGACGACGATAGTCGTCGTGTCTTCTTCGACGATAGCTGGGCCGTCGAGTTCGGCCCCCGCTGGGACGAGTGACCCATCGTAGACAGTCGTCTCGACGAACCCACCTGCGCGCTCGAAGTAGGCGTCGCGCGTGCCCGATATCGCGTCCGACAGTTCGTTGTCGGACGAGAGAACCCCTTCGACGTCTGGCGGCGTGACCGCGCCGTAGGCGATGCTCTCGATGTTGATGAGGTCGACAGCAGTCTCGGGTTCGGCGTAGGTGTACAGTTCCTCGTGGCGTCTATCGAAGGCGTCACGAAGCTCTGAGAGCCACTCTTCGGTGATTTCGGTGGCCGGCATCTCGACCTCACACTCTTTGATCTGGTTCTGGTACCGCATCTCGAAGACACGCTTCAGGCTGATGTCGTCGTCGCTGATACCCTCCGTTTGGAGTTGTTCGACGCCTTCGGCTTCCAGCGCCGCGAACACCGATTCGAGGTCGTCAGGGTCGACAGCGGTGATTGCAGATGGGTAGGATGCGAGTGTGTTGTGTTTGTAATCAGAGACGACCTCACCATACGCACAGAGGACGCTCGCCGTCTTCGGGACAAGTACTCTCCCGATGCCCAGTTCGTCGGCTAACCCAGTCGCGTGCGCCGGGCCAGCACCACCGCCGCAAACCATCGTGAAGTCACGGGGGTCGTGGCCTTTCTCGATGCTCACTTGTCGAATTCCGTCGACCATCGTCTTGTTCACAATCTCGAGGATGCCTGCGGCAGCAGTCTCGACGTCGAGTTGCGACTCGTCGGCGATGTGTTCAGCTACCGCTCGCCAAGAGGCATCAGCGTCGATAGCCATTCGGCCACCGAGGAGTTCGGTCTGGTTGAGGTATCCGAGGACGACGAGCGCGTCCGTCGTCGTCGGACGTGTTCCACCGCGGTCGTAACAGGCTGGACCCGGGTCTGCGCCAGCGCTCTCAGGGCCGACCTTCAGCACCCCTCGGTCTAACTGCGCGATACTCCCGCCACCTGCACCGATGGTCTCGACCTGGAGCATCGGAAGCCCCATTCGATACCGCATCAGGTCGAAGTCCTTGCGAATCTCGGTCGAACCGTCACGTGTGAGACTGACGTCGAAACTCGTCCCACCCATGTCGATAGTGATGACGTCTTCGGACCCAAACTGCCGTCCAAGATGAAGTCCTGCAGCAGGGCCGCCTGCTGGGCCGGAGTTGATTGCGTAGGCCGGCCGTGCTCTCAGCGACTCACTACTTCCGATTCCGCCGTTCGCCTGGATGTACCGAATCTGTCCGTCGAACCCGTGTTCGTCGAGATACTCGTCCACCTGTTCGACGTACTGGTCGAGCGTCGGCTTGACGTACGCGTTGACGACCGTCGTACTCGTTCTGGTGTACTCACGCACCTGCGGAAGCACGGTCGAAGAGACTGACGTGTAGACGTCGGGGAGCTCTTCTTCGATGATTTCGACCACGCGATTTTCGTGGTCGGTGTTGGCGAACGACCAGACCAACGAGACGGCGACAGCCTCGACACCTTCGTGTTTGAAGCGCTCGATGGCCTTGTAGACGTCGTCTTCGTGAAGGGGTTCGTACTCAGAGCCGTCCGAGAGGATGCGACCACGGACAGGCATCCGGAGGTGGCGTGGGACCAGCATCTCGGCCATCGGATACTCCATGTCGTACCGGTGACCGTCTTCTTTGTGTCCGAGCCGTATCTCGAGTGAGTCCTCGTGGCCCGCCGTGCAGATGAGACCGGTCTTCGCCCCGGTGTGTTCGATGATTGCGTTCGTCGCCACCGTCGTGCCGTGGATGATGATGTCGATAGACGAGAGGAGCCCGGCGATATCCGTATCGAGGTCGTCGGCGACGAGTTCGAGACCGTCACGGACGGCCTGTGAGGGGTCTGACGGCTTCGATGGCGTCTTGTACACGTTGAGCGTGTCCTCACCCGAAAGGACGAAGTCAGTGAACGTCCCACCGCTATCGATGCCAAGCCGGTACATCAGGCGTCACCTCCGGCAGTGGCAGACTCAGACCGTTTACTTCTGGATTTCCGGACCTTGTCGGTCTCTTCGTCGTCGAGTGTGCCGTCGTCGTGCATGACGACGCCGTACTCTTCGTAGGCCCCAACTGGGGTGACGATTCCCTGTTTCACGTCCTCGACGACGTTCTCGACGGGGCGAGTCAATGGATCGCCCACGCCACCGCCACCGGGGTTGTAGTTCCGGCACCGTTCTCCAGGGTTCACCCCGAAGATCGTATTCTCGCGATACTCTTCGATACTCCCGTCTTCGCGTTCGTGTTCGACGAAGCCGAGTTTTGGTCGTTCGAGGGAGTTGTACGACCCGAGTGCGTTCGGCGTCTCGTTCTTCCGCCCTTCACCCCACATGATGATTTGCATCTCGTGGTCTCGGGGTTCGACTTCCCACACAGTTCCGCAGCCACCGCGCTGTCGGCCTGCTCCACCGCTATCCGGACGGAGCGAGTATCGGTGAAGGATGAATGGGTACATGTGCTCCATGATTTCGACGTCGCCGCTGGAGAGCGCACCGAAACAACAGAGTGGACCGCGGGAGTGCCAGCCGTCCATATTGTGGGCGGCACCCGCGCCGCTGATGATGGAGGCGAGCACCATCGTCGTGTACGCCTTCCCAGTCTCTGGGACCGTCCCAGCGACGTTGACACCGCTCGTGTGCCCCCACGAGGCGACCGCACGTTCCGGGACGGCCGCTTCGAGCGCAGTCCGGACCGCGTCTGTAATCGTCTCGCTTGGGGTGGTGGTACAGTTGACGTGCGGTGCTGGTTCCGTGGCGTTCGTCATCGTCCCGGGTTCACCGACGTCGACCGTCAGTGGGCGATAGAGCCCCTCGTTGTATGGTGGGTCGAGCTGCATGAACATCATAAACCCGAGGTAGACACCGCTCATCGAGTTGGCTTCGTACGAGTTGATGTAGTATGGGACCTGCTCAGGGGATTCGAGTTCGATGTGTGCCTCGTCGCCGTCGATGGTGACATGCGCAGTGATGTCTATCTCACCCAGCCCGTGTCCGGAGTCTTCGAGCGGTGACGTCCCGGTGTACGTCCCGTCTGGGATGGTCTCTATCTCCTCGCGCATCTGCTCTTCTGCACGGTCGAGCAGCCTGTCGAAACAGGTGTTGACGGTCTCGATTCCGTATCGTTCGACGAGTCGCTTCAGGTGGCGTTCACCGATTTGGACCGCTCCATGCTGCGCGTTCAAGTCGCCTTTCCAATCTTCCTCTGAGCGAACGTTGGCGAGCAACAGGTCACGAACGTCTTCACGCAGTTCCCCTGCATCCCACAGTTTGAGCGGGGGGATACGGAGCCCTTCGGCGTATATCTCGGTCGCATCCGGGTTGTATCCACTGGGGACCGGCCCACCGATGTCGGTTACGTGCCCTTTCGAGACTGTCCAGTAGTGGAGTTCGTCGTCGACGAAGACCGGTTTGTACATACAGCAATCGAGAATGTGGCTCCCGCTGTGTGCGGGGTCGTTGTGATACATCACGTCCCCCGGTTGGATGTCGTCTGCGAACCGCTGGATAATCGTCTTGGTCGCCGGCATGAGACTTCCGAGGTGAATCGGGATGTCCTGTCCCTGAATGAGCATCTGCCCTTTGGCATCGAACAATGCATTCGAATAGTCTCGAGCGATGTTGAGAACACTCGACCGCGCTGTGTTCATCATCGTAGTCGTCATTTCACGCTGTGCTGTTTCCAATGCACCCTGGACGACCGACAGGGTAATCGGGTCTATTTCACGAGTCATCATTGAGAATGACACACACACCAATATTATATCTAGCGGGGTGCGAGCGCAGAAGGAGACCAGTTTCAGTCGTCAGCCATCGGTGGTTCGTCACCGAACTGGAAGTGGTCTGGGTAGCCTCGCTGAAGCTTTGACTCGGGTCGCTTGTAGGTCATGACCGAACTCGTAGACTTCCCAAGCGTGACGAGTGACTCTGCGAGAACGGCCGCCGCACCAACACTGTCGATGACCGGAACTGGCAGTTCCGCTTCGAGCGCCTCGTCGAGCCCACCCATGCCCGCACACCCGAGGCAGATTACCTCGGCACCGTCTTCTTCGATAGCCTCCCAGCTTACCTCCAGTAAGCCTTCGATAGTCGCCTCGCGGGCTGTCTCCGTCTCGATGACAGTCAGGTCGGTACACCGAACCGACGCACAGTTCGATTCCATCCCCGTCTTTTTGACCGCGGCTTCGATGAAGTCACGCGCACGAGGAAGGATAGTCGCAACCGAGAAGCTCGCACCGAGCATATTCGCCATATACATCGATGCCTCGGCGATGCCGACGACTGGTTTGTCCGTCACTTCTCGACACGCTTCGATCCCCGGGTCACCCCAGCACGCGACGATGAACGCATCGATATCGTCGTCGGCCGTGAGAATCTCTTCGAGCAATCCAGGGACTGCGAGGTAGTCGTCGTAGTACGATTCGATACTCACTGGGCCTCGTTCTGGTGACACGGCGATGATTTCGGTCGTGTCCTGAGTGTACCGGTCTGCGACACGTCCGATGTTCTCTGTCATCTCGAGGGTCGTATTCGGATTTATCGCCTTGATTTTCATGTTCCTCGCTAGCACGACACGCTCAAATTATATATGCGTTCTCGGTCGGTGGCGAACCAGCGTGCGAGTCGGGAACGACCCGACTCCCATGAAATACTATCCGACTCAAGTGGGTGCCTCTGACAGCAGTATCCGACTCAAGTGAGTGCCTCTGACAGCAGTGTCTCGGCTTTTATCCCCGCATTCGGATTTTGTTCCACCCAGTCATAAGTCCGACGGTTGGGTTCCGATACCTTCGGGCCATCCTGTCGGTTTTGCCGCTGTGGGTTGTGCGTGTTCTCGTTTCAGTACCATCGGGGTTCGTTTCAACGACAACACGAGGACGTTATCCTGGTTGTACGCCCTGAGTTCGGTCGTGACGATACCGACGTGCGGGCGAGAGGAACTCTCGCGTTTCTCGAGAACCTCGCTCTCGGCGAAGAGTGTGTCACCGTGGTAGACAGGTGCGTGGTGTCGGATTTCGTCGTATCCGAGGTTCGCAGTCGCATTTGCCGAGACGTCGATGACACTCATCCCCACTGCGAGTGCGATGACGAACGTGCCGTCGACGAGTATCTCACCAAACTCGGTCTCGGAAGCGTACGCTTCGTTGAAATGCATCGGGTTGAGATTCATCGTGATATTGGTGAACCACACGTTGTCCGTCTCGGTCACTGTGCGACCGTAGGGATGTTTGTAGATGTCTCCAACAGTGAAATCCTCGTAATATCGTCCTTGCCAGCCATTCGCGAGTCGTCGTTCGTGGTCGGTCTCTTCAGTCATGTGTGCCATGCGTGAACACGCAGCCATCCTATACCAACGTTTGCATCGGGAGAAATACTGTACAGCGATTCGAGGACGCGGAGCCCGTCAATCGAGGTACCAGTCGAAGACCGTTGCGAGGTCGTGAGGGATGTGCCCGCCGCGCGAATCAGCCCGGTTCAGATAGGCTCGAAGGTCGTCGCGGAACGACGGATGGGCGCACTCGGAAATCATCACCTCGGCCCGTTCACGAGGCGAAAGTCCGCGAAGGTCAGCAACGCCCTGTTCGGTAACGACTATCGAGAAGTCGTGTTCTGTGTGGTCGACGTGCGGAACCATCGGAACGATACGTGGAATCGCCCCGTCTTTGGCGGTCGAGCCGAGTGCGATGACGCCGAGGCCGCTATTCCGAGTGAAATCTCCACTCCCCCCGATGCCATTGGCGACGTGTGTGCCGGCAATGTGCGTCGAGTTGACGTGGCCATAGAGGTCGACCTCGAGTGCGCTGTTGACACCGATGACGCCGAAGCGGTCGATGAGTGATGGATTGTTCGAGACAGCAGCATTGCGAACGATGACTCGCTCAGCGTATCGTTCCACGTCGGCAAAGAGGCGCTCTTGACCGTCTCTGGAGAGCGCAAGCGAGGCCGCACTGGCGGACACGAGTTTATCGTCGTCGATCATGTCGAGGAGTCCATCCTGTATGACTTCGCCATAGTACGCAACCGTTCGGTCGCCGAACTCAACGTCGTTGAATGCGCTCATCAGGGCGTTTCCAAGACTCCCAACACCGAACTGCAGATTCACTGCCGAAGCGAACATCGGATTTCGTTCGACCTCGTCGGCGAGAAACGTTGCGAGATTGTGTGCGATCCGCCGGTCGGTCTCTGTGGGCTCTCTGAACGTGTAGGACTTGTCTGGGCTGTCAGTCCGAACGACCATCTCGAGTTTCTCTGGGTCGAATTTGATACGTGACGAACCGATTCTGTCGCCAGGACCAGGAAGTGGAATCGGCTCACGGTTCGGCGGAGGCGTTCGCGAATACACGTCGTGTAAGAGTTGGAGTTCGAGTGGTTGTGCATCGTTTACCTCGACGATGAGTCGTGATGCGCTGTGGATGTACTCAGGGGTATGACCGACAGAGGTTGTGGGGATGAGCCAGTCGGGGCCGACAGCAACCGCCTCGACGAGTGCGACGTCTGGAGTTCCGTAGTGGCCGAATGTGACTTCGTCGCCGAGGCGGGAGATGTGCCGGTCGTGAAATGCGATTGCCCCTTCGTTGACCGCAGACCGTGCTTCTGGCGTCGCCTGATATGGGAACCGTCGCTTGATTGCGCCTGCTTCGACGAGGGCCGTATCGACTTCGCTCCCGACGCTGCCACCACTGATGACGGTCAGTGACAGGTCTCTCTCACTCGCAGCAAGCGCAAGTGGAACGTCTTTCGGGTAACCTGCGCGCCCGAATCCACTCAAGACGAGTGTGTCTTCGTCGCCGATACGTGCCGCTGCGTCCTCCGGAGAGCCGAGCGGAAGTCCGTCAGCGACGCGTTCTGTGACCGGGATGTTCCTGCTCATCGTTCACTTGGAGTCCGCTCTAGTCGAGCGGAGGTCCAGCTACAGTGTCGGTTCTCTGTGCCACTCATCGAATCACACTACAGGTCTGACTGAAAATAGGATAAACGTTGTGTACAGATTCTAACAGCAACTCGGAGGCCGTGACCTTCGAAGACACGGATCTCCTGAGATATGTCGTTGAAGACCAACGAGCCCATAGATTTATTCAAATCTCAATCCAACGGGCGCTAATGAAGACGGTAACCTCAGGGAGCGTTGAGCTATCAGCCCAGCAGCGTCTCGTCAGAGACAGTATCCGGGATATCTGCGACGACTTCGACGACGAGTACTGGCGGAAGAAAGACGAAGACGGAGAGTATCCCACCGAGTTCGTTGCCGAACTAGGAGCACACGGCTGGTTTGGCGTTTTGATACCTGAAGAGTATGGGGGTGCTGGAATGGGAACTCCCGAAGTGGTTGTGATGATGGAAGAGATTGCGGCAGCCGGGGGTGGGTTCGCTGCTGCACAGTCGATTCACGGTGGAATCTACAACTCTGTCCCAATCGTTCGCTATGGGAGCGACGAGATGAAGAACGAACTCCTGCCATCCGTGGCGGCCGGTGAGACTGCGATCCAGTCGTTCGGGCTCACCGAACCGAATGCAGGGTCCGACTCGACATCCATCGAGACGTTTGCGGAAAAACAGGGCGAAGAGTACGTCATCAACGGCCAGAAAATTTGGACGTCTCGCGTCGATGCAAGTGACTACATCGTGCTGGTCGCCCGAACGACCCCGAAATCAGAAGTGGAAAAGCGAACCCGTGGAATCTCGATGTTCCTCGTCAACATCGACGACGCTGTCTCTGCAGGGAGCCTCGAAATGAAGGCAATCCCGAAATCTGCGAGTAACGCAGTCCACGCGTACGAACTCTGGTTCAACGATCTTCGTCTCTCCGCCGATTGCCTCATCGGGAAGGAAGGAAACGGGTTCTATCAAGTGTTGGATGGCCTCAACGAAGAACGGCTCGTCATCGCCGCAGAGTGCATCGGTCTTGGCGAACTTGCAATCGAACGGGGCGTGGAGTACGCAAAAGAGCGCGTCGTCTTCGGGCGTCAAATCGGGCAAAATCAGGCGATTCAACACCCGTTGGCGAAAGCGTACGCCGAGATACAGGCTGCGAAGATGCTCACCTACAACGCCGCCGCCATCGTCGACGAGGACACTGGCGCGGCAGTGGGCGCACAAGCGAACATGGCGAAGTATCTGGCAGCAGAAGCCGCGTTCGCAGCGGCCGACGCTGCCGTCCAGACCCACGGTGGGTTCGGCGTTGCGAGCGAGTACGACGTCGAGCGGTACTTCCGTGAGGCCCGACTCACACGCTTAGTACCCATCACCCAAGAGTTAGTTCTGAACTATCTCGGTGAGAAAGTTCTGGGACTCCCCCGTTCGTATTGAGCATCGGTGAGTTACATTTTAGCCAATTTTGAACGCGATGAGTGGAACAGACACCAACTAACATGTGTGACGATTAAACCCTGTATTTTGACCATTCAACCCTGCCGAACGACAGTGGACGATTTCGGTACGATTGTGATATCATTGCTGAACGAGATCCGCTACACCCGACGGACGAATTCTTACGGAAGGAGTCGAATCGTGTCTATTGGCATACGTTGACACACTCCAGACGTTCAGAAAATGTGACTACGCCACGTTCGGCAGGGGCGAATGGTGAAACTGTTGATGAATCACACAGTGTTCGAACGAAAAATCGAGATAGAGATACTGTTAATACATGTGAGTTAATATCTACCGTTGCATATGGACGAAATCCCACATACGGACTCAAATCTCCGCTCAGTCGAACTGTCGTTCGGCATCATTGAACGGCTTCGGGGAAGTGGGAACATGAGTCTCGCCGACCTCACAGCAGAGACTGACCTCGCCAAGAGTACGATTCACAGCCACCTTACGACACTAACTAACCTGGGGTACGTCGTCAAAACAGACAACACGTATCGGTTGAGTTTGCGATTCCTCGAACTCGGTGAAGAGGTCCGAAATCTCCAACCAGAGTATCGCACTCTCGTCGAGCACGTCGAGGCCCTCGCTGTCCGTTTCGAAGAGCGAGCACAGTTCATTGTCGAAGAGGAAGGCAAAGGTGTCTACATATACAGAAAGACGGGAAGCCGGGCGGTCATGACCGACTCGGGGGTTGGAAAGCACATCCCGCTTCACTCCACGTCCGCTGGAAAAGCAATTCTCGCACACATGCCCCGTGAGCGAGTCAAGGAGATCATCGATCAACACGGCCTCGAACCGGTGACTGAGCACACGATTACCGACGAAAAGACACTGTTCGAAGAACTCGACCAAATCCGTGAGCGTGGCTACGCGTTCAACCGGGAAGAGAACCTCGCTGGACTCAACGCTGTCGGCGTTCACGTCAAAGACGCCGATGGCGACGTTCTGGGAGCATTGAGTGTCTCCGGTCCTTCGTTCCGTCTCAAAGGGTCACAATTAGAATCGGAGATTCCTGACTACATGCTCGGACTAGCCAACGAAATCGAACTGAACCTGGCGTACCCCCAGTGAACACCCCTGTGATACAGATCTTCTATTACAATATTAGGTCTGTAATTGGTAATTTACAGCAGTAGGATTGTAATTGTAAGATGCTAATTCAGATGGACACCGGCAAACAGCCCTCACAGAATGCGTGCCCACACGGGGGACAGTGCCGTACCTGGGCGTCGTTCCAATCGGACGGATGGGTATTTGACAGAAATTATGATTCATGCTTATTAATATAATTAAAAGTACTGAGCAGCCAGATATTAATAGAGTGAATTCTTCTATATTGAATTATAATCAAAACATTTCCAAAATAGTTAGAAAACACTCTCCAAATACTATCAGTTAATTTAATATTGTAGCTAAACACCACATATCTGACCAATACCCAGACATTTCAAATAATATCTTCCAAGGAACAACAAATGTTGGGTATTGATAAACGCTCTAGTTTGGGAATAGATGGACCACCCTAGCGGAACCAAACAGAGATAGTGGATTCAGGGACAGAATCCAATCGTTTGGTCGCTATCTACTCTCTATTCTCTGTACTCTCTCCGCCAGTGAAGTCGTACGCGCCAGTGAACGCTTCTTCCATTTCGTTCCGCTTCGCGCTCCACCCCTCGATGTCGACCCGATACACCGACGTGCGTTCGATAGAAGACTCTGCGATTGGGTTGTAGTCCTCACCAGAGGTCAGGTGTGGTGCGAACTTGGCCATGAGTAGTTCGAGGGCACGACGCTTCTGGTCCGAATCCACAACGAGTGAAATCTCACCGTACCCAACGACACTCGCGTACTCAACGTCAAAGTCTACGGGGTTCTCTGCAGGGAGCAACCGCCCCATTCGACTCACCGTCAGGCTCGCATCAGGGGAATCACTCTGTTCGACGATCGTCCGCGTCTTGCCAGTTATCGCTCCATGGAGGTAGATTGCGTATTCTGTCGGGTCGTAAACGAAGAGCTGGTTCACGACGTACGGAGAGCCCTCGTCTACGAGCCCAAGTACGCAAGTCGGCTGCTGTGTCAGAAACGCTGTAATCCAGTCGTCGTCTTCGACGGCGCGCGGTGAATATCGGACATCATCGGCACGGTTCTCTGGGTGTTCCCCACTCATATCGACACATTACGGGGCTACCGCAGAAGAGTTTCGGTCGTGTGGATTTTTCAGAGCACACACACCGAACACTCGACGCAGCCTTCCGACATCCCCTCGTCCGTAGCGAGGAACAGACTCCATCGACCGCGCCTGGGATGTTCGAGATTCGTCTGCTCATTCGGTAGGGACCGTCCGGTCCGTGACGTGAGCACACTCGAAGTCTGCCGACCGGGCTTCGAACCGGTCGAGTCGGTACGGCTCAACTGGAAACGGTGTAGATTCCCCGGTGATGAGGGAACGAACGGCTGTGGAGACAAACGGCGAACACATAATCCCGCCAACGGGTCCTGTGATTGCGACGACGAGGCCATCAGGTGCTTCGGGAGGTGCGTCGATAATCGGCACATCGTCAGGCGTGGCTGCATCTCCAGACGGACAGCAGTCCTCGCTTTTGATTCGTGCGTCTTCGACGTCTTTGACGCGCTCAACGACGGTTTCTGCGACTGCTTTACGGAAGCTTTCGGTGATGGTGCTGCGGCGGTCCTCAGGAGTATCGACGAAGTACGTGCCCCCACCGATGTGGAGGTCACCGTTGTGTTCGGGTCGCCAGTACATCCCAGAGTGTGAGTCCCACGCCATCGGGAACGCCTCGCCGAACTCTCGAGTCACATCGAGATTCACCGTCTGCCAGCGGAACGGTCGGACCGGAACTTCGACGAGGTCAGAGAGGAGCCCACGTGTCCGCCAGCCAGTCGCACACACCACGTGTTCAGCTTCTATCGTCTCCCCGTCTACGCGAACACCAGTCACCGTATCGTCTTCCGTCTCAATCGCCTCTACGTACATGTCCGTCTCGTATCGGGCACCGTTGTCCTCGGCGTCAGCCTTCAGGGTCATCGTGTACGTGTACGGGTCGACCCACCCACAATCGACGAACTCCACGCCGCCAACGAACTCGTCCAATACGAATGCGTCAGGATACCGGTCTGTGATCTCTGCTGCAGTGAGATACGTCACATCGAATCCATACCCGGCCATCTTCGCGGCGTGTTCACGACCCCACGACTCCTCTTCGGCGGAGACGAGTTGAATGCCTGGTCGCTGTGTCAGCGAGAACTGACCGGTCCCGTCGTACGAGTGAAAGAAGTTCATCGCGTGGGCGCAGGCGTCGGGATAGTCAGGGAAGTCTGGAATGGTCGTAATCAGACCGGACGCCTTCGGACTCGTGTCACCACCAGCGGAACCGGCTTCCAAGACGAGGACGTCGTGGTCGGTGGAGAGTTCTCGTGCTGTCGCACATCCGATGACTCCACCCCCGACTACAATCACGTCGTATGACTCAGTTCGAGGCATAGAGCCACGTTCTCAGATTGGACGGTTATACTTTTCTTCGATTGCCACGTTCTCCGTTCTCGTGACCGGATTACGTCCTCGAGAGTTGGGGTTCGGAGCGTCGTTCACACCGAGACATCTTTATCAGGTAATTGGCCCATTCATCGATAATGACTCACACCGGTTCCGGGCGGTTGGTTCAATCGACGATACGCTCACTGCGTATTCTCGAGTACGTCGAGGAACAGGGAAGTGCGAGGCTGACAGATGTGGCCACCGAGTTCGATATCGGACACAGTACGGCGCTCAATCACCTGGCGACACTTGAGCACGAAGGAGCCCTCGTCAAGAGGGATGGGAAGTATTCACTGGGGATGAAGTTCGTCAAACACGGGGTCTCTGCAACCCAAAGCATCCCTTATATCGAGGTGGTGAGACGAAATGTGCTCGAACTCGCAGAGCACCTCGAGTTAGAGACAGAGTTTCTGGTCGAGGAACACGGCCGTGTCGTCTCGGTCATCGACACGGGGTATACATTCACGAGATATCCAACCGCGGATTCTAATCTGAACGTCGGGACGTACTATCCAATGTCCTGTACGGCCTCCGGAAAGGCGATGCTTGCAGCGATGTCGGAAGAGCGCGTCGAAGAGATAGTCGAAGAGTGGGGACTCCCACAATCGACGCAGTACTCTATCACACGCCGTGAGGACCTGTACGAAGAGTTGGCGGAGATTCAAGAACGAGGCTACTCCAGAGCGAAACAAGAAATCGTCGAAGGGTTCGATAACATCGGTGCTGTCATCACCGCACCTGATGGGACGATAATTGGGTCTATCACCGTGGGGTGGCCGACCTACCATTTCGAAGAGACCGTCCCGCAGCAGATCATCGACGAACTACTCGATACGAAGGAGGCTATCGAGACGGAAATCGAGACCACGGACGCATAATCTCGGGTCCCAGTTTGGGCCGAACTTCGGTCCCGTAACACTTATCCAATTCGTGCGTAATTGTGAGCAAATGACTAGCACACATGTCGACGCCGTAGTCGTTGGCGGTGGCATCGTCGGTGCAAACTGTGCAGTTCAACTCTCCCGTGCTGGGCTCGACGACATCGTCATTCTTGAACGCGATGCACCCGCGAGCAAAGCCAGCGGCCGAGCAGCGGGGAATCTGACGATATATCGGCACGAGCGGTTCGGCGCGGAGGCCTCACGACTCGGGCGCGAACTCTACGAAGAGTACGAGCGGAAATACGATGCCCTCACGTTCCACAGAACCAACTCGTACTCTATCGCGTACAGTGACGAAGGAGCGGAGCACCTCCGTTCGGAACACGAATCGACGACGATCGAGACAGAACTGTTGACCGCCGACGAATTGGCAGCGCGAGAACCGGAATTCGCCACTGACAACGTCACGGGAGCGCTGAGTTTCACAGACGCGGTCTACACCGATCCGAAACAGTTGACGCTCGCGGCCCATTCAGTTGCCCGTGACGAGGGCGTCGCACTGGAGCACCAAGAGGTGTGTGAGTTCGATGTCGAAGGAAGTGAAATCATCGTCCAAACGACCACCAATACGTACGAAACACCCAACGTGGTCGTCGCTGCCGGTGCGTGGACCAAACGACTCCTCCAGCGGGCGGGGACCGACGTCGCGTTGCGACCACGGACGAGCCAAATTGCGATACTCGACCCACCAGAAACCGTAGACACCCCCATGTGGAGTGCGCCAGATTTGAGCGTCTACGGCCGTTCGACTCCTGAAGGAAGAGTACTGTTCGGTGGCGGAACCACGACACCTGTGACGGACCTCGAGTCATTTCGAAATCGCGCCAGCGTCCCCTTCCTCCGACAGGTCGGTGAGGTGGCCCCAGAGATACTTCCGTTCCTCGAGGACGCAACACTCCACGACGACTGGGCAGGCCGCGTCTCTGCGACACCCGACCGCTATCCGTACATCGGAGAGACCGAAATCGAAGGGATCTACGTGTGTGCTGGCTTCAACGGAGAAGGAATCTCCAATAGTCCATTTGGCGCTCGATTGCTCGCAGACCTCCTCGTCGGCGCTGATCCACTCGTCGACCCCGCTGCGTTCGACCCGACACGGTATCGAGGGAACGAAGCCTTCGAGATAAGCGACGCTGTGCAGTGGTGGGCCGACCGATAGTCGTGTGGAATCTGGACTCCCGAATCGCTCGGTTCTGATTTCGAAACATTCGCTCTTGGGCTCAGCCTGGACGCTCTCGATGATTCTCGGAGGGGCCTGTCAATCGAGTGCATGACGAAGAACGTGGGACCCGTACCGACCGCAAATCGGGGTTGCAGACGCTCCCGTCAGACACCGATATCGTCCGGTGACTCGTTGATGAAGGTCACAGTCCAGTCCTGTGGACCGTCGTCGAATCGGTCGAGCGTGTACTTCGACATGGGGAACGGGGCATCCTCGCCGGTGACGAGAGAACGCACAGCAGCACCAGTGACAGGCGAGCCCATGATTCCAAACCCGTGCATCCCCGTCGAGATAACGAGCCCATCGGGGCAGTCGTCAGGAGCGTCGTGGATAGGTCGTTCGTCGGGAGTTGCCGTATCACCAATGTGGCACGTATCTCCGCTGGAGATGCGAGCGTCCTCGACATCTGTTACCTGTTCGGGAATGGTCATCGCGACGTGACGTTTGAAACTCTCGGTTGGCGTCGACCGCACTGTGCCCGGTTCGTCGACGTAGTACGTTCCGCCGCCGACGTGGAGGTCACCGTTGTGTTCAGGCCGCCAGTACAGTCCACTCCGTATGTCCCAGCAGACAGGGTAGTAGTCAGGGAAGTCGCGCTCAACCTCGAGATTGACCCACTGGTAGCGGAAAGGGCGAATGGGGAGGTCGACCCACTCAGAGACGAACTCCTTTGTGTGCCATCCCATCGCGACGACGACGGTATCTGCCGTGTACGACCCATCTGTGGTCTCGACACCGGTTACGGCACCGTCTTCTGTGGTGACACCGGTCACTTCGACACCTGTCTCGAAATCAGCACCGGCGTCTTCAGCATCCTCCTTGTACGTTATCGTCAACGTGTACGGGTCGACCCACCCACCTTGCTCGACTTCGATGGCACCGACAAATGGGTCCAACTCGAGGGCACCGGGATATCTATCTTCGATTTCACCCGTGGACTCGATATAGTCCATCTCGAAATGCTCCTCGATCTGTGCTGCCTCAGACCGTGCCAGTTCCTCTGTTCCCGGTGGGATAAGACGGAGGTTCGTTCGCTGGGTGAACACAAAATCCCCCGTGCCGTCGTACTCGTCGAAGAAGTCCGCAGCGTACTTCGCTGCCTCGAGATGGTCGATGTAGTCGTGAGCAACTGAGATCAGTCCCGACGCCTTTGCGGTCGTTGCAGCCGCAATCTGGTCTTTTTCGAGAACGAGTACGTCGTGGTCCGCTGCGAGGAACTTAGCCGCCACGCATCCGTTGATGCCGCCACCGACGATTACAACGTCGTAGCTTTCGCTTCCCATGTGTGAACGTGACACGGTATCCATCGATACTAACTCTTTGGGTAAGTGAACAGTCAGGCGGGTTCTCTCGTCCGAACGGACACCCAACCCATACATGGAAGGGACGATGTCCCAGAGCCGACTCGGAGAGGAGTAGCCCTTGCCAACGGTTATCGACCGGCACCTTCCATCTCGAACGTTCCACGCAACTCGAAATCAGCCCCGCCGCCATCGAATCTATCGACAGCGAACGGTTCGACCGAAAACGCTGCTTCCGCTCCCGTAATGTAAGAGCGAATCGTTTCCGCAGCGATTGGTGAGTTCACCATCCCGAGGCCGTTGAGTCCAGTCGCCACGACAATTTCGTCTGGGAGTGCCGCCGACGACCCGAGGAGTGGGAGAGTATCAGGGGTTGCTGCGTCGACACCCGACCACCCATCGACGAACTCTGCCCGTTCAGCGCCGCGGATAACGGTTGGAATCGTACTCGCGACGTGGAGACGGAACTCGTCGTCAGTTCCAGAACCGGACGCATTGACTTCGGGAGTATCCTCCAGATATTCTCCGCCGCCCACGAGGAGGTCACCGTTGAGTTCACCGCGGAAGTAGAGTTCTTCCCGGGCGACGCGGCCGAGCGGGAAGGTTTCGTCGAGTGGTTCTTCCAGCCGTAGCATTGCACACTGCAGATGGAATGGGCGAATGGGGAGGTCGAGATATCCGGAGAGGAACTCACGCGTCCGCCACCCGGTGGCCATGACACAGTACTCCGCAGACAGTGAACTCTCTGGGAGTTCGACTGTCGCCACCCCGTCATCAGCAGAAACATCGCGTACGGGCGTGTTTCTGAACACGTCGACACCGCGCTCCTCGGCAGCTTTCTGGAGAGCTACAGTGTACTCGTACGGGTCGACCCAGCCCGTGTCAGCGTACTCGACGACGCCGGCAAACCGTGATGCATCGAACCAGGGATACGCTTCTTCTACTTCGGCGGGGTCGAGGAAAGAGACCGGAAATCCCTTGGCCGAAAGGTTCGCTGCGCGGTCACGTGCAGCCCGCTCGCTGTCTGGTTGGATGAACTCGATTCGTGGGCGTTCGTGAAACGAGAAATTCTGCGTCCCGTCGAACGCTCTAAACCACTTGTTCGCGAAGCGCGCAACGTCAGGGTGTTCACCGTGGAACAGTGTGGGTGCGACGAGACCCGCTGCCAACCCGGACGCCTCACCGGCTATCTGGCCTCGTTCGACGATGGCGACGTCGTGGTCGGGTGAAAGATGGTACGCCGATGCACAGCCGGCTACACCGCCTCCAACGATGACGACGTCGTAATCAGTGTCAGAACCTGTCATCACTGCTACGGTGGGTCATCCCATACCATAAATCCTGACCGTGAGTCACGGTCGGAATCCGGGTATCGTCGAACCCAGCCATCGGTGTGTGGTATTACCCCCCACACACTTATTATTCAGACATGTATCACCACTGGTATGGCCTACTGGGAGACCCTCGAAGCCGAGTACCGGGAGCGGACGCCAACCAGTGAATCGCTCCACGACGAGACGCGTGAACATATCCCGAGTGGTGTTGCGAGCACCTCACGTCAGTTCGACCCTTACCCGTTCTACATCGACCACAGTGACGGAGCCTATCTCGAGGACGTAGATGGGAATCGCTACCTCGACTACGATATGAACAACGGGGCGGGGCTCTGTGGACACACCCACCCAAAGATAACGGCAGCACTCCACGACCAGCTCGACAAGGGGACGCTGTACACCATGCCCCACGAGTTACTCGCAGCGGCGGCCGAGGAACTCAAGAAACGATGGAGTGCGCTCGAGAAAGTTCGGTTCACCAACAGTGGGACCGAGGCGACGATGCACGCAATTCGGATGGCGCGTGCGTACACGGGCCGCGACAAACTCCTGAAAATCGAAGGAACCTACCATGGTGTCCACGATTACGTGATGGTGAGTGGAACTCCACCAGCGGGCAAAGTAGGCCATCCGAACCGACCGATGAAGGTGTCCGACGGCCACGGTATTCCAGACAAGACAGTCGAAACGGTCGAAGTCGCGCCGTTCAACGACCTCGAAGCGACAGAGGAAATCATGCGGGACAACATAAACGAGATCGGCGCGTTCATCGTCGAGCCGGTTATGTTGAATAAGTCGGTGACGCCTCCGCAGCAAGATTATCTCAAAGGAATCAAAGACCTCTGTAAAGAGTATGGTATCGTTCTCATCTTCGACGAGGTGAAGACTGGTGTGAAGGTCGCCCCCGGTGGTGCTGCCGACCATTACGGGATTCAGCCCGACATGGTGACGATGGCGAAGTCGATCGGCGGAGAGACGTCAGTCGGGGCGTTCGGTGGTTCACACGCCATTATGGACCAAATTGCGAACGACTACGCCTGGCACTACGGGACCTACAACGGGAACCCGTTCGTTTTGCGAGCGTTGGTAACGGCACTTCGTGACGTGCTGACCGACGATGCCTACCGCCACGTGAACGCACTTGGTGAACAGATGAAAGCGGGGTACGAAGACGTGATGGAAGATGCGGGAATCACGGGGCAGGTTCGGAACGTCAACTCTCAGGGGATGGTCCAGTTCACCGACGCGAACATCACCAACTACCGGGAGTTCATGGCACACATCGACGACGACTTCCACCGCCTGTTCTGGTTCGGGATGGTCAATCAAGGAATCATTCCGCATCCGTACGGCGCTCGCCAACAGTGGACTATCAGTGTCCAGCACACTGAAGAACACGTCGACGAAACCATCGAGGCATTCAAGAATATCGCACCGAAAATAGCAGCCGAACAGCAATCCAGGTAATAGTCCCTCTTCGGGACAGATTGGCTCTTCATACCACGACGGGCACTATTTTTCAGTCACACTGAGGAACTCGTATAGCCAGACTGCATTCCAGCAGGACAGAGATAACGAGCACGGTCGGTCGAGAGAATCAACAGTCACACAGTTCGTGGGCCGGAACGTCGTTCTGAAGCACCAGTTATTTCACACATGGTGAAGCGAGAAACCCGGCACACGCGTTCCGGTACGTCCCCTGTATTGAGATAGCAGGGGTCAAAGAATTACAAAGATACCACTGTAACGTATACCCAGAAATCGAACGTCAGAACGGGAAAATACACTATGTGTGAAACACCGACGCCAATACGACTGAGATGGTCAGTGTTCTCAATGTTCCCAAAATGTGTTTCACCATGTGTGAAATGTTCGAGTTTATCTCCGTGTACGAGGCAGGAGAAATGTGGATGACAGGGGATTCGAACTCCGCAACCCATTCGTCCGTACATTCAACAGAAACAGATTGTCCGAGGTTGCTTGTCAGTGTGTGACACAACCCCAATCTATTAGATAACGCTCTCACTGTTACTGAGCAATGGAACAACTCGAGCGACTATTTAATCCACGTGGCATCGCGATCATCGGGGCGTCACAGAATCCCGAAAAACGCGGCCACTACACGATTTCAGATCTACTCAGGTGGGGATACGAGGGAGACATCTATCCGGTAAATCCAAAGTACGACGAGGTGCACGGATTGCCGGCATACTCGTCTGTCCTCGACATCTCCGGACAGGTCGATCTGGCGTTCATCGCAATTCCAGCCCAGTACGTTCCGGATGCAATTCGTGAGTGCGGTGAAGCGGGCCTCGCAGGAGCCGTTATCAACACTGCTGGCTTCGGTGAAGTCGGTGAGGAGTCTCTCGAAGATGAACTCGCAGCGGCCGCCGAAGACGCAAACGTCCGGCTCATCGGACCAAACATTCAGGGTGCCGATTTCGTCCACCAACACGTCCATCTTCTGGGCGGAATTAGGACGACACCGGGTCATCTGGGAATGATAACCCAGTCTGGAAACATGGGTATCGCGCTCTCGGTCGATGCTGAAGACAGCGGAACCGTGGGATTCAGCTACAACATCGGTGTTGGAAACGAGACAGACCTCGAGTTCTACGAGTATCTTCGGTTCCTCGGTGAAGCGGACGACACTGACGGTGTCGTCGTGTACGTCGAAGGAATGAACGATGGCCGAGCATTCCTCCGGGAAGCCCGTCGCGTCTCTCGCGAAAAACCAATCGTCGCCTACAAATCTGGGCGCACCGCCGAAGGGAGGGAGTCTGCGATGTCTCACACTGCATCGCTCGCTGGCGACGTCGACGTGGTGGAAGCAGCGTACCGTCAGGCCGGCATTCAGCCACTCGACAGCGTAGATCTCCTCGTTCCCGTCGCAGAAGCACTGACGACGTGCCCGATTCCGGACGGGCCGAACGTGGCCGTACTCACTGACGGTGGGGGTCACGCCACTGTCACGGCCGACGCGATCGAACGTGCTGGACTCGGAGTTCCGGATTTGTCCGCAGAAACCCAGGAGACGCTTCAAGAGCTGTACGAACTGTCTCCCAACCTCACCAATCCGGTCGACGTGATGGGGATGTCAGACCACGAGACGATGTGGTACGACACGGCCCGTCATATTCTCGAAGACCCAAACGTCGACGCGCTGCTACTCACAGGTGGTGCACTCGGCTACGAGGAATGCTGGTGGACTCACGACGACACTGGATTCGATGTCGAACCAGAACGCGACCTCGGCATCGCCCGAAAGATTACAGAGATGGTAGACGAAGTCGGAAAGCCCGTCGTGTTCAACAGTCTCTGGGATGAACTCGGGTGCTCGACTGCACTGCAGTATCTCTCAGAGAACGGTGTCCCAGTGTACGAAGAAGTCGACACGGCAGTTGCAGCACTGAAAGCACTCGCCGACTACGGCCACCACCTGACTCACGCAGACGAGAAGTCGGATTTCGACATCGAAGCCGACGAGAACGCGAACTCGGTCATCGCCGATGCGATCCGAGAGGGACGGACGACGCTTTCAGAGTTCGAGTCCAAAACGGTACTCGCAGAGTACGATGCTCCAGTAACGCCGTTCGAACTCGCGAAAACGGCCGAGGAGGCAGTCGAAATTGCAGACGGTTTCGAGAAAGCGGTTGCGATGAAGATTGCGTCCCCAGATATCGTCCACAAAACCGAAGCAGGGGGCATCAAGTTGGGTGTCGAGGGAGAACAGTCAGCCCGTGACGCGTTCGACCAAATCCGAACGAATGCCAGTGAGTACGACCCGTCCGCACGAATTGAGGGCGTCCTCGTCTCACCGATGGTTCCGAACGGAATCGAACTGTTGGTGGGCGTCGTAGACGACCCTGAAATCGGACCTGTCGTCACCTGTGGAATCGGGGGGATTCTCGTCGAGGCAATCAACGATGTCGCGTTTCGCGCACTCCCAGTCACCGAATACGATGCACGAGAGATGATAGACGAAATCGAAGCCCAGGCGCTCCTCGATGGGCCACGTGACCTCCCTGCAGTCGAGAGAGACGAACTGGTCGAGTTACTCCGTACGGTCTCCACCCTCGTCGCGAACAACCCTGCAATCGAGGAACTCGACATCAATCCGGTGGTCGCGACCGAAGACGGGCTTTCGATACTCGATTCGAGTCTCGAACTCAGTGCTCAATGACACCCAGAATACTCATCGGCGGCCGAAACTCAGTTCGGCAATTAGTCGAATAATCTACGTTCTCGGGGCAATTCAAGCAGTGTCGATGGTCGGCACCGACATCAAACCAGTGTGTGCAGCAGTCGACTCGGTGCATAGGTGAGTGACTCACCGCCAGAGGCCGTCTGTTTCTGTCACTAATCTTTCTCTGCGGTGTTCATCCATTCGATAGCTGCGTTCACACCCTCTTCCTCGACAATTTCGTGGAAGCGGTGTGCAGTCTCGGTCTCGGACGTCACAGCGAAGAGGAACTCGTCTATCTGTCCAGCAGAGTTCGAGCGATAGCCCTGTGTCTCCTGAATGTCGTTGAGTGTATCTTTCAAGAGTTTGACGACGGAACTGGGCGTCTTCTTGATGTGTGAAACTTCTTCCTCGACAGCGTCCCAAAGTGCATCTTCGTCTTCGACAACGCGATTTATCAGTCCCATCTTTTCGGCGGTGTCTGCGCTGATGTGCTTGCCGCCGTACAGGAGTTCTCGCGCGTGTTTCAACGAGTCAGTCACGTAGGGCAAAATCAGCCGTGGTGGCAGTTCTCCCATGTGAACGTCCGGGAACCCGAACTCGGAGCGTTCAGTCGCAATCGTCAGGTCGCAGACGAGCGCCAGATTACACCCGCCTGCAAGTGCATATCCGTCGACGGCAGCAATCACGGGGAGGTTCAGGTTGTAAATCGTATCGAGGTGGGTGTACGACGATTTTATCAAATCGTCCATCGTTTTGGTTCCTTCCTCCCCGAAGTCGTACCCCGACGAGAACGCTCTCCCCGCACCAGTGAGGACGACAACACGAACTTCATCGTCGTCCTCTGCACGCAAGAGGGCGTCTTCCAACTCCTCGCGTAAGGTAGTGTTTAGCGCGTTGAGGGACGCTTCGTTGGTGAGTGTGATCGTCTGGATGCGGTCCGCTAGCTCTGTCTCTATGTATTCGTATTCGGGCACGGCCGACTATTCCGAAACAATCTGTTTATAGATATCGGTGGGTGGAAATTGTTGAATATCTGCGCAGGTCGGGTCGTACCGTGTTCTCCAACACAGGCATTGGTATCGAAGATTCTCCACACACAACCGAGCCCAACGACGGACCGTCAACTCTGACCAGTTAGTCGTGTATACCATTGCCGACATATTTGGCAAAATTTTTGAGGTTTAGCGAAATTGACTATGAGAATTGATATCGTCGCCCATGACCGCAGTTATTCAGGTCACCTAGAATACAATCTTTTGCAGGAATATGATAGAATTACACATGTTATATAGCGTATTATCTAGATATTCACTAGTTTATCGATTGATTCCTGATGTCAAACATCAGTAATAGATAGAAAAATCGGAATGCTGACAATTTATTTAGAATACAATCTATTAGTCAGGTTACCACTCGGCTTGCTGTGTCAGACAATGATTTCGAAACAATCCATTCGAAACCCAGTAGTGGAGTCTCCGTCACATCTACCAGAAGTCCTAACTATCCGTTACAAAGGTACATCTGTAAATGAAGATAGTCGTAGAGATTCGTGAAAACAAGGAGATACCGCTTCGAGACGACACGAGAGTCCCAAATGGAAATTTCAGACACCGACGGTCCATAGTGAATTGTTATGCCACGAGAGGGTGTATATCGAACATGCTCGACGAATGGGTTCTCGAACCTCTCAACAGTTCTGGTTTCAGCGCTAGAACCGGCTATCTACTTGTCGGGAATTCGCTGTTCGCAGTTCTCACAGACACCGTTCGCTACACCCCCAGCCCCAAACAAGCGTGATGTCCAGTAATGCCACACACCCAGGCGAGAAAAAATACTATTTCATCAGTGACTTGCACATTGGCGGAGATGAACAACTTCAGAACGTCGAGTTCAAGGACGAACTCATCGAATTTCTCAGTGAGCTCCAAGCGAGCGACGAGAATGCAGAACTCATCGTCAATGGAGACGCATTTGGGCTGTGGGAGTTCACCGAACTCGATGGCCTCGACAAATTCGACGCCCTCGTCGAACGCTACCCAGATATCTTCGAGCAACTTCGGGCGACTGGCGAGCGGATACCGATTACGTTCATTCCGGGGAATCACGACTACGAACTCGCATGTTACCCTGAGTACGTCGACCGGTTGGCAGCGTACAACGTGACCCTCGAACAGGAAGTCGTTATCACACGCCCTGTCGGCGACCGAGTAGTCTGGATAGAACATGGACAGCAACGCGACCCGAACAACAAGAGCCCCGATTTCGGGAACCCCTATGCCAACCCACCGGGGTATTTCGTGAACCAACATATCACGAGTCGTGCGGGGAAGCTATCTGCGAGAGGGAAGTTCAACTGGCTCAAAGATATCCAATCGGTGACCCCGATGACGGAGATTCCAGAGTGGATGATATCGAAGTATTTCTACCGAGAGATGAGCCCGTTCTTACGGTACGCATCGCTTCCGTTCCTCCTTACGTTTAACATCAGTATCCTGTATCTACTGCTATTCTTCCTCTCGGTCCTCGGGATTTGGTCCGAACCACTCGATGTCGTCAATTCGTTTATTAGATTCATCGGGATCGCCGGCGTTCTGCTCGATATCGTTCTCGTCGTGAATGCCGTTATTGTCGTGATACTCGTCTTCCTCTCGATTCCGCTGTTCTTCGTCGTGAGAGACGTTCGACGGACACTCGAACGATTTGGACTCGTGCAACCCGGTGAACCGGAGGCAATCTCAGACTACTATATCGACGGGGCCAGAGAAGTGTTCGAAGCGCATCCCGACGTCGCAGTATTCGTCTACGGCCACACGCATCGCGCATCCCTCACTGAGATTGCCGACCGTGCGGTCATCAACACAGGAACCTGGTTAAAGAGGCTCCACCGCAAGTCTGTCGTGTTGGGAATTCTCCCGTTAGTCTTCTACTCGTCGTTCCGTCTCAACTACTTCGTAATCGCCGCTGACGACGACGGTGTCGCAATCGAATACCATCGCATCGACAAGGAGAATCCAAGCGACTTGACGCTGTTAGAGAAACTTCTCACACTCAAGCCAAAGATCGAAAATTCGATTCCAGCACGGACAGTGGTCGGTTCTGCATGGAGTCACTCGGATACCGAAGGTGAAGATACCGAAGGTGAAGAGTCATCGACGACCTACTCACCGGTGGACGAATTCGATTGAGAAGGTTGGTCGGTTGTCACAGACGGTTATGAAAGCAACACAAGACCGACGAACAGAGTGACACCGGTGAGTCTCGATCATGCCACCTCGACGATACACCTGAAGCTCACGTGGTTCGTCGACGTGTCGACTGGTTCTGGATAGCGCGCTGCTGGACGATACCGGAAACAGTAGTTCGGTGCACAGAGATGTGACCCACCTTTGAGCACCTTCCGGGGAATTTGTGACTGGTCGTGAGGGTCGATGCTCTGTGCTTCTGTGACTCCCCGTGGATTGGTTGGCGTGCAACACGCTGGTAAATCACTGGATCCCGCCTCTGGGTCGTCGCTGTACCAATCACGGGTCCACTGCCACGCGTTTCCAGCCATGTCGTACAGGCCGTATTCGTTTGGTGGGAACGCATCGACAGGCGAGGTTCGTCTGTAGCCGTCGAGTTCTTCGTTTTGGTACGGGAACTGTCCCTGCCACGTGTTTGCCATCAGTTTTCCATTGACAACGTGGTCGTCACCCCAGACGAACCGCTTCTGTCTTAACCCCCCACGGGCAGCACGTTCCCACTGAGCCTCTGTTGGTAGGTCTTTCCCGGCCCACGCAGCGTATGCGACAGCATCCTCGTAAGTGACGTGAACGACTGGATGGTCCATCTTCGCTTCGATACTACTCTCGGGTCCGAGTGGGTGCCGCCAATCGGCACCGGGGACGTACGACCACCACTGGTTCGGGTGTTGGAGGTTCACCGGGCGAGTTGGGGACGTGAACACGGCGGAGCCAGGAACGAGGAGGTCTGGGTCTGCATCCGGGTAGTCGTCTGGATTTGGCGGGCGTTCGGCGAACGTCGTGTACCCAGTGTCGTCCACGAATGCCGCAAACCGCTCGTTGGTTACGTGGTGAGCGTCCATCCAGAACCCATCGACGGTCACCTCACGCGGTGGGCCTTCCTCGGGGTAGAACTCGTCTGACCCCATCGTGTACGTCCCACCCGGTATCCAAATCATCCCCTCATCTGGTGGGTCAGTCGGGGCAGTTTCGTCGTGTTGTGTTGGGTTGTTGCTCATGGTGAAGCTCTCGGCATCGGGGAGTCAGGACCACCCTGTTCGGGTACCTGTTGACACCCGACATTCGGAATTCGCTACGTCAATTGTATAACACGTGCGGACATAAATCTCACTCAGCGTCCGTTTCCAAAGTTAGAGCAATCAGTCTCCTCTGTGCGGTCCGGATGCTTCCAATCCTCGTTGTTCGGTTCGCTCCGTTCTGTCGTATGCTCGGTAGGCGAGATGGACGAGTGCACCAACTCCGAGTACGGCAACCCCGGTATCGACGACCGCGCCGATTGCTGGCAGTGAGACGAGTAGTCCCACGACGAACACACCAACGAAGAGACTGGCCCACTTGTTTTGGATTGGCTCACGTTCGATACCCGCGGCTGCGAGCAGACGTGGCACCGACTCGAGAATCCAAACACCGACTGCAACCCGACCGTAAATCGCACCGACCCACCAGAGGACGAGGAAAATTGCACCACCAGCAAGTGCCAGCGGCAGGCCGAAGAGACTGACGCCAAGGAGGATGAGTACGATTGGTGCACCGATGGTTGTTGCAAGTCCGAACCCAGCAGACCGGACTGGATACCGAACGATGGCAGCTGCGACCCGAGTCGAAAACTGTGGAAGCACCCCGACGAGTATCACGCCCAGAAGTAGGTTGACGAAGAACCCGTACGCATCGAGGAACGAGATACCGAACGGGAGAATCTGAGCGGGTACGAGCAGTGGCCCGAGAGCCAACGCCGTGGGTGGTTTCAATCCGAGTGTTGCGGACCAGATGACCGTCGACTCGGTCATCGTCGACACCAAGGCAGACCGTGGTCCGGAGACACGTGACGAATTAGTCGCTCCACCGGGCGATTGAGTCACCTGTGAGTCCTCGCCTCCGAGTACAGAGCCGTTGACCAGCGTTCTGACTGCGGTGGTCTCTAACCGCCCAGTGATCGTTGCGTCGTCTTCGACAGTCACGAGAACACTGATGGCATCGACGGTCCCTGAAACATCACCGGAGACGGTCAGTGCACCGCCGATTGTATCGATACCGTCTCCGACTGTGCCTGCGACACTGGTGACACCACCCAGTGCGGTCACTTTCCCACCGACGGTTCCCGTCACCTCGATTCGTCCCGCAAGGGCGGTTACGTCCCCTGTCACCTCTCCTGCAACGATGACATCGCCCGCGAGGGCAGTGACGTCTCCATCGACGGTTCCGAGGATGAGTATCGTCCCGGCTGCCATCGTCAGGTCGTCAGAAACCGTTTCACCCCTGTCGACGACGACGGTTGGCCCAACCTGTGTCTTCGCACTCGCGACCCCCGGAACCGTTGCGAGCACCACAATAATCACCAATAAACCGATGATCGCTCGGTGGGTGAGAGGACTCCGTCGCTTCCGCGGTCCGCTTTGTCTGGAGGATGTCCGTCGTCGAATCGGTCCGCCTGTCATCGGTTTTCTCTTCTGTATTCCATTGGTTCTCACGCTATCCACTGACTCTGTGACCGGGGAGATTCCGCTATCACGCCGGCGTCTCTGATGTTGGGATACGCTCGTTGGTGTCGATGAGAGCACGCAAGACGACAGTTCACACATCTCGTCGAGAGCCAGTTGTCAGTATAGAGAACAGTCTGACACCGAATAAATGTGCGTTCCTCCAATCGAGAATATCCACTATTTCATAATGAATGCGGCCAATAAACTAGTGAATTCTCACTAATCTTTATCTAAATGTGGCACAACTAATATATCGAATCAGTCGGTGTTCAATCGTTCATCACTGGGTTCAGCGGAGTGTTATCATGAGTCAACAGTTACCCGAAGAGTGGTTCGTTCGTGACGAGAAAGTCAATGCTGCAATCGCGTGGGCGATTACCGTTGTCCTCGCCATCCTGGCTGTCATTGGCTTCCTCGCAGGCCTGCTCGTCGTGATGGCGATTGCAGCAGTCGCCGCACTCGTCGCCATCACACCTGCAGCGGTCAACAAATCGTGGACTCGAACAGTATCGTGGCCGCTGTTGTTGCTTGCGTCACTCCCGTTAGTACTCGGTGTCGGGCGGCCAGCGTTCTTCACTGACATCGTCATCGGCCTCAGCATCGCCACCCTCTCGATGCTCGTCGTCGTCGCGCTTCAGATGACGACCACAGTTCGAATGACGCCACGATTCGCCATCTTCTTCGTCGCCCTGGCGACCATGGCGTTCGCTGGCTTTTGGGCAGTGGGGTCCGCCATCTCTGCACAGTATCTCGGAACTGCATTCGTCGAGACGAACGACCAGTTGATGATAATCTTCACCGCAGCAGTAATCGCTGGAGTTGTCGGTGGATTGCTCTTCCGCTGGTACTTCAGAAGACAACTCAAGGCAAATCTCGAGGCGACGCCTGATGCAGAGGTGGTCGCATGATCGCCGAGCAACCGGTCCAGAAGGGCGGTAGAGTCGAGCGAATAGTCGTGCGCATCCTCCAGGTGTTGATGCTCATCATCTTCGCGCTGGGGCTTTACTACGGTAACAGTGGTGTCTTCGTCAACGCAGGTGTTGGGCTTCTCGTGACCCTCCTTCCGGGGGTTCTCAAGCGCAGGTACGATTTTACGATGAACGTCGGTATCGTGCTCTGGATATCTCTCGCGATGTTCCTGCACGCATTCGGGACGCTTCCACTCCCGGGACTCGACTTCCTGAGTCCGTACAAGGCTGTCTGGTGGTGGGACCACATGACACACGCGTTGTCGTCGTCTCTCGTCGCAGGTGCTGCATACGCAGTCACGCGGGCACTGATGGTACACACAGAACACATCAACATGCCGCCGCGGTTCATGTTCGCCTACCTGCTCATCTTCGTGATGGCGTTCGGTGTGATGTGGGAACTCCTCGAGTTCTACATCGGTGTCGTCTCCCAACTACTTGGGGCCGAAGAGGTCCTCACACAGTACGGGCTCGACGACACAGTTCTCGACTTGATGTACAACACACTTGGTGGCCTGCTAGTCGCTATCTTTGGGACTGCACACCTGACCGGAGTCTCCGACGAAATTCTCGGCAGAATGGGAAGGGAGTCTACAGACCGCTAGAGGCAATCAAGCGTGAGACAGTCAGCTTTCCCACTCGTTCAGTTTCTATGGTTATTTTTCTGTATCGGACATTCATGTTTTACCTGAAAAACCGTTATTGTTTTTCCAAGAGATATTCAAGTCAACCCAAACGCCGAGGGGATAAGGTGGTGGTGTGAGTCCAGTTCTTGTTAGAGTGGGTTCTCAGTATCGACACGACTCTCGGTTACAGGGTGGAGCGTATACTAAATGTCCAACCGAGAATTCCACGGCCGTATTGGCCGCACGTACGACGAATCTGAGCCCTGGTGGCCTGAACAAACGCGGGCCCCAGAAGATGCCCCGAACGTATTGATGGTGGTCCTAGATGACGTTGGATTCGGCCAGTTGGGAAGCTATGGTGGCCTCATCGACACGCCGAACATCGACCGGTTGGCAGACAACGGCCTTCGGTACAACAACTTCCACACGACTGCTCTCTGCTCGCCAACGCGGTCGTGTCTGCTTACCGGCCGCAATCACCACTCGAACGCCATGGCTGGAATCACCGAAATTTCGACCGGCTTCCCTGGTTACAACGGCCACATCCCGCACGAAAACGGGATGGTTTCGGAGATGCTCGTCGAGCAAGGCTACAACACGTATGCCCTTGGAAAGTGGCACCTCACACCTGCAGAGGCAGGCAGTGCAGCCGGCCCCTACGACCAATGGCCACTCGGACGAGGGTTCAACCGATTCTACGGGTTCCTCGGTGGCGACACCGACCAGTACACGCCCACATTGGTGCACGACAACCATCAGACCGAGCCACCCACGACGCCAGAAGAGGGGTACCATCTGACTGAAGATATCGCTCAGCGCACCATCCAGTTCATCGGTGACGCCAAACAAGTCGACCCCGACAAGCCGTTCTTCACGTACTTCTGTCCGGGTGCGTGTCACGCACCACATCAGGTTCCGAAAGAGTGGGCCGACAAGTACGCAGGTAAGTTCGACATGGGATGGGACGAAGCCCGTGAGCAAATTCTCGAGCAACAGAAGAAACTCGGCATCGTTCCCGAGAACACAGACCTCTCGCCGCACAACCCAGACGTTCCGCACTGGGATTCTCTCTCAGAAGATGAACAGCGTCTGTACGCCCGGATGATGGAAGTGTTCGCGGGCTTCCTCGAACACACCGACGCCCAAATTGGAAAGGTTCTCGACTACCTCGAAGAGCTGGGCGAACTCGACAACACGCTCGTGATGGTCGTCTCCGACAACGGCGCGAGTGCAGAGGGTGGACCCACCGGTTCTGTGAACGAGAACCGCTTTTTCAACAACGTTCCGGAGTCTCTCGAAGAGAACCTCGAAGCGATGGACGAATTGGGCGGACCGAAGTACTTCAACCACTATCCGTGGGGCTGGACGTGGGCCGGTGATACGCCGTTCCAACGCTGGAAGCGAGAGACCCACCGCGGCGGGACGAGCGACCCACTCGTCGTCTCGTGGCCCGATGGAATCGACGCTCGTGGCGAGATTCGCAGCCAGTTCGTCCACGCCATAGACCTCGTGCCAACCATCCTCGAGCTGGTCGGCATCGACGCCCCCGACGAAATCAAGGGCGTGACACAGTCTCCAATCGAGGGGATGAGTTTCGCCTACTCCGTAGAGGAGCCAGACGCCCCCGAACGACACACGACCCAGTACTTCGAGATGCTCGGGACCCGCGCCATCTATCACGACGGCTGGCGCGCCGTCCACCCGTGGCCACTCGGTCAAGTGATGACGGCCGAGGACCTCTCGACGACGACGCTCGAAGACTCCGGGTGGGAATTGTACAATCTTCGTGAGGACTTCTCGGAAGCACACGACGTGGCGGCCGAAAACCCCGAGAAGGTACTCGAACTCGCTCAGTTGTGGTGGACAGAGGCTGGCAAGCACAACGTCCTTCCACTGGACGGACGTGGCATTCAGCGCCTCGCTGAACCCCGGCCCCAACCCGGCAAAGCCCGTGACCGATACGTCTACTATCCGGGAACCCAGCACGTTCCAGAGAACGCCGCTGTCAGGGTACTCAACCGCGACCACAGCATCACGGCAGACATCACAGTCCCGAAGGGTGGGGTCGAAGGTGTCCTCCTCGCTCACGGTGCTCGGTCTGGTGGCTATTCGCTGTACGTCAAAGACAACCGCCTGTGCTACGTCCACAACTACGTGGGTGTCGAGGAGTACGAAATCGTGGCCGCCGAGCCGCTTCCGGAGGGGGAGATATCGGTCCGAATGGAGTTCGATGCCACCGGCGAGCCCAATATGAGTGAAGGGAAAGGCGTCCCCGCGACCGTCAGACTCTACTACGGTGACGAGCAGGTCGGAGAAGGCGACATCCCAACGACGATTCCGAACTCGATGGGACTGACTGCTGGCCTGAGTTGCGGCCGCGATGCCGTCAACGCGGTCACCGACGAGTACCGTGACCAGACCCCGTTCGTATTCACCGGTGACATCACACGAGTGACCGTCGACGTGAGTGGTGAACCATTCGTGCATCACGAAGCCGCCATGGACCAAATCATGGCGAGAGAATAGAGAACCAACGGTATCGACGGTGGCAGCGACCCATCGAGCCACCGAAGACGTATTTTTACAGTAATTCTTCCGCGAACCTGTCCTGATTCGATTGCAACAGGTCGAGAACGGGCGCAATCTCGTCCCACGCAGCACCATGTCCGACTTCGTTCGTTTCTGAATCCCACTCGATGAATCCCAGTGTGTCGAGTTGGGGGAGGTGGACGTGGTGTAATTCGATCGAGGTCGCCTGGGAGTCTGGAATCTCAGCCACATCAGCGATAAGTTCGACCGGGTCGATGGTTTCGTCGGTGTCGGTATCCGCATCGAACAGTGAGAACAGTAACTGACGTCGACGTCGATTAGCGAGTGCATCGAATACGTTACTGGCGGTCGGCTCACGTTTTGCTGACCTGCTTGACATTGTCTTTCCCACCATCGACTTGTCCTTCGCACGCCTCACTGTTGAGGTTCGACATTTACCCGTCAACCTCGTTAAATAGCCTCGATCATTCGACGGGTGCTTTCGTCGTCAACAGTGTACTACGGAGAATCTTCTCGTTCCCGAGGCGAATTCGGTGTGAGAGCGCCTGTCGGCTAATTCCGAGTTCACTGGCTAAGTCGTCGAGGGTTACGTCGCTCGGTGTCTCGAAATACCCTCGGTTGAGTGCAAGAATGAGGGCTTCACGTTGCTCCTCGGTCAAGTCAAATCTGTAGCCATGACCCGTATCGCCGGTGAGGGTGAACGTCCGTTCGACGTAGATAGGGATGTCTCGGTCGGTGATGATTTGGTGAAATTTCGAGAGTGCGTCGTGGTCGGGAAACCTGAGGCGGAATAGCCATTCGTCGTCTCCTCGGGCTTCGAGGACAGTGGCACCAGTGGTTGCGATTGTTTCAATCAGTGCCGTCGAAGAGCTATCCCACTCGATTCGGTAGAGGTGACTCTCACCAACCGAATCGAGTACCAGTAACTCTCTGACACGAGAATCACTCCGAACTGCCTCTTCGAATGCCTCGTGGTCGTTCCCCGTCGCCCAAACGAACGGCATCACCAGATCGCCTGTCGGAACGACCCGTTCGAGTTCGATGTGCATTGGGGGAGGTCCACGCAACACTTGTCCGAGTTCGAAATCTCCGGCATCAATCGAGAACTCTAAAATGACGCTCATACACGTCAGTACGTTGTCCAGACATGTAGAGACTCACCTCAGTGTAACTACGCACAGAGATTCATCGACGTCGACCGTGTCGAGCGGTCAGTCCGAGGTTCCCACCGGTTCGTCGAAGTCGGTTCGGTCGTCGTCGAGTCGCGTTTGGCCTTCGTCTACTTCCCACTCTGTCGGTGGCTCAGCAGACTGTACCGGGTTCTCATCTTCAGCACGGTGAAGCATTCTGGGGAACTTCAACGTGAGGAACAGCACGACGGCGACCATGAGGAACGGCCCGTAGAAGATACCGTACCACCCGAACAGCGGTGGGCCGACGAGATATGCGAAGACGATGAGGGCCATCGGAAACAACCGGCCAGATAGCGCTGGACGGATGTATATTCGAATGAGGTTGTCGAACGGGAGTTCCATCACGACGACGAACAGGAGCGGGAACCAGAGCGACGAGGGGTTCGATTGGAGTGCGACGATGACGAGATACGCAGTGACGATTGCATAGACGATACTCCGGCCGACGAGTGGAACGATGGTGAACAGTCCCGTGATGACTGCCAGCGGAATCGGTGCCGGAATTTCGAGTCCCGCAGGGGCGATGAGATTGAACCCGAGGTAGACGAGCGCCGACAGGATGATGACGACGAAGATGGTGACCGTGTATCCGAAGTAGACCGATTCTAACCCCTCGTCAACCGCAGAAAGGTATCGGACGACTTCGGAGTTCTCGTCTGCGATGTTCGCGTGGAACCACGCGACGAGTCGGTCGTCTTCTCGCAGAAGGAAGAAGGCAAAGAGGAGTGAGAGGAAGGCGTTGAACAGTCCGGAAGCGACAGAACCGACCGTCCGTGACAGCGACCCAAATGCATCTTGAATCGCCCCTCCACTGAACAGTTCGCCCAGTTGCCGAACCAGTTCGACTGGGTCATCTGGCAAGGCACCGATAGCGACTGGGAGGAATGCATTGATCTGTGCGACAACTTCGGTCGTGAGGAAACGACTAATCTCGGCCACAGTCAGAAGAATCGCAGTACCAAGAATCACGACTATCGGGACGACGACGAGTAGCAGCGTCACGACTGCAGCGATGTTCTTCGACGGCGCGAATCGTTCGACTCGCGTCTCGATTGGTCGTGCGACGTAGTAGATGAACAAGCCGAAGATTATCCACGGCAGATACACCCATCCGATGAACACCAGTACAGACCCGACGACGAGTGCAAACGCCCACCAACCGATCTCCAGATCGTCGAAGAGATCTCGGATGCGGTCGGCAGCGCCACGTTCTCGACTCATGGTCGTACTGTACGGGTGCTGAAACGAAATCATTGCTCAAACTGCCATACTATTGAGTATGTCATGAAATCATACTAATCTCCCCCTCAACGTGGCAGCGTAGGATGCACAGTAGACGCAGTCACTGAGGGGTCCAAAGTGCCGATAGTACGCGATTGAGGGGTTGAATGACTATTTCGTACTTTCAGAGAATGTTCCAGTCTTCTATCTGCAAACTGTGTGAGATAGTCTCTGAGCCAGTTTGTAGAGAACCGATATACGTGGTGGCTGCGGGTGCAGAGCCGGGTACCATAGACAACGACGCCTGCCACACCATCAATACCTATCAAATAATATAATTCTGATTAATTATCGATATTCTTAGACGTTATAAATCGGCTGTTGACTCGCTGTTTTGATTTCGGTTACATCACGAGACGATTCGACGGTGGCCACGAGTCACGGTCAGAAAACCGGTCAGAGCACTCGAAAGACGCGAACTGTATCACGTTTACTCGGTTCTTCGAGAAGTTGGGCCAGACCGATCTCGGTGAAGACCTGCTTCCAGTTTCGGTGGAACAGTGGGAACTCGTCGTTGACGTAACTCACCTCGGCACCGTGTCGCCCGCGCTGAGGACTGTTCCCCTCGTTTTCGGCCGTGATTACGAGGTCAGCAGAGGCCCGGGCCAACTCTTCGAATACCCATGTATCGTCTGGGTGGACGTGCTGGAGTGCCTCTACTGAGTAAATGACGTCGAACTGGCCATCACGGAAATCGGGCACGAAATCTTCGATTGCACCTGTAAGAAACGTCCCAGTCTCAGCCAACTCCGGATAATACTCGGCCATGATTTCGAACGATTCGTCGTTGAGGTCGATACCCGTGAGGTTCTCGTACCCGTGGTCGAGGAGGTGCGCGAGATGACGGCCAGAACTGCATCCGACTTCGAGGATTTTGGCGTCGTCAGGGAGGTAGAGGTCGAAGACAGTAGCGAGTGTTTCGCTCACTTCGTTTGGGCCAATGTCGGCGTAGTACGCCGGCGAAAAAGCTCCCGAGCGTTCAGCCCACCCGCGATGGTTTTCGTCCGAGTCCATGGATGGTATTTGCAGTCAGAAAGTAAAGGCCCCCCGGAGTCGTCTCGGAACGACATCCCTCGACTGCCGGGTCAGTGTCCCGCCGTCTCGCCGAGTCGCTCCGCGACGACTGACCCGATTTCAGAGCGAAGGGTTCGCCAATCGATACTGCCAGCGTCGAGTCTGTCGAACTCTTCACTGGCGATCATCTCGAACACGCGTGAACGGACTTCGTCAGTCGTCACTGCCTTTCCTCGGGTTTCGATCGCCTCACTGGCACGCTCAATTCGCTCCGCTGTGACGAGAGACGGTACCACTTCCGAAGGGTCACCGTAGATTGGTTCCGAATCATCGGTACGCTCGATAGCAGGGTTCTCGAGAACGGCGTGACCACCACGGCGGTTCTCAACAAGAACAGCGACTGCCGGACCGTCGTACCACGCAGAATCTGGAATGGTGTACCGCTCCGGGTGGAAATCGCGAACGTTCACCTCCTTTTCGAAGGTGTTCACTGGGTGAAGGCCGAGTCGGTCGAAGATGCGTTCAGCGGTATCGATCGGCACGAATCGGTCTTTGTCGTCTGTCCAGAGCGCCCACCCCAAGAACGGGGGGACTCGTGGCCAGTCGTAGTCGATACCGACGCGAGCCGGTGCAACACCGAAGAAGACGTACGAAGACGGGTCGTCGACGGCGTCGTAGAATGCCTCGCGGTCAAACTGTTCTTCGACGTGTCTGACTGCCTGTTGGTACGGCGGCGGAACGTCGTCGAAGACTCGTTCTTCTGCACCAAAGCCGATGAGCCCAGACGAATCCATCCGAAATCGCATCCTGAGGCCGGAGACGTACTCACGAAGCCACAGGTGGCCACTCGAAAGCAACGCTGTCGGGGCCTCTTCGAGGGAGGGTGATGTCGGGTAGGACTTCATGCGCGAGATGCACACCCTACAACTGCCGGACTCAAATACTGTTGGTCGGTCCAGGGTCCACCCCAGTGGCCGGGGCAAACCGAACGGCGACTGGACGCCTCCACACAGTGACATGTCGACGACGAAGGGAAACGCCGCTACTCTTCGAGCGTCGACTCTTCACTGGACTTCTCTTCGGACCAGACTCGCTCTGCGCGTTCGTCAGACGCCCAGTCGATGTACCCATCTTCCAGCATCTCGACGACAGTCTGCCCGAGGTCAGTCAACTCGGCGCTCACTTTCGACGAGATGTCAGTCCCGTTGGGCCACTCGTGCGGTATCGGCGGGATTGCGAACCGAACTCTCGACGCTGACGGGTCCCAAAAGAAATCGACCTGGTCGAGGAGTCCGAGGTCGAGAACCTGCTCGTACTCCCTGTCCGAGAGGTCAGTGTACACCGCCCACTCTTCGAACGCTTCCTTCCACGCGCCGTCGTGGAGGAATTCCTCTAACTCAGCACGTCGAAAGTCAGCCTCGCTGCCGATGCTCTCGTCGGGGGAAAATTCGATTGGCGTCCCGCGATTCGTCAAGTCTGGAGAACTGGGGTTCTCGACGTCCAGTGACATACACGATATTCGTCTGCGGAGACGTTAAATGAAATCCTCAAGTCACGTCTGCCCGATTGCCACCGAAGGGTGACTCCCCCGCAGTTCGGTGGGTCAGTCGTCTTCGTACGATTCGTCACCCGAACTAATCGAGACGAAGCGGAAGTCACGAGAACGGCTTTCGAATCGGTCGATGGCGAACGGTTCACGAGGAAGGTCGGTCGCCTCTCCAGTGACGATACTCCGGACGAGCGTCGCGGCGACCGGGGCGGTCATGATGCCACGGCCATGGAACCCCGTCGCGACCACGAGTCCGTCAGGTGCGTCTGCGGGGGCATCGATAATCGGTCGCGTGTCAGGGGTCGCGCCGTCTACGCCGGCCCAGCCGTTAACGAACCGGGCGGTATCACCGTCAGCCAAGAACCGAGGTGCGAGGTCAGCGACGTGCTGGATGAACGCTTCGTCCGCATTACCACTCGCGCCGACTGGGTCGTCGGTCGCAAAGGACCACCCGCCGACGAGCAAGTCACCGTTGAGTTCCGGGCGGAAGTAGACGTGTTCTCCGGGAATCCATCCCATCGGGAAGTCGTCACCGACGTCTGTGTCGAGGTCGAGAACGATACACTGGGTACGGTACGGTCTCACTGGGATGGGCGTGATATCGTCGAGGAAGAGCGAGGTTCGCCACCCCGCCGCGACGATGACGGTCGGTGCGTCGATACGTCCCGCGTCGGTATCGACGCCAACGACGACGTCATCTTCGACGAGTATCTCGGTGACGTCGGTTTCGGTGAGGAACGTCGCGCCCCGTTCAGTCGCGTCGGCGGCGAGCGTCGTCGCAAAGGTGTAGGGGTCGACGAACCCGGTTTCGGTGTGTCGAACACCGCCATCGAATCCATCTTCTAGGTCCAAACCAGAGAATCGAGATTCGACTTCGTCGGCATCGAGAAACTCCACGTCGTACCCTTCAGACGCGAGGCGTTCGCTCCGGCGTTGGGCTTCGCCGATTCGCGCTGTCGGGACGATTTCGACGCTCTCTCGGGCTTCGTAGTGGAACTGACCGGTCCCGTCGTATTCCAAGAAGAACTCGAGGGCGTGCGTTCCGACTTCCGGATAGTCCGTGTACGACGGTGTAATCGTCACTTCTCCGGCGGCGAGCGCTGTCGCTTCGGCAGCGAGTTGCCCGCGTTCGACGACGACGACGTCGTGGTCAGTCGCGAGGAGTCGGGCGGCGGCACATCCGATGACGCCTCCGCCGACGATTACGACATCCGCGTTCTCTGGGTGGGAGTCCTCGTCCATCGACTAGTACTCGTGGTTGACGGCGCGGAAGGCGTCTTCGGCGACCTCGATTGCGTGGTCGATTTCTTCTTCCGTGTGCGTGAGCGTCGTGAAGAAGCGCTCACCCTGCATCGGGTTGCCGAAGAGGACGCCGTCCGCAGCGGCCTCCAGCCACCAGTCTGCGAACTGATCTCCGTTTGCGTGCCAGGTGTCGCGGTATCGGTGGATATCGTGGTCGGTCATGTAGACCTGCCCCATACTTCCGATGTGTTGGACGTTCACCGGGAGGCCAACGTCGTCGGCAGCGTCCTGAAGCCCCGTGAAGAGTCTGTCACCGAGTCGGTCGATGTGTTCGTACACACCGCCTGAATCCAGGACTTCGAGGGTCGCGAGGCCGGCGGCGGCAGCGACTGGGTGGCCGTTGTAGGTACCGCCGTGGAACGCAGACGTATTCCACTTCTCGCCTTCGCCCTTCCCCGGCGGGATGATTTCGGCCATAATCTCTTCTTTGCCACCGAAGCCAGCGACCTGGTAGCCACCGCCGGCGGCTTTCGCGAACGTCGTCATGTCCGGCATGATGTCGAGTCGGCCCTGTGCGGACTGCGGGCCGAGACGGAATCCGGTCATGACTTCGTCCCAGATGAGGACGATGCCGAGTTCTTCGGTGAGTTCGCGGAGGAACTCGTGATAGCCGTCGCGGGGTTTCAGACATCCACACGAGAACATGACGGGTTCGATGATGACCGCCGCCATGTCGTCCGCGTGTTTGCGGAGTATCTTCTCCGTTGATTCCTTGTCGTTGAACGGAATGGGAACGACGGTTTCTTGAACCGCATCCGGGATACCGGTCCCGTACGAGACGGTGTTCGGTTCGTCCGCCGGCCCCATCGCTTCCTCGCTCGCGTAGACAGACTGGAGCGCGTAGTCGTGTGCACCCGCGTAGCCACCCTCTGGTTTGGCAATCTTGTCTTTCCCCGTGTACGAGCGCGCGACGCGAATCGCGTGCATCGTCGCTTCGGTTCCCGAGTTCGCCATCCGAACCGTCTCGATGGACGGCGTCATCTCGACGACTTTCTCCATGAACTCGATGGAGATGGGAGACGGCGTCGCAGTCACGTCCAGTGTTTCGGCCATGTCCTGGACAGCCTCGACGACGGCTGGGTGGTTGTGCCCGAGGATAATTGGGCCCAGCGCCAGCAGGAAGTCGAGGTATTCGTTTCCGTCTACGTCGTAGATGTACGACCCCTCCGCGCGGTCTGTGTAGAACGGATAGGGTTCGAACGAACGGACGTTTGACTCGACACCGAGTGGCGTTACACTCGCCGCATGTTCGTGGAACGACCGACTCTCCGGTGTCTGCTCCCGGAATCGCGCAGCATGGTCCGGTCGTTGCTGTTTGTCACCATGACTCATCATTCCCTTTGACGGGTATCCTCTCAATAAACCTTTGCCTGTTCTAGCGTCTTGCCAAAATATCTCTGGAATACGAGGTTAAAAATCGTAAATACATATTAGAGGGCGGCTGTATCAGCGTCCGACGTCGGACGTCGTCCGTAACTCGAAATCCGATCCACTGTCGGCGAACCGGTCGAAGGAAAACGGAGCAACGTCGAACGCCGCTGGTTCGCCGGTAATGTGGCTCCGGATAGTCTCCGCAGCGATCGGTGAGGCAAGGATGCCGAGGCCGTTGAATCCGGCCGCCACGAAGATATCGCCGACACGGTCGAGAATCGGTCTCGCGTCGGGCGTCGCACTATCGACACCTGCCCACCCGTTTACTAAGCCAGCATCTTCGAACCCGCGGACCAACCCGGGGATGGTGAGTGCAACTTCCTTGACGAACGATTCGTCTGCCTGCCTGCTCACGGCCGCCGGGTCCGAGACGATGTCGTGGGACCCACCGACGAGTAAGTCGCCGTTGTGCTCCGGTCTGAAGTAGAGGTGTTCGCTGCCGACACGCCCGATTGGGAACTGGTCGTCGAGCGCCGCAGCAGGTTCGAGAACGACACACTGGGTTCGGTAGGGCCGAATTGGAAGTGGTCGACCGAGGATATCAGGCGTCGAGAACCCAGCGGCGACGACGACATTGTCGGCCTGAATCTCTCCGTCAGAGAGTTCGACCGTGTTCGGGGACACTGCGACGACCTCGTTGTCGAGTAAGAACGTCGCACCGCTGTCGCTTGCCCGTTGTTTCAGTGCGGTCGCGAGCGTGTAGGGGTCGACCCACCCAGCGTCGTCGTAGCGGACTGCACCGGCAAAGTCGTCGAGTCTGAGTCGCGGGGCCTCCGATTCGACGGCGTCGGTTTCGAGATAGGTGACCGGAAAGCCGTGGTCTGAAAGCGTCGCAGCACGTGCTCGTGCCGAGTCGACTTCCTCCTCAACGACGTAGTCGTAGCGTCGCCGTTCAGTGAATTCGAATCCGTTCGTCCCGTCGAAGGCCCGAAAGAACTCGTTGGCGTACCGTGCGACGTCGGGGTGGTCTCCGTAGAACAACGTCGGTGTGATGACACCGGCGGCCCGCCCGGTTGCACCCGCTGCAACTCCCGACTTGTCGAGGACGACCACGTCGTGGTCGGTGGCGAGTGCGTCGGCGATGGCGCAACCGATGACGCCTGCACCGACGACGACTACGTCCACTGGTTCCTGTGGAAGGGACGCGTTCGACTGGGCACTGTCGCGCGCTTCGTGCATACGCCTCGCACACTCTAGTGGACCATACACGTTACGGTGGTCTTCGGATTGCGTTGTCAATCACCGAAAGACCATCGGATATTCTGCAGTGTACAAAAGTTTATTCCGGTGGTATCCATGGGGTGTGCATGGACAGTCACTCAATCCCTCACTGGTATTCCCCGGACAGTCCGCCGATCTCCCTCGTCGACGCCGAAGATGCGACCGTGTACGACGAAGACGGGAACGCCTATCTCGATTTCATGGCGCAACTCTACTGCGTCAACGCGGGCCATTCGGACCAGCGCATCGTCGACGCGATGACTGCGCAGGCGAGTGACGTGCCATACGTCTCGTCGGCACTCGGCAACGACTCGCGAGACGAACTCGCCACCTTGCTCGCAGACCGCGCCCCCGACAACTTGACCGACGTGTTCTTCTCTGTGACGGGGAGCGAAGCGAACGAGTCTGCCATGCAAATCGCACGGGCCTATCAGGACGCTCCAAAGATTCTAACGCGATGGCGCTCGTACCACGGGTCTACCTACGGTGCGTCTGCACTGACCGGCGACCCACAGACGCGTGCCGAAGTCGAACGATACAGTGCGGTGACCGGCCACACCAAGTTCCTCCCACCACTCGACTTCGGTGGCCCGTTCAACGCCGACACACCGGAAGAACTCGCCGAACAGGCGGCCGACCACCTCGAATGGGTCATCAAGAACGAGGGGCCAGACTCCATCGCGGCGCTCATCACCGAACCAATCGCCGGCACCAGCGGTGCGTACCCTGCACCACCGGGGTACTTCGAGCGCGTGCGCGAAATCTGCGACGAGTACGATATCCTCCTCGTCTCCGACGAGGTCATCGCCGGATTTGGCCGCTGTGGTGAGTGGTTCGGTATCCAGACCGAGAACGTCCAACCAGACATGATCACCTTTGCGAAAGGAGTCACGTCGGCGTACGTTCCGCTCGGGGGCGTCATCACGAGCAGTGAGATTGCGGAGTTCCTCGACGAAGAAGGGATGCCTGTCGGGCAGACGTTCGCCGGGCACCCAGTCGCCTGTGCCGCCGGTGTCGCTGCCGTCGAGTCCTACGAAGACGGCCTCTTCGAGAACGCCCGTGACCTCGCTCCGGTCATGGAAGATGCACTCAGAGGAGTCGAAGCCGACTACGACGTCGTCGGAGACGTCCACGGCCGTGGACTCCTCTGGGGCGTGGAGTTCGCAGACCCAGAGGCGGGTGAGCACTTCTTCGACCCACGCGTCGACGAAGGAGAGAATCCCGTCGGGGCAGTCAGAAACGAAGCCAAGAAACGCGGCATCATCTTCGGGTCAGCACGGCCTGACGTCCAACTCGTCTTGTCGCCACCGCTGTGTGTCACAGAAGCAGAGATACACGAAGCAGTGTCCGTCCTTCGCGAGAGCATCGAGGCAGTCTTCTAGAGACAGACCGACTCATACCTTCGAGGAACAGCACCGATTTACGATACTCTGGGGGTGCGGAACTATCTGAGAGAGAGGTGTTACATACTCAATACAGAGGGGATATGCAGCACAATTCCAGCTTTCGGTAACGCGGGCGATAGGTGAGTCAACTCCCCAGTAGGAGTATCCGTTGAGTACCACGTTCGCGAAATGAGCGACCGACCGCAGCAAGCACCCGCTCTTGCTCTCACAGCCTCTCCCACCCTCAGCGGAGTACCGGGTACGTGTCCGATATGTCTGCCACTGATAATGCTTGTGTCACCGGTCGCTTTTGTGTAAATTCAGTGCGATATTTGCATTCGCTCTTCGCAGGTTCGGTATGGACGAACCCGACCCTCGTATCGCCAATCACTACGACGAACTCGCCGAATACTGGAGGCAAATTGCGGAGACCCCGTCGAAAGCACAACTCCTCTGGCCGTCACTCGAGGCGATGCTTCCGAGCCTCACTGGCCGTCGTGTCCTCGATGCCGGCTGTGGTTCCGGGGACTGTTCTGCGAGGCTCGTCGAACAGGGCGCAGACGTAATCGGTATCGACGTCAGTGAGCGAATGGTTCAGGTGGCGACAGAACAAGTTCCAGAAGCGAAATTCGTGCAGGGGGACCTCAGTACCGGAATCGATTTCGTTGAAGATGATAGCATCGACCTTGTCCTCTGTCAGCACGTATTTTCGCACCTCAACGACCTGACCACTCCGCTCGAAGAGTTCGCCCGGGTTCTGGTCGACGGGGGCGTCCTCGTTGTCTCTACACACAATCCAGTCCACGATTACCAGATCGTTCTGAATGAAACGTATCCGACCGTCGGCGACGAGTCAGACATTGACGCGATAGTCGAGACTGGGCCACCTGCACCGAACTACGCTGAAACGGAACGCTACGACATTGTCTGGAATCCGCACGAAGAGGCCAACCGTGCAACCTATTATCGTCGTTCTATCGAGGGTGTCATCTCGCCACTGCTCGATGCTGGGTTCGAACTACGGGAGATAACAGAACCGACCCCGGATGACGTGTTTGAGCGCGAGTATCCCGAGTTAGCTGAAGCGCTGCGGACCTTCCCACCGTCGTCGATATGTCTCCGGGCCATTCACTAGCAAGTGTCAGTTGTGTAGCACACGTCCAACATTTTCAACCCGCAACCACCTCAATTAGCACACTCTTCTGACCGACTCGCGCCATGTATTCATCTCAACCCAGTAAGCGATCAGTGTCTGGAGAGTCCGAGTGAGCTAAAATCGCAGTCAGACTACGCTCGTTCGAGTGGAATAACGAGTCCTTTGAGGCCGCCTCTGGCTTTTCTGATCTCGCGGATATCGAGGTCGATGACGTCGAAGCCACGTTGTTGCAGCGCACTCCGAGTGACGGGGTTCCCTGCAGAGATAACGACGGTTTCCTCGTCGACGACGATACAACTGGTCACCATGTTGCGTTGCTCCCGAGTTGGTACTTCGATGATTTCGATGCCACGGTCTTCGAGGAACTCCCGGAACTCAGTCGGGACTGCCTGCGGGTAGAGCAGTGCAAGGTCCGGAGCGACCATATTGAACACCAGCGCGAGGTGAGTCTGTCCCGTCGATTTGGTACTCCCGAATATTGGGACTTCGGTGATGTCGATGTCGTAGGTGTCGAGGACGCTTCGAACCTGTCGAATGCCCTCTGTGTTCGTCGTCTTCGACCGCCCGATTGCGACCGTCTCTCGGTCCAACCAGATGAGGTTACCAGCTTCGAACCTGCCCCCGGCATGGACGGTGTGGTAGATTGGAATATCCATCTCGACGAGGCGAGACGTGAGTCGATGTTCCTCACCATCTCGAATCTGGTCACTCATCCGCCCGATGACTGCGCCACCTTCGACGACAAAGCCAACGTCGCGGACGAACAGTGACTCGGCGAGTATCTGTTCTGTCTCACCGAGTTCGTAGACTTCGACACCGTGTGATTCCAGCGTCTCGACGAGTTTCTGGTGCTCTTTTGCGGCTTGTTTGAGACGAGGGAGGCCATCCCACCCCCACGCGTCAGGGTCCACGACGGACGTAAATTCGCGGCCGGGTTCGTGAACGAGCACACTCTCTAAGGTTCCAACTTCACTCCGAACGCCCGGTGAGAACTCGCTCATTGGCCGTTCAGGTCGAGGCGACCGTCCTCTTTGACAGTCCGGAGACTCACGTTCGTCGCGCTCTTTCGGACCCCCTCTGACTCACCGAGTCTCGCGAGAAAGTCCGAGAGGTCATCTGTCTCCTTGACGCGCACTTTCAAGAGGAGGTCGGCGTCGCCCGTTATCTCGTGTACTTCTTGCACCTCGCGATACTCCGCGAGGCGCTCTGCAACCTCCGAGAACCGACCGGCCATCGTCTCGACTTGAACGAACGCGACCTGGTCGATGCCGAGGAGTTTCGGGTCGAGGATTGCCCGGTACTCGCGAATGTAGCCTTGTTCTTCGAGTGACCTGACTCGCTCGTGTATCGTCGCACTCCCCATGTCGAGACGGCGGGCGATTTCCGAGAGGGCAGTTCTGCCGTCAGATTGGAGGATCTTCAAAACACTTCGGTCGACCTCATCGAGTTTGGTCGACGAGTGCTCGGTGTCAGACATGGACCTCCATTACACCTCTGCCATGAAAAACAATGCGAATACAGGCGAATATTTGGCATTTCCGTAGTTGGGCAGAGAAAACATCGGAAGAATGCCCCCCTTAGTGAAAAGTTATTTAGCCTCCTAACAACGTTGCGTGGTAGTGAGACTCTAGTATGGCAACGAACACCACGGATGTAGGGCCGGGCTTGCTCACCCGGGTCCGTCGTCACAAGTACGTCGGGTTGGTTACCAACATCCTCCCGGCAAGTTTCTGGTTGACCGTCTTCTTCCTCGCGCCGCTCGCAGTGATGCTGTACTTCAGTTTCGGTGAGCGAGGTGCGTTCGGGGAAGTGCTCCTCGGGTTCGAATATCTCGGCCTCCAGCAGTACACGACGTTCTTCATCCCAGACGGAGCAACGATCCTCGAAACGATCTGGATCAGCATCGCGTGGGCGATTGGACATTTCGTCCCGTTCGTCTCTAATCCTGCGACGACCCAGCCGACACCGTACGTCCAGTTACTCTTCAAAAGTCTCTACTTCGGAACCTTGACGACAGTCGTCTCGTTGCTCCTCGGCTACCCGATGGCGTACTACGTCGCCCGTCACGCAGATCAGCGCTGGCAGACGACGCTCATCGCCCTCATCGTTCTCCCGTACTGGGCGTCCTACCTCGTTCGCGTCTACGCAATCAAGATTCTTCTCGCAAAGAACGGCCTCATCCACAACTTGCTCGCGATGCTCGGCATCGCCAGTGACGTGCAGCTTCTGTACACGGATTTCGCCGTTCAGTTCGGTCTCGTTTACATCTGGGTTCCGTTCATGATTCTCCCCGTGTACGCGAGTCTCGAACAATTGAACCCAGAACTCAACGAAGCGGCGATGGATCTCGGGGCAGACCGACTGGACTCCTTCCGATACGTGACGCTTCCCCTGTCGATGCCGGGAGTCGTCGCCGGGAGCATCCTCGTATTCATTCCCGCAGTGGGCGCGTACGTCATTCCTGACTTACTCGGTGGTGCGAGCACGGCCACCATCGGTGAGTTCATCGCAGCACAGTTCGGGGCCGCTGGGAACTGGCCGCTCGGTTCTGCTGCGGCGTTCATCCTGATGATCATCATGTTCGGCGCACTCTGGGCGTACCAGCGCGGCACGGGAGGCGACTTCATATGAACGTCTCCAAGTTCAAAGTCTGGCGCTCCCGGTTGATGGCAAGCCACGGGAAGAAGGCGCTCGCCGCTCAGACGGGGGTCGTCTACCTGTTCCTCTACGTCCCGATTGCGGTGATGATTGCACTGTCGTTCAACGACTCGCGGACGGCTATCGTCTGGAACGGGTTCACTACCAGATGGTACGAAGCGCTCTTTAACGGAGAGGCGATCGCTCGGGTCGACCCGAATCAGGCGTGGGTTGCACTCCAGAACTCACTGATCATCGCCATCGTGACCGTCGCCGTCTCCGTGTTGTTCGGAACGATGCTCGCTCTCGCGCTCGATAGATACGTGTTCACTGGGCGAAACTTGCTCCAGGGCGTCGTCTACATGCCACTCATCATCCCGAGTATCGTGATGGGAATCTCGCTGCTGTTGTTCTTCAACATCGTTGGCATCGAACAGGGTATCGTCACGGCGATTATCGGCCACATCGCGTTCGACATCAGTTACGTCACGGTCATCGTCCTCGCACGGTTGCAGTCGTTCGACCGTACACTCGAAGAAGCGGCGATGGACCTCGGTGCGAGTGAACTCGAAACGTTCCGGTGGGTGACGATGCCACTCATCAAACCCGGCATCATCGCCGGTGCGCTCCTCGGATTCGCGATGTCGTTCGACGACTTCGTCGTGACGTTCTTCATCATCGGCAATCAGAACACGCTCCCGATCTTCTTCTTCGGGATGGTCCGACAGGGGATCTCACCGGGTGTGAACGTCATCGCGACGCTCATCCTCGTTGGAACCCTCATCGTGATTGCATTAGCGCAGAAAATTCAGGGAATCACGTGGTAAACGGAAGATTCAGACAACCACAAATATTGATCACCAAAATGTTTATGGCCCACGTCTACCATTGCCAAGAAGACTGATACCAATTACCATGAATCCTGAAGATAATTCGACTCGGCGTACGTTCCTGAAGGCCACAGGCACAGTTGGTGTCGGCGGCATCGCCGGACTTGCTGGATGTACCGGCGACGGCGGCGACAGTGACTCTGGCGGCGACAGTGGCTCCGGCGGCGACAGTGGCGGCGATGGCGGAGAAGAGACGACGGAAGAACAGAACACAGCAACTCCGCAAGAAGACCGAGGCGACGCATCGGTTCGCGAAGAGTACGGACTTCCAGAACTCGACTACCCACTGGAGGACAAACTCAACGTCTTCCAGTGGACCGACTACTGGCCGTCGGGTACCGTCGAAGTCTTCGAGAAAGCGTACGGTGTCGACGTAAGCGTCTCCAACTACGCGTCGAACGAGGAGATGTTCAACAAACTCAAAGCGGGCGGAACAGGTCAGTTCGACATCGTGTTCCCCAGCGACTATATGGTGAACATCATGGTCAGCCAGGACCTGGTTCAACCGCTCGACACGGGGAAGATTCCGCACTGGGAGAACCTCGAACCGATGTGGAGGGACGAAGCCCCGTACGACCCGGGCGAAGAACGGTACTCCGCACCGTACTTCTGGGGAACCAGCGGTGTCGCGTGGAACTCCGAGATGACGCCCGATATCGAAGGAACGCCCTCGTGGGAGGTCATGTGGGACGAGCAGTACGAAGGGCAGATGACGATGCTCAACGACATGCGCGAGACCATCGGGGCCGCGCTCAAGTATCTCGGCTACTCCCTCAACACGACCGATGAGGCAGAAATCGAGGAAGCGAAGCAGCTCCTCATGGACCAGAAGCCGCTTCTGCTCACCTACTCGTCGGTGTCACGTGCCGCAGCACTCCAGAACCAGGAAGCAAGCCCCCTTCACTGCTGGTCCGGTGACGCGTTCGTCGCATACTGGGAGCTCTACGAAGACGGAGATTCCCCGATCAGCTACGTCGTCCCACAAGAGGGTGGCGTCGTCTGGGTCGACACCGCTGTAGTCACGAAAGAGGCCAAGAGTCCGAACGCAGCGCACGCGTTCGCCAACTTCCTGCTGAACGCCAAGATGAACGCGGAGATTGCCAACTACCTCTACTACCCGACGCCGAACGCGGCGGCGAAAGAGTACGTGGACGAGGCAGCGCTGAACAACCCTGCGATTTACCCACCAGAAGACGTCTTCGAACAGCTCGAGTTCATCGAAAACGTCGGACAGGCGACGAAGCTCTACAGCGAAGCCTGGACGGAGATTCAAAACGCATAGATGACCCACAAGATACGGCTCGGAGGTGACAGCTGAGGATGTCCGATTACGACGTCCGACTCGACGGCGTCTCGAAGTATTTCGGAGATGTGACCGCCGTAGAGGACGTGAGTTTCGAGGTCGAACAGGGGAAGTTCCTCACCCTTCTCGGCCCATCAGGCTGTGGGAAGACGACGACGCTCCGCATGATTGCGGGATTCGAAACGCCCAGTGAGGGTGACGTCTACCTTCGCAACGAGCGGATAAACGACCTCCAACCCTTCGAGCGAGACACCAGTATGGTGTTTCAGTCGTACGCGCTGTTCCCCCACATGACCGTCGGAGAGAACATCGCCTTCGGGTTGCAGATGCAAGGTATTCCGGGCGAACGGACCGCCGCAGACGGAGGGTCGACCGCCACGCAGTCGTCTGGACTCGCTGGTGCGTTCAAGCGCCTCGTGAGTCGACACGGAAGCGAAGAAATCGAATCGCGCGTCCAGCGCGTTCTCGACCTGGTGGAACTACCAGAGATGGCAGACCGTGAAATCTCGGAGCTCTCTGGCGGCCAACAACAACGCATCGCGCTCGCTCGGGCACTCGTGACGGAACCGACCGTGCTTCTGCTGGACGAACCCCTCGGGGCACTCGACCTGAAGCTTCGAAAGAACATGCAAGTCGAGTTGAAAAATCTGCAGGAGGAACTCGGAATCACGTTCGTCTACGTCACACACGACCAGGAAGAGGCGCTGACGATGAGTGACGAAATCGCGGTGATGAACGGGGGACAACTCGAACAACTCGGCACCGCGACCGAAATCTACGAAGAACCCGCGTCCGAGTTCGTCGCCGACTTCATCGGGGAGACGAATCTCATCCACGGGTCGTACGCAGAAGACGCCGACGGTGCGACCATCACCGACGGGAATCTCACGTTCCGTGTGAACCCGCACGAAGAAGCATCCGGTGACGATGCGTTCGCCATCCGGCCAGAGAAGATTCGGCTCGGTGACGACGCTCGTGGACTGGACAACGAGTTCAGCGCCGAAGTCATCGACGAGATTTACAAAGGGAATCTCGGGAAGTTCGTCGTTCGACTGGAGAACGGACGCGAACTCACCGTGGACCTCCAGTTGACCGACCAGGACGACTATCTCTCCATCGGCCGCAGCATCCGAGTCGGGTGGGATGCGTCGAACGCGGTCACACTCGTCCGGTAATCGGACAACCCGTCCGCTGAAGTATCCACCACACGGCGGACACAGTCAGCAGGCACCACTTTCGTCCACTGTCGAACGTTTCTCGTCTGTCTTCGCCTATTGTCGTAGATTTTTCGGAAAATTATAAGGTAAGTCTGTTCGAACCGTGCGTGTATGTCACAACGTGTCGTGCAGACAGACGAGGTGCAAGCGCTCACCCACCTTCTCCGTGTGAACCTCACAGACCGAACAGTGGAGACCGAGACAGTCCCGCAGGAGTATCGGGACCGGTTCATCGCTGGGAAGGGTCTCGGTGCTGCGCTTCTCCTCGACGAACTCGACCCGGATACTGACCCACTCTCACCGGAGAACGTCCTCATCTTCTCGTTCGGGCCACTCTCCGGCTTTGCACCCGGGACGTCCCGCTACGCGGCGATTACAAAATCGCCCCTCACTGGAACCTTTGTAGACTCGTACTCTGGGGGGCATTTCCCGGCGCGCTTCAGGTGGGCACTCCCATCCTATCTTGGGATGGTCGTCGAAGGGAAGGCCGAGTCCCCGGTCTATCTCGACGTCTCTGGCGAGGACGTGACGATCGAGGATGCCAGTCATCTCTGGGGAATGAAGACGGACGAGACTGCCAGACAGTTCGAGGGCAGAGAGACCAAAACAGCCGCCATTGGCCCTGCTGGAGAGAACCTCGTTCGCTACGCGACGATTTCGAGTGACGAGGGCACCCACCACGCAGGCCGTGGGGGCGTGGGTGCAGTCATGGGGTCGAAGAACCTCAAAGCCGTCGTCGCGTCCGCCGACAGCCCGCCGAAGTCCGACACCCAAGAACTCCGAATCAAGCACACCCAACGACTCGGGACGGACAACGAAGTCGCGTGGGCCCGCGACGGCGGGACCCAACTCATCCCAGACTGGACGCAGGAAATCGGTGCGTTGCCGACTCACAACTGGACGAAAGGGACGGTCCCAGACGTCGAAGACATCAACATCGACGCGTTCAGCGTCGGCCATCAGACGACCGACTCGTGTTACGGCTGTCCGGTCGCGTGTGGCCACGTCGTCGATTTCTCGGGTGCCGATGTCGAAGGCGCAGCGTTCCCAGACGCACACGTCGACTGGGGGCCGGAGTACGAAACCATCGGCATGATGGGGTCGAACACGGACATCACGGACGTTACCGGAATCACGGAACTCGCCCACCGGGCCGACACGCTCGGGATGGACACCATCAGCCTCGGCAACGTCATCTCGTTCGCGATGGAGTGTGTCGAAGCGGGCATCATCGACTACGACCTCTCGTGGGGCGACGCCCGAGCGGCCGCCCAACTCATCGAGGACATCTCGTCACGAGACAACGAAGTTGGCGACCTCCTCGCAGAAGGAACGAAACTCGCCGCCGAAAAACTCGACGACGACCACGCCCGGGAGGCTGCTGTGCAGGTCAAAGGGATGGAACTGCCAGCCTACGAACCCCGTGCCTCGTTCGGGATGGCCCTCGCGTACGCGACGAGTGACCGAGGTGGCTGCCACCAGCGTGCGTGGCCGATCGGAAGTGACGCCATGGGCGGAAGCCGTGACCCATTCGGAACCGACGGTATGGCAGACGCAGTCATCGAAGACCAGGACGAAAACGCGCTGACGTTCAGCATGGTCACCTGTGACTTCACGGCGTACAACTACGAACGAGTAGCAGAGTGGCTGAACGAACTCGGCTACGAGGTGACAGTCGACGACCTCGAAACCGTTGGAGAACGGGCGTGGACGATGACCCGCCTCTTCAACGTGCGAGAAGGGTTCGGCCGCGACGAAGACGAGATGCCGAGTCGGTTCACCGAACCGCTCGAAGCAGGCGGTCCCGCCGACGGAAACCGCATCACAGAAGAGGAGTTCGCGACGATGCTCGACGACTACTACGAGAAACGTGGCTACACGTCCGACGGCGTGCCCACAGACGAGTTACTCGCGCGCCTCGATATCCAGGACTTCGCTCAGACAGCACAGTAGCCGAAGTCTTTTCAGTTTTTGTCTGAATACTCAGAAAGATTTTTGCCAGGCCTCCCCATCTGTGTGAGTAACTCACATGAGACAGCTTTACATCGATGGCGAGTGGGTCGATTCCACGGGAGACGAGGGTATCGACGTAGACTCGCCGGTGACAGGGGAGGTGATCGACACCGTTCCGGCCGGCACTGCCGACGACGTACGGCGTGCGGTCGAGGCGGCACGGCGCTCCCAGCGAGCGCTCGAAGAGATGACGGCGTTCGAGCGTGCAGCAGTGCTCGACGAAGTGACGGAGTATTTCGTCGAACACGAAGACGAAATCGCGGCCGGAATCGTCCGCGAAGAAGGGAAACCGCTCCACGAAGCGTACGACGAGACAGAGTACGTCATCAACTCCAGTGATGACTACGGCCACGACGCAATTCGACTCTTCGGAGACGTCGTCCCATCTGAACATCGTGGTCGCTTCGCCTACACGCAACGCGAACCGTACGGCGTGTGCGCGGTCATCAGTCCGTGGAACTTCCCACTCGAAGTGCCGGGTGGAAGTATCTACGCCGCAATCGCGACGGCGAACCCAGTCGTCTTCAAACCCGCAGAGGAGACACCACTGACAGCGTACCATATCGCAAAGGCGTTCGCCCAATCCAGTCTCCCAGACGGCGCGTTCAACCTCGTCACCGGGGCGGGCGAGACTGGACAGTCGCTCGTCGAACACAACGATGTTCGTCTCATCGCATTCACCGGGAGTACTGAAGTTGGCCAACAGATTGCAAAGACCGCTGCCGGGCGAAACGCGCAGTGCCTGCTCGAGATGGGGGGCAAAGACCCCATCATCGTCCTTGACGACGCCGATATCGACCACGCGGCGGAGTCCATCGTCGTCGGGAGCAACTGGAACGCTGGGCAAGTGTGCTGTGGAACAGAGCGTGTAATCGTCACAGATGGAGTCCACGACGAACTGGTCGACGCCGTCGTCGAGAAGACAGAAGAACTCGTTCTGGGCGACCCGTTCGAAGAGGGCGTCGACATGGGGCCGATGGTCTCCGAACGGATACAATCGAAGGCCACAGAGCACGTCGACGACGCCGTCACCAAGGGTGCAAGACTCCGAACCGGCGGTGACACTGATGGGCTCTACTTCGACCCAGCAGTCCTCGAAGGCGTCACCGAAGAGATGGCAGTCGCCGAAGAAGAGACGTTCGGGCCGATTACACCGGTCATTCGAGCGGCCGACTACGACGAAGCCATCGAAATCGCAAACCGGTCGCGATACGGCCTCCAGGCCGCTATCTTCACTGACTCGCTCGAACTGGCACACGACGCCGCAAATCGGTTGAAAGCGGGTGGTGTCTTCATCAACGAGACGAACAACTACTGGGAACGACTCCTGCCGTTCGGTGGATACGGCGAAAGCGGGTCCGGTGGCCGCTACGGCAGCAAGTGGCACCTCGAATCGATGACCCAGATCAAATCGGTCATGATGAACTATACTGACTACTGACATGGTGTGGACCGCGAACTCGATGAAGAACGTTGCACACGACACGGGGGCGAACAGACCATCGTCGATTCGCGACACGGTTCGGGGTATCGACCAGATACAGACTCGACGTATCGACAGCCAAGCAGACGAATTCCGACACAGATGACCAGAGAACTACAGAACTACATCGATGGCCACTGGACGCCAGCGTCCGGCCCGGCCGGAGAACCGGTACAGAACCCAGCGAACGGCGAAACCGTTGCGACGATCGACTATTCGACGCCTGAAGACGTAGACGAGGCCGTACAGGCCGGACAGTCCGCCTTCGAGGAGTGGCGGAGCACACCTGTCGAACAGCGGATTCAACCGATGTTCGAACTCAAGAACCTCCTCGAAGAACACCAGGACGAACTCGCGGAGGCACTGGTCGAAGAACACGGCAAGACGTTCAAGGAGGCGAAAGGTGAACTCCGCCGTGGTATCGAGAACGTCGAAGTCGCCTGTGGCATCCCGTCGATGATGCAGGCCGGCCACCTCCCGAACGCAGCACCTGAAATCGACGAAACTGCCGTCAGAAAACCACTCGGTGTCTTCGCGGCCGTCACGCCGTTCAACTTCCCCGGCATGATTCCGCTGTGGTTCCTCCCGTACGCCGTCGCCACGGGCAACGCATTCATCCTGAAACCGAGCGAGAAGACGCCAGTCACCGCCCAGCGCATCGTCGAACTCGTCGACGAGGCAGGATTCCCAGACGGCATCATCCAACTCGTCAACGGTGACGCAGACGCCGTCAACGCGCTCATCGAACACCCCGGCGTCGAGGGAATCTCGTTCGTCGGCAGTACGCCAGTCGCGAAATACGTCTACGAATCCGCGGCGAAGCACGGCAAACGCGTCCAGGCACAGGGGGGTGCGAAAAACCACATCGTGGTCGCAGCGAGCGCCGACTTAGAGTTCGCCGCCGAACAGACGCTCGGGTCCGCATTTGCAAACACCGGCCAACGATGTCTCGCGAATCCCGTCGCCGTCGTCGAGAGCGCGGTTTACGACGAGTTCGCAGACAAACTCGTCGAAAAAGCACGTGAGATGACCGTCGCAGATGGCCTCAGCGACGACGTAGATATGGGCCCACTCATCTCCGGTCCGCATCGTGACAACGTCCTCGACTACATCGAGACTGGCGTCGATGAGGGGGCAGACGTGCTGTTAGACGGGCGGGAGATAGAGGTTCCCGCCGAAGGGAGTTTCCTTGGACCGACCATCTTCGGGGCTGTCGACCCAGACGCGACCATCGCTCGCGAAGAGATTTTCGGGCCGGTCCTCGCGCTCATCGAAGCAGACGACTTCGACGACGCCATCGACCTGGTCAACCGAAGTGACTTCGGCAACGCGTCGAGTCTGTTCACTGACCGTGGCAGCGACGCGAAGCGCTTCCGACACGAAGTCGAAGCGGGGAACCTCGCGGTCAACGCAGGCACCGCCGCACCGATGGCGTTCTTCCACTTCGGCGGGTGGAAAGATTCGTTCTTCGGCGACTTACACGCCCAGGGCGAAGATATGATTCACTTCTACACAGACAAGGCGATTTACATCGAGCGCTGGCCGGACGCCTGAAGCATCGTTCGGGCAATCGACCATCATTTTCGTCTTTCGAACAGTGTGGACAGCGTCAGCGATTCAAGCGGGGCTCCAATTCTTCGAAGAAGCTCGGTTTCAGTATCATCCATCTCATTACAACTTTGGTCTTCGGTTCCCGTGTGGAGAGGGTATAATTACCCGACTGAACGGAGAAGTTTGGGAGGAATACGCTAGACAAGACAATTGATAAGTAGGGTGTGAAGAGATACCATGAAACGGTAACTATCGGGTTGGGAAGCGAATCCATGACACACGCGACGATTATCGGGGCAGGTGCGATTGGCGTCAGCGCCGCGTACCACCTCACAGAACGAGGTGTAGACGTAACGCTACTCGACAAGGGCCACGCTGCGGGAGAGACGACGGGAAAAGCAGGGGGACTCATCTTCACCCAACTGCACGAGCCCACAGACGTTCGGGCGATGAAGTACAGTCTCGACTTCTTCCGTGAACTCTCTGCGTCGGACAACCACTTCACGTATCACGAAGTGGGATTCCTCCGGACCGGGACTGAATCTGAACGGTCGACGTTCGAAGCTGAGGTGTCGATGCAGCGTCGAGAAGGCGCAAATGTTCGCCTAGTCGACCCCGACGAGATTCAGGAAATCTATCCATCGTTTTCTATCGACGGGGTCACGGTCGGAACCTACGCCCCTGAAGACGGGTATGCGGACCCACACACGTTCACGACAGCACTCCTCGACGAAGCGAAATCGAACGGTATCGACTACAGACCCGGGACGATGGTGACGGGAATCGACCGTTCGTCGCCACCAACCGTCGAAACCGAGGCAGGGGCGGTTCAGACTGATGTCGTCGTCATCGCCGCAGGCCCATGGACATCTCGCGTCGCGAAGTTAGCAGACATCGAGGTGCCAGTGAAACCGTATCGCGCACAGGCGCTCGTGACGACCCCCGTCGACTTCGAAATCGGAACGGTGTACGACGCACACGAGGGAGTCTACTTCCGGTCGGAACAGAGCGGTGGACTCCTCGTCGGTGATGGGACCGAAGAAGTGGAGTCTGACCCAGATGCCTACACACAGACGGCTGATTTCGATTTCCTCGTCGAAACGAGCGACGTCGTCGAGCGAGGGTTACCAGTCGAGGACGTCGGCATCCAAAACGCGTGGGCTGGGCTCTGTACAGCGACCCCCGACGGGAAACCGCTTGTTGGGCGACCACCGGACGAACCTGGTGGGGAGTCAGGACCGAACAACATCGTCCTCGCGGCAGGGTTACAGGGACACGGGTTCATGCGGTCACCCGCAGTCGGCAAAGCCGTTGCAGCTGTTGTCTGCGACGAGGAACACGACTACCCGGAGTGGAGTCCCCGCAGGTTCGACGACCACCCCGGTGACTTCGATATCAACGAGATGTTGAAACTCGACGGCAAGAATCCCACCCTCGGCTGAAGGAGAGCTTCGAGATACTGCACAGCGAGTCGACCGAGCCAGTTCGTATCGTAGTTCGCGCTTGCCTGGTGAGTCATCATCACGACAGTACGGCACGAACGCCACCGATGACGAGCCGGTCGAGTGCGCGGGTCGCCGCCCCGAACGAGACGAAGAAGAGAATCATCACGAGGAATCCCACGATATCGAACGCACCGGTGTCGAGCGTTCCGACCATCCGAATCAGGCCGATTCCTGCCGCCACGGCAGGTTCGAACGACCACACCGCGACGACGCCGCCGACGAGAACGACCACGAGGTAGAAGACTGCACGCGACGCAGACGGGACACCGGCCTGTCTGGTTTGCTCTTCTGTGCTCTGACGAGAGCCGAATCCGGCGGCGGCGAACTGTCGACGAACCACGTCGAGTAGTGTCACCACGAGGATGAACCAAAGGAATCCAGCGAGACCAAATCCGATAGCCGAGGGCGACAGGCCAGTGATGGACGAAAACACGTCGACGATCGTCGGCGTCGCTCGAGTGACGAAGATGTAGAATACGACGAAACTCAGTACCGAATCGATTGGACCGTATGCTGGGAACACCACATCAGTTCGGTGTGACCCAGCGTCAGCATAATATCCCATAACCAGAGAAACGTTCGAGAAGCTATTGAAGAGAGAGCAAGCTTGTCAAGTGGTGAGAGACGGGATACGAAAGAGACTGCTGGCCGAAGACCACACAGAAACGGTCTGGTCTGGCTCCGACGTGTTCTCTCTGAGATACATTGATAATATTCATTACATATTTGCCATCATATATTTTTCCAGATAAGTCACCAAGACAATAAGAAATCTGGGCGAATGTTTTTCCCACGGTTTATTTGAAAAATCTGTTCGAACTTTCACAGATTAAGTGTAGTCTCTCGATTGAATCACTGTATTCCACTGCTCGACTCACTTTTCCTATCGAACAGCATGCACGTATGCCACAGTATCTCATGAAAATTAGTATTAAATATTCCAGACATTACTGACACAAGTGAGCGAGAGCATTGACGAGAGTGCCCTGTACGGGTTTCGCGTGGGGGCCGGTACACAGTTATCGTCGTCGTAGTACACAAAAATTTTTTACAGTGGGTTGACGACTATCTGGTAGAAGTTAGCATGCCAAGCGCCGTCTTCGAGAGCAGCGAGTACGAAAGACGCATCGCCCGAACGAAAGAACGGATGGCAGAACGAGGGCTAGACGCACTGTTCGTGAGCGACCCAGCGAACATGAACTATCTCACTGGCTACGACGGGTGGTCGTTCTACGTCCACCAGGGCGTCGTGGTCACACAGGACCGAGACGAACCCGTGTGGGTCGGTCGCGACATGGACGCCAATGGAGCACGTGCAACCACCAGCCTCAGTGAAGAGAGTATCCTCCCGTACAGCGACGACCACGTCCAGTCACCACATGATTTACACCCGATGGACTTCGTCGCGGCAGTGCTCGAAGACCTCGGAGTGTCTGACGGTCGTATCGGCCTCGAGATGGACGCTTACTACTTCACAGCGAAGTCGTACACGCGTCTACAACAGAACCTCCCCGAAGCCGAGTTCGAGGACACGACGCTCCTCGTGAACTGGGTCCGAATCAAGAAGTCGGACGCAGAACTCGAATACATGCGACAGGCCGCACGCATCTCCGAAAACGCAATGGATGCCGGTCTGGAGACGATTGCAGAGGGCGTCCCAGAGTACGAAGCGGCCGAAGCCATCTACTCGGCACTCATCGACGGCACCGACGAGTACGGTGGCGACTATCCATCTATCGTCCCGCTGATGCCGTCGGGTGACCACACCGGAACGCCACATCTCACGTGGACGGACCGCCGATTCGAAAACGGCGACCCAGTCATCATCGAACTCTCTGGTTGTCGGCACCGGTATCACTCACCGTTGGCCCGAACGACGTACGTCGGAGACCCACCGAGTGAGATGGAGGACCGAGCCGAAATCGTCGTCGAAGGCATCGAGGCGGCGCTGGACGTCGCCGAACCGGGAGTCACCGCCGAAGCAGTCGAAAAAGCCTGGCGAGACACCATCGCGAAGTACGACATCGAGAAGAAAGACCGCATCGGCTACTCGATGGGGCTGGGCTATCCCCCGGACTGGGGCGAACACACGGCGAGTCTCCGTCCCGGCGACGAGACGGTGCTCGAAGAGAACATGACCTTCCACATGATTCCCGGCCTCTGGTTCGACGACTTCGGTGTCGAACTGAGCGAAACGTTCGTCGTCACGTCGAACGGTGCAGAGACGCTCGCGAACTTCCCACGCGAACTGTTCAGCACCTAAGACCCGCAAATTCAGCGCCGTCAACTCGGGTTTCTCATACCCCATTACTCCATTTCTGAGACTACACACAGACCACCTCCGCGACGAGCGGCGCACGCAACAGGCCGAGGATATCAACCGTCGACGGAGAGAAAGCTGGCGGTCAGTGCGTGAGCGCGTCGTCCAGTTTCTCGATGGGGTGCGGTGGTTCTGTCGCGGACGCTGTTCGGGCTTCGAGTTGCGTCCGACACGATGCGCCGGGGGCGACGACGACATCCCCGTCACTGTCTTCGACTTGCCCGAAGAGAATCTCGCCGATTGCCTTGCTCATCGAGTAATGCTCGGCTTCGTAGCCGAACGACCCGGCCATCCCACAGCAACCCGAATCGAGCGGGTCGACGTCGTATCCGGCACGCCGAAGGACGCCGACAGCGTGGTGGTCTTTCCGAGTCGCCTTCTGGTGACAGTGGCCGTGATAGGTGAGATGTTCGGACGGGGACGACAGCGAAAGGTGCTCGTCGAGACGCTTCGAGTCGAGATACTCCATGATTCCGTAGGTGTTCGTCGCTACTGCGTCGACCATCTGGGAACTGACAGCGTGGTCGTTAGCTGCCTCTGACTCGGTGCCGCCGCCGAGCAGGTCGCGGTAGTCGGACTGAAGCATCACGGCATCGGATGGTTCCACGAGGACGACGTCCCATCCATCCGCAATTTTCGGAGCGAGTGCAGCGACGTTTGTCGCAGCGCGGTCACGAGAGCGGTCGATGAACCCCTTCGAGTGTGCGGGCCGGCCCGTCGACGTGACGTCGTCGGGAATCGAGACGTGAACGCCCGCCGCTTCGAGGACCCGAACTGCGGCTTTGCCTGCCGCCGGGTGGATGTAGTTCGTGTAGGTGTCGGGGAACAAGAGCACCCTGTGGTCGGCTTCGGACACCGAGACGCGACACCCACCACGTTGTTCGAACCAGTCTTCGAACGGCTGTCGATGGAACGTCGGGAGCGACCGCTCACTCGCAATGCCGAGCACACGTTCGGTGACGAATCCAGCCCCCGGAAGTTTCGCCGCCCAGTTAGACAGCGGAGCGAGACGTGAGCCCAGTTCGTTGAGTCTGTCTATCTCGGCGAACAGGAGTGACCGGACGCTCGCACCGTGGGACTCGTGGTGCGCGTGTTCGACTTCGGCTTTGAGTTTGGCCATATCGACCTCACTCGGGCAGTCGTGTTTACAGCCCTTACAGCCAATACAGAGGTCGAGAACCTCGCGCATGAACTCCACGTCGTGAGCGTCTTCATCGAGGTCACCATTCATGGCGTGCCGAAGCATGTTCGCACGGCCACGGGTGGAGAGGCTCTCTTCTTCGGCGGCACGATACGTCGGGCACATCACACCGCCACGAGTGTCCTGATCGCCGCGACAGCCAGCGCACCCGTGACAGAGTTCGACCATCCCCTGGAATCCGTTGTCGGTTTCCCACTGGAGTTCGGGGTCGAACGACGGAGAGAACTCGTACGATGGGTCGAATCGCAGATTCTCCGTCATCGAAACGTCGCCACAGACCTGTCCCGGGTTCAGGAGCCAGTCGGGGTCGAACGCAGTCTTCAGGTCGCGGAAGACGTTCCAGAGGCGGTCGCCGTACAGTTTGCGATTCCACTGGGTTCGAGCGCGGCCGTCACCGTGTTCGCCAGACACAGACCCACCGACGTCGACGACGAAGTCGGTTATCTCGTCGGCGATGGTTTCGAACGAGTCGAGGCCATCGACCGTCTTCGTGTTCACGAGTGGCCGAACGTGGAGCACGCCCGGGCCGGCGTGAGCGTAGAAACTCGTGTTCGCGTCGTGGTCGTCGATGACTTCACGAAAGCGTTCGACGTACGCTGGTAACTGTTCGGCTGGCACCGCACAGTCTTCGATAAACGAGATGTGTTTCTCGTCGGTCGTTCGAGAGAGGAGAATCGGGGCAGCGGCCTTCCGCATCTTCCACAGTCCAGTACGGGCCTCCGGGTCGTGCGCTTCGAGCGCCTCGAACGCGCGGGCATCCGCTGCTGGTTCGACGTCGTCTGAAGGCGCAACTTCGGGCGTTACTGAAGGGGCGCGTTCGCCCAGGAGGTCGGCGACTTTCTGTCGGCCATCGTCGTCTGACTCGGCGTAGAATTCCACGAGAAGGGCACCGCGTGTTCCCTCTGGAAGGGATGCAGCGACATCGCGGAACTCTGCCGTCTCGAGTGCGAGGTCGATGAGAACGTCGTCGATAAGTTCGACCGCCGCCGGGTCGTGTTCGAGTATCGGCGCGACGTCGGCGGCGGCGTCGAACACGTCTTCGTACGTGAGCAACGCCACGGCTTTGGTCTCCGGAATCGGTTCGAGTGAGACGGTCGCTTCGGTGATGACTGCGAGCGTCCCCTCACTCCCAGCCAGTAACCGTGCGAGATTGACGCTCCCCGGTTCACTCTCCGGGTCGATTGCTGATCCGTCTGCAGTTGGTCGCGCTCCCCGGTACTCGGCAACCAAATTATCCAGATTATAGCCGGAGACGTTCCGTTTCAGGTCGGGATAGCGAGCGTCGATTTCGTCCGCCTCCTCGTCGATAATTCGGACGACTTCAGCGTAGAGTCGCGGGAGGAGTGGACTGGGTGGGCCGTCTGCCCCCCACGCTTCAGCGTCGGGGTCTGTTTTCGACCTGAGTTCGTCGACTGCGATATCTCCGAACCGGTGGACCGTCCCGTCAGCGAGGACGACTTCACAGGCTTCGACGTAGTAGTCGGTCTTTCCGTAGACCAACGAGTGCGCACCGGTCGAATTGTTGCCGATTGCGCCACCGATGACGCTCCGGTCACCCGCGGCAGGGTCGGGACCAAATTTGAGTCCGTGTTCTGCGGCGGCGGCGTTCAACGATGCGAGGACGGTTCCTGCTTCGGCTGTTGCCGTGTTTGTGTCCGGGTCGACTGCCACCACGTCGTCCATGTGTCGTGAGAAATCGAGGACGACAGCCTCGTTGACGGCTTGCCCTGCAAGACTCGTTCCACCACCACGCGGCAACACCGGAATCTCGCGGTCCGCGCAGTAGGAGACGACGTTTGCAACGTCGTCAGTCGACGTCGGCATGACGACACCGATGGGCAGCACTTCGTACGACGACGCGTCGGTCGCGTACAGCTGGCGGGTGTACTCGTCGAACCGAACGTCACCGTCGACGAGTTGCGTGAGGTCGGAGACGAGTCCGCTGCGTCTGGTGTCACCACCGACGTAGTCGTAGTCGGTTCGTGGGTCGTCGGTCGGGTTCTGCGAAGCCATCAGCGATCACTGATTCGGTGCTGAAACCTGATTGTGGAGCGGTTCGCCACTGTCGAGTCGGTCGAGGTTTTCGGCGACGATGTCGGCGAGGCGGTCCCAGTGCTTCGGGGTGTGACCACCCGTGTGGGGCGTGATGAGACAGTTTTCGAGCGTCCAGAGCGGGTGGTCCTGTGGGAGGGGTTCGGGGTCAGTCACGTCGAGGGCAGCGCCACGAATCTTGTTCGACTGGAGCGCTGAGACTAGGGCGTCAGTATCGACGATTCCCCCTCGGGCAGTGTTGACGAGGACGGCGTCAGTTCGCATCGTCGCGAACTCATCATCTCCGATGAGTCCGCGGGTGAGGTCGTTGAGCGGACAGGCGAGGACGACGTACTCACTTCGGGCGAGTGCGTCGTGAATCGCGTCGTCGTCGAATCCGACGACTTCGTCTGTCGGCCCCCCTTTCGATGGAGTGTACCGAACCCCGATGGTGTCGACGTCGAAGCCCTGTAATCGTTTGACGATTGCCTGCCCGATAGAGCCGAGTCCGACGATGGTCACCGTGCTATCGGTGAATTCGCTCGATTGGAAGTGCCGCCACTCAGCGTGTTGTTTGCGCCGCCATCCTTCGTGAAGACGGCGAGCGAAGACGAGCATGTTTCCGATTGCCTGTTCGGCGATACCCGGTGCGTGGATGCCGCCGGCGTTCGTGACAGCGACACCGTGGTCCGCGAGTGCGTCCATTGGAACGTGGTCGGTTCCGGCGAAGGTGCATGCGAACAGTTCGAGTCGCTCGGCCCGGTCCAACAGCCCTTCGTCTATCGTGATACCGGTGACAACGCGCGCGTCAGGGATCAGTTCACGTTCCTGTTTTGGTGTGCGAGCGAGTGTGACTGAACGGTCTGTGAGCCGCTCGCGAAGTGCATCTGCGTACGATTCCATCGAAAGGCCTTCTGTCCCCTCGCGGAGGACGACGACATCTGTCTCGGTCATATGTGCTGCTTGGTACGTCGGATAGTCAATCGCGGCCCCGGAAAACGTGTGTGACCAATCCGGCGCATCGTTGATAGACCGATTGCAAGGGTTCGCCTTAGTCCTTTTGCGTATCTGTCATCCACGGATACCGTTTATCATTAAGTGTGTGGAACATGCTACAACGACACATGGACGACAGTGTTCGCACGCGACTGGCGGAGCTACGCCGAGCGTTCCACCGCTACCCCGAACCGGGATGGTGCGAGTTCTGGACGACTGCCCGACTCATCGAAGAGTTACGCGAAATCGGTGTGGACGAGTTAGCGATCGGGCCCGACGCGTACGACCCAGCCGACAGGATGGCCGTCCCTGAAGACGAGGTGCTCGACGAGTGGTACGACCGTGCGCTCGACAGAGGAGCTGACCCAGCGATTCTCGAACAGGTACGCGGTGGCAACACTGGCTGTGTGGCCGTCGTCGAACTCGGAGATGGGCCGACTGTCGGGCTCCGCGTCGACATCGATGGCCTCTACATCGACGAATCTGCTGCCGACGGACACACGCCTGCTGACGAAGGATTCCGGTCCGAAACTGGCGAGACGATGCACGCCTGCGGTCACGATACGCACATGACGTGGGGGCTGGCGACGATCGACGCCATCAAGCGAAGTGACTTTTCGGGGCGGCTCGTCGTCTTCTTCCAACCCGCCGAAGAGGTTTCCGGCGGCGGGGCACCGATGGCACGAAGTGAGTACGCAGCCGACATCGACTACTTCTTCGCTGTTCACGTCGGCCTCGACCACCCCACGGGAGAGGTCGTCGCTGGTATCGAACGCCCACTGGCGATGTGTCACATCGACGTCGAAATCGAGGGCGACTCCGCACACGCAGGCAAGGCTCCAGAACAGGGTGCAAACGCCATTCAGGCGCTCGGAACCGCCATCAGCAACGTCTACGCGATTCCACGACACTCTGCTGGGATGACTCGCGTCAACGTCGGCCGTGTCGAAGGGGGCACCGCGAGCAACATCATCGCAGAAGATGTCGAAGCTATCGCGGAGGCACGCGGTGAGACAACGGCACTGATGGAGTACGCGAAGACCGAACTCACGAAGAAGTTCGAGACGGCCGCAGAGATGCACGACTGTGACGCAACCGTCGAGGTGGTGAGTGAAAGCCCTCGGGCCGACAGCGACCCAGAACTCGTCGACGTCGTCGCACGCGCTGCCGAAGATGTCGACAGCGTCGACCGTATCCTCCCGACGGCAGACTTCGGTGCGAGTGAAGATGCAACGTTCCTCATGAAGCGCGTGCAGGAAGAAGGCGGCCTCGCGTGCTACAGCATCGTTGGGACCGACCACCCGACGAGTCACCATACGCCTCGATTCGACGTGGACGAACGAAGCCTCGAGACGGGCGTCTCGGTTCTCTCGAACGCAATCGTATCAGTCTCGACAGACCGTCCATGAGTCGAGAGTCGGTTACTGGAGACGCCGTCCCCCCAGCATCCGAGGTTGTTACGATTGCGGACGTGAACGCTGCCCAGCGAAGACTGTCGGACATCGTCCACCGAACACCGCTCGACAGTTCGACGACGATAGCGAGACGAAGCGGTGCCAGCCAGGTCCACCTCAAACTGGAGAACATGCAGCGAACGGGGTCGTTCAAGATACGGGGAGCGTACAACGCCATGGCACAACTTCCCTCGGCTGTCAAGAATCGTGGTGTCGTCGCGTCGAGCGCTGGCAATCACGCCCAGGGCGTCGCACTCGCAGGGCAATTACTCGGCATCGACACCACAATCGTCGTTCCGGAGATAACACCGGCGGCGAAAATCGACGCGACACGTGGCTATGGCGCGACCGTTCTCGTCGAGGGCGAGCGTTACGAAGAGTCGTACGATTACGCACTCGAACTCGCCGACAAAGACGGATTGGAGTTCGTCCATCCGTTCGACGATGGCGACGTTATCGCTGGACAGGGAACAGTCGGCCTCGAACTCCTCGAAGCCGAACCGGACATCGACACAGTCCTCGTCTCGATCGGCGGTGGAGGGCTGATTTCCGGCATCGCAACCGCGCTGAAGGCATCCGATTCGGACGTTCGAATCGTCGGCGTCCAACCAGCGGGCGCAGCACACGCAAAACCCTCGATGGAGGCAGACGAGATTCGAATGCTCTCGGAGGTCGATACCGTCGCAGAAGGAATCGCCGACGCTCGGTTACTCGAGCAGACGTTCGCAGTCGTCCGCGAACGCGTCGACGACGTAGTTTCGGTGAGTGACAGTGACCTCGCCGTCGCGACGACGCTCCTCGCAGAGCGTGCCAAAACCGTGGTCGAGACAGCAGGTGCAGCACCCGTTGCCGCACTCCTCTCGGGTGCTCTCGATGTCGATGGCGAACAGGTCGCTGCAGTGGTCTCGGGAGGAAACGTGAACCTCACCGAACACGGTGAACTGACCCGAGTTGGGCTGCTACAACTCGGCCGCTACGTCGACGCACGACTCGAACTCGATGGCTGGCCCACAGTACTCGCAGACGTTTCAGCAACCGTCGAAGAACAGGGGGCCGAACTCGACAGCGTCGAGCGTGTCCGTAAAACTGCCGACGACACACCAAATCGTGTCCCGGTCGCGATTAGCCTCGAAGGAAGCGGCCCAGACCACCTGAAATCGGTTCTCGACTCGCTCTCGCAACTCGATGGCGTGATGGTTGCGGTAAACTCACTGGACGAGAACGCGTGACGGTGCCGGTAACCTCGATGGACGAGAACTGACCACCCCCGCGTGCGTCAGGCGGATACTTCTGTCGCGACGGCGTCCATCGCCTCACAGAAGAGTCCAATACCCATCTCGATTTCACGTTCGGTGGCATCGAGCGGTGGGAGTAGTCTAATCGTCTTCTTTCCACAACCGAGCGTCAACAGGCCGCGTCGTAACGCTGCCTCGACGACAGCGCTGCGGCGCTCTGGGGTGTCGAACTCGACGGCGAGCATGAGACCCTTTCCACGGATATCGACGACGTGGTCGGGTGCTCCGTCTCTGAGTAGTTCCTTCGCTTGCCGACCGCGTTCGGTTGCGTTGTCTAGCAGGTCGTACTCTTCGATTGCGTCGAGGGTGAGTGCCCCTTGCATCGACGCGAGCAGGTCGCCGCCGCCGAACGTCGACCCAAGTCGGTTCTTCTCAGAGGGGAAGATATCAGACCGGGAGATGGTCGCACCCACGCGGAGGCCCTTGGCACTCGCGATAACGTCGGGTTCGATTGGGTAGTGGTCTGCGGCCCACATCTCACCCGTCCGCCCGACGCCAGACTGAATCTCGTCGACGACGAGTGGGATGTCGTAGGTGGCACACACGTCACCGACTTCTTCCATGAACGCCTCGTTCGGGAAGCGATAGCCGCCGACCCCCTGAATCGGTTCGAGAATCGCAAAGGCGACTTCATCGGGGTTGACGTGGCCACCTTCTGGGGCGAGCGCGTTTCGGAACTGTGACCCGTCGCCCGCGAAGAATCCACACTGACACGAGTCTGCAGAACAGGCCGAGTCTTCACAGAACGGAATCGTCTTGACGCCTGCAATCTCTGGATAGTGGCGCGTGTAGACTTCTTTCGACTTGGTGAGAGAAAGCGTCCCGAGCGTTCGGCCGTGAAAACTCTTCTCGAAGGCATAGGCGTACTTCGCGGCGGGCTTGTGGTCGTGGGTGATTTTCATCGAATTCTCGATGGCTTCGGCACCGGAATTCGAGAGAAACACCGTATCCATCCCGTAATGAGACGACACGTCGGTCAGCTTGTTCATCAGGTGACTCGCACCGGGGAACTCGGCCGTCTCCGGGTCCGGTCCCGCCCCGAAGTACATATCCTGGCCAGCGATCTTCATCGGTTCGACGAGGTCGAACTCCCGGAGTTTTGAGAGTATCTTCTCGTTGTTGTAGCCGAGTGGTGCGGCACCGATGTGGCACGTGAAGTCCAAGAGGACGTTTCCGTCCACGTCGGTGACGAACGGGCCATCGGCCGCTGCCGTGATGTCCCAGACGAACTCGTGGGAGTATTCACTCGGTGCTGCGTGTTCCGAGTGGAATTCTATCCAGCGTTCGGCGTTGGGACCGGGCAGCGTTGCTGTGTCTGGCACCGCGGTATCCCGATTCATACGCAGCGATTCTCGACACCGTACATTAAAAGTTGGTATCAGACGGTGAGAAGAGTCTCATCGACAGACTGGGCCACAAATCGGGTCGAGTACTGTCTCGGGGTGGGTAGCAGCAAAAAGGCGGACGAAAAGAGGCACACACCGACGGGGACGATAGCAGACTAGTCGTCGTCTTGGCCCGAGAGGCCTGCCGCTGCCCTCCGGTCACCGTCCGAGGGGGACCGGCCCCACAGATTCGTCCGGTCCTGCAAGAGCAAGGGTCCGTAGTCGTCCTGGAACGACCGAATGAGGCCCAGAACCGTGATGATACAGATGACCGCGAACGGTGCACCGGTGATAATCGCTGCAGACTGCAGGGCACGGACACCACCGACAACCATGAGGATGGATGCGACGGCACCCTGGAGGACTGCCCAGAAGATGCGGTTGATGGATGACGGGTGCTTCTTGCCACCAGTCGTCATCATCGACACTGCCAGCGTCGAGGAGTCAGCCGACGTGACGAAGAACGTCGTCACGAGGACGAGGAACGCGAACAGGAGGATGGGACCGACGATCGGGAGGTTCCCGAACAGCACGTACCCCGAGACGGCTTCACCGTACTCAGAGACTGGTCCGAGAACGTTTGCAGCACCCGTGTGTTGCATGAGGACGCCAGAGCCACCGACGATGGCGAACCACGGAATCGTCGCGAGCGACGTGGCACCGATACCAGCGAACGCGACTTCACGGACACTCCGACCACGGGAGATACGGGCGATGAACAGACCCGCGAACGGTGACCACGCGAGTGGCCACAACCAGTAGAACACCGTCCAGGCGTTGACCCACTTGTTACCGCCGGCGACGGTGGCCTGCGTGAAGAGCGCCATCTCGAAGAAATCACCGATGAAGCCGCCGGTCGCCTGCGTTCCGAGTTCGAGGATGCGGACCGTCGGACCGAACACCAACGTGGCACCCATCAACAACAGGAACATGACCATGTTGAAGTTCGACAGGCGGCGGATACCCCTGTCGACACCCAACACCAGCGAGGCGGTGAAGATGACGACCATGCCCGTGATGACGAGGATGGTCCCGATGTCACCGAGTTGGATGCCCCACTGGAAGTTGAGACCGGTGATGAACTGGCTTCCGATGAACCCGAGTGACGTCGCGACACCACCGAGCGTCGCGAACACTGCGAGGATGTCGACGATTTTACCGAGTGTGCCATCGACGTTGTCTGCGCCGAGAATCGGCGTCAACACCGCCGAGACACGAAGCGGGGCGTCGTAGTTGTAGACGAAGTACCCGATTCCGAGCCCCATCACGGTGAAACAGGACCACTGTGTGAGACTCCAGTGGAAAATCGAGTACTGGACTGCCAGCGGCATCGCCGCCGCCGACTGGGCTTCAGCACCGTAAATCGGTGGCACAGTCGAGTAGTGGAACAGCGCCTCCGCCGGCCCCCAGAACACGATGCCTGCTGCGAGGCCAGCAGAGTACATCATCGCGAAGTACGAGAGGTAACTGTACTCTGGTTTCTTCTCTCCGAGACGCAGGTTGCCCCACGGCCCGAATATCACGAGGCCCAAGAACAGGACGAACCCCAGCATCGCGATGAGGAAGAACCAGTTGAACTGGGCCAGAATCCAGACACGAATTCCATCGACCGTTCTGTACGCCGCATCTGGACTGAGGCTGAACGCCACGACGAACAGGAGCGTGATAATCGCCCCGAACGCGAAAATAGTCGGTTCGATTTCGTCGAGGAACTCCGAAACCGCACCGTCAGAGGCGCTCATTCGTCTCACCTCCAAGCGCGTCTGTCAGTGAGTGGTTCTCGAACTGAGCGACACAACGACCGTCGTATGCGTAGGGTTGGGTGGAACACATCGTCATTATTCGTACGGAGTGCACCCTTGACACGTGGTGCCGTACGTCACGACAAGGGATGACATCTCCAATAAAATTTGTGGTTACTGGTGACGTCGACTACGATAACTGTTTATTTCCACGCCGTACCATATTGTTCGTTGACACCATACGTGAAAATAGACATACATCTTGTCGATGGGGAGATGGAGAACACGCTCCGATGTCGGCGCAACTCAGAGCAATTAATGCGTACACAGTTACTGTAGATATAATTTCATTAAACCCGCTTCAAAGGTGCGGGTGTCCTCGAGAGCACGTAATGCACAAACATTATTCGACATTGTAAACGAATTCTGTATATGAACGACACGCCAGACGGAGCGGATGGGGGTGCCGACCTCGCCTACGCACCGGACAGGGGTCGCGGAATCCTCACGCCGAGTGACCGGGAGTTCCTCCTCGGTCGGAAGACGGATTACACCGAGCACTCGAAGAAACAGAAGCGGAACCGGATTCGACGGCGACTCCGAAATGCGATACTCGACTTTTCGATTCTCTTCGAATCGCTCGAAGACCGGGACCGAGAGACGGTGTTCAACCCCGACGCCGAAGACCGAGAAGCCTATACAAACGGGATTACCGACATGCTGGCATTCCTCCATCTCGGCACCATGGGCTACTACACACCGTTCAAAGACATGCTGGCAGAGGGTGTCAACAAAGCCGAACAGGAACTTGCGGGGTCGGATTATCGAATGGTGACTGTCGATTTCAACGTCGAACCGGTCGGTCGAATCGACGTGGATGCAGTTATCGACAAACTCGAATTTGGTGAGTTCGAGCGTCTCTCGGACGAAGAACTCCAGGCGTTCGTCAGACTTCTCGCCGAGTCGAACGACTTCTCAGCGACCGAGTTGCGAGAAGATATGAAAGCACAGATGTCGGAGTTCATCGAACGCGTCGATGCTGCGAACGCCACGCGTGACCGACGAGTCGACGAACTCGACGACTAATCGTCTTGCGGACGTTTTGAGACGGCGCGGCCGTCTCCGAGAGAGGCGACCGCGTCCATTTCGACGCGGACGTCACCGGGCAGTCTGGAGACTTCGACACAGACTCGAGCAGGTGGTACGTCTGAAAACCGTGCACCGTACGCTTCGTTCACTCGGTCGTACTCGTCGAGGTCGGTGAGGTACACCGTGACTTTCACCACGTCGTCGAGTCCGTCACCACCTGCTTCGTCGACGACGGCAGCGATGTTGTCGAGCACTTGGTCAGTCTGTGCCTGGATGTCGCCCTCGATACCGTCTCCCGTTTCCGGGTCGACTGGCCCATATCCCGAAATGTACAGTGTGTCTCCTGCTCGAACGCCTTGCGAGTACGGGTTGTCAGTTCGTGGTGCGTCGTCCGTGGTGATTCGTTGTGGTGACATGAATATGTGGAACGTTCGTGCAGTGGGCGTCAGTGACGCTGCGTTTCGGTGGTGACAGTCTCGATTCCGTCTACGATGATGTCGAGTGCCGTCTCCGCCAGGTCGTGCGTGAGGACTAACGGCGGCAACAGACGGAGGACGTTGCCGTAGCGTCCGGCCTTCCACACGAGGACACCGTGCTCGAAGCAGTATTGCTGTAACGCCTCGGCCGCCTCGTCGTCGGGGTTACCGTTCGCATCGACGAATTCTGCGCCGATGAAGAGCCCTTTTCCGCGGACGTCTGCGATTCGTGGGTTCCCGTCTGCTGCTTCAGAGAGACGTGTCTTGATGTACTGTCCGAGTTCCCGTGCATGGGCGAGCAAGTCGTGTTCTTGGATGTACTCGATAGCGCGAGTACCCGCACGCATGCCGACGACGTGGCCACGATACGTTCCAGCGTGGTCACCCGACCCCCACGTGTCGAGGTCTTCGTGGTAGATGGTCGCCGACAGCGGGAATCCAGTTCCACCGAGTGCCTTCGCTGACGTCATCACGTCGGGCGTCACGTCGTACCATTCGCTGGCCCACCACTGTCCAGACCGGCCGAGACCACTCTGAATCTCGTCGAAGACGAGCGGAACGTCGTTGTCGTCTGCGATGTCACGAAGTCCTTTCAGGAAGCCTTTGGGCGGAGTGACGACGCCACCTTCCCCTTGAATCGGTTCGACGAAGATACCGGCAGGGTTCGCAAGGCCACCGTACGGGTCTTCGAAGATTGCTTTGACCTCTTCGAGCGAATGTTCGACCGCTTCCTGTGGTCCTTTGTCCAGTTCTATCGTGTTTGGATACGGTGCGTGGACTACGTCGGGAAGGAGTGGCGTGTAGTTACTTTTGAAGCTCTTGTTCCCAGTGAGGCTCATCGCGCCACTCGTCGCGCCGTGGTAGGCACCACGGAAGGCAACTAGTCCTGTGCCATCGGTGTTGTATTTCGCGAGTTTGATGGACGCTTCGATGGCGTCACTTCCGGTTGGCCCACCGAAGACGACTCGATTGTTCCCGCTGAGGTTGCCCGGTGCAATCTCGTCGAGTTTCTCGATGAGCTCGAGTCGTGCTTCAGTCGGGAAATCCACGGTGTGGACGAACTTGTCGGTCTGTTCGTGGACGGCGTCGAGGACGTACGGATTCGCGTGACCGACGTTCATCACGCCGATGCCGGCGAACATGTCGATGAACGTGTTTCCGTCTGCGTCGCGGACCGTCGCCCCCTTTCCGCTGTCGAACGCGATCGGGATGTCTTCGGGGTATGCGACTGCACTGCTGTCGATGCGCTGCTGTTTTTCGAGGAGTCGCTTCGAGTTCGGCCCTGGAACCGAGTCAACGTCCGGGGCATCGTCGAAGTGTAACTCGTGAATCGATGGACCCGCAGCCATGGTGTCACCCATGGGGAACAATCATATATAATTTATCCACGTTTTGTATTGAAGACGTACACAGTATCTGGTTCCGATACAGAGCAGTTTTGACTGACGCTGTCAGGGGTGAAGTAACCGTAATCGATTAGTGACACGCGCATCGTCTTCTTGCCAATGTTACACACAACGGGTTCGTTGCTGACGATCGACGTCGAAGCGCGGGAGACCCAGACCGAATCCATCGACGAGATACTCGAGTCGTACGTTGGTGGCCGTGGTGTTGGGACGAAACTCGCACACGACCGCGTGCCGTTCGACGTCGAACCACTCAGCAGAGAAAACCGGATATACTTCTCCACAGGTCCGATGCAGTCGTCGAACATGAGTTTCACCGGCCGAACGAACTGTACCAGTGTGTCACCCCTGACGGATGGTCTCTGTTCGTCGAACGCAGGTGGGTTCGTCTCGCGCCACATTGCGGCCACGGGACACGCGGCTGTCGAACTCACCGGGGCGAGTGACGAACTGCTCGTCCTCCACGTCTCCGACGACGGTGTCGAGTTCGAACCTGTGCCCAACCTCACCGGCGCGACCGTTCCCGAGACGGTCGCGTACCTCGACGACGAACACGGAATCGGTGCCGACCAGACCGCAGTCATCGGCCCGGCAGGAGAGAACGAGGTTCGGTTCGCCTCTATCATGACGAGTAAAGAGCGGGCGTTCGGCCGTGGTGGACTCGGTGCCGTGCTCGGATCGAAGAACGTGAAGGCAATTACGTTCGATGGCGACTCGGCACCAGATATCGAGATTCCGTCGTCACAGATGGAGATTCACCGTGAGGCCGCCACCGACGACCACATCATGAAGCGACAGGGGACTGTCGCAGTGTTGGATCTCGCCAACGAGATGAATGGTCTGCCGTCGTACTACTTCTCGGAACAACAGTTCGAAGGCGCCGAGGGAATCAACGGCGATGCAATCGAGAAGAAGAAGTACAAGAAAGGAACGTGTTCTGCCTGTGCGTTCGCGTGTAAACTCCCGACGAAAGACGAAGAAGCGGGCGTCGAAACCGAGGGGCCAGAGTTCGAAGTGACGATGGCCTTCGGGTCGAACTCCGGCGTCGACGACATCGTCGACGTGATGAAATCGAACGAACTCTGTGACAGATACGGACTGGACGCGATTTCGGCAGGAAACACCGTCGCGGCCTATCTGGCGAGCGAAGACGAGTTCGGTAACGTCGACCTCATCCACGAACTCGTGGAACAAATCGCGTTCCGCGAAGGAGTCGGCGACGACCTCGCAGCGGGTATCGCCCGAATCCACGACGACCTTGGTGTCGAAGACTGGACCGTGAAAGGATTGGACTTCGCCGCCCACGAAGGCCGTGTGCTCAACGGTCAGGGACTCTCGTACGCTGTTTCGAATCGTGGCGCAGACCACATGTACGCCGTCTTTTACTCACAGGAATACCCACTCGTCGGAAACGATGACGCGTATCCACCAGAAGGGTTCGAGGGGAAGCCACAGCGGCTTATCGAGAAGGAAAATCAGATGGCATTGAACGACAGCGGTATCGTCTGCAAGTTCTCCCGCGACTACATGACCCCGGAGCGCTACGAAGCGCTCTTCGGCGCAGATTTCGACGACCTGCTCGCCGCTGGGGACCGAATCGTCACGCTCGAACGGCACTTCAACAACCAGCGAGGGTTCGACCGGAGCGACGACACGTTGCCGTACGAAGACCAGTTGGACGGGTTCGAGGACGCGCTCGACGAGTATTACGACCGACGCGGCTGGACGGAAGACGGTGTCGTCCCGTCGTCTGCCGTCCCCGCCTGAACCCATCGACCCCCGCTCACTCGTTCACTCGGTCAGTCCCAACTTGACTCACCACCGTCCGTCTGCGACCGGGACTGGTACATCTCGTTCATGCCTCGCTCGAACCGGTCGACTGCCTCGTCGAGTAACTCGACCTGCGTCGCTCTCGTCTCATCGTCCACGACATACGCAGGGCCACTCAGATTCAACGACCCGTAGACGCCACCCCGAGGAGATTTCACCGCCTTTCCGACGGCCCAGAACCCATCGATAGCTTCGCCCATATTCTCCCCGAACCCCTGTTCACGGACGCGTTCTAACTCGGCGAATAGCTCTTCTTCGGTCGTAATGGACTCGTCCGTCGAGCCTGGGAGACCCCAGCGGTCGATGATATCTCGAACGCGACTCTCTGGATATTCGGCGATGATTGCTTTTCCCGACGCCGTGGTGTGGACGTGGAACGGACTGCCGTCGATGAGGAATCGCGTCGAGTTCGAAAAATCGAGATCTCCGTAGAGCGAGACGATTCGACCGTGCTCTTCGACAGCAAAGTCAGCTTCCATCGTCGATTCGTGGTCGAGCCATTCAACGACCTCCTGTGCGACTCTGTAGTACTCCTTGTTCGTCCTGACGTAGTCACCGAGGTGGCAGAACTTCGCGCCAAGTTGGTAGCGGTTGTCGATATTCACGACGTACCCAAACTCGGCGAGCGTCTTCAGGTGAGAGTGAACAGTGCTCTTTGCGTGGCCCGTTATTTCTGCCAGTTCGCTCATCGTCGCACCCTCGCATTCGAGGATGTGTTCGACGATTTCTAACGAGATAGCAGTCGTCTTGAGCCCGTGGGACGAGTCGTGTTCACCCATACGATGGACACTGTGTCCGGAGGTTAAAGAAGTACCTCCGTCGTGTGGTGAGCGAGTGTTGTTTCGAAACAAATCCCTCGTGGTCAGAGTTGTATCATCGGTGTAACCGGCCATTTTAGACAGTATGGCAGGTGAACAAGTGAAGTTCCCAAGAGCCGAATATTTAAGACAAAATCACCTGTGTCATCCTGTAACAACCACTAACGAATGGTGACAGTCGACAAGGACGTTCAGAATTCTCCAATTTACACCGCACTGACGGCCAGAGAGAACATAGCTATTCGGCCGTCCAGAAATCTACACCTTCGGCAACTGACTGAGACGGCCGTTTCAAAGGCTCTCTCACTAATATCCGGAATGCAACCGACGCTTGGTTCCGGAGAGGCGAATGGTTAAATTGTTATCAGTATTGGCACAGTGGGTGGAGAGACAATCATCGAACAGCATAACTGGAACTACATCTCCTTCGTTCTGTTCACGTGTCGTGTGTCCACGCCGCCATTACAGGAATACACTCGTAATAGATAACTCTTCAACATATACGTCGTCATCTCATTGGCAATACTGTTGACATATTTGCCCGGTCCAGTGGCACGTTGTACTCCGTTGAATCGCAGTCAATCGATAGAGAACGCGCCGAAGGTGGAACTAAACGCTCGACACCACTCGCGACCATTCGTATCAGCCAAACTATTGGTTTGGTCCGGAAGTAATGTCTGACATTTAATAAGTGAAATTATAAGTTAGTGCCTCGGTCGTTCGAATCAAAACAGCAGATAACCTGGCGAGGATACCGTGACAATTCAGTAGACATGAGAGGCGTAATGCTATGTCAGTTCTCAACACACCCGTTGGGAGAACAGACGTATTGAGTCACGTCAGCCATCGGCACGTAGCAATGTTTCGTTGACAAGTCCGGCAATAGCGACCGACGTTGAACAGGAAATATAAAATTAACTTCATTAAATTTCCAAGATAGTTCCGGACCCACTACGTTAATTGTCAACCAATAGGTCGGTCCATAGATATGCGAACCCCACCGGGAATGGTAATTCATTTGTTATTTTGATAGGGGATTGTCTGCGAGATATCATATCGATTGCTCACTGCGTGCTTCTGGCAATCTATTTTCTCGTTGGGAGCGTCATAGTGATATGACAGGGTTGCACTCACTCCAGCCAGTACTGTTCATGCAGACCGAAGTACTGATTATGCAGGTTGATACAGTAGCCAAACTTCTCGAAGGTGAAGAAGTGAACTTGCTACGCAACATCATCGCCTTCTTTCTCACACTCGTTCTTACCTACATTATCGCTCGCTACGGCATCGTTCGGTACATCATTCGAACAATGCAACGGCGTGCGTTCGACCCATCGATAACCAGTCTCGTCCGCCTGATAGGAGCAATCGCGAGCGCAATACTCTCGTTTGGGTTGGCGTTCGCCATCGCAGGGTTTGGCTCATTTCTGACTGCGATGTCTGCCGTGAGTGGTGCGGTGGTCATCGCAGTCGGTCTGGCAGCGAACGACCTTATCGGAAATCTACTCGCCGGGTTGTACATTATCAACGAGAAACTCTTCATCGTTGGAGACTGGATCGAGTGGGACGACAAACAGGGGCGAGTCGAGCAGATAGATTTGCGGATTACGAGGATTCGAACCTTTGACAACGAACTCGTGGCAGTCCCCAATGCAGAACTGGCGAACTCCGTGATAACCAATCCAGTTGCGTACGACAGGCTTCGAATCACGGTCCAGTTCAACGTTGGGTACAACTACCTCGACAGGGCAACGGATATTATCCTCGAAGAAGCCGGTTCGTTTCCCAAGATTCTCTCAGAACCTGCGCCCAGTGTTCGGATTGCGGAACTCGAAGGGACCTACGTCGGGTTGAAAGCGCGGGTGTGGATGGCCGAACCCACACGGTCACACTTCAACCAACTCCGTGGTGAGTACATCGCTGAAGTGCTTCGTCGGTTCAATACGGAAGGGGTTACTCGGGACCCAGACCAAATTCACCTCTCTGGAGGTATCGGTGTCGATGGGGCAGACCCAGTCACCTGGAAGTGAGAAAACGGTCGTACAACAGGTTCCGATGCCTCGATTCGGTCGACGAGTGTCAGATAGATTTCTCGAAAAACGAGGGTACGCACGACACTGTTCGTACGTTGTGTGAAAAACTGGTCGCGATAGGTCTGGTCGATACCGATGTTGACAGAGAAGTACAACGCAGACACCGCACCGATGAGAAGTGAGACTCGAAGCAGTTACCGCGTGAGAAACACCCGAGACCCAAACCATCGAAAGGACAGCACCGAGGTAACACGGGGGCACCAACCCAGCCTTCGAGAACTGGCATCGGAATCGCGAACAGACCGAACACCGCGAAGAACATGACGATAAACGAACTCACGAGGGGCAAAGCTACGCCGCCAGCGGAAGCGTCCGTTTCGTTCGGCCCCAGTAATACGCGACGCCGCCAGAGATTACGAACATCAAGACGAAGTACGCGACGATGGTTGCATCTGCATTCGAATCTGGGAATGCGACAGTTACGACGAACAGTGCGATGCCGATATTTCGAGCAGCACACGCGAGTGCCAGAATTCGTCGGCCTTCTTCTGTCGGCCCCCCAACGAACCAGCCGATCGCGATGGTCCCCAAGACGAACAAAGCAATGACGAACAACGACCCTGTTCCGAAGAGCGACACCAGAACTCGGATGATTCCGCCGGGGTTGAGGATAACGATAACTGCGAGAGTAGCAAGCAGCGCGATGTTCGAAACGATGGCGACGGGTTTCGTCAGGCGAGTTGCGAGGTCGGGACTGAGGTCTCGCACCGACATCCCAACAACCATCGGGACGACGAGTACGAGCACGAGCGGAAGGAGGAACCGGAAGAGTGAGACGCCCTCACGAACATCGACGAACAGGAGTATCGCGGTGGTTAAAACCGGGACCACTACTGCTGCGACAACGGTCAACGAGGCTGTCAATTCCAATGCTAGCTTGGAGTCTTCGCCCGCGATGAGTACCAGTCGGGGAATAAACGGTGCACCCGGTGCGACAGCAACCAGAATAAGGCCTATCAAGAGTGATTCAGAAAAACCAAACACGAACCAAAGGAAGATTGCAAACAGTGGAACCGCGATTACGTTCGCCAGGAGCCATCTCGCGAGTAGATTGTAGGACCTGACTGTCTGGAAGACATCACCACGTGTCAGTTGCATCCCGACGACAGCCATCGTCCCAGCCATGAACACCGTGACAAAGATGCCCTGGAGCGTTCCGAGAGCCTGTGTTACTGTGTCGATTGTTCCAGTGACGGCAAGAAGAATCACGCTGACATCCCCCGATACTGCTGGTTGGAGAACGCTGTGATTCGTGATTGTCTCCCTGTTGTAATCATCGGTAACCTCGAACGAGCAGTGTTAGAACGCACAGCCAGAGATGGACAACATCGCGTTCGAGTAGTGTTACGATCCGTCAGCGAACGACTGCGTGGCAGCGAGCAATGTACAGTAGTGGAACAGTCGTTGCAGAAGGCCGTTCGGAGCGCCGTCCTGTTCCCGGAGTAGGGTTGGCCACCACTCCGCAGATTCCTCGTACGTTCGGCCAATATCAGTCACGGAATATTTGGTCTGTCATGTTTCTACTGTGCACTACTGACTCAACGGCCCCTGCCATCACAACCACACAGATACAGTTGCCGTTCAACCCACTCAGTCGTATGAAATCGGGGATGTTTCCAGTTGTGTGTGATATATCGACAGTATTGGCGATAAACACTATTCACAACCTTACAGAGTGTACAGTCTTGCAGTATTTCACACATTCTAATTGGAGGTAACAGGTGTACCGAGTCAGATTGTACTTTTCTTTCTAACTCCCGTCCGAAATTTCATACGAATGGTGATAGATTTCGCGACAGTCACCCACGCGATCACGCCACTCGAGCCGAGAGCGAGCCTTTATTGAAATGTGAACAGTATAACAGGTATGGCAGGGGTCGAAGAGCAACTGATAACCGTCCTCTATCTGTTCGTGATTGCTGCTGGTGTTGGCATCGTTACGAGCAGGTATACGAAACTACAGTACACGACTGGACTCCTGCTCGCAGGGCTCCTCATCTCTATCATCGGTTCCCCAATCGAAGTCGAATTGACATCTGACCTGATTCTCCTCGCCTTGCTCCCGGCGCTCATCTTCAACGATGCAATCAACATCGATGTCAGAGCGTTCCGCGAGAACATCGTCCCTATTCTCGCACTCGCCGTGATTGGCCTCCTCGCTTCTATCGCGATTATCGCAGTCGTCGGCCAGGCGGTCTTCGGCTTCTCACTTGCCGTCGCGATAATCTTCGGTGCGATTATCATGCCAACTGATCCTGTCTCAGTGCTCGCGGTCTTCGAGGACCTCGGCGTTCCCGAGCGACTCAACACGCTGGTAGAGGGTGAGAGTCTCTTGAACGATGGTGTTTCTATCGTCGTCTATTCGTCGATTCTGGCTGTGTTCATCCAAGCCGAGTCGACGGGAGTCGAAGTGTCGAACCTCGTAACACCCGTCGAGCTGTTCGCGGACATCGGAGTCGGTATCTTCGTCGCACTCGTCGGCGGCGCACTCGTCGGTGGTGCTGCCGGGTACGGCGCGACCCAACTCATCTCCCGGGTCGACGACGACCTCACTGCCGTCGTCCTTTCGTTCATCGTCGCCTACGGCGTATACCTCTTCCTCGACCTCCTCGGAAGTAGTGGCGTCATCGGAACACTCACCGCAGGAATCTTCCTCGGGAGCGACCCCAGTCGGGCCGAAATTTCCCCGGAGACGAACTTCTCTGTGGAGGCAATCTGGGGATACGCGGCCTTCATCGCGAACACGTTCATCTTCGTCGTACTCGGTATCATTACACCCTTTGACCTCCTCGTCGAGTACGCCCCACAAATCGTCGCTGCCATCGTCCTCGTCTTTTTCGCGCGAGCAGTCGTCATCTACCCACTGGTCGGTGCCCTCAATCGGTGGCTCACCACGCCAATCTCACGCGCATACCAGCACGTCCTGTCGTGGAGTGGGATTCATGCCTCAGTCTCGATTGCACTCGTACTCGGGGTCGCAGAATCGTTTAGCGGCCCCATCACAGAACAGCTTTCTGCACTCGTGTTCGGTGTCGCCGCATTCACCCTCCTCGTCAATGGCCCAACGATGGGCCGAGTCATCGACAGGGTTGGAATTAGCAAACAACGCCCACCACAACGACTCTTCGAAGCACTCATCGGCCGACTACACGGTGTCAACGCCGCGCTCGAAAGTGCAGAAAAACTGCTCGAACACGACGAAATCCCCACGAGTGTCTTCGAAGACATCACCACGATCTACGAGGAAGAACAGCGCGAACTCGAGGTCGCAATCGAATCGCTGTTGGAGAACCATCCAGATATCCGCGACCACGAAGAGCGTCTTGGACAGCATCGTATCCTTATCGCAGAATACCAGGCCATCAGTGAGACGATACAGCGCGGAGAGATCAGCAGGGACGTTGGCGAACTCCTCCTCGAAGACGTCAAAGCCGAACTCGAACGCGTCTTGAGTGACGAGTGGACACTTCAGGAACCAACGATTCCGGGGTACAGCCCCTACTGGCGTCAACAACTCGAAAAAGTGGGAATCGATAGTGACAACAACGATATACTTCGAAGTTCACGGTCAGACGATGACTCCGGGCCGCGGCGTCGACGACGGTAGTCGAGGTGAGAGTCCGTACTGGAAGCAGTCTCACTCGGGAACTACTTGCCGGTCACTACTGTCTCCGACGCCCTCTCCAATATCGATTGGAAGGTCGCTACGTCTTCCAATCTCTCCGCCTGCAACCATGAGGACGACCAACATCATCAACGCACCGACGAGAAGAATCGTCAGCACGTCCGGATCCTGGAAGTTCTGCGCACCGACGACGAGCGCAGCAGAGATATTCCGCTGTGCGGTCCCCAACCCCATCACTGACTTCGTGTCCGCTTTCGGCCCGCCGAGGACGTACCCAAGTGCGAACGAGACGACGACGAACACCAGCAGGGCGAGGAGGACACCGGTGCCGATGACGCTGACGAGGTTGTCGAAGTTCAGCACCAACATGAGCACTGAGAGGAAGACCAACGCGACGGTCGACGTCTGCGACATCACGGGTTGTAGCGAGGCGGCGACACTGTCGTATCGCGCGTTCACCACTAATCCAATTGCCAACGGAATCAGCATCAAGACGACGAGTGAACTAGCGATATCGAGTGGGTTCACTTCGACTCCTGGAAGTAACAACGGGAGTACGAGCGGGACGTATACGACAGTCACGACCATCAAGAGAACCATCAGCCCAACCCCAAATGCGATACTTCCCTTCGCGACCTCGACGAGTTTGGGCAAGAACGGTGCACCAGCAGCAGTCGCGAGGAGGATGATGCCGATAGACTGGCCCTGAGTGAGGGGGAAGACGGCGACGAGAATGTAGGCGACGATGGGCACCAGCACGAAATTGGCTGCGAGTGCTTTGCCAACCAGACTCGCGTTTCTCAACGGGTCGAGTATCTGTGAAACTGACAGGCTCAAGCCCATCGCGAGCATGCTCGTCACGACGAAGACGAGAACAGACAGCGTGGCCAGTGATTCGAGGACGACTGCCATCGCTATTCGCCCTCGTTGGAGATGATTGCGGTCATCTCGTCCGCGCCATCGATACGAGACCAGTACGGGGCGGAGATATCCGGTTCTTCGGCAGTCGAGTCTCCGTCACGGGCGAAAGTGATTGTTGCCATGGTTCACTCACCAGTCCACACGGGCTGTGTGTCAGGTGAGTCATATTCAACAGCAACACGCTTAAGAACTGTTTACTGATTGAGAGAATGACAGAAAATGTGGAGAATTACTGTCCATCGTGCTTGTTCCACTAGTTCGTCGTCTGCCGTCAACCCATCTTAATAATAATAATCTGACAGAATATCCTCACAGTTCACACCGGTGTACCGGTTACATTCTCGTTAAGGAGCACTTGTGGAGGCTAACGACCACTACGTCGAGGCATAACAGCCACCCGTCGATTCCTAACAACCAGTCTTCGGGCCTATAACCAAACACCCTCATGTGTATTGTTCAGCAAGACCGACAATGACCCTCCAAAGAATTTCACAAACTGGATTTCTCCGCTCGGCAGAACCGATCGGGCAGATTAGTTCGGCTGCGAGTGTTACGTCGGCGACAATCTGGTTGGTCGTCCGGTGATTTCGTCGAGGCGGCTTGTCGTCGTCGTGGTTGCGCTGCTGGTGGTCTTCCCCACCGGGATTAGCGGAGTCGCTGCGCAACAGTCGGAGGCAGTGGTTTACGCCGTCGAACAAGGAGGAATGTGCTATACCGTCGAGGCACTCGGAGACGGGACAACGTCCGTCCAGTCGTTCTACGACTACCGAAGCCACGAGACGGCTCAAATCGGGGTGTACTCGTCGTATGGGACAGTTTACCTCCAAGAAAACCGGGTGAGCAACATCTTCTTCTATCACGGTTCACAGGGAGTCAGCCTCGTCGTCCTCCACGACCAACTCGGGAGTTCACCATACGGGGGGACTGTAACGTTCACGTTTAGTGGACTACCGGCGGGCGATGGATGGGTCGTCCAAGACGACTACTATGGCAATGGTGCGCAGGACGACGACTGGGAAATCGATGGGTCGACGGCGAAAGTCGATTGGAAGTGGCGACCCGACAGAAACGATGGCGGTGCCTATCGCGGGTTCGAGAATCTCGCCACAGGGAGCAGCGTTTCGGTTACTCCCGAGTTCAACGAACAAGCCGACCACTGGGGAGAGTGGGAGTGGAGTGGTGGACAACACCGTATTCAGGAGTTCAGGCTCATCGATGCAGACGGCACGACAACGACGCTGAACCTGGACCAACGAGTGACTATTAGACCCGGTGCGTGTACGACATCGACGCCCACGCCGACGCCAACTCCCACACCGACTCCGACACCAACACCGACTCCTACACCAACACCCACGCCCACGCCGACGCCAACTTCCACACCGACGCCAACACCGACTCAAACACCAACACCAACCCCCACACCAGTCCGTAGCGGTGGAGGAGGCGGTGGTGGAAGTAGCGGTGGTAGTGGTAGCAGCGGGGGTGGTAGCAGTAGTGTAGATACCGAGACACCGGAACCAGAACCGGAAACTGAAATCGAGACGACTGCGGTGACGGAGACGTACGTGACGTACAACGTTACCAACGCAAAAGAAGACGAAGAACTCGAATTCGAGCTTCCGGAGTCGATGTCCGCCGGTTCAGGCGTGGATATCGAGACCCTCACCATCACCATGTCCAGAGACATCCCCTCGTTCACGGTGGACGTGAGATCGTTTACAGAGAAACCCGAAGACATCCCCACAACCGCCGTCGCAGACGAGATGCCGCTATATCTCCAAATCGAAATCAGCAGAGGACTCGACCGATACCTCGACGAGGCTACGGTAGACCTCACCGTCGCAAAAGACGACCTGGACGCCCGCCAGACAGTCCCCGAAAACGTCGCTCTCTACAGATATCACGACGATGCGTGGGAACAACTCGAAACCAGACTCCTGGGGGAAGCAGACGGACGCTACGTGCTTCGAGCCAAATCGCAAGGAAATTCCTACTTCGCACTTGGGATAAACCAACCTGTCGCCGCCGTCTCGAACGTCACGACAGAGACTGATGTGCTGCTCGGGGAGACAGCAACCGTGACAGCGGACGTGACGAATACCGGACTCGCAGACGGCGATGTGAGAGTCGACTTCACCGTCGATGACGACGTAATCTCGTCGCGGACGCTTACACTCCAATCGGGAGAAAACGCCACCGTCACGTTCGACCACCGGTACGAGACACCCGGAACGTACACGATAGCAATCGGGGGGTCACGAGTGGAGACGAGAGTCAGTGAACCGAGCGCAGACATCACGCTCATCGACCTGAAGGCAGATGCAACGACGATTGCACCGGGAGAGAGCGTCACACTCATCGCAACCATCACCAACACTGGAAACGTCGAAGGGACGGCAGAACTGGTGTACGGGTTGGTAGACGGTGAATCGAAGACGCACACGGTCGCCGTTCCCAGCGGACAGACGAAGGTTGTCACACTCGAGCAACGATTGGAGTCGCCGGGGACGTACACGATTACGGTGAACAGTCAACTCGTCGAAGTGACGGTCGAAGAAGGGAACTCGAAGCTCGGGAGCCCCGCCACCGAAGCACCCAATCAAAACGGAACTGGCACGACACCCACCCCTGGGAGTACGTTGCTCGGCTTCCTTCCGTTCGTCATCGTTGGACTCGTCGCTGTCGGCCTCGGGGTGTGGCTAAAGAGACGGTGAGCCAGGAACCACGGTGAGTCACCTACGCTAAAATTTCTGTCCGTAACGGTTCACGGCGTCTGTTCAAAGCGACAGGGCATTGTTCAGTGGCAGAGTTTCAGTGGACCAGTTATCCCATGCAGGGGTGAGGTCTCACACGTTTACACGTTTTGAGATTTGTTGAGGCGGTCAGTGATGGTTCGAAGTATCGCCGCGTAGACCGCTCGCTGCACATCCCTGTTGAGTCCAAGATACTCTTCAAACAGAGTGCTGTCTAACTGTCTTCGGTCAGCGGAGACGGCATTGAGCGTTACGTCAACTGCTGTTTCCGCACCGAGTTCGTCGTACATGGTTCCCATCTCTCGTTCGGACATGGTTCGAAATGCGTCCAGAATTGTGGCGCGGCTTTCAGTCGAGAGCGCATCAGGGTTCACCACCGGCACCCGCCGCAGGGTCGTCCCAGTGACATCCAAGACGCCCTGTCCCAGCCCAGCACTCGCCAACACTTCAGTGAATAGTGCCGTCGGTGTGAAATTCAACAACGCTGCGAGTTCTTCAGCGCTCAGAGTCACGTCGTCGCGGGGCTCCAACCGATAGAACCGACTCGTCACAGTCTGTGTGGGGTTGTATCCGACGAAGTGTCGAGCATTCTGCCGGTTTGGCCAGACGACTTTCGTGCTCGTCTCTCCTCGGTGGCCGAGCACCCACCACTTTGAGACCTTGCTGCGTCCAGAGGTTCGGTGATACTGTCGGTCCGTCCCTTCGCCCCACTCGACGTACGAACCCACCGCCGTGTCCGTGAGGTCAGTCTCCGCCGGGATACAGAGTACGTACGTGTCGTAACTCGCTTTCGAGAGGTCGATTCGGCTCACCTGTCGTGGTGACTCGACAAACGGCAGGACGAACGCAGATTCGACGGTGAACGTGTCGCCCGTCACCCGATTTCGGATGGTTACAAACGGCTCCGTCTGCGGATCGCCGTCCACCACGTCGACAAAGAAGAAATCGTCCGCCCCACCAGTGTTCAAATACGACCCAACAGTTGCAATCTCTGAGAGCGGGACGAACACGTCCGAACCGGCTTCGAGCAACTCGAAGTAGGTCGGTGGAGCGCGGAGAAATTGACCCCACGTGTTCCCCGTGTAGGTTCCAGTAGCGACTGAACCAGGAGTCAAAGTCTCAGATTCGGTGTGTGAGTGTGGAATCGAAGCAGTCGTGCCGCCACCCAACCGCCAGAGTGCTTCTTCGTCGAGAGAGACCACGCGGGTTTCGTCGAACCGACGCATTCGGCCTCGTTCGGTTGCCATCGTGAACGTGGTGCTCGTCGTCCCCGAGTCCGTCGTCTCCGCGTCCGTCATCTCAGCATTCGTGTTGGTGACCAGCACGCGCATATTCGAGAGAGTATTCACCTGGTCGAAGGGTGCCCCAAGGGCGACGAACCCAACGTCACCACGGAGCATTCGCTCAGGTGTCTTGTTCGCAATCGTGATGACGGTATTGATGTCTGCATTCGCGAAACTTCGTCTCTCCCTGTTGTCGACGACGAACGAGAGGTCAGTGAGTTCGAGGAGTCCCTGTTGGAGTCGCTTTCCGTAGGAGTTGTCCAACCACGTGTTCGACGTGATGAACGCCAACGTCCCCCCATCACGGAGGACGTCGATAGCTTTGAAAAAGAAGTACACATACAGGTCGCTTCGCCGGTAGAGGTCGATGTCGAATCGCTCTCGAACGTACGAGAGTAACTCGTCTTTGTACGCTGTTTTGAGCCACTGACGGTCTGGCTGACTCAACTGGTCGAGACGCTCGTCGTGCAGGTGGTGCTGAACGATATCCTGGTGGTGGACGTACGGTGGATTCGTGATGACGATATCGAATCCACCACCCTCCATCACTTCGCCGAAATCGGTACTCCACTGAAACCCAGTGCTGTCGTCACTGACTTCAGATTGTTGAGTGGGTTGTGGTGGGTCGGGCGTTCGGCTCAGCGTCTCGACGAGGCTGTCGCCCGCCCGAAGGTTGAACGAAACGTCCGGCACGTGAGGAGTCGTCGGCGGACGGTGTGAGTCCTCTTCTACAAGCAAAAGCCACAATCTGAACGCTGCAACGTCGACAGCCAACGGTTTGATATCGACCCCGTAGAGATTCTGGTCGACCCGTCGTCGTGTTCTGTCTCGGCCGAGCGGGTACCCGAGTTTCTCGGAGAGTTCTGACATGACCTGGTTCATTCCGACGAGGAACGCACCGCTTCCACACGCCGGGTCGACCACGCGGAGGTCACGAAGAACCGAAGAGAGTTCATCCCTGTCGAAGTCGTTAGAGTGGTCCCACTCGTGCGAGTCGCCAAAGACGAGCTCGGCGAGTGGGTGCGTGCAGGATTCCTCTGGCATGTCCAGTCGCCGCAAGAACTGTTCGTACAGTGCCAACCGGCACATCAAGTCGACTTCAGTTCTCGGCGTGTAGAAGATACCTGCCTCACCACGTTCTCGTTCAGCAAGATAGGTCTCGTAAATCGTCCCGAGCATCCCAGGGTCGATCGCGACGTCGATATCGAAGGGGCTCGCTTCGGTGGCGGTGTAGGTGTATCGCTCGGAGAACGTTCGGATGGCTCTCGTCAAGACGGAATCTGAGAGAACGATTCCACGTTCGGCACTGTCTGTTGGATCGAACAGGCCGGTATCGATGGGGGGAAGTCCAGAGAGTGCCGTCGCAACATCGGTTGGGAGGTCGGTGTCGATTGCGGCCCCTTCTGGACGGGCCAACCCCTCAAAAAACAGTGCGGAGAGCCACGTTTCGTGAAACGATTCAGTCTCACCATTCGTCTGATACCGGTCGAGGAACCAGTCGACGAAGTCCGTTCGCTCACCAAACCACCCATTCTGTTGGAGGAAATACAGAGAGAGCAACCGCGTGAGCAACAGGTGAGCGTACCGGTGACCGTCTTCTGATGTCACATCATGGTCTCGAAGTTCGGCCTGTATCGCATCGCTCATCTGTGTGTACTCTTCGTGGAACGCTTGGACGAGGGATTCGACACTGAATGCCTCGTGGATACGTTCAGCGAGGCGGGGTTCGTCGGCACCGATGCTGGCCAGTGCGTTCGCCACTGGGCCGTGTGTGGTCTTCATACCGACCGTGAACCGACGAAGAACGAGACGCCCAGTGGTGAAGTCCGCAGTGTGTTCGTCGTAGGGGGTGACGAGATGCCAGACAGTCTCGTCTGGGGCGTGGAACACGATGAGAACAGTTCCAGCTGTTGCCCACTCCTTCGTGGATTCGTCGCGAGTGAGGTTTCGGACGACTCGCCGCTCAGCAGATCGAGTCAACGATTCCAGTTCGACGTAGACGACACGGAAAGGGTCAGCGCGAGCGATGAGACGCGCAGTCGTCGTGTCGGATGTCTGCAGCCACTCGCGAGTAGAAAGGGTCTGCCACGAGGTATCGTCAGTAGGTGACGTGGTCGGCTCGAAGTCGAGAAACTCGACGAATAGCCGCTGGAAGAACTCTGTCGCGGCATCTACCGTCGATTTGGAGGTGGAGTCGAACGCGCCGGTACTGAGTTCATCGTCGAGAGCGCGAGCAATCGTCGCCGCTTGCTCGTCAGTCATGAACAGACCGTCGCCTCCACCGGCTCACGACCACCCACCACGGTAGCATATACTACGTTTCGCCGTGAGGTGGCTTAATATTTGAGCCGAGAAGTCACAGACGAACCATTTTGGAGCACCGTCGGGAAGAGAGTGAATCACTCGGAGACACCGATAACCAGCGGTCACTCGCGAGAAAAGTGGTGAACGACGACTGACGCATCGCATAGCACACAGCCATCGTCGAGAATCATCGCTCGGATGTTTCTATCGACAGCCATCTCGACGCTACAGTTGGGGCAGTCGAACACATAATTTTCTGACACGATAGCCACCGTCACGTTGTTACGCCATCTGGTACCTACAAAGAGGGCCCACCACAAGTGGGGTGTTAAAGAATAGCTGGTGGTTCTCTCGGCTGCTCGTTGTCGGTATCAACTGTCGAGGATGGCGTCGAGTAGTTTCGACTGGGCAGCAGAGAGATGTTCTGTGAAAGTCGACCGATTGATTCCGAGCTCTTTCGCAACCTCGGTTGCATTTGCCGTCCGTGGATGTTCGAAATAGCCCATCTGGTGGGCAGTTGTCAACACCTCCTGTTGTCGGGAGGTGAGTGTATCTCGATTGACGTATATCGGAGAACTATTCGTCTCAGGGCCGCCAGACTGTGTCAGTCGGCGGAGTGAGACACCATCGAAGACAGTTTTGAGTTCGACGATGATCTCTCGAAGTGCGTCCATATCGGGTGCGAAAAACGAGAGAACGATGTTGGTATTTTCAGCTTCGATGTGGCGAACGGGGCATCCGTGACTCTCGATAAATTCGCACGCACAACCGGGTTCCGAATCAGCATTGCACTCGAAACGGTAGACGGTCTGCGTGTCGTGCTGAAACACCTCATCAAGGTCAGAATACTCGACTTCCTCTTCGACAGAGAACTCGATGGAGACAGTGTCGCCATCAACCGGTGATGAACGGGTGATCGAGCGGACATCGACGTCAGCAGACACTTCAGAGAGTCGACATGCGCATGGGTCCGTCACCTCGATCTCACTGTGTACCCCGCTGTCCATGACGATTCAACGTTCGCATCCATGGAGAATAGTGGTTTTGCTGATTCCAGTGGGACGGGAACACAGAGGCCAGTTTATTTGAGTCAGGTTCGGAGTAAAATCAAATAGATTGAGTAAGACAGCTCTTATTTAAAGACCCCGCGCCCTTTGGTCACGGCGTTACCCCTCTCTAACCAATACCATCTCATAGGGTCGAAGTATGTCAAAAAGCAGCCTTATGGCGGTCGGTTGGGATATTCGACAGAATGTACCCAACGCGGAGGGTTGGCACCGAGCACCGAACCGAGGTGAGTGTCTGTGAGACGCGAGACTCTCGTCGTCTTGCTCTTGGTCGTCGCCGTACTTCTTCCGATGTGGTACGTCGCTCTCCAGGGTGAACCGCCGAGTGAACAGATCGAGATCGACCAGAGCGTCACCGAGATGCAACCACTCCAGGAGATCATCGACACGCCCGAGAAACTTGCACCGAGTCAAGTTGGCGTCATCGTCTGGATTGCACTGTTCGGATTAGTCGCAGTGTTGACCGCGGTCCACCGGTTTATGGACTCTGCAGTGAGAGGGGAACAGACAGAGAACACGGCAGTCGCTGACGGGGGGTCGGTTGGACTTCCGTGGTTCTGGACCGACGACCGCTGGGTCGTCGAGTATCGAGACGCATCGGACGCGATTGAGGGAATCGTGGCGATGGGTGGGCTGACCATTCTCTCGATCGTCTTCGCGGCGTTGTTCACCGGAGAGTACCTCACACTCGCTCGGACGCAGTACTTCGGCGTCTACGCGATGGGGATGTTCGTCTCGTTAGCACTGCTTACCGTCTCGTACTACGCGTGGTTCCTCCCCCACGTCGAAGTCGCAGAACGGAGGGGGCACTGATGAACCCAGACAGTCACCACACAGAATCGACCAGTTGCGACGGTCAGTGTTCCGACTGTTCAACGGGCAATACGGGCGCGTCGTTCGGCCATCGACCGAGTATTTACTCGGACACACGTGCATCGCTCGCCCGACGCGACTACGCGAAACTCCTCGCGAGTGTCGGCGGGCTCACCGCCGTCGCAAGTCTCACGGCACCGCTTGCAGGGTTGACACGCGTATTCGAACGAGAGTACACCGGGCCCGTCTACTCAGACGGAATCTACCTCGTCGACGGCGACGGAAATCGAGTCCCCGAGAACGCCCTCTCAGAAGGAGAGATTCTGACAGTATTTCCGGAGCCACGGCCGGGTATCGAGCAGGCACCGACGCTGCTGGTCCGACACCCAGAGGACGCCTACGGCGACAGCGTCAAAACGGAGTACATGGTGTCCGGCTACACGGCCTATTCGAAGGTCTGTACGCACGCCGGATGTATGGTGTCGAACGAAGAAGACGAGATACTCGTCTGTCCGTGTCACTTCGGAAAGTTCGACTCGACAGACGCGGCAGCAGTCGTGGGAGGGCCACCATCGCGAGGCCTCCCGCAACTCCCGATTACACTCTCGAGCGAGGGGTATCTCATCGCGACGGGCGACTTCAACGGGCCAGTCGGCCCGGGGGGTGAGTGATGTCCCGAATCGATGACCTCGCAGAGCGAACTGCCGACGCTGGAACCCGCGCCTACGGCTGGCTAGATTCCCGGTTCGACCTCGACAGCGGGCGGGAGTTCCTCGGCAAGGCGTTCCCGGCAGAGGACTCGTTCCTCCTCGGAGAGGTGGCACTGTTTTGCTTCCTCCTTCTCGTCCTCACCGGGATGTTCCTCGGGATGTTCTTCGAACCGTCCACGAGCGACGTTGAGTACGAAGGCAGTGTCGCGAAGTTCCAAGGGGAGGAAGTCCCCGAAGCGTACGCGAGCGTCCTCCACATCACGTACGACATCCCATTCGGGATGTTCATCCGACGGATGCACCACTGGGCGGCACACCTGTTCGTCGCCTCGATTGGGTTGCACATGCTCAGGGTGTTCTTCACCGGAGCGTATCGCAACCCGCGTGAGCCAAACTGGGTTGTCGGGACCGGGCTGGCTGGCCTCTCGATGGGTGCCGCGTACACTGGGTACGCACTCCCATTCGACGAGTTCGCAGCGACGGCAACTGGTATCGGATACAACCTCGCCACGTCGATACCGCTCGTGGGTGAACTCGTCGGGAAAGCGTTCTTTGGTGGGACGTTCCCATCGAGTGCGACCATCCCCAGACTGTATTTCATCCACGTGCTCATCATCCCGATTGCAATCGGGGTGTTACTCGCCATCCACATGGCGATCCTCATCAGACAGAAGCACACCGAAGCCCCACGAGACCACGACGTTCGAGGGCTCTCACCGGCCACGCAGCACCCACGAGAGAGTTCGACTGCTGGCGACGGTGGAACCGAATCAGTCGTCGCGAAAGACGACGACAGTGTCGTGGTCGGGCTTCCAGCCTTCCCGAATCAGACAGCCGTGAGTGCCGTGGTCTTCTTCCTGACGCTCGCGACGCTCGCCGCTCTCGCTGGGTTCCTGCCCGTTCACAACATCGCAGAGTACGGACCGAACAACCCCGCAGGAACGCCCGAACTCATCATGCCCGACTGGTTCTTGATGTGGGTGTACGGCCTGTTGAAGCTCCTCCCGTCGTGGATGGGCTTCACGATTCCAGTCGTCGGCATCCACATCTCGACCGAATTCGTCGGCGGGGTACTGCTCCCGACTATCGTGTTCGGAGTCATCGCCGTGTGGCCCTTCATCGACTACCACGACCGGGCAGTTCACTTCACGGCGGACCCGCTCGGACGGCCGTGGCAAACAGCAGTTGGAATCGCAGCGGTCCAATTCATCATGATTGCCTCCATCGCGGGGATGAACAACCTCCTCGCTCGTGCAGTTGGGGTTGGTACAGGCGCCATCAACCCGATTCTCACTGTTGCGCTGTTCGTCGTACCCATCGGTTCGGGTATCCTGACCTACCGGATGTTGGAGAACGGGGAAGAGAACGACGAATCCAGGCGGTCCCCGGAGGTGACTGGCGATGACTGATGCGGGTGCTCGGTCGACCGCGCCGACTATCGAACTGTCGGCACAGCAGTATCGACACCTCGACCGCGTCAGCAAACTTCTCGGTGTGGCACTCGTCGCCCTTGGTCTCGAGATGGGCGGCGACTCACTCACCGGACTTGCACTCGGATTGCTCGGCGCAGGACTGGCATTGACGACGATATTCGTACACATAGACCAATGAGCCGAAACAACCACTCACAGCGACAAGACGAACCGTCGGTTGCAGATTCGACGACCGGCGAACAGACAGACGACTCACCACAGATAGGCGACCCACCGGGGGACTCAGCAGACAGTACCGGGCTGGTCTCACGGCGGAATCTGCTCCAAGGAATCGGTGTCGCGTCACTGCTCGGCATCGGAAGTTCGGCAGCCTCCGACGACAACCTGTTCCAGATGGGAGGACTGAAGCCCGTCGACAACCCAATCGGGGAGTACCCTTACCGAGAGTGGGAAGACCTCTATCGAGAAAAGTGGGACTGGGACTCGGTCTCTCGGTCGACCCACAGCGTGAACTGCACAGGGAGTTGTTCGTGGAACGTCTACGTGAAAGACGGGCAAGTGTGGCGAGAAGAACAGGCCGGCGACTACCCACGCTTCGACGAAAGCCTCCCAGACCCGAACCCACGCGGGTGTCAGAAAGGCGCGTGTTACACCGACTACGTCAACGCCGAACAGCGAATCAAACACCCGCTCAAGCGCGTCGGCGAGCGTGGTGAAGGCAAGTGGAAACGCATCTCGTGGGACGAAGCACTCACCGAGATCGCAGAACACGTCATCGACGAGGTACAGGCTGGACGTTACGACGCCATCAGCGGCTTCACACCGATTCCGGCGATGAGTCCGGTGTCGTTTGCCAGTGGCTCTCGGCTCGTCAACCTGCTTGGCGGAGTCAGCCACTCGTTCTACGATTGGTACTCCGACCTGCCGCCGGGGGAACCCATCACCTGGGGGACCCAGACCGACAACGCCGAGAGTGCAGACTGGTACAACGCCGACTACATCATCGCGTGGGGGTCGAACATCAACGTCACGCGAATCCCCGACGCGAAGTACTTCCTCGAATCGGGGTACAACGGTACGAAACGAGTGGGAATCTTTACCGACTACTCCCAGACGGCAATCCACACCGACGAGTGGATTAGCCCCAAACCCGGAGCCGACCCAGCCCTGGCACTCGGGATGGCGCGGACCATCGTCGACGAGGAGCTGTACGACGAAGCACATCTCAAAGAACAGACCGACATGCCGCTGTTGGTTCGGCAGGATACCGGGAAGTTCCTCCGGGCGAGCGACGTTCCGGCAGTGAACTCTACTGCAGACCGTCCAGAGTGGATGTTCCTCATGCTCGACTCTGGTGGCCGATTGCGAGAGGCACCAGGGTCGCTGGGTGAGCGAAACGGCCAGAAAGATTACTCGAAATCGATCGAACTGGATTTCGACCCACAACTCGACGCCGAAGCGACGGTCCAAACTGCGGATGGGAGCGTCCGTGTGCGAACAGTGTGGGCCGAGCTTCGTGACGAACTCTCGAAGTGGGACCCAGAGACGGTCCACGAGGAGACCGGCGTCGGCAAAGAGACCCACCAGCGAATCGCCCGCGAGTTCGCACAGGCGGACAAGGCGAAGATCATCCACGGCAAAGGTGTCAACGACTGGTACCACAACGATCTCGGGAACCGCGCACTCCAGTTACTCGTCACCCTGACGGGCAACCTCGGAGAGCAAGGGACCGGACTTGACCACTACGTCGGCCAAGAGAAGATTTGGACGTTCCACGGGTGGAAAGTCCTCTCGTTCCCAACTGGAAGCGTTCGCGGTGTTCCGACGACCCTGTGGACCTACTACCACGCTGGAATTCTCGACAACACGGACCCGGACACGGCCGCCAAGATTCGAGAGTCCATCGATAACGGTTGGATGCCCGTCTATCCGGAAGAGCGAGACGATGGCTCGCGCCCAGACCCATCGACGATGTTCGTCTGGCGGGGGAACTACTTCAACCAGGCCAAAGGCAACGTCGCGGTCGAAGAGCAACTGTGGCCGAAACTCGACCTCGTCGTCGACATCAACTTCCGGATGGACTCGACGGCGCTCTACTCGGACATCGTGCTTCCGACCGCGAGTCACTACGAAAAACACGACCTCTCGATGACGGACATGCACACCTACGTTCATCCGTTCACGCCGGCGGTCGAACCACTCGGCGAGTCGAAGACTGACTGGCAGATATTCCGTGAACTCGCCGAAAAGATTCAAGAAATCGCCCGCGAACGGGGCGCCGAACCCGTTACAGACCGGAAGTTCGGGCGCGAAATCGACCTCCAGTCTATCCACGACGACTACATCCGCGATTGGGAGACTGGTGAAGACGGTGCACTCGCAGACGACCGCGCAGCCTGTGAGTTCATCCTCGAACACTCCGAGGAGTCGAACCCGGCAGACAGCGACGACCAGATTACCTTCGCAGACACAGTCGAGCAACCGCAACGATTGCTCGAGGCGGGCGACCACTGGACTTCCGAAATCGAGGACGGCGAAGCGTACGCACCGTGGAAGGACTTCGTCCAGGACAAGAACCCGTGGCCGACCGTCAGCGGACGCCAGCAGTACTACATCGACCACGACTGGTTCCTCGAACTCGGTGAGCAGTTGCCGACACACAAAGAAGGACCAGAGAACACCGGTGGCGACTACCCACTGGAGTACAACACGCCGCACGGCCGCTGGTCGATTCACTCGACGTGGCGGGATAACTCGAAACTACTCCGCCTCCAGCGAGGCGAACCAGTCGTCTACATCAATCCAGACGACGCCGAAGAACGCGGCATCGAAGACGGTGATACAGTCGAAGTGTTCAACGACCTGGGCGCAGTCGAGGTACAGGCAAAAATCTACCCGAGCAGCGAGCGGGGAACGCTCCGACACAACTTCTCGTGGGAGCGGTTCCAGTACGCCAGTCGGAACAACTTCAACACGCTCGTGCCGATGTACATGAAACCGACACAGTTGGTTCAGTATCCCGAGGATACGGGTGAACATCTCTACTTCTTCCCCAACTACTGGGGTCCGACGGGTGTCAACAGCGACGTCCGTGTGGACGTGCGGAAATCGGGAGGTGATGACTCGTGAGCACAGACCAAGAATCGCAGTCAGTCGACCTCGCTGAGGGCATCGACCATCAGGTCGCGATGGTGATGGACCTCAACAAGTGTATCGGCTGTCAGACGTGTACGGTCGCGTGTAAATCGCTGTGGACCGAAGGCGGTGGCCGCGACTACATGTACTGGAACAACGTCGAGACCAAGCCCGGGAAGGGGTACCCACGCAATTGGGAAGAATCAGGTGGTGGCTGGAAGTCCGAAGCGCACAACGAACGACAGCCGGGCGAGATTCCGAGTCAGGAAGACTACGGAGACGCCTGGGATTTCAACCACCAGGAGATAATGTACAACGGGAGCGACGAACCGCTTCGCCCCGAATCCAACCCCGAGTGGGGGCCGAACTGGGACGAAGACCAGGGAGCAGGCGAGTACCCCAACTCGTACTATTTCTACCTCCCACGAATCTGCAATCACTGTACGCACCCGTCGTGTGTGGAGGCCTGTCCGCGAAAGGCTATCTACAAACGCGAAGAGGACGGTATCGTCCTCATCGACCAAGAGCGATGTCGAGGCTACCGCTACTGTGTTGAAGGGTGTCCGTACAAGAAGGTGTACTACAACGCGACACAGAAGACATCGGAGAAGTGCATCTTCTGTTACCCACGCATCGAGGGTGAAGGCCCGGACGGCGAGACGTTCGCCCCAGCGTGTGCCGAAGATTGTCCACCACAGCTTCGACTCGTTGGGTTCCTCGACGACGAAGAAGGACCCATCCACAAACTCGTCAACGAGTACGAGGTTGCGCTGCCGCTCCATCCGGAGTACCAGACGCAACCGAACGTCTACTACATCCCGCCGTTCGCGCCGCCGCAACACTCAGAAGACGGTGAAACGGTCAACGTCGACCGCATCCCGCGAACCTATCTGGAAGAACTGTTCGGTGACCGCGTTCACGACGCGCTCGACACCATCGAGCGCGAGCGCGACAAGGTCAACCGAGGTGGAGAGAGCGAACTACTGGACATGCTGACCGACACGAATCCGGCACGCAAGTACCGATTGGAGGTGTTCGACGATGAGTGAGCAACGAACGGCTGCAATCGGCGCAACCGTCGTCGTCTGTCTGGTGCTGCTGTCCGCGCTGGTCGGACCGGCGATGGTGTCGGCCCGCCCGGCGAACCAGATTCCGGTCGAGACGGTGTCGTCCGCGGACCAGCCGCAGGAACCGACGAGTGCCGCGTGGGATACTGTCCCAGCAGTCTCCGTTCCGATGGCGAGCGCACCCAGTGGACTGCCAAATGCCAGCGACACGTCCGTCGAGTCGGTTCGCGTCCAATCTGCCAGAACAGACGAGCGACTGTACATTCGCATGTCGTGGGCAGATGGGGACGCAGACCGCAACACGACGGGGCCACGTGAGTTCGCCGATGCGGCAGCGGTTCAAGTTCCGGTCAACACCAGTGCACGGCCTCCGATTTCGATGGGGAGCGACCGCAATCTGGTGAACGTCTGGTACTGGCAAGCCGGCGGGGAGACCGAAGAGTTACTCGCCGGTGGCCCCGGAACCACGACGAAGTTCGAAGCGAATGCCGTCGAGACGACCACGAACTACGACGATGGTCGCTGGACCATCGTAATGTCCCGAGAGATTCAGTCCACCGCAGAAAACCGCACGTCGTTCGACGGTGACAACGACGTGGACGTTGCATTCGCCGTCTGGAACGGGTCGCACATGGAGCGCTCGGGCCGCAAAGCGGTCAGCGAGTGGTACCACTTCCCGTTCGGTCCCGGACCGCAAGGGCCCCCGTACGAGTCGATTCTGTGGACCATCGCTGGACTCGCGATCGTGGGTGTCGCACTGGTGACCATCCAGGCAGTGCGGAAAAACTGAGGGTACTCAAATGAACACAGACACTGAACGAAACGGCAACATGACCGCTGACTCGGACGCGGCCGACCGAGTCGACCCCGAGCACGTCGACCGAGCGGCCGTCGCACGAGGAGGAGTGTACACGCTCATGGCCAAACTCCTCGACGAGCCGGACGAATCGACCTACGAACGGTTGAACTCCGGTGAGATTCAGGAGATGGTCGAACGTCTCGTCGACGCCTCCGGCCTGGCTGTCGATCCACCGAACCTCACAGTCGAAGACGACCACGACACGCTCTGCGCGCGGTTCAACGACCTGTTCACGGTTGGATACGCAGAATACGAAGACCGAACCGATGGGTCGCTCAACGCCGAAGGGCCGGCCGTTTCACTCTACGAATCCTCGTACCGGCCCGAAGCGTCGTGGAACGACGTGAATCTCGACCTTGCACGGGCGTACAGTTACTTTGGGGTCGAAATCGACCAATCGAGCCGTGATAACCACGACTACCTCCCCTACCAGTTGGAGTTCGCGGGGTATCTCGCCCGACAGGAGGCAGCAGGGGCGGCTGACGTGGCGAAAGCCAGACTCGACCTTTGCGACCGACATCTCCACGTCGTCACCGGTGGCCTCGCAGAGCGGATATCCGAAGAACCGGGGACTGCACTGTTCGGTGAGGTTGCTGCGTTCGTCGACCGATTCGTCACCGCAGACCAGCAGGACCTCGCCGAGCGATACGAAGGAGGTGGTGGGAAGTGAGTAGTCGCCGCGTGGAAGAATCGGCCGGTGCAGGCGGGTCACTAGCCTCGACAGTGTCACACCTGCGTCCCGCAGACGTGTCGATTCGTACCCTCGCCGGGCTGCTTGGGTTGATACCGGTTCTGGCGGTGACGCTGTATCGCGTCGCACACAACGCACCCGGTGACCTCACCGCCGGCCTTCCCGAAGCCGTGGTTCTCTGGCTGCCAGTGGCGATCGTCGGGCCTGCACTGGCAGGGTTCCTCCTCGCGGCGAGCAGCGATAGAGTCAGCGAACGAGTCGGACTCGCCTTCATCGGCAGCTTTAGCCTGATTTCGGTGGCATCTCCCATCGCGTGGTATCCCGCCGCAATCGGAATCGTCGTCGGGGGAGGGATAGTCGTCTGGTCGTGGAACGACCGACTATACAACGGCCACGTGAGTTCCTCGGTTCGAGAACTGGGGGGCGCTGGCGTCCTCGTCGCCGGTGTCGCGTTCTCACTGGCAGCGACAGTGGGAGTCGCACCTGCGGTGTTACGCCCACTCGGGTCCGCTGTCGCGTTAGTGGGCGTCGGTGTCTCGCCCGTATTCGTCGGGTGGGACAGGCTCAGTCTGTACGTCGGTGCGCTCGCGGCGATTCTGACGTTCAGTTTCGCGACGAGTGCGCCGTACGTCGCAGGCGCAGTCCTCCTCGTCGGCGGGGGAGTCGTCGGTACCCCGCTCGTCCTCGTCTTACTCGGTGTCGGTGGAGGCATCACTGCTTTGACGCATGCGCTCCGCACTACACGAACAGACGGTGCAGTCGGTGTGGCGCTACTGCTCGCGGCCGGTGTCCCGTCGACACTCCTCGGGGCATCGGGCGTACTCGTCGCAGTAGCGCTTTTCGCGACTGCTTCGAGAGGTGAACACAGATGAGAGATGAAGAAGAAGCAACAGACGGACCGCCAGACCCGCAGTTACACCCAGAACAGAGTCCTGGGTTCGGTGAGACGCCGGCGGGTCTCGAAGATATCGAAGTCGACCGAGACATCACCATCGGTGAAGCATCACTAGAGGAACTCGGTGCGAGCGATACGGAGCCAGTCGAAGACGACGCTTTCACCGACCTCCTCGAGACGCTCACCGGTGAGAACGTGGTCGAACGACGCCGTGCCGCACTCGCACTCGCCGAACGAGAGACGCAGGACCCAATCGTCCGTGCGCTCAGCAGTGCCGCGACGACAGACGACGACGCCGAAGTCCGGCAGTTCGCCGTCGAAGCACTGACGAAACACGGCGGCGAGTTGGCTGCGAAGACAGCACGCGTGCTGACCGAAGACCCAAACCCGTGGGTTCGGGCCGAGGCCGTGGTCTCACTCGACCGTTTAGACCGTGGGAAACACGAAGCCGCAATCGAAGCAACACTCGACGACGACCACCACGCTGTCCGTCGAAACGCACTCGTCTCGCTGTTCAAACTCCGAGGAGAAGGCGCGCTCGACGTTCTGGTAGATGCAGCAGACGACCCAAGTGAACGGGTTCGCGAGTGGGTCGCCCACCTTCTCGGAGGTATCGACCACGAACTCGCAGCCGAGACGTTGACCGAATTAGCAGACGACGACCGCAGTATCGTCAGGGAGACCGCAGTGCGTGCCAAAGACGTCGACGCCGGGAGTTTCCGCCGGCAGTTCACCGGCGTCCTCGACGAACGTGACCGAACGCTCCCTGGTGAAGACGACCTCAATCGAACGCCGAACCTCTGAGTATGACAGACCCCCAACAGGCCGATTCCGACTCCGAAGACGAACCGCCCCTTCACGACCGTGTCGAATCCGCACTTCGGGCGGTCAGAGACCCCGACGCCGGCGTCAACGTCTTCGAGGCAGGACTGGTCGAATCGATAGACATCGACGGCACAAGCGTCACAGTCCAAGCCGCGGTCACCGAGTTCGGCGACGAAAACGCCCGCGGGATCATGCAAGCGATGCTCCAGGCCGTTCGCGACGTGGCAGACGTCGGGAGCGCACACGTCGAGCCCGTCGCTCCATCGTCGAATGGAGTCGGCGGCGTCGCTGGGTTCGACAATATCATCGCTGTCGCAAGCGCGAAAGGAGGCGTCGGAAAGTCCACCGTCTCGACCGGTCTTGCCTGTGCGCTCGCTGCGGACCGGTCGACCGGACTGTTCGACGCCGACATTCACGGGCCGAACGTTCCGTCGCTCCTCGACCTCTCCGGGCCCATCCACTCAGACGACGACGGAAACCCACTGCCTGTGAACGCATCCGGGGCTGACGCGACGCTGGACGTAATGAGCGTTGGACTGATGGAGTCCGGTGCTCCGCTCGCGTGGCGGGGGGCGATGGCCCACGACGCGCTGACCGAACTGTTCGAAACGACCGCCTGGCGGGCCGACGACACGCTCGTCATAGACTTGCCACCGGGAACTGGTGACGTGGTCTTGACGACGCTTCAGGAGGTGTCGGTCGATGGTGTCGTCGTCGTTACGACGCCATTTCAGTCGAGTCTCGACGATACGGCCAGAAGTATCGAACTCTTCCGTGACAACGACGTCCCGGTGCTCGGTGCAGTCGTCAATATGGGAACGTTCGACTGTCCGTCCTGCGGCGACACTCACGACCTGTTCCCTGGCAGTTCGCCAGAAGAGAAACTCGACGCGCCAGTTCTCTCGCACCTCCCTTTCTCGACGGAGTTTCAAGAGACACCCGTCCCTGGCGACGTACCCTCGGCATTGCAGCAGCTTGGTGATGCAGTCGTCGAGGCAGCAGAGACAGCGTGGGATATCGAGGTTCCCGACGACGTCGTCGATATCAGAGATGACCCCCCGGAGCGTCGACGAGAGAAGGTTGCAGACAGGTTCATCTCGCTCGAGAGTGGGTCGACGTTCACACTCGTCAGCGACCGTGACCCGACGCCTGTCAGAGAGTTCCTCGCTGGGCTCAGCGACTGCAGCCCGGCTGAAATCGATGGGTTCAGCGTCGACCGACAGACACCGACTGACTGGGTGCTTACGGCAACCAAACCGTAAGTGGCGAGATACACGCTCGGGTTCGATGAAGTAGTCGTGACGGGAGGTCCGGGAACACCCGAACTGTCCGTGACATCGAAGAACCGGTCGGCGTCAGAGCAACTCTCACAGTTGTGGTCGAATGTGAGAGAACAGACCGCCAGTGACGTGAGAAAACAGACCGCCAGTGGCAAGTAAGCAGTCCATTACAGCCGTGTCCAATCGTTTCCAGCCCTATCCAGTGGTCTCTCAGAAACTCGTGAACGCAGTTACTGCCCGTCGTTCAACGGAGGCTCGAACTCGTTCGTCGCCAACCCTCGGCGGACTGGGCCGTGTTCTTCGTCGGTCGGAGGAGGAGTCACGACCAACAGCACTTCGAGTCTCGAATCGTCGCCTGCTCGGATTCCACGGTTCGTGTCTGCAGGGACAACGATACTGTCACCGGGAGCGACGTGATGGTCTGTCTCGCCGTCCCGGACGAGCCCGGTTCCGGACTGAACAGTGATGACGAGGTCACTCGACGGGGCGTGAACCGGGATGAACTGACCCGGCTCGAAGAATCCACAGATGACTTTCGTTCGGTCGCTTCGAAACACTGCCTGTGCAGAAAATCGGTCCTCGTCGTAGTCTCGTTCGACATCGAAGTCAATTCTCGGCATATGTCCGGTGATACTGAGTGACGCCGCGTCAGGATTGTCCCGAATGTGTTCGGGTAGAACTGTTTCTTACTCTCCCCACTAGTTGTCCCGAGCGATGGTCGGTGAATCACTACAGCACCAACACCTCAACCTACAAGGTGTCGACACGGAAACAGACACGAGAGGAAACGTTCGATGACTGGTGCAAGCCGAAGTCGCTGGTCTCGGTGGTTCGTACTGGTGAGTGTCGCGTTTCTCCTTTGCTGGCGATTCGGCACGCTCGTAGGGGTTTCACGCCGTGCTGAAGTCATTCTCGCGTTGTTCGGATTCGTCTTTCACGTCATCTTCGGCATGGCGTATCTGCTGGTGCCTTCGTACTTCGGCACGGTTCTCGCGACAGACCGTCTCCCTGTCGTCCACCTCGGATCGTCCGTCTCTGGGACGATACTGCTCGCACTGTCTGCATCCGCAGTCGGCCCTCCATCGGTCGAGACTGTAGGGGCACTCCTCTGGGGGTGCGGTGTCGGCGTGTTCATCGCAGCACTCCTGTGGTCGGTTGGCGACGAACTCCGGCGAGGCGAGACGGGGACGAGCACCCACAGAGCGAAGTTCGAGTGGGTCGACCGGTATGCAAATCGGTTCATCCCTGTCGCGTTCGCGTATCTCGCCATTGGAGCCTACGAACTGGTCGCTCGTTCGACAGCGCTTCCGGGACTTACAGACGGCTATTTCCCTCGCATCACGCATCTGTTAGCCGCTGGATTCGCTGCCCTCCTCGTCTTCACGCTCGGTGTTCGACTGGCTCCGCGCTTTCTCGGCGTTCCGGCACCGAAAGAACTCACCGCAGTCGTCCTTCCTGCCGGCGCACTCGGCCCCGTACTCATCGCGTTTGGATTGAGTTCTGGGTCAGTCTTCGTCGCCGGTGCACTAGCCGAGGCGACGGCGTTCATCTGCTTTGCGGCGTTGTACCTCGTCGTCTACTTTCGCTCTGAACGGCGTCGAGTCGGGGCAGAGAGCATCCTCGCCGGCGTTGGAAGTGGCGTCGCAGGCGTCAGTATCGGACTCACTGTCGCGGCGGGACCACTGTTCGATAGCTCACCAGTTCCGGCCGGAGCGTTGTCTGCGCATCTTCAACTCAATCTACTCGGATTTCTCGGACTCGTCGTCGTCGGGTTCGCGTTCTTGTTCTACCCGCCGACAGCAGGCCGGTTCCGTGGTGCAACTGCGCGAACCGCCCGAATGGCTATCGCCGTACTCGTGGTGGGACTCACCATCTCGGTCGTCGGTCGGCTTGCAGGTTGGTCAGTGCTGAGTTCGTTCGGTGATGGAGTGGTCCTCCTCGGAGCCATCGGCTATGGATATCTTCTCATCCGATTGCTCGTCGAAATTGGAGCACGTCAAGCGACCTGATCGTCTGTGTCTGGTGGGTTCGTGTCGCCGACGAAGGGAGAGACAGTTACTGCGAAGTGATTTTGATGTGCCACTCGTCGTCTGCGACGCGTTCTGTTGTACACGCGTATCCACGTTGTTCGAGAACATCGTAGAGTGGAACGGGTTCGAAGTGATTGATGAGAAGCAGTATCTCGTCAGCACCTAGTTCGTCGACTGCGGCCATGATCGGGCCGAACGGTTCTCCCTCGATATCTCTGACATCGAGTGTGTTCACCTCGATTCCGGTGTCAACGCGACTCATGAGAGCAACTAGCGCGTCGACCTAGCTGGCTCTTTACCCGATGATGTTCGGATTACTCTCAGCACGAAGTGTCGTCGTTCGAGAGAGTATAGAGAGTCGAGAGTCGAGAGAGTCGTTCGAAGGGCACGAACCCGGGACCACTCACTCAGCGCTGGTGTACAACGAGTGGGCGATGACCGCAAAGCCCGCGACAGTGAGTGCGCTTTCGACCACTTGTGCGTAATCGAACGAAAGCGGCGTCAGTTGGTGCACGACACCTGCAGCGAGTGAGCCGAACGTAACGAGTCCGAATCCGACGAAGAGTGACCGCAGCGCTGTCGTGCCCCGTTGCTTGAACGCTTGGTAGGTCACGAACGTCACCAGACCGCCGAAGAGCAGCGTTGCCGTCTTCATCCCGACGATTGCAACGTCGAGGCTGTTCATCGGCCCTGACACCCCCGTCCGATAGTCCGCCCGCTATCGGACTCGGTGGGCACGTCTGCGACAGTCCAAACACGTGTCGGACGCATCGAGAGTCTGCCTGCGGTGCGACTTTCTGTGGCCAAATTCGGTATCATGGTCGTATTACTCGAAGACGCCATCTCTCGTACCGTTTGATGAGGCGTCTGCTATCTACACGGAGATTATCGGAAATGGAACTATGTTCTCTGCCGAATATATTCGGCCCGAGTCTCTGAGTGAGACAATAACACTCCAATTCAGCGATAGTATCGGAGAGACACAAGTAGGGGGCGAACATGTTCGCCACCATCTCCAGCTTCTGGAATCACGGACGGTATATAACCAGATCACAGGCAAACCGTCGCTTGTACGATGTCCCGGAAGCGAACCAGACGAAACGTGTTGCATCGACTCGGTGCCGCTGGCGTAGCGGCGACTAGTATCGCACTTGCAGGGTGTACTGGCTCAGCGAGTGATGGTGATTCCGACGGTGGCAATGAATCGACTGAGGCGACCACCACCGAAGAATCAGGCGGTGGCGACAGTGGTGCAACCCAGACCGACGTCGTCGATATGAACGACGAACTGAAGTTCGCACCAGCTGCCATCGAAGTTCCAGCGGGGACGACAGTCACGTTCGAAAACGTCGGCTCTATCGGTCACACAGTGACCGCATACGAAGACAAGATTCCGGACGGTGCGGAATACTTCGCGACCGGCGGGTTCGACTCAGAGCAGGCGGCGAAAGATGGCTACCCAGACGAGGGCAACATCGAAGCAGGTGGAACGTACGAACACACGTTCGAAACCAAAGGCACGTACGAGTACTACTGCATCCCCCACGAGCTGAACGGGATGGTCGGGACCATCGAGGTAGTCTAAATGACTGAACATTCATCCACGGACAACACTACTGACGAACTGAGCGACCCAGTAACCGAATACGAGGAACAACTCAACGAGGTGCTGGCCGACACCAACGAGACGGCAGCAGGAGAGAGTACCGTCTCTCTCGAACTCCCCTCGCTCGGTCTGAGCCGACGCGACTTCATGAAAGCAGGGGCCGCTGTCGGTGCCATCGGTTCGATGGCCGGCTGCGCCGGCGTCATGAACAACGGTGGGTCAAGCAGTGGCGGCACCAACCAAACCGGCTCTGGAGACGTTCCTGACCACTTCGTCCCGCCGGGTGAACACGACGAATACTATGGCTTCTGGTCCGGTGGTCACTCCGGTGACCTTCGCATCTACGGCCTCCCGTCGATGCGCGAACTCACCCGAATTCCCGTCTTCAACCCCGAGCAAGCGAAGGGTTACGGATTCGACGACGAAACCACCCAACTGCTCGAAGACGCAGGTGACTTCAAGTGGGGCGACTCCCACCACCCAGGCCTCTCCGAGACCGACGGGAAGTACGACGGCAGGTATCTGTACGTCAACGACAAGGCACACGGACGTGTCGCTCGTATCAACCTGAAGTACTTCGAGACGGACGCGATCACCAACATCCCGAACGTCCAATCGGTCCACGGGTGCTGTGTCCAGAGCCCCGACACGGAGTACATTCTGGCCAACAGCGAGTTCCGAACGCCGCTCCCGAACGACGGCCGCGACCTGGACAACCCAGACAAGTACGTCTCGCTGCTGTCCGCCCTCGACCCCGAGTCGATGGAGGTTCTCTGGCAGGTCGAAGTCGACGGCAACCTCGACATCATCGACACCGACAAAGACGGGAAATGGGCGCTCTCGTCTGCCTACAACGACGAAGAGGGCGTCGAAGTCGAAGAGATGACGAAGAACGACCGTGACTTCGTCAAGGCGTTCAACATCCCAGCAATTCAGGCTGCCGTCGACGCCGGGAACTACCGCGAAGTCAACGGCATTCCAATCGTCGACGGAACGAAAAACAGTTCGCTCAACCAGGGTGACGAGCCACTCGTTCGGTACATCCCGACGCCGAAGTCGCCGCACTGTGTCGAAGTCACGCCGGACGGCAAGTACGGAATGGTCGCCGGAAAGCTCTCGCCCACGGTGTCTATCATCGACATCGAGAAACTCAGCACGGAACCCGACCCGGCGAACGTCATCGTCGGCCAACCGAAAGTCGGTCTCGGCCCACTCCACACGACCTACGACGGACGTGGACACGCCTACACCTCGCTGTTCATCGACTCGCAGGTCGTCAAGTGGGATATCGAGACGGCCATCAACTCGCCGAAAGCGTCCGAGGAGGCAATCCTCGGGAAGATAGACGTTCACTACAACCCCGGTCACATCCAGGCGGTGCAGGCGATGTCGACCGAGCCGACCGGTGATTGGCTCGTCGTTCTGAACAAGCTCTCGAAAGACAGGTTCCTGCCTGTCGGCCCGATCTACCCGGACAACGACCAGCTCATCTACATCGGCAACGACAAGGACGACGAGACCGGCGGCATGGAACTCGTCTCCGACCACCCGGTGTATCCAGAGCCGCACGACGCAATCTTCGCGTCGAAGGAGAAGATATCGCCAGCGACGACGTGGGACAAAGCCGACTACGAGGGCGAAAAAGAGTACGTCACCGAGAGCAACTCGCGGGTCGAGCGCATCGACGACGAGACTGTCGAAGTGTACACCTCCGTCAAGCGGAGTGAGTACGGTCTCCGTGACTTCAGAGTCAAGGAAGGTGACACGGTCAAACTCACCGCGACGAACATCGAGGGCAGTCAGGACATCGTTCACGGACTCGCCATCCCTGAACACAACGTCCACCTCGCACTCGCGCCACAGGACACCCGGCAGGCTACGTTCACGGCCGACAAGCCGGGCGTGTACTGGATCTACTGTACGTACTTCTGCAGCGCACTCCACCTGGAGATGCGCTCGCGGATGATCGTCGAGCCGAGAAGCTAGACCATGAGCTACCGACCACCGAGTCTCGAAGAGTTTGCCCAATTGCGCCGGGGGTTGCCGGTGCTAGCCGCGCTGTTATTTGTTGCTGCCCTGGTGTTCCCGATGTGGTCGATAAACGTTCACGCGGTCCAGTATCCGAACGAGGTGTTGCATCTGGACCTGTATGCGTATCCACGCATCAGTGGAGACTACGTCGAGATGGCGCGACTCAACAAATACATCGGGTTCTACTACCCGGACCCGGTCTACTGGCAGCCCAACTTCGAAGTGCATCAGGCCGCCGTCGACGTCCCCGAGTGGTCCCTCGGACCGCTCGCGTTCGTCGCAGTCGCTGCAGGCGGTGCGTTCGTTGCAATCGCACCCACCATCAAGAAGTTGAAGCGTGGTCTGACGTACCAGCTCCTCGGGACGATTACCGTGTTTACCGTCATGGTAGCCGACATTCAGTACCGACTCTACCAGACCGGTCACAACCTCGACCCGGAAGCGCCAGTCATCGGTGTCGACCCGTTCACACCGCCACTGGTTGGGAAGTACGAAGTGGCAAACATCACGAGCTTCTCCAGTTTAGGAATAGGGGCGTATATGTCGATCGTTGCCATAGGTCTCCTCGTCGTCGCGTTTTACTACCGCGACACTGACGCCACGTTCTCGACCGCCGCAGGGTCGATTCGGCGTCGTCTGGGCTCGATTCGAACGGCTTCACCGAGTGACCGTGCCGAGAAAGACGATGGAACGAGCGTGAAACCGAAACAAGGGTGAGTACAGACATGAGTATCCCGGTGAGTCGATTGTTCGCCGTCGTCGCCAGTGTCGTTCTCATCGCTGCCGGCATCGGCGTTGCAACCGTCCCGTCCCAGTCCCAAACAGAGACTGCAGTCGCCTTCGATGCACCGGTCCCGAACGAGTATTCGTTCGACGGGCCGACTGAATCTGGTACTGCAACCATCGGAACCGAGACCTACACGTCACTACAGGCCGCTGTCGATGCCGCAGAACCGGGTGACAGAATTCGACTCAGCGGTGAGTTCGACGAGCGCATCGTCGTCAATACGTCGAACATCACGCTCGTTGGGGCACCTGGTCTCACCGCCCGAATCGACGGAAACGGGTCTGGCAACGTCCTCACGGTCAATGGAGACGACGTGACGGTCGAACGCGTGTGGGTGTACAACGGCGGGTACGACACCTCCACGAACGATGCGGGTATCTGGGTCAACGGAACAGACGTGACAATTCGCGACAGTCGCGTGACCGACGCGACGTTCGGAATCTGGCTCAACGGCGTCTCTGGCGTCCACATCGAGAACAACACCATCGTCGGCCGTGAGGGCGTCGAACCGCGGTCGTTCCGTGGCAACGGCATCCAAGTCTGGAAATCGGACGGGGCGACCATCGTCGACAACCGCATTACCGACGCACGCGACGGCATCTACTACTCGTGGGCATCCGACGTGACCGCTCGGAACAACACCTTGTGGGACCTCCGGTACGGCGTCCACTACATGTACTCAGACGACTGCACCCTCGTCGACAACGTCGCGTTCGACAACGACGCGGGATACGCCGTGATGCTCTCAGAGCGCATCAACGTCGTCGGAAACGTCGCCGTGAACAACAGCGGAACGAGTGGACACGGTATCTTCCTCAAACGAATCGACCACTCGGTAGTCAGCGGAAACGAGGTCGTCGGCAACAAAAACGGGATGTTCGTGTTCAACTCAGTCAACAACACGATTTCCGAGAACCTCTTCCTCGAAAACCGAGTCGGCGTCTACTTCACTGCCGGCAGCATCAGCGAGAACGTCTCCGAGAACAGTTTCATCAACAACGACGAACAGGTTCGCGCACTCGTTGGCGAACTCATGGAGTGGAACGGAAGCACGCGAGGGAACTACTGGTCCGACGCGCGTGACTCCGACGTCGACAACGACGGCGTCAACGACATCCGGCATCGACCGTCGGGTCTCGTCGAACGCCTCACGTACGAACACCCGCAGGCCACCGTCTTCGCGTCGAGTCCGGCATTCGACGCGCTCAGACTGGCCGAGAGTTCGTTCCCGGTCATCGAGGTGCCTGGAATCGTCGACCACCACCCGCTCACCTCACCACCCCACGAAGGATGGAAACGATACTATGAACGCGATTGAAGTCTCCGGTGTAAGAAAGGAGTATAGCGAGATAACGGCACTCGACGGGCTTTCGCTCGCCGTCGAATCGGGGACGACTTTCGGACTCCTCGGAACGAACGGCGCGGGAAAGTCGACACTGTTCAAACTCCTCGTCGGTCACATCCGGCCGGACGACGGAACGGTGTCGGTGGCCGGAACTGACGTGTCGGCCGCCGGGCCGGGACTTCGGAGTATCGTCGGCTACCTGCCTGAACACGCGGGGTTCCCCTCGTCGCTTACCGGTCGAGAAGTACTCGCGTTCCACGCTCGAATGCACACGCTGTCCGAGGCGGCGAGTCGAATCGACGCCGTCCTTTCGGTCGTCGGACTCTCGGACGCGGCAGGTCGGCAGGTCGGCGGGTACTCCAACGGGATGACCCGACGACTCGGACTGGCCGCTGCGCTCCTCTCTCGGCCTCGAATCCTGCTGTTGGACGAGCCGACCGCAGGGCTCGACCCGCGAGGAGTCGCGGACTTCCACCGCGTCATCGAGCGTCTCGACGCCCAGTCTGACCTCACCGTCGTCATCTCCTCACACGTCCTCTCGGAAATCGAGTCACTCTGTGAGCGGGTTGCCATCCTCCACGATGGACAACTCCGAGCCATCGGCGACATCGACGAGTTGCGTCGTGAGCTGACCGACGAGGTTCGCGTCCGGATTCGTCTCGGGGACGCACCATCTCTCGACGACGTGCAGGCAATCGCCACTGCTAACGGGGGGTCGATTCACTCGACAGACCACGACGGCGACGTGGTCTTCGTCGACTGCAACCCAGACGACGTTCCGAACCTGCTGACCGAACTCACCGAGGCCGTCCCAATCGAGGGCTACGACGTCCGCGAACCCGGGCTCGAACGCGTCTTCGAGCAGGTGCTCTCCGACTTCGAACAACACGGTGACCTCGGCCAACTCCACATTGGGGACAATACACGACAACCCGCGGCAGAATCACGACAACCCACGACGGAATCACGACAACCCACGACGGATGGTGAACGCGCATGAGCGACGACCAGCCACCGACCACCATTCGTGAACCCGACGGCGGAGTGACGGCAGCGTTGGACAGTACATCCGAGACCTCGGGGTGGGCCGGGTTCCCGGTCACAGGGCAGATACTCACAGTCGCCCAGTTGGAGTACCGACTCTCGCTTCGGAGTCGGTGGACGTTGGCGCTGACGACACTGTTCGGCCTCCTCTCGCTTCTGGTCGTCGGATTCGGCGGGTCTTCACCGGGGCCAGTCCGGGTCGATGCCGTCATCGTCAGCCTCGCCTCACTGGCGACGTATCTCGTCCCACTCGCTGCGTTGGTCTACGGGTACGACACCATCGTCGGTGCAGAAGAGACTGGGTGGCTCGATATGGTGTTCGCGCTCCCTGTCTCTCGCGGTCGGGTCGTCACCGGTGCGTTCCTCGGACGTGCGGCGTCTCTCGTCGGGGCCACGGCCATCGGATTCGGAATCGGTGGCATCGCACTCTTTCTCCGCGCCGACACGGTTCCGTGGAGTCTGTACGCGAACGTCCTGTTCGGTGCCGTCACGCTGGGATTGGCGTTCCTCGCTATCAGCGTCCTCGTCTCCACCGTGGCAGCAGAGAAGACCCACGCACTCGGAATAGCGCTCCTCGTGTGGGTGTGGCTAGTCTTCGGTCACGATCTCGCCGCACTCGGACTCATCGCCGCCTCCGATCTCCCGAACGTCGCACTCACAGGTCTCGTGCTCGCGAATCCGATCGATATCTTCCGTGTGTTCGTCCTCTCGGGAATCGACGCGACCGGCAGCGGGATGGCAGCAGTCGTCGCCAAAACCGACCTTTCGACGGCAGTTCTCGTCGCCAGTGCGCTGGCGTGGGTCGTCGTCCCTGTCGGGGTTGCGGCGCGGGTAATTCGGCGACGGAGCCTCTGACGAGTATGACATCCATGAACAATTCAGAGCCCCAAACGACTGATGGGCTGGCAACAGATTACGCGGGAGCCACAGATTACGCGGGAGCCAGAGACTGCGCGGGTGCTACAGATTTCGCGAGAACCACAGACTCGGTGAGTAAGACCTACCGAACCCGTCGGAATCTGCTCAAAGCAGTCGGCATCGGCGCAGTTACCGGGGTCGCTGGCTGTCTTGGTGGCGGAGGCGCGGACGACGAACAGATTCCCGAGCCTATCGACCTCTCTGGCGGCAAACAAGACGACGCCGGCGGGATGATAATCGGAGACCATTTCGGTCCAAACGGGCAGATATTCTACCGTGATAACTCGCCTGACGGCCACGACAACCCCGCGTGGTTCCACACGCTGAGTATGGGGCTGTTCCCGTACCACTTCGACCGAGAGCGACAGGGGTGGAAGGCGCTCGCAATCTACGTCACCGATTACTCAACCGTCGAATACGACCTCGTCGAAGAAGCAGGAGAGACGTTCATATCGACGCACACCGCTGCAGATACCTTTGGTGACGCCACAGAGATGACCTACGTCGTGAACAGTGACGTTCACGGCGGGATGGGCAAAGAACTCCATCCGTTTTCGTCGGTCGACGATGCGGCATCGTTTGCATCCGAACACGATGGGTCGACAGTTTCGCACGACGAGATAACACGGGAGTGGCTTTCATCGTATCTCTCCCGTATGTAATCACGCAAAATCGTGGAAGGTTCTCGAAAGGACACCAAGACGACGATAAACATCCATTTTCAAAACACATATACAAACCGAAATATACATGATACCTATCAAAAATCTGTGATAGGTACATTAACGAATACTGTAGTTTAGGCCTGTATCTGGCTTGGATTTATACTACTGTATTTCAGTACAGGTAATTTATACTGAAATTTGATACTATTATGCCACCTCGTTTTTGTACTATTATACTGTTTTTTGATATAGATAGAGACGTAGTTTTGGTTCTGTTTGACCATTTTGAAATTGGAACGTTCTCACACTCGAATAGGCGCAATATTCAATTTCCCTCTCGTCGTTGCCCTAACACGATTTCGAACACCGACAGAGATTGTGGGTGGCAAACCTCACCGGAGACCAACGATGCCAAACTCCCAGCAAGACCACTTCGACGTTGTAATCGCCGGCGCAGGCCCGGCGGGTGCACAGTGTGCTCGCGACCTTGCGAGACGAGGATACGACGTCGTCGTCCTCGAAGCAGAGAGCGAAGACGAGTTCCCTCGGCAGAGCAACAAATCGACAGGTGGAACGTTTCCGGCGATGTTGTCGTCGTTCGGGATTCCTGACGACGTCGTGATGAACTACACCGACAACGTCGTTCTGGAATCCCCAACCGACCATTTCGTTCAGTATCAGCCAGGCGGCGTCCTCGATTTCCCCAAGTTCAAGCGGTTCCTCGTGAAAGACGGCCAGTCCGCAGGAGCGGAGTACCGCTTTAGCTCCCGCGTCAACAAGCCACTCGTCGAAAACGGAGAACTGGTCGGCGTCCAGTACGGAGGGAGTAACGAGGTGTACGGCGACATCGTCGTCGACGCAACAGGACCAGCCGCAGTCCTCTCGAAACAAGTCGGTGTGAGCACACTCGAACGGAAAAACCAGGCCATCGCCATCGAGTACGAGATGGATGGTGTCGACCTCGACCATGACGGATACGCTGACCTGACGGATGCGATGATGCTCCGTCTCGACCACGATATCGCACCCGGCGGCTACTCGTGGATATTTCACACTGGCGGGGACACCGCCAAAGTCGGCCTCTGTTATCTCCAAAACGACGCCTTTCGCAAGTACGCCACCGACGGGATGCGTATCGACGACTACCTAGCGTACTGGCTGGAGTCAGACCCGCGGTTCGAGAACGCAGAGCGCATCGCTGGGCGACACCATCGTGGGTCTGCACATTTACAGCTGCCAGAGCGGTTGAGTACGGACAACTTCATGGCCATCGGAGATACGGTCCCCACCGTCGACCCTGTCTGGGGAGAAGGAATCAACGCGTGTATGAAATCAGGTCGGGCCGCGGCTATCACTGCCGACAACTGCTTCATCGCCAACGAAGTAGACACCTCCGCAGCGAGTTTGTCAGCCTACGACGATCGGTGGCACACCGAAGTCGCACCGAAGATGAGAATCCGACTGCTCATCAGTCACATCCTCTACAGTGCGCCCAACGACCGACTCGACACGTTCATCCGAGACCTCGGCCGTATCGACGCTGACGAGTTAGAGAGCGCTGACAGCGGGAGTATTCGGTCACTCTCAAAACTCGTGCATCTCCGTGATATCCCGCTCATCGCCCGGGTGATTCTGGCATCTCGAACGTAACAGCCTCTGACTCTAATATCGGTCCGGCATCTACCGAATACAGTTGTCTGCAATAGACTCCTCGGTGAGGGCTGCAAGTTCTGCCTGTGTATTGACGTTCGTCACAGCGGTCGCCAGTTCTGGCCAGGAGTCGGTACGAAGGGATCTCACAGTTGGAAGGACATCCAAGAGACGTTGTGGCCCAGCGTCATGGGGAATCTCCGGGCGGCATGCTCGAATCGACGCTGTGCGATACGCGGCAAACAATGGTTCACGATGTCCCCCAGCTGTCGGAACCACAGCATCGACGGTCGCAGTTGCGTGGTCGAGAAGCGTCAGTACTGCTTCTTGCGAGACGAGCGGCATGTCGCACCCAGTGACGACAACCCACGGTGTGCGAACTTCTGCAGCGAGCGCGAAGAGCCCAGCGATCGGCCCCACGAAGGAGGCGTCGTCAGAGACTGAGGGGACATTCGGGTGGAGTTCGAGAATATCGTCGGCATGTTCGGAGGAGCTGACAGCCAGCATCGGTGCCGTGCCAGTCACATCACGAAGCGTCGAGACGACGTGTGTAATAAGCGGGTCTCCGTCGAAGCGTGCGAGCGCTTTGTTCTGGTCACCGAACCGAGTGCTTTTGCCGCCAGCAAGAACGACACCGCGTACTTCGTCTGGCGACACTCCCATCACGCCTCCGCGTCGTCTATCTTCGGATGTCGTTCGAGCGACAGTGGATCGGTGTCGGAGTCCAACGAGACTGCCGCTACTTCGACGACTTCTTTGACCGAGCGCATTCCGTCGATCCCGGGCACAACCAGCCTCGGTTTCGCTAACTGCGCTCCGTCTTGTTCTAGCGCAAGCATCCCAGAGAGCGCGTCACCGATTTCGACGTAGACGTGGCAGTCGTCGTCGCTCGTGACCGCGAGGTGCGTCGTGTCTGGGGAGGCCTCGGAAACATCGAGAAGTTCGCCGATGGGGATGCCTACCCACTCCGATTCGTGACGGGGTCCAGAGGCACACGAGACTGCGACTGTTTGTGTCTCGTGTGGAAGGGAGTCGAGTCTCTCCCAATCGAGCGATTCCGTCTCGTGCCCGTGAACAAGTACTGGCTTCGTCATGGCTTCAGTATAGGATACATCTCTCTCGGAGTAGTTGAATCTGCGGACGATACCCACGAATCGTGAATGTAACTTCTTTTTAATAGAGTACCACACTGAACGTCTTCGTGGGTTCTATTTTCGTAAATCTCGTAGAAACTGCGTCAGCGGTAGTTTGTTGGGAGGGGCAGCATCAGCGGGATACCGTTGTGGACTCGTTTGGGGGGACTTCGTCAGTTGAGTCCAGTGGGGGGGACTGCGTCAGCGGGGGGGTTGCGGGTAGGGGTAAGTCCCGTTAGGGACTCTTTGGGGGGTACCCGCGTCAACTCCCTGGAGGAGGGTGCTGTCGCGGGTTCGGTTGGGGAGGGTACCTCGGGGCCATGGGTGAGGCCATCGAAATTACGCTGAATTTCACGCCGAGGTTGTCTTCGTCTCTTGACTGCTCGCGGGGAGCGGTACCAGCCAAGTCTTCGGGCCGAATTCACCGGGTACGGGGGTGGCATCGGTGTTCTCGGTATCGCCAGCTTCGGGTTCGTGATCCGGTTGGGGACCGTTGGCGACATCGTCGGTACGACCAATGTCTGTGCAACTAACGTACGCGGCTGTAACCGCAGCTGCGTCCGCACTGAACCGCCGTCGAATCAGTGTGTTGCACATCGCATCCTCACCTATAGGAGGAGGGATGATAATGGGGGAGAGTCGTTCCGACAGTTTTCCGTCCGACAACAGTTTCGATGCACTGTTTCGACTGTTTCAGTCGGATTAATTGAATATTTACGCCCGATTACGAGTGGATTGTTGACAGTATCCAATAACCAGCAGAAGGGCATCAAACGCCTCAGTGAAGGCTATCACGGGGTTTTTGGAACTGTTTTAGACGAACGTACTACCCCACGAGCAGTTTGAATTGGGATTCGTGTCGGTTTCAACAGGCAGATTCACACACTAGTCTCTGAGATCGAAGCCGAGAGTGTGCAACCCCCGTAGAACTATTGGAAGGTATGTACTTCTTTGGGGGAAGAAATTCATTATTTTGTGATTATTTGCCCTCAAACAGATAAACAAAATATTATACGGTCAGAGAATCGAAAAACATTGAACGAGAATATGCCACCTCTTAGCGCCTCGCGGTCTGGATTCACCCTCATCGTGGTTTTCCTCCTCCTCATCGCAGGTGTCGCACCTGCAGTGTCTCAAACCGCGACAGGCGTCGAGATCCGCGCTCTCGAACACACTGGACCGGGTGTCGTCGCGTCCGAAGATGGGCGGACGTTCGTTACGGCGTGGCAGCCTTCGAGTATCTCCGTCGTGTTGGTCGCCCAAGAGGGAGTCTACGATGTCTGTGTCCACACGGAACGCGGTGATGCTACGACTGCGCTCGGGTGTCAGCAGATTCAAGCAACAGGGACCGAACAGCGGGCCAATTTCGACGTCAGTGAGTGGCCGGTGAACGCAACCGGTGAGCAAGTCTTGGTTGCCGAAGTCTACAATTCTGCAGACGGTGAGACAGTCACATCTGCCAGTCACCCCCTCACCGTGTTCCCTGCCGAAGGAGATGCAGACGGGGATTCGCTCGGAAACAAACGCGAGTTGGAACATGGCACCAGTATCCGTGTTGCAGACACCGATACTGATGGACTCAACGACGGGGCCGAAGTGAATCGCTACGAGACAGATCCAACGAGTACCGATACAGACGGTGACGAACTGAGCGATGGCGTCGAAGTAAACGAACACGGGAGTAACCCCACAGAAGTCGATACGGATGGCGATGGCCTGGAAGACGGGGTCGAAGTCACCACGTACGCAAGTGACCCCACGACTGGAGACACCGACGGCGATGGACTCATCGACAGCGAAGAAGTCCACCAGTACCAAACTAACCCGACGAGCGAGGACACGGACGAAGACGGGCTCAAAGACGGCCCAGAAGTCAATATCCACGAAACGAGCCCGACGGCGAAAGACACGGACGGTGACGGACTCAACGATAACGAAGAACTGAACCGGTACGAAACGAACCCAACTGAGGTCGACACCGATGGTGACGGACTCGAAGATGGGAGAGAAGTCACGGTAACCAACACGAATCCAAACCAAGGAGATACCGACGGTGACGGTATCGGTGACGGAACAGAAATCGAAGAAGGGACGGACCCGAACAGTGCACCGGGGTCGAACATCAACCCAATCGACACCATCCAACCGATGGTCGTCATCCTCGTTCTCAGCCTCGTTGCACTCATCGGTGGCGGATTTGCAGTCGCGTCTGGGAGAGTGCGACTCCCGAATGAAATTGTCAGGATTGCCCAGAGCCCTGAGAGAGACGCAGGAACAACACCAGCGCAGTCGGGTGAACCAGCAACTGAGTCACAACAGTCGCCTGAAGAGCCGCTAAGCGACGAAGCACGTGTCTTCAAACTGCTCGACCAGCACGACGGCCAGCTCCGACAATCTGCCGTCGTCGAAGGCACTGGGTGGTCGAAGTCGAAAGTGAGTCGTGTCCTCTCGCGGATGGCCGACGAGGGAGACGTCACGAAGATAAACATTGGCCGGGAGAATATCGTGACGCGACCGGATTCGGTCCCAGAACACGCGAAATCGCCGTTCGAAGACCAATAACGCGATGGGGCGAGCCTAACAAAACATCGAGGCGATATTACAAATCAACGAGGGAACTCTGACCGCACTCAAACGGGGCAGTCTACGTCTATATTTGTTTCATGACCTGCTCCGAGAACGTTGTCAGCGCGTTTTCGGGGTCGTCACCACGCAGTCCAACGATGACGTGGTCGACACCGAGTTCATCGAGCTGGTCGAAGTACTCGCGGAACCACTCAGTACCGGCACGGAACCCCTGATGGATATGTTCCGGCCCAGCGTCTGGGCTCTCCGCAAGTTCGACTTGAACGGCCATCGTAAATGGCGTCTGACCTGCCGCATCACGCCAATCTGTGAGATAGCGTTCCAGTGTGTTCTGTGGAAGTTGGTAAAAAATCCAGCCATCACCGTTGTCAGCGATCCATTCGAGAGACTGACGGGCGTACCCAGTCGGAAGCAGTGGCAACGTCTCTGTCGTGGGATTGGGGACGACAGACAGTTCCCCATCGAGATTTCCCCACGGTGATTTCACCACCGGGTATTCCTCCTGCCAAACGGTTCGGAGGAGGTTCACACTCTCCCGGAACAACATTCCTCGGTCTTCTGCGTCGATGCCGAAGGCTGGGAATTCAGGGTCGCGGTCGCCAGATGCAACACCCAAAACGAGCCGCCCGTTCGACAGTTGGTCTACGGACGCTGCTGCCTTTGCGACGTGAAGTGGATGTCGAAGCGGAAGGACGACACTTGCAGTTCCGAGTGCGATTTCGTCAGTCGCCGACGCGACGTGTGTAAGCCATGGCCAGACGTCGAACGTCTGGCCTGCATCGCCAAAGGAAGGCCAGTAGGTCGGCACGTCACGGACCCAAAGTCCGTCAAATCCGAGCGATTCTGCGAGAGAAGCGAGTCGACGTTCTTCCACAGAGTCGGGCAGCTCTTCGTGTTGATTTGTGAGTGGAAATCCCGTCCCAAAGGTAAGCGCGTCCGTATCGAACAGACGCCGATACCCGCGATTTTCGTGAGAATTGACTGGCAAATGGTGGAAGTGGGTCTTGTTTTCAGTTGCGCCTCTCCAAATCGTAACGCTCCGAAGTTAGCGAACCGTTGCCTCACTGATCATCTCGGCGAAGGCCACGGTCTGTTTGACGTCGGTGATTTTGACTTCGGCCTTATCTCCCGGGCGAGCGTCCGGCACGATGATGACGAACCCACGTTCGACTTTCGCGATGCCATCGCCCTGATCACCGAGTGTGTCGATCGTGACCGTTCGGACGTCACCTTCTTCGACCGGTGGACTTCGAGCACCCGATGCGTGAGAAGCCGATGGTTTTGGTGCTGAGTCTGTCCGGTTCCATTCCTGCTCTGACTGTGTCGTCTCCGGTTCAGTTGAGGGGGAAACCGTGTCGGGTTGCTGAGTGGTTTCGGATGCGGCCGCCGTCAACAGGGCGATCCGATACGTTTCAGCCGTCGAAAACGACCCATTCTCGACGAGTTCTTTCGGAATCGGGACCACGTACCGGTTCCCATCGCGCTCGATTGTTGTTTCGAACAAGAGCCGAAGAGAGTCTGAAATATCTGTCACTATCCCGAATATGGGGAACAGTGGCTTAAATCATATTGAATGTCGAAATAACGATACGAATAGTATGGGTGCCGTTCGAAGACAACGTTCAGCGGGCAAGGGGTGATTGTTTTGAGAATCACTTCAAGAAACATCTAGATTATTTGGATAATTTTTCCGTTGGCAGGACTGTTCTCCTGTAATAATATTCCCCAGGCACACATTGAAATAATCAAAGGTTGAGTAGATTATCCAAATTATCCAACTCAGCGGATTAATTGATTTCTGCATCTTTGGATGTTCTCCTCTGTGAAATAGCATCGCAGGTGTGGTGAGTTTCTCAAATTATTTAGATTATCTAGATTATTCACCCATTCAAAATAACCATAATTATTTCAAGAATGGCGACAATCACTGAATGCGATACAACTCCCACTCACCATGTCACGCGCAGTCAGTGTATGTCTCCTGAAAGGTGGTATCGGAAAATCAACGACGTCTATCAACCTCGCACGGGAACTTGCCCACCGAGAGAACGACGTACTCCTCATCGATTTGGACCCAAACGGTCACACGACCACAGGCCTCGGCTATGGCGACGAGTTCTATTCAGAGGCACATCTCGGCGACGTACTCCTCGACGATGCTGAGCTCGAACCCACTGAGCTGATTTTAGACACCGACTTCGAAATCGACCTGTTGCCATCGAACGACCGTATCGAGCAGGTCGAATCCGACCTCGGTGGAGTGATGATGGGGTCTGCGCGTCTCAAACAGCGAGTCGTCGACCCGCTCTTGGGTGACGAATATGACTACATCGTCGTAGATTGCCCTGCAGCGCGTGGGAAGCTAAACGACAACGCACTGTATGCAACGCAGAACTTGGTGTTGCCGATGCGGCCTGAATCTGGCGCACTCTCGGGACTCGAAAAGACCGTCAAACGACTGATTCAACCAGCTCGAGAGCACTTCGAACTCCGTATACTCGCCGTCGTTCCAACTGACCTTCGTGACCGACTCGACCACGCGCGACCGACTCGCCGTCTCATAGAAGCGCTCGTCTCGAAGCCGAATATTTCTTCGAAGCTACCGAACTTCGGATACGTCGACCCAACGTTCTTCGAAGAAGTCGACAACGGAACCTGGGACGACGACCTCCCAAAACCGGGAATCCGTCACCGGTCGGCTATCGACGATTCGATTCGTGAGCATATGCCACTTCGAGATTACGACAGTTCGTGTGACCAACTCGAGTGTTACGACGAGTTAGCAGAAATCATCGAAACAGGAGAGGTAGACCGATGAGCGATCCATTTGGAGACCTGGACGCAGCGATGGGAGACAGCACGGCCACGAGTTCGAAGGCTGAGCCTGCGACTGAGCCCGAGCCAGAACCGGAAGACGAACCACAAGAATCAGCAGCAGTCGAAGCAGATCCCTCTCCGAAAGAAAAACCAGCTTTCGAATTCGACGAAACCGTACACAAAGCCCTCTACGTCCTCGAAGAAGTGGCAGCAGAGTTCGACGACATCATCACCTACGACGTCGAGCGAGAACTCACTCGTGAGCATGGTCTGAAAAACATCAAAAAGAGCGAGCTTCATAACGCCGCGCTTTCGGTCGTCTCAGAACATCCCGACCTGATTGTTGAACGTGTGCTCGAACAACGAGAACTCGACGAGGAGTAGAAGATTATCCACATTATGCAGATTGTGTAGATTAGGTGAGTTGGGATTTTTAATGCGCAGGCTGATGACACCGTAGCACTGTTCTTCGCCTCGACAAATCATACTGAGGTTCAACACACAGACTGGTAGTGAAAGAATTTACATTTCTTAAATAATTTGGGTGGTCCAGATTACGCACAGTATCTATCTTGTCCAAATAATTGGAATAGCTTACAGGATGTAGGTTGTGCGAATTCTTGTCGCCCTCGTCAATTAGTGAGATCTCTGGATACTCCACACAACCTATGCTCAGTGTGGAATTCAAAGTCTTTGAAGAATCAGAATTATATAGAATACCCAGAACTTGTGGATTATCCAAATAATTTACACAGCCTATATTATTCAAAACAGCCAGGTACTGGAGAACATTCATTGTAGAAGCGACTCTTGGGCACTGTGAATTATTTAGATAATTCACTAACGACTAACTGATAGCGTCTATGAATGCACGTATCCAAGCTATGTAGATTGTCCAGATTTTCTAAATTATTCGAATAATCAATACGATCGGTGTAGTTAACTTGTGTTGAACATGTGCGGTATCTACGAGATACACAGGCTCAAAATTACCAGACGGACCCAAATAGTTCGAGGAAATAGAAACAGTTACAACATTCAAATTACCCTGAGTTTTTGGATAATTTGGATTATTTGAGTTTTGAGAGAGGTAGGTTCACCTTTGAATGTTGCGAGTGTGAGCAAATGCCGTGAGGAAAGAGGGAAAAGGAGGACGAAGAGTAGTGAGGAAAAGAGGAGAAAGAGGAGTGGTGTGGAGAGGAGAAAGAGGAGTGGTGTGGAGAGGAGAAAGAGGAGTGGTGTGGAGAGTTATTCGAGTGTGGATATTCGACTATCCCTGAGCAAGACCCGTTTCACAATATCTGGATCTTCGAGAAGTCGGTGTGTTCCGTGGACCCCCTGTCCGCGTCCACGACCACGTACTTCAGATTGGATGACATTGAGGAAGTCGAGTTCCTGAAGTAATTCTTGAACACGGCGCTCGGACAACTGGTCCATATCGAGATCTTCAGCGACGGTGAGATACTGGCGGTAGATTTTGTTCGTCGTAATCTCGGCAGTTTTCCGACCCCCGGTCTGGAGCACGAGTGAGTAAAGGACTGCTTTTGACTGAGTTGCCGTTCCCTCGAGAAGTTCGCTGAACCGGTCCGCCTCGCTTTTCTCTTTCGCCGCTCTCACATGGTCGTCGGTGACGGTCTCGGCGCCTTCCTTTCGGGCGATACGGCCTGCATTCCGGAGAATGTCGATAGCCTTTCTCGCGTCGCCGTGCTCCTGTGCGGCGAGTGCGCTCGCGAGTGGGATAACGTCGTCAGTGAGGACCCCGGGCTTGAACGCGTCTTTCCGGTTTTCGAGGATTTCGCGGAGTTGGTTCGCGTCGTACGAGGGGAAGACGAGTTCGTCGTGAGCAAAACTGGATTTGACTCGTTCAGTCAGTTCTTCGGGGTAGTCGATTTTGTTGGAAATGCCGATAATTCCGAGCCGAGAATCGACGATTTTCTGGTTTTCTCCCGCGCGCGAAAGTTTTCGCAGGACTTCGTCGTCGCGAAGCATATCAATCTCGTCGAGGATAACGATAGTGACGTCAGAACAGGTATCGAGAACTCGCCACAATCGGTTGTAGTAGTCACCCGTCGAAAGCCCACGTTCGGGAATCGACATCCCACTTTTCGATGGGTCGTTGACTTGTGATGCAAGTGTCTTGATGACCGACGCTTCAGTGTGCTGCTCACCGCAGTCGATGATCGCGATCTCGACGTTGACATCCTCTCGTCGTGCTTCGCTCTGTAACCGTTCGCTCACGAGACGAGCACTGAGTGTTTTCCCGGAACCGGTCTTTCCGAATATAAACAGGTGAGTCGGTTCACGCCCGAAGATTGCAGGGTTGAGCGCTTGCGCAACTTTCGACATGTGTTCGTCGCGGCCAACAATCTTGTCGGGGCCAGGGAGGTGAGAAATTTTGAGGATATCTTCGTTCGCGAAGATAGGTTGGTCGTAACGGAACAGTGGATCCCGTCCACCCCCATCAGTCTCGTTCGGCGTCATATGAGTTCGATATTCATACCCACTCCTATTAAAAGTGAGTAGGGTAGACTCGCGTTTGTAACTCCGATGGGATTCGGGTTATTGGTTACCGTATGGACTCGATTTGAAATAGAGGGAACAGAAGTGGTGTCGCGCAAGTATTCCGTCAGACACCACCCTCGCGATTGTAACGAGGATGGCGTGTCTAGGGTACAGAATATCACACGAACTGCTGGTCAGTAAACGGAGAACTGGAGCATCTCGATGATTGCTGGGAGGGTACACCCGCGAATGTAACAATCTACGTGGGGGACCACCCTCGCGGATGTAAAATGCGACCCTTATCCGGCGAATATGAACACTCGTGATCCGTCAGCTCTGTCAGCGAGCGATACGAAGTCGTCGGAGACTACCCTCGCGAATGTAATTTCGACTGGTCTCACCGACCAACAGCCAGTGTTCAGACACACTACCCTCGCGAATGTAACGCGAAATAGTGGGAGGGGTCTGGTTCAAACGAAGTCTGTTGCGGCAGATGTTGCCGGATGTTTTACAAACGCGAAGCAGGTGTGTGTGTTCATCATTACTAGAGTCTCTCGTACCTGTTACAAACGCGAAGCAGGTGTGTGTGTTCACTTCATCTCTACAATCGTCTAAACTAACTCCCGCTTCTCCTGAAGTTCTTGCCTAATATTCTAGAGTAGTAGTTAGTTTACTAGTTCCAAAGACTAGTAGTAAGTGTGTAGTATTCTAGACTAGTAGTCAATCTAGATGGAGTATCTAGGGATAAACATAGAGAACAAGAAGAAACGGACGAGGACAAAATAACGTAACTCCAACAGTCCAACTCAACGGTTACCCGAGAAGCCCCAACTCACGAATTCGTTCGCTTACAACCTCAACAGCACCTTCGGCATTGGCTACTTCTTTCGCACCCGTGATAACGATTTTTCCGCTCCCGAACATGAGCACGACGACATTCGGTTCATCGAGACGATAGACGAGACCGGGGAACTGCTCGGGTTCGTACTCGACGTCTTCGAGCCCGAGCCCGATTGCGAGAGCGTTGAGATTGAGTGTATGTCTGAGATCAGCACTCGAGACGATGTTCTGGACAGTTATCTCTGGATCCTCTGGAACCGGGATACCAAGGTCTGAGAATTCGTTGAACAGTATCCCGAGCGCTGTGTTCACACCGTCGACGCTGTCCGCACCGGTACAGACGATTTTCCCGGACCGAAATACGAGGCACGCAGACTTTGGGTTGCTCGTCCGGTAGACGAGCCCTGGGAAGTTGTCTGGATCGTAATCCGTGCCCTCCCAGTCGAGCGATAGACGCTCTAAATCGAGTTCGAGGCCGATCTCAGTGGAAGCGACGACGTTCTGAATCTCGATGGACTCAATCGCATCGGCGTGGGACATGATGTGTATTACTTGACATTGACGGATGTTAAATTACAGGGGTCGTTTTCTGAATACTCAGCAGTTTCGATCACCGACGTCGGTGGTGTCTCACGACCCTCGAATAGAGTCATGCCGAATTCCCGACTGCACTCCGTCGAGCGAACCCCCCGAATTGCGTTTTCGAGATAAGGCGTGTAGTTCAAAGAAGCTATGTTCGAAATTCAAGAGAGACGGAGCACGTACGATTCGTTATTAGGCGATGCCACGGGTAAGACCCAGACTGGGCGGAAAACCTTATTTTCCTCTTTGATTAATCCTCAGACAATAATCACGACGCCCCCATTACAATGACTGACCCATCATACTCGATTCGACCGTCAGCATCGGTGTTTAGAGACCCACGCTGGGTGTACCAACATCTCACGAACCTACTGAAGTTCTACCACCCGACGTGTATCGACACCACCTATGGAGGATACATCCCACAACTGAGTGACCACGATGGTACTGTCTACGATTCTCGGGCGAAAATACTCCCAGCGACGTGTCGGCTCATCTTCAACTACAGCGTCGGTTCGATTCTCGACGGTCCCACGTGGTGTGAAGAAGCAGCAGAACATGGCCTCTCGTTTCTCGTAACCCAGCACCGAGACGCAGAGACTGGGGGGTACGCGTGGCTGATGAACGGCCGAGCTGTCGAAGACTCCACGCGTTCGACGTACGGCCACGCATTCGTTCTGTTCGCGCTGGCTTCTGCAGGAACTGCAGGAATCGGCAAAGTAGACGAGTATCTCGAAGAAGTAACCGAAACAATCGAAGAACAGTTCTGGGAACCCGACCCGGGGCTGTTTCGCTCGAACCTCGACGCCGACTGGAACCCAGTATCGACATATCGTGGTCAAAACGCGAACATGCACATGTGCGAAGCACACCTCGCAGCCTACGATTACACTGGCGACGAGCACTATCTCGACAGGGCGTACACCATTGCAGAAAACCTCGCTCTCAGGCTCGCAGACCGGGGCGATGGCTTGCTGTGGGAGCACTACACTGAAGACTGGGCCCTCGACTGGGAGTACAACCGTGACCAACCGGGACATCTCTTCAGGCCGTGGGGATACCAACCAGGTCACCTCCTAGAGTGGAGTAAGTTACTCGTCTCGCTATCACAGTACCGCGACGAAGACTGGCTCGTCGAAAGAGCAGTCCACTTCTTCGACGCTGCGGTCGAGAATGGCTGGGACGACGAGTATGGTGGGTTCATCTACAACTTCGACCGGGATGGAGAATCCATCGTCGAAGACAAGTACTACTGGCCGCTCGCGGAAGGAATCGGTGCGGCGGTACTACTACACGAGACCACAGGTGACGACCGGTTCATCGATTGGTACGACCAGATCTGGTCGTATGCATGGGAACACATGGTGAATCGCGGACACGGAAACTGGTACTTCAAACTCACTCGTGAAAATGAAATCCATGCAGACCTCGACGACACGCCCGAGGTGAAAGTAGGATATCACCAGATAAACGCCTGTTACGAGGTACTTAGAGCAGCAGACCGCCTCAAGTGAACCAGCAATCGACAAACCGGGTTCACGTTACCATCGCGACTGAATTTCGTCCATCTGGCACTGGACGCACAGGTCGTTTGCAAAGCACGAGATACTCTCGTACGGACAGTCGTGGGGTTCGACGGAGACGCGCATGCTTCGTTTTTCGTTTTCCCAGGCCGCCTCCCAGACGTCGATATCCATCTCTGCCGAGGTAAAGACGACATCGTCGTCTCTGTCGATGATTTTCGCCGCCGCTACATTGTCTTGGTTCTCTCTGACTAGTTCGATTGCATCAGTGTACGAAGAACAGCGAACCTCTTCGACACCGTCTTCGTCGTCCATCAGTCGGACCGTAATCCGCCCGTCATACGTCTCGCTCGGACGGAGGGCATCAGTCGAGGGTTGACGGTCGGCCATATTCGAATGTCGGCCACCCATCTGATAAACCCATCCACCGATGAGAAACTGACTGCGTCGTATTTTGCTCGGTTACTGCTTTCAGTACACTTCCGACGTTGCGGTCCCAATCGATATCCGAACGAGTTTGTTCTCAGGCCACGATTCGTCACCTGCGTCGTACTTTTCGTTGATACGAGACGTGGCCTCTCGAATTGCGTCTTCAGATTCGATAACAGTCGCAGTTCCGAGCATGGTCACTCGCCACTGTGCATCCCCGTCGACATCTTTCTGGATCGAGAGCGAAACACGTGGGTTTTCACCGATGTTCTCGAGTTTTCGACCGGCAGTGAGGAGCTCTATACTCTCGTCTTCTTCGTGGTAGTCGAACCACACTGGTGCGACGTGCGGTCGACCATCCGAACAGGTTGCGAGGTGAGCCATCAACGGTTCGCTCGAAACCAGCCGGACAATTTCGTCGGGGACGTGGTTCATTGTTCTGTGGTAACGGCCACCTGTGATTTATCGTCTCTGATATAGAGAGTAAGTAATAGATTCCAAATTTCATCTGTCAACTGATACAATAGTCTTTTTAACAGATTTGACATCTATCTCTAAATCAGTTTTACCGCTTTAGCAGGACGAACGGTCGTCCAGTTCGATAATTTTCTCGGCGACGTACTCGCCAAACGGAAGTGAGGATGTGAGCCCCGGAGAGACTGCGTTGAGAACGTGAACTGCGTCTTCGGTTTCGATAGCGAGGGGATCTTTGACGAGCTCACCGTCGTCGCTCACGAGTTGCGCACGAATCCCAGAGTAGCTTTTGTGGAGGTGGTCGTTTTCGACTTCGGGAACTAACCGCTGTGCAGCCTTCGTAAACGCCTTCTTCCGGTAGGATTTGTTCAGTTCAGACCACGCGACAGAAAGCATCGTTTGAGACTGCAATAGCTTTCTAAACCCATCGTATGCTAGTATATCTTTGAACTCTGAGAGGTTGATGTCTGTGTTCTCGTAGGCTTCACGGCCGAAGGCCAAGACGGCGTTTGGCCCGACAATCACTTTACCGTCCGTCCGTCGGGTGTAGTGGACGCCGAGGAACGGAAGCTCAGGGTCGGGTGTGGGGTAAATCATCGTTTTGCAGAGCTCGGATTGGTCAGGCGTCACTTCGTAGTACTCGCCCCGGAAGGGGATGACTTGATAGCCGTCTCCGACGCCAACCTGTTGTGCGAGTGTGTCGGCGTAGAGTCCAGCAGCATTCACGAGATACGTGGTTTCGATATTACTATTGCTCGTGGTCAGTTGGTAACCGGACGAGCGCTCACGAATCCGCTCCACAGCGTGCCCAGTGTAGAGTGAGACACCGTTCTGTTGTATCTCCCGCGCGAGCGCGTAGATATACTGTTGTGAATCGACGGATGCTGCTTCGGGTGCGTAGAATGCCGCCTGCCCAACTGCGTGAGGTTCGTGTTCCGCTATCGCTGCTTGTGAATCGAGTCGCTCGTACTCGACGCCGTTCGCGTCTGCTTGAGATGCGAGTACGTCAAGGTGTGCTTCTTCCCGGTCGGTTTTGGCGACGACGAGCACACCCAGTTCGTCACACGGAACGTCGTGTTTCGCACAGTACTCTTTCATCCGGCGCGTTCCTTCCGTTGCGAACTGTGCCTTTTTCGAATCGGGTGGGTAGTTGAATCCGGGGTGGAGAACACCTGAGTTACGACCACTCTGGTGTTCGGCGAGGTGGTGTTCCTTCTCGAGGACGGCAATGTCGAGGTCGGTCTGTTCGGAGAGATGCTTCGCTGTCGACAACCCGACACAGCCACCACCCACGATGGTGACGTCGTGGTGTATCATTGCTACCTATCCACAGAGAGGAGACTCGCTGAAATATATGTCGCCATGAACACGATTTGCACCGTTGTCTGCCGAATTTCGGACGAGTTTATCAAAATTTGAACCCTATTACTGGCCGTATATACACACAACAACGTCTCTCGTGTCTGTGTCAAAACAGGATGTCGAAACCCTGTACCAAGATTTATTAACTGGTTCTCAGAACGATTCAGTAATGCTCGACTATGCGGACCTCGAGAGTGAACTCTCCAGCGAAGAACGAATGATCCGTGACTCTGTGCGCGAGTTCGTTCAAAACGAAATAAAACCCGACATTGCAGAACACTTCGTCGAAGGCACGTTCCCGAAAGAACTGATTCGGGAGTTCGGCGAACTCGGCCTGTTCGCACCGAACTTGGATGGATACGGACTTCCCAACGTGAGTGAGCGTGCGTACGGGCTGATCATGCAGGAACTCGAAGCGGGCGATTCTGGTCTTCGTTCGATGGCCAGCGTCCAGGGTGCGCTCGTTATGTACCCGATCCACGCCTTCGGCAGCGAAGCCCAGAAAGACGAATGGCTTCCGAAACTCGGGACCGGCGAGGCAGTCGGGTGCTTTGGGCTGACCGAACCTGAACACGGCTCCGACCCTTCGAGCATGGAAACCTACGCCGAACGAGACGGCGACGAGTACGTTCTGAACGGTTCGAAAACGTGGATCACGAACTCTCCTATCGCAGACGTGGCAATCGTTTGGGCTCGTGACCGGTCCAGCGAAGACGCGCCGGTTCGAGGGTTCCTCGTCGAGACTGACCGCGACGGCGTCACGACGAACAAAATCGACGACAAACTGTCTCTGCGAGCGTCGATTACTGGCGAAATCGCCCTGCAGAACGTTCGCGTTCCGGCCGACAGCGTCCTTCCGGGCGTCGAGGGCATGAAAGGGCCGCTGTCGTGTCTCACACAGGCGCGCTACGGCATCGCCTGGGGTGTCATCGGTGCAGCAAAGGACGCCTTCCGAGAGGCGCAGGAGTACGCAACTGACCGAGAACAGTTCGGACAGCCAATCGGCGGATTCCAGATACAACAACAGAAACTCGCCGAGATGGCGACGCAGATCACGCTCGCTGAACTGCTGGCCCACCGAATCGCCGAACTCAAAGAAGACGGGAACCTCCGTCCGGAACACGTCTCGATGGCCAAGCGGAACAACGTGCGGATGGCCCGAAACCAGACGCGAATCGCCCGTGAGATACTTGGTGGAAACGGAATCACGGGCGATTACTCGCCGATGCGCCACATGGCCAATATGGAAACTGTCTACACCTACGAGGGGACTCACGACATCCACACGCTCGTCCTCGGGAAGGACCTCACTGGCATTCCCGCGTTCCACTAAGCCCGCAAGACGTTCACGCTGACCACTTTCTGGTCGCCTTCTGCTCTCTCCAATCGTCTTCTTCTGCTGCTGAGCAAAGACCCGACCACATCGTATTTTGATTACCGACGATTCCACCACATCGTTTATTACACACTGGGAGAACTGTCTCCTATCGACCTCGGGTTAGTCGCAAGACTCCCCCGCCAGCGAGAGTGAACGGCAGTCGTTCACCTCAGCTACCGCTACGCAGACGATGTGCAGACTCACCACCGGTGACGGAACAGTCACCATCGACGTCGAGGACGAACCGACAACAAAACACCGCTGTCTGGCAGTCGAGGGAAGCCGTGCGTAAGCAGGCAGACGGTCCTGAGGAACCAATCGAGCCTCGATTACAGGGCGATGTCCCTGTCGTGGATGCCGAGACAGCAGCGGCAACCATCGCCGAAGACGCGACGGTCCTCATGAGCGGGTTTGGCAGTGTTGGCTATCCGAAAGCGATACCACTCACACTGGCAGACTCCGACCGAAATCTCCGATTGACCGTCGTACACAGCGGAAACGTCGGCGACGAAATCGACGTCGACCTGGTCGAGTCCGGTGCCATCGACAGGCGATTCTCGTATCAATCCTCACGGACCGCTCGGTCTGTGACGAACCATCGTGAGATTTCCTTCAGCGACCGAAATGCGTCGTCAATCGGTGACGACGTGCAGTACGGTGGGATGGTCGACGCTGACATCGCAGTCGTCGAGGCCGTCGCCGTCGGCGAGGGGTGGTTCGTCCCGTCTACCTCGATCGGACAAGTTCCGGCCTTCGTCGATGCTGCTGACGAGTTACTCATCGAACTCAACCACTCCCAACCGCTCGAACTGCAGTCGATTCACGACATCTATCGACCCGACTCACCGCCAAACCGAAAACCGATTCCACTCACTGGCCCGGGCGAGCGAATCGGAGAGTCGTACGTCGAGTTCGACCCGGCGAAACTGGTTGGTGTCGTCGAAACAGACCGTGCAGACTCGACGTACACGTTCCGTGACCCGACTGAAGACGACCTGGCAATCGCAGCGAACCTTCGGTCGTTCCTCTCTGCGGAGATGGAACGGTCGCCGGTGTTCGACGAGGCCATCCATCTCCAGTTTGGTGTCGGGTCGCTCGGAAACGCGCTGATGGGTGAGTTACAGGAACTCGACTTCGGTGACAGAGACGTCGTCTACTTCGGAGAGTTGATTCAAGACGGCTTGCTCGATATGATCGACTCCGGTCGGTTGGAGTGTGCCAGTGCAACTTCGATGGCGTTCACTGCAGAAGGCCAACAGCGACTCTTCGACGATATCGACCGATACGCCGAAGATATCGTTCTTCGACCGGCAGATATCGCGAACCACCCCGGTCTCATCGACCAGTTCGGGGTGGTCGGCGTCAACAGCGCCATCGAGTTCGATATCTACGGGAACGTCAACTCGACACACATCGGCGGCAAGCGGATGGTGAACGGTGTCGGTGGTTCTGCAGATTACAACCGAAACGCGTTGATCTCTGTCTGTGCGCTTCCGTCGAAGTTGGCTGGGAAAGATATCTCACGGGTGGTTCCCATGTCCTTCCACGTCGACCACACCGAACACGACATCGACGTATTCGTCACCGAACAGGGAGTCGCGGACGTGCGTGGACTATCGCCTGTCGAACGCGCTGAGTGCATCATCGAACACTGTGCTCACCCGTCGTTTAAGCCGAAGCTACAGTCGTACCTCGACGACGTGAAGACACAATCGAATCACATTCCGCACGATATCGAGCGGGCCGCAACGTGGCACGATACCTGACGTCAGTCTCTACCGTTCACTAGTTCAGTTCTCTCTCCTCTCTCCTCTCTCCTCTCTCCTCTCTCCTCTCTCCTCTCTCCTCTCTCCGAGGGTGTGTCTCGGAACGTGTCGAAGCCTCTCGGACGCGGTGACCCTACTCGAACTGTACGTACGAAAAAAGAAAAATGCCGAGGTCAGAGACCTCGAACGGCGTTATGCCGTAAAGAAGAGGAAGAGCCAGTAGAGATAGCCACCCGTCAGGATGACAGCGACGATGGCTTCGAGAACCTTGGTGTACGAGTCACCGTGGGTATCGCGGAACGCCTGAATCGCCTGGAACCGGTTCCACACGGGCATGAGTGGTTCTGGAACGAACTCTTCGAGACCGGAGACGTTGTCTGCGGACCCGTCTGCGTCACTCATTGGTCCACCCCCGAGGTGAACGGAAGGCTGCGGCCATCGGTCATCACCTTCTCGGCGACGAAGATACCGAGGAAGACGACGATTCCTGCGGACTTCACGACCTGACCTGGGTAGACCATTACGACCATCCCGAGGACAGTCAGGAACAATCGCAGTGCGACACGGCGACCGGCACTAATTGCGAACGGGTAGTTGAGGCCGTAAATCATCGAGATACTTCCCAGGAGGACCAGCGTTCCGGCGACGATGCCGGGCATCGCGAGGTCCATCGAAATCATCGCTGGGTTGTAGACGAACGCGATGGGGAGGATGAACAACGGTGCGGCAATCTTGATAGCCGCGCCACAGACGCGCCAGAAGTTCGCGCCTGCGATACCCGCTGTCACGACGGCAGCAGTCGCGACTGGTGGTGTGATCCCGGCCAAGATAGCCGCGTAGAACACCGTGTAGTGTGCGGTGATGTCTGGGATGCCGAAGTCGGCGACGAGCGTCGGTGCGATGAGGATCGCGACGATGACGTACGCGGCGACAGTCGGCATGCCGACACCCATCAGGATTGCGACCAGCATTGCCAGGAGCACGGCGAACAGCAGGACGCCGCCCGACAGGTCGATGAGCAGGAGTGCAATCTTGTTCGGCACACCCGTGACACTGAAGATGTCGATGACTCCGTTGACTGCCACGAGGATGATTGCGATGGGTGCGAGGATGATTGCCCCACGGCGGAACCCGCGGACAGTGTTCTTCGCCTGCTGAGTGAACTCAGCTACAGGCGACGTTTCCGAACGGTCGACGAGTCGCTGAATGACAGGCACCGTGATGCCACAGATGACCATGGAGATGATTGTCCAGAGCGCAGCGGTCATCACGGTGAACTGAACGATACCCAGCAGGTAGATGAGGACGAGGAACGGGATTCCGAACCTGATCCCTTCGAACATCTTCTGCCGCCCCGAGAGTTCGTCGTCGAAGAACTCGTCGAAGTCCATATTCTGACTGCTGGTGTCGCTAATCGCGATGTAGTGAACGGCGATGCCGATACAGGCGACGAGAATCGCCGCGGGAATCAGGCCCGCGGTGACGATGTCGAGATACGAGACACCGAGGTACGACGCCATCACGAACGCGGACGCGCCCATGACCGGCGGCAGCACCTGACCCGACGTCGAAGCCACAGATTCGATACCTGCGGCGCGGTGGGGTTTCATCCCGCTGTCTATCATCGTCGGAATCGTGAACGAGCCAGTCATCGCGGCGTTCGCGGTGTACGACCCGTTGATCGAACCGATGACTGCCGACGACAACACGGCCGTCTGTGCGACACCGGACTCGATGTACTTACCCGACTGGATGGCGACCCGAAGAATCAGGTCGAACGCACCGTAGCCGAACAGCAATCCGGCGTACAGCAAGAACGGTGCAATCCACGCGGCGGTGAGTTGCGTCAGGCTCCCGTAGAACCCATAGAGGTCCGTGACGAGTGCCTGCAGGAGCGTCAATTCGGTCATCCCACCGTGATTCAGGATACCTGGCGCGTAGTTGCCGTATATCCCGTATATCATCGCACCACCGACGAGGCCGAGGAAGAGATTACCGAACTCCCGCCACGTGAGGTAGAGGATGGAGAGGATGATGATACGCGCGAGCATATACTCGTGTTCAAGCGCGTATCCCTGTTGCATGACGTACACTGTCTGGAAGTTCGCCGCGAAGTACGCCGATGCGCTGATGAGGATAATTGCCGACGGTAACAACACCGCGGCGTCGATTCTGTCGCCTTCTTTGAGTGCCTGACGTGTCTGGTCGATGGCGTAGACACTCATGATTCCCCCGACGAAGATGACACCGAACTTGGTGCGTGCCATCTCCTGTGAGTGTGCCCACCAGAGGACGATGAGCCAGAACACGATCGCACTGGCTGTGACGCTAACGTCCAATCCCCGGAGGACCTTCGATATCAAACTACTCTGTTGGTCTGTCTGTGTACTCATATTCACTCAGTACGCTGTAATTTCCCACCCGTGTCTACTGAAAAATTGGGATTCACGTCCTCTCGGCGTTCCGTTTATTCGCCGACAGTGAGGCTGTCGTCCCACGCGTCGTTATCCTTGTAGTACTGTGCGGCACCCTGGTGAACTGGGATGTTCGACCGGGCAGACTTGAGCATGTCCGAGGTGGACTCGAAGTCCATGAACTGCTCTTCTGCCTCGTTGACTGCGTCGTTGTGTTCGTCGACGACGCGGCACAGTTCGTAGACTGCGTCGGGGTTCGCTTCGGGCGTGAAGGTGTAGTTGACTTCGAGGTCCCACGTGAACACTTCGTCGGTACCGATGTCCTGCTGCATGCTCCAGTCCTCGATAGCGACCGTGGAGGAACCTGCGCCAGCGTACATGGAGGCGGATTCTTTGAGTGCGTCCGTCGGTTCGACGTAGTGAACGTCGATACGGGCGTCGTACTCGGTCACCCAGCCAGTGTAGCCGGCACCGGGCGTCCCGTACGCGATCGCGGCGTCGATGCGACCTTCTTCCATCGCACCGGGTGCGTCGCTGACACCCATGTTCTGGATGTTCATCTGGTCGTAGATTTCCTTCGTCGGTTCTTGCGACCAGACGTCGAGCGTCGTTGCACGAGTCGAGTATCCTGGCTGTGCGGGGTAGACGTTCTTGCCTGCGAGGTCGTCGAACGTCTCGATGCCAGTTCCGTCACGTGCGACGATGTAGATGCTGTACGGGAACGCCATGAACCCGAAGTACGGAATCTCGTCGACCGACTTCTCTTCGAAGCTCCCCGTGTCGTTGAGTGCCTTGTTCAGGGAGTTGTTGTCGGTGATGCCGCCGTTGAACTGGTCCTGTTCCATCCGATAGATGGTACCGACATATCCTGGACTTTCGACCGTCGCGTAGTCGAGACTGTCACTGTGCTGGCTGACAGCACGCTCGACTGCGAGACCGACGTTCTTCGTACCGCCGCCGGAGGTACCGACGCGGAGAGACAGGTTACTGTCGGAGCCACCGTCGCTGCCGGAGTCTTCGCTGTCGGAGCCACCGTCGGAGCCACCGTCGCTGCCGGAGTCTTCGCTGCCCCCGCTCGAACCGGTACAACCGGCCAGTCCGGCTACGCCTGCAGTTGCCGCTCCGTAGAGAAACTTCCGTCGCTGTATTTTATCATCAACCATGATTGTATGTAGCTAACAGACACACATTCCCGATATCTGTATTTATAGTTTATGGTGAATGTCTAAGCTCTCTGGAGATATCCGGCGATATTTGCGGACATATGTCCATCCTCCAACCCCTCCCGTGGTCTCGATATACATCAGTATCCCAACGGTTCTCTGTACATCCTGTCGCTTCGTCCAAAAAGAGGAATCGAGAGCAAACGAGAGTAAATGAGAGGAGAGCAAACGAGGAGTAAACGGGAGTACAAACGACCGGTGGAACGTGACGAGGAGGTTACCGAACCACTGGTGCGTCTACTGACCCAATCGACTCGACGACTGCTTCGACGTGGTCACCGGGCGAAATCGGCGCTGCCCCCGGTGTTCCCGTGCTGAACAGGTCTCCTGCTTCGAGCGTCATCACGTCCGAGTGGAACGAGACGATTTCACGCGGTGGGAACAGCATATTCTTGACCTGATTCTCGGCTTCGACGGTTCCGTTGACGACCGTCTGAACGGTCAAGTTGTCGAACTCGATACGTGATTCGGGGACGGCAATCGCTGGACCGACGACGATGAACGTGTCGTAACTCTTTGAACGCGTGAGGAACCGCGGGTTGCGTTGCAGTACGTCTTCGGCGGTCATGTCGATGACCGGGAGGTATCCTGCGACGACGTCGTCGACGTCGCCTTCGGAGACGTTTCGACACGCGCGACCCATAATGACGGCTAACTCGCCTTCCGCAGTCACTCGTTCGCTCTGTGACAGAGGCGGGAGGCGAATCGGTCCACCGGGGCCGGTCATCGCAGTCGATGGTTTCATGAAACTCGCTGGTTCGTCTGGGCGAACTTCGTCTAAGTCGCCCGCGTGTTCGGCGTAGTTCAGCCCGATTCCCCAGAATTTCCCGAACCGTTCGAGCGGTGGCCCGAACGTAATGTCAGCCGCATCGACTCTGTCCGCTGGTGCATCATCGACGGAACCGAGTGTCCCTGCTGCGGCACGCGAGAGCACATCGTGGACGCTCTGTGCGTCTGGATGAACAGCGCGGAGCGGAACGAATCCCTCGTCGTCACCCAGTAACGGGCGACCGGTCGCGGTTCGGGCGAGATATTTCATTCTTCTCGCTCCGTCCAGAAGTCGAACGAGCGACCAGGTGCGAACACGTCTAACCCGATCGCCAACTCGTCACCAGTGTTCTCGACACGGTGTTCTTCCCACGATTCGAGCAGCACGGAATCGTTCTTCTGGAGGGTAACCGAGTCGTCTTCGGTTGCGACGGTCAGCTCTCCTTTGAGACAGATGCAGACCTGTTCGTTCTCGTGGTCGTGCATCGGCGAACTGTGTCCCGGTGGCTTTTCGAACCACTCGAACGAGAACTGGTCGCTCCCTGCCATCGAGACCCGACGCCACCCGTCTTCGGGTTCGTAGCTTTCGGCCTCGTCGAACTGAACGGGCTTCATAGGTTCGCGCCCGTCGTCCCACCATCGATTGGGAGTGCAGTTCCGTTCACGTGGCCCGACTTGGGCGAGCAAAGGAACGCGACGGTGGTGCCGAAGGATTCAGGGTCACCGATTTTTTCGAGTGGGTTCTTCGACCAGTCTGCGAGTCCTTCTTCGTAGGTATCGTACTCGCCACGGTCGACGGCAGCGTTGACGAGGTCAACGATGCGAGACGTTTCGTGTGGGCCGGGGAGGACAGCGTTCGTGCGAATCTCTGGCGCGAACTCTTTCGAGAGCGTCTTTTCGAGACCGATGACACCCATCCGTACCGCGTTCGAGAGGACGAGACTGTCGATTGCCTCTTTGACACTCCGGGAGGTGATGTTGACGATGGTGCCGCCGCCGTCTTCGCGGAGATGCGGTTCTGCGGCGCGAGCGAGTCGAACGACACTCATGACGAGGAGGTCGTAGGCGTGTTGCCAGTCTTCGTCGTCGGTATCCAAGAACGCTCCAGACGGTGGGCCACCGGCACTGGTGACGAGGTGGTCGAGCCGGCCGAACTCTTCGATGGTCTTCTCGACGAGTCGCTCGGTGTCGTCCGCATCGGTCAGGTCGCCCGGGACGGCGACGACATCGCCGGTTGCGACTGCCTCGATTTCTGCTTTCGCTTCAGCGAGTCGCTCTTCGTCGCGTCCGTTGATGACGACGTCGACTCCCTCTTCGGCGAGCGCCTTCGCCGATGCCTTTCCGAGTCCACTCGACGATGCGGTCACGAGTGCCGCATTGCCTTCTATTTCTAAATTCATGTAACGATAAATCAGGAGAGTGTGTGAAAACGTTTCCGAAGGGTGCAATCCTGAACTCCAACCCGAAACGCTAGTCGAGGGAGTGTTGGAAATCCACCACTCGGGGGCTACTGGTCCGAGGCCGCACCGAAGGCCGCACTCTCGTCTTCATTCGTCTTCATCGGTGAATGTGGCAGTTCCATCATCGTAGACGAGTGATTCGGAGGCACGGATGTTCGCCGATTCGGGCAGTTCGTCGACGAGGGGTTCAGAGACACGGAATTCGGTGAGTAGTTGCGTATTCTGAATCCAGACGATTCTCACCGTCTCGGGGTCGTATCCGCCTACCGCAGCGAGCGCAGTCCGAATCGAAAACTCGTCGTCGGGACAGACGACGGGTATCTGTATCTTCGCGAGCGACCCACTCGTGAGCGCATTTGCGTAGGTCTTCTGCAGGTCGAGTTGGTCGATTGCCGCCTTCCGCGTGATGTCTGCGAGGCCGATACCTGTTCCGTTGCCTTTCGTTCGTTCGGTGAGTCCTCGCGCGTAGATGAGTTTGATATTCGGGTGTTCTGGGTCGGGTGCGTTCAGCACGCGGTATCTGCCGATGACGTTCGTATCCATTCCTGCACCGGAGATTTCCTTTCCGAGTTCGTCGACGACGAGAAGGTCGATTTCGTCGAACGGCAACGTCGGCATCTCCACATACGCCATCTCAAGGAGTTCGGGTTCTCGGTCGACGAACGACGAACCCGAGACCGCTTCGACGTGGGCAATCTCCTCGTGGAAGTTCTCGACGAGTGCGATACCTGCAATCGGCGGGGCAGTCGATTGAATCGTCTCGAGTGCGGTCGTGAGGGACTCGACGTAGCCTTCTTTGATAGCCGTCGAATGGAAGGACTTTGCACCGTGTTGTTTGCCGAGGCCGACGACGGTCATCTTCGACAACCCGCTCTCGATTTCGCCAGTAAAATTCGTGTGCGCTTTGATACGGTTCACGACGATAATGGCGTCGCATTCGAGCGCCGCCGTGGAGAAGTGGACTGGCATCGACGTTTCGCCTACAGTTACGGTGTCGAGTTCGGAGGTGTCCATTCGTGCGTCGATTGGGGCACCGACCGACTCCTCAGTGATGCCCAATGCGGACAGCACCTCTCGTTGTCCCTCGGAAGTTGCCCCCCCGTGACTTCCCATTGCTGGTACGACAACTGGCTCGAACCCCCGCTCTTCGATTCTGCTGACGACGGATTTGGCGACTGAGTCGATTGCGTGAATTCCTCGACTTCCAACGCCGACGGCGACGGTAGCACCATCGTCGAGGGTCGAGAGTACGTCGAGGTCGTCGAGTTCCGCCTGGGCAACCGACGGTGGGTCTTCGATACGCTCAGATGGTGGTTCGTACCGAACCCGGGCGAACGTCGGGAGTTGCTGCGGCTCGATGAGCCCGTCGACAGCACTCCGGGTGGGGAAGTCCATACTTGCCTGTGTCGGAGTGGGTGTACATATGTTCGGGGGTAACACGTGTTGCCGAGAGGTGAGGACTTTTATGCGGCTGGAACACCGCTGAACCCGTGAGAATCACAGAGGTTGAATCGTATCCAGTCGAGATTCCACTCGAGTCTCCGGTTTCGTTTTCGAATCGGACCTTGACGTTTCGAGACCATGCGATAACACATATCCGTACTGACTGCGGTGTCGAGGGAGTTGGCTACTCGCTCGGCTACGAGGGAGCAGGACTCATCTCGGACGCAGTAGAGTCTCTTTTGGCACCACTTCTCGTTGGCGAAGACCCGCGAGACACAGAGCGTCTCTGGCACGAGATGTACGACGGAAACGTCCAAATTGGGAGAGCAGGATTACTTCTTCGCGCCATCTCGACGGTCGATATCGCACTGTGGGACGTGAAGGCGAAGGCGGCAGACCAACCACTCCACAAACTTCTCGGTGGGTACGCCGAATCAGTCCCAACGTACGCGAGCGGTGGGTATTACCGTGACGACAAAGGCCACGAAGGGCTGCGTGCCGAGATGCGTCGATATCTCGGCGAAGGCCACGACACGGTCAAGATGAAAGTTGGACGACGGTCTGTTTCAGACGAGGTCGACCGAGTCGCTGCCGTCCGCGACGAAATCGGGCCAGACCGGACGTTGCTTCTCGACGCGAACGGTGTCTGGTCGTCGCCGACCGAAGCGATTCGGGCGTGTCAAGCGTTCGAACCGTACGACCCATACTTCATCGAAGAACCGGTGATGATAGACAAAGTCGAGACGATGGCGACGGTCAACGACGCGCTCTCCTACCCGGTCGCGACGGGTGAACTCGAAGGCACTCGGCACCGATTCGCCAGACTCCACGACAGTGGGGCGGCGAGCATCCTCCAACCGGATGCGACGGTGTGTGGTGGCATCACCGAGTGGCTGAAGATTGCGAACTATGCGGCGGCGTACGACGTTCCCATTGCTCCGCACTACAATTGGAATCTCCACGCGTCCTTGCTCGGCGGCATCGAGAACGGCCTGTTCATCGAGTACTTCTACCGAGATATGGACGTGAAGGTGTTCGACGATATCGTCGTAGACCCCCTGAGACCGAACGCCGACGGAGAAATCGAACTCCCAGAGACACCGGGCCACGGCGTACCGTTAGACGAACACGCGATTGAGGAATTCAAAGTATGAGAAATTATTCACAGCAGACGACGAACCGAAGCGGCGAGCGAGACGTACAGATCACCGACATCAAAGCCTGTGTCGTCGAAGGAAACTTCGAGTGGAACCTCATCAAGGTCGAGACTGATGCTGGCGAGTACGGTATCGGTGAATCGTACCGTGGGGGTGGCATTCCCGAACTTGTCGAGTACACGAAACGGTTCCTCATCGGTGAGAACCCACTCGACGTCGAGCGACTCGTTCGCTACATCTTCCAGGAGATGTCCGGACACGGAGGGACGACGGGCAAAGTCGTCACTGCCGCGTCGGGTCTCGAGACGGCGCTCTGGGACGTTACGGGTAAGATTCTCGGCCTCCCGGTCTACCAACTTCTCGGTTCGAAGTACCGCGACGAAGTCAGAATGTACTGTGACTGCCACGCCGGCGAAGCGTACGCCGTCGAAGACGGTGCAACTGCCTACGCCGAAGCGGAAGCGTACTCTCCCGAGGCGTACGCAGCGGAGGCCCGACGAGTGGTCGACATGGGCTTTTCCGCGCTAAAGTTCGACCTTGATCTGGCCGCAGACAACGAAAACGACCCGTACAACGGCCGGCTGACGAACCGTGCGATTGCAGAAAAACGCGAAATCGTCGCTGCCGTCCGCGACGAAATCGGATACGATATCGACCTCGCGTTCGACTGCCACTGGGATTACTCGGTCGAGAGTGCGAAGCGACTCGCACGAGAACTCGAACCGTTCGACCTGATGTGGTTAGAAGACCTCATTCCGCCGGAAAACATGTCGGCTCAAATCGAGGTGACTCGCTCGACTGCGACACCTGTCGCGACCGGTGAGAACCGATTCCGTGTGTTCGAACTCTCGGAACTCCTGTACGAACACGGCGTCGATATCGTCACGCCCGACCCGACGACTGTGGGCGGCCTCGCAGAGACGATGCGTATCGCAGACCGTGCAGAAGAGAACTACATCCCGATGTCGCCGCACAACGTGTGCAGTCCGGTGGGGACGATGGCGTGTGTACATCTCGGTGCGGCCGTTCCGAACTTCGATCTCCTGGAATTCCACGCGCTCGAAGTCGACTGGTGGGACGACTTGCTCGTCAGAGACGACCCACTGATCCAAGACGGTGTCATCGAGGTTCCCGAAGCGCCCGGTCTGGGCATCGAACTCGACGAGGACGTTGTCGAAGAACACCTCCTCGAAGGCACGACCGGGTTCTAAAACCGGACTCCTGCTTTTCTAACGGCTGCCAAAGTGGCCAGTGACACGCCGAGAGTGAGCGTCCGCTAACCAGCGAACACGACCACACTGTTACCTGGGCAGATCGACGTCCGGACGCACCGATAGTATTGTTGTCGCGAGTGTCCGATAATATCGAACTTGTTATATCCGGGTATCTGATACACACCTATATGCCAGATTCGGCCTCCCCCGACGTGCCTGCCAACGTCCAATCAGCACGCACACTGTTCGATGTCCTGGAATGTGTGAAGAAGGGACGAGGGTTGACTGTCTCTGAGGTGTCTGCCGAACTCGAATACGCCAGAAGTACGGTCCACAGACACCTCCGAACGCTCGAAGATCTCGGGTATCTGGTTCACCGTGACGACGGCTATCATCTCGGACTGCGGTTTCTCGACCTCGGAATGAATGCGAGAGACACCTACGCTGGCTACGACCTGATTCGGCAGAAAGTAGCCGAAATCGCCGAAACCACTGGTGAACGATGTCAGTTCTTCGTCGAAGAACACAACGATGCAGTCTATCTCACACGTTCAGTCGGTGACAACGCCGTACAAACTGACCCGGGGATTGGAAGTCGTATTCCACTGTACGCTGCGTCTGCTGGGAAAGCGATTCTTGCAGAGTTGCCCGAATCACGACTGTCCGATTACATCGAACAGACAGAATTTGAACAGTTGACGAATAAGACGATAACCGACCCCGACCTTCTCCGGGCAGAACTGGCGGAAATTCGGGAGCGTGGGTACAGTTTCAACCATCAGGAGACGCTGTGTGGAACACATGCCGTCGGTGTTGCAGTCACCGATTCGGATGGAAGGCCAATCGGTGGTCTCAGTGTAACTGGTCCGTCTCATCGGTTGAAGGGTGAGCTCTTCGAAAGCGATCTTCCAGACCTCCTGTTGGGTGCTGCTAACGAACTCGAACTCAACATCGCCTTCTCGTGATGGAGTATCACTCCATTTCCTTTCGTTTCGGCTCGTCAGAGAACCAGGGCTGTCCGATTATCCGGGACGCAATACTAACTGCATCGGGCGTAGAAGCGGGTCAGTCTAAAGATTCAGTCATTACAAGAGTATGTTTGTAATCTGGGCCTCTAGTTGGTCGTTGGAAACAATAATTGTCTAGATACATACTTGAATAGCAGCCACGGAGATTGGCAATATTTCCACGTAATCGATATCGAAGACTGTATCTACACAGTAACTAATAAATTTGATATATAATATGATGGAATTCCTATGGTGGTTCTAAAAATTCAATTTAATTGCCAGACCCACGTCCGATTCTACATCTATTCTTAATATTTATTCCGCATATTGTTGAATCATCTGATTCTATTGAAATCCTTAAATATTCATTTTTATTTGTGTTCTGACTGGTCTATAGTAATATGTGTGTCAGATAAACCTTCACAATCGGTCGTAGACTTCAGGTCGCGCATGTCGAAGTGTCTGGAACTCCTGTCGTTTATCTTCGAGATACGACAAGTCAATCGTCGTCACAATCATCTCCTCAGTGTCCTTTGCTTTCGAGATGACGTTCCCCCAGGGGTCGATAACGAGTGACCGCCCGTACGTCGTCGGTGCTGACGGCTTCTCACCAATTTGTGCCGGTGCGACAACGTACGACTGTGTCTCGATTGCGCGAGCACGAAGCAGCGGCTCCCAGTGGTCCTTGCCGGTGAACATCGTGAATGCGGCGGGGACGAGCATGACATTCGCCCCACGATGCGCCATCGTCTGGTACAAAAGCGGGAACCGAACGTCGTAGCAAATCGAGAGACCGAACGTCGCAAGGTCGGTTTCGACAGTTACAGCCTCGTCACCCGGTGCAACGGTGGCGGATTCTTGAAACTCGACTGCCCCGTCGATCTCGATGTCGAAGAGGTGGACTTTTCGGTAACTGTCGAGGACACGTCCGTCAGGGCTGAGTACCACCGACGTGTTGTACACACGGTCTGAATCAGGGATTCGTTCGAAGAAACTCCCCGTGTGGACGTACATCTCGTGTTCTCGCGCTTTGGCTGCAAACTGGTTGATTATCTCTCCGTCGAGTGACTCTGCGACGTCTGGATACCTGTCTGCCGGACCGATGTAACTCATCATCTCGGGGAGTGCGACGAAGTCGGCGCCGGCCGATGCTGCTTCGTCGATGAAGTCGAGCGCCTTGTCCACGTTGGCTCGTTTGTCGTCCTTCGAGTCCATCTGAACTGTTGCGGCTACGAAACTGGACATGATTGTTGGAACAGTCTACAAGGAGAACGATATTGACTCTTGCTTGCGGTATGAATTACAGCAGACACGCTATTGGCTGCTCCATCCCTGTCTCGAGGTGACTCAAACTGCGTGAGTGGGATGTGGAATTATTCACATAGTGTGGATTAACTCGGTTTTTGACAAAATCATCGACGACCTCTCTGTTAGGTGAAGGGAGGGTTTTCTCTCGTCACCATCCTCAACAATCCGCTGACGTACGAAGTCAAATAAAATAGCCATACATTATATAGGTTTGATAGTAACGAATTATTTGTTCACACATCTCGCGTACATCTCACGAAACTCTCAACAATATTGTCAAATCTTTCGAATACTAAAACAAAAACCTGTTATTTGTTGTAATATTCCTGGATAGTACTCTTTCAGGGTTGAGCGAAAATTCAGTCTAATGACTTCATATGTATCAAATATTTGGGTGTTCTACTTTCATATACGAACTCAGCCAGGTAATTTCGTTCAGTACAATCTGTGGCCGGCGAGGCTGAGTTCGTGAGTAGCGTCGGTGCCGTGTGTCCATCTCGGTGCGTAGTTTCACCTCATAACGTGCGTCTAGTAGTGTGACAGGCACACAGTGTCTTTCCAGCGATTGGACCGTAGCACACAGAGGCAAACTCACTGCTAGTTGATTACTTCCGCAATAAGTAGTCGAAGCTGGACATTCGCAAAGTTCTAATGGGCCTAGTGGATGGTAGTTGTAATGACGTACGAAAATCTCGATTCGAAGCTGGTCAACGCTCTTCTCAACGATGGCCGAACGAGCCTACGAAATCTTGCCGAACAACTCGACGTGTCGGTGACTACGATTTCGAACCACTTGCGCGACCTCGAAGACGAAGGCGTCATCGAGGGATACACTCCGCGTGTGAACTACGAAGCACTCGGATACGACGTAACCGCCGTCATTCAAATGAAAGTCGAGGGCGACGCACTCGCCGACATCACTGCCCATCTCAAAGCACAACCGCGAATGGTCTCTGTCTACGAAGTCACTGGCAACTACGACGTTATCGCCATCGGCAAGTTCCGAAACACAGAGGATATGAACGACCACATCAAGGCGATTCTCAGCGAGGCAGATATCCGAGAGTCGAACACGAGCGTCGTGCTCAACGCTGTCTCCGAGAACAACCAGTTCGAACTCGACGTCGACAAATAACAGGTCGTTCGGTTCGAGCCAACTTCTGAAATCTCGATACCGGTGAGAGTTCAGACCGGATGGACCATAGTATCTCCCGTCCTCACAAATTTCGATACAAACGTACCCCTCGGTGGCTTCGCGGATGTAAACTGCCGAAATATCCATCGAACGCCCATATATATGGGGTTTTAATTTTGAATAGGGACTTCCGTTTCGGATAAAATGTTTATATATTGAACAGACTTCTCCCGAGTGCTGACTACTGGCGCTGTCTACAACCCAGCGTACGGACCAGTTTTCGCCTGGGTCAGCCGGGCGACCTGTGTGTCTGAGAGCTCGATCGACGCAGCGGCGAGGTTCTCAGTCAGTTGGTCGACGGTCCGAGCACCGACGATCGGTGCGGTGACGCCGTCACGGTGCATGAGCCACGCGAGGGCCGTCTGTGCAGGACTCGCACCGACTTCGTCTGCGACCGCATCGAGTTCGTCGTGTAGGTCGAAGTTCTCTTCAGTGAGGTACGCTTCCTCGAACCGAGTGGACTCTGCGACACGGGATTCACCCGTAAGACCATCTTCGCGTGTGTACTTCCCGGTCAGGAAGCCCTGTCCGAGCGGACTCCATGGACAGACAGCCATTCCGTACGAACGGGTCATCTCCAGATAATCTCCTTCGACTTCACGGTCGACGAGGTTGTAGCGTGGCTGAGAGACGGTGAACGGTTCCCATCCTTCTTCGCGAGCGATTTCGTTTGCTTTCGCGACTTTCCACGCATTCGGCCGCAACGTCGACGCGCCCAGGTAGTGGACTTTTCCAGACTCGACGAGGCCGTTGAGCGTCTTCATCATCTCTCGGGTGGGTGTGTCGTCGTCCCAGCGGTGGATGTACAGCACGTCGACGTAGTCCGTGTCGAGTCGGTCGAGGAGAGCGTCGATACGGTGACGGATGTTCTTTCGGTTGGTGCCGCGACTGTTCGGGTCACCCTCTCGAATCTGCCAGTAAATCTTCGAGGCAATCGTGTAGCGTTCTCGGTCGCGTTCGGAAAGCCACTCTCCGATCCATTCTTCGCTCTTTCCACCGCCGTAGACGTCTGCGGTGTCGATGAATCGGCCCCCTGCGGCCTCGTATGCATCTAACAGTTCGTGGGCTCGCTCCTCTCCGATTTCGACGTTCCCTTCTTCGGTCGTCTTCCCGAACCGCCACGTGCCGAACTGGAGTTCGCTGGTCTGTAACCCTGTCTTCCCAAGCGGGACGAACTCGAGTTCGATATCTTCGAGAGTACTCATAATCGTCTTACAGTACGGTAATTCGGAGGAAAAGTGTTGGGTAGTTGCCTCCCCATCGAACTCGTGTCCTTCACTCCTGTGGCCGGGTCTGTTGTGGCGTCAGTTGGTGCCCGTCGTTGCCTGTCTGCTTCTCGCAGAGAACAGGAACTTCGATAGTGACGATAGACCCCGTTGGTTCGTTCTGGGAGAATCGTACGTCGCCGCCTGCGATGTCAGTCCCCCATTTGACGATCCAGAGGCCGAGACCGCTGCCGTGTTTCAGTGGTGTTTCGGTGCCATCTTCGAGGACAGACAGTTCGTAGTCGGCGATGCCGGGGCCATCGTCGACAATCTCGACGGAAACAGTGTGGTCTTCCACAGTCGCCGAAATCCACACGTTGGGTTCGTCGGCCGGATTGTGAACCACTGCGTTCTCGATGATGTTCGAGATGACCGGAAAGAGCAATCCTGCCACGGTGACCGCTTCGTCAGGGAGGTCGTAGTGAATCGAAGCAGTCGGCTCGGTTCCACACGCAGATTTCACGCTCTGTTTGATGAGCGACGTGAGGTCGACCGGTTCTGCCTGATTTCGTGTCTTGTCGAAGAGCTCGATGGCCTCTCGTCCCTTCTTGCCGATTTCTTCGATGCGTAACGTTCGTTCTTTGACCGTCTGTGCGTTCTCGCTGTCTTCGAATCGGCTGATGTATCCGTAGATGACGTTCGTCTCGGTGCGGATGTTGTGACGAAGCACTCTGTTGAGCACTTCGAGGCGCTGTTGTTGACGAAGGTGCTCGCCGATGTCGTGGAACGTAATCACGCGTCCGATGACGGTTCCTTTGACGTTGGTAATCTGGGTCGACGTCACGTCGTATGGATGTCCACCGTGTTCGTCTCCGATAGTCAAGTGCCCGGGATGCGGCCCGTCGGCAGGAAGTCGGTCGTACTCTGGAATGATATCCTGTGCTGGAGAGCCGAGAACAGACCGCGCATCGACGCCGAGAATCTCGACACAACTGTCGTTCAGGTCGACGATGTAGTCGTTCGCGTCGACCACGATGGCTCCACCCTGCATCCGGTCGAAGAGGAACTGCCGAGCGCGTTTGTTCGGAGCTGGACTCGTCCCGAGGAGCCGAAACCGCGTGAGTGCGGCGAGGTAGACGATACCCGAGACGGAGAAGGCGATTGGCGTGGGGTCGACGCCGGCCGTCGGAAGGACGCCCGCGAGATAGATGATATTGGTCACCCACGGCGCTAACAGCCCCACGACCAGTGCGGCACTCTGCCCGCGGAAGGCCATCGCGTCGCTCGTGAGTAGACCGAGAATCGGAATCATGCCGAAGATGCCGAGGACGTACGTGTACGCCGCGATTATCCAGAACCATGGCCCGCCCTGGTGGAACAACACGATGCCAGTCGTCGAGATACCCATCGGCTCGATGTAGAGCAGGTCGTGGTACTGTCCCGTGAGCGAGAAGATGACCGTCAGGACTGGAACGATAGACAGCGCTGCAACGTACCGTGGCCGGAGATACTCGTCCCGACCGGTGTACTCGAGCGCGAAAAAGAACCACGCGACGGGGATGGTGACGACGCCAATCCACGCGAGGTTCGCCCAGAGCAACTTCGTTTCGAGTGCAGGTGCACGGAGTCTGAAGATGATACACGTCGACCACCAACTCTGTGCGAGGAGGAGGGCAACGAGTGGCTTTGCCCCGGGTTCAGGCCGTGCTCGCCAGGCGAGTATCGTCGCCGCCGACCCGATGGCGATAGAGATGAACAACAATGGAACCAGCGTTACCCCAGTGGCCACAGATACACATACAATCCAGTCACCATATATGAAATGTTGGTTGGTTAGTCAGGCAAAACGGTGTGCTCAATCGACATGACGCTGAATCCGTGCTGTCTATCCGGTAGCTTTTGACTGAACTACCATCCAGAAAACCGATGAACAAAGTCTACAGCAACGTGTTAGATTCCGCCGGAAGAGAGGCCAAGAATAATCGCCATCACGAAGAGGTGCTTGGCTTCTCCCGCAATCCCGAGTCGGCCTTCGTGCTCAGTTCGACCAACGAACGCGGCTAAGACCAGTGCGTAGCCGAGGCCGAGGAGGATTGCGACTGTGAGGATTTCAGTGAGAAGGCCGCGAAGGTATGCGACGACGACGAATCCGATGAGCACCAGGTCGAGGCCGTAGGCAATCTGTCGGGTCCGGTGGACACCGAAGACGACGGGGAGCGTCGAGACGCCGATCGCTTCGTCTGCTTCGACGTCGTTTACGTTCGGTATCTCGGTGTTGACGAACGTGTCGAGGAAGTAGTAGAAGAAGACGACGGCGGCGACAGGGGTGAACGCTGCGTCGGCGAAGGCGAGTGGGAGGAAGACCAGAGAGATTGCCCACGCGAGCGCAACGATGGCCGAGTTGACGATGAGTATCTCTTTCAGGCGCTTGAAATACGACCCGAGGGTGGGCAGCCAGTCTGACGCGTACAGGACCCAGAAGATGCCGGGGATGAGGGTGACGACGAGCGCAATCGGGCCGCCGAGAACTGAGATTGCGATTGCCAATCCGTACGCCGCCGCCGTCAACACAGAGAGAATACTCTTGTGCCGACGGACGAACGACGACTGGGTCGGGTTCGAGACTTCGTCGGTATCCACGTCGGAGATTCGGTCTCCCATGTAGACGGCGAAGGTGACCAATCCGACGATAACCGGTGCGGGATTCGGTTCGATGGAGAGGGCGTACATCACGGTGGCAACCTGAACCATCGCGATGAAGACGAGATACGTCGAGGTGTGAATCAACACGTCTTTCGTTCGCTCGACCCGCGTGAACACGGGCGAGAAGAACTGGCTGTACGATCGGTTGTTGCTGTCGGAATAGAGTGACAGTCTCTGTGGTTCGCTTGACATGATTCTTCTGACGACTGACGAACAGACCGCCCGTTCGACATCCGTCAGATTGTACGATACTCCTCAGAACCGTCAATTGAACGGCTGAATCGTGTCTATTCTGTGACGAAACGACGCAAAAGCCCGAGAATCTACACGTTCTCCACAATTCAAATTATTCAGATAATCCAACTCATTTAAATAATTTGAGCTGTTGTGGCTGTCTCACCACGACTGTGATGGCTCTCTTCTCCCGCACTGCAGAGTCACTGGTGGCAAACGGAAGCGGAAACTTACATCTCGTAGCCAGCGTACTCCATCAGACCTGCGAAGATGTCTGTGTTCATCGCCTCTTTGTAGACGACACCACCGAGCATCCCACCGGGGTAGGCGTTTCCGTTCATGACGTGGTTGACTTTGTGGCAGTGCATGAGGTAGATTCCCGGGTCAGCGTCGGCGGTGAACTCGACGGTGTGACGCTCTGCCGGAGCGATGTTCGTCACGTCCATGTCGTACCGCGCTGCATCGGGGACGACACCCCCGTCTTTTTCGACGAGTTCGAAGCGGTGGTTGTGGATGTGCATCGGATGACTCATGTACCCGGCGTTGACGAGGTGGACGCGGACTGTGTCGCCATGTTTGACGATGATGGGTGATCCATCTTCGGGGTGGAGTGTCCGTGGCGCACTTTTTCCGTTGACGGTGAACACGTCGGGTCTGCGGTCACGTGCATCGTAGCTCACGTCTTCGCCTGCCATCTGTCGCGGGAGGCGTGAGTCCCAATCCTTGAGCGTCATGAAGTACTCCTTGTCTGCCGGTTCGTACCCTTTCGGGTCGACCCGGAAGATTCCGTACATCCCCATGTCGATGTGGCGATGGGTCTGATAGTGGCAGTGGTAGAGGTGTGTTCCCGGGACGTTCGCTGGAATCGTGTAGGTGTGTTTCTCACCTGGGTCGACTCGAATCCCGGTCGTCGTCGGCACACCGTCGTCTTTCCACGCTTTTCGTGCGCCATGGAAGTGGAGCGTGTGTGGCCGCATCCCGTCGCTGTTGTCGAGGGTCACTTCCATGTCGTTGCCCTCGGTGGTTCGGAGAATTGGTCCCGGGACGCTCGGTGCGCCATCGTCGGCCTGGAACGCCCAGACCTGTGGGAATTCGACCGGTCCACCCATCACCTCGGTTGGATGGACGGCGTGCCGTGCGGGCCTGCTCTTGATGGTTACCGCCCCACCTTGTTCGTCTACCTGAACGACTTCTGGGGGACTCGTAAACGGCAATTTCGAACTATCGGCCGAGGCGACTGTCGAGTCTTCAGCGCCGATTGCGGCCGACGCGTCACCGTTCGTTGGGGCAGTACAACCTGCGAGGCCAATGAGTCCTGCACCGCCAGTCGCAGCGAGAAATTCTCGGCGAGACATCGTCGAACCGGGGGCACCAACGTAGTTTTGCATTGCATCTAACCGTTGTATGTTGGTATTTGTAGTGGGGGTCGGTGATTCCCGTGTGACACTAACCGAATGAACATGTTCGGGACTGATGCTACATGCCTGCCCTCGAAACAGAATACCTGGGCGTACCCGAGTGAATCGACGGCCATCGATTCATCTCCCGTGCTGACGGTACTCCCAACATTTCACAATACGCGATGAACGCCCACAACAGAACTGACCTATCGTTGAATCGCCGGGGGGCGATGTCACCAACCAACGACATGTCTTCGAACCCACTTTCCGATGCAGTCGAACCAGATATTCAGACAGTGTTCGACGTACTCACCAGTGAGCAGTGCCGACGCGTTCTTCAGTCACTCGACAGTCCGATGTCTGCGACCGAGATTGCCGACGAATGTGGGCTTCCTCGCTCGACTGTGTATCGGAAACTTCAGCAGATGGTCGGTGCTGGTCTCCTCGAAAAGTTCGATACGCAACACGGTGCCACTCGGTACTATCTCGGGTTCGACGAAGTCGTCGTCACGACCACGGGCGGTGAGTTGGAGGTGGCTGTCACCTCGGAGGCTACATCTGCGTCGGATCAGCTCTCAAAGTTGTGGTCAGACGTGCGAACGGAAGCGACGAACCGGTAGGGCCCAACTGGTTCGACACGAGAGGTCTGGCAGATATTCACTCGATTGAGACGCTGTCGCGGGCGAGGAACTCTTTCATCACCTTCCCTTCTGCTCGGTGGAGTTTTTCACTCGTCGTCGACTTCGCCAGCCCCATCGTCGCTGCCAACTCGGTGAGGGTACACGTCCGTGGAGTGTCGTAATACCCGGCTTCGATGGCCGTCTCGATGAGGTCGTACTGCTCATCGGTGAGAAGCGACTTCGTGTTGACGGACTGGTGAATCGAGACGAGGTCGAAAGACAGTCCGAACTGCGTGAGTTTCTCACCTAACTCCGAGAGACTCTCTCGTGGGGCGGTCACTTCGACTACCACCTCACTGTCGACGATCGTGATCGGGAGTTCGAGTGGGATTCCGACTTTGCTGAGCGAGAGTATCAACAGGGGCTCGGTCGTCTCAAACTGGACTAACGCCTGTTCGGACCGAACTTCCAGAACTGTGACCGAGACGATCGAGTCGTACTCGTCGAACGACGAGACGATGTCTTCGATGGCGGGGGACTGTATCTCGACGAGTCCGACACCTGTCTCTTCTGAAGGCATCGCCGCCAGGACAGTGAACCTGGCAGCTGGGTACTGACTCGAGAGGTCTGCGATCCAGATCTCTTTGGGGAGGTTGATGGAGAGTGTGGCCCGTGGCATCTGTGTTATCTCTGTATCGGGCTCGATTGACAAAAGCAATTGCGAACATGTTCGGCCACCTGCGACCCATCCGAGAACGAGCGACCTGCGTTTTCATCCTCATCTTCGTTACGGTAGCTGTCGAGCGAGGTGGCTTCCACCCTCGCCATTCCACATCTATGACGACAAACGAACCGACATCCCCGACGGTCGGACGACGAACCGCACTTCGATTACTCGGTGGTGCTGCCGTCTCTGGAACCGCCCTTGGACATCTCACGACGACTGCCAGTGCGCAGTCAGATGGGACTGCCATCGATTCATGGCTCGAAGACACATCGAACTACGACGGTATCGTCGATAAGACCGGTTCCTCGAACGTGACAGTTGAGGTTGGCACCGACGCAAACGGCGGTGCGTTCGGATTCGGTCCCGCCGCTGTCCGCGTCGACCCCGGAACCACCATCGTCTGGGAGTGGACCGGAGATGGCGGCGTTCACGACGTGACGGCAGACGACGGGTCGTTCAAGAGCGACTTGATCGGTGAAGCAGGCCACACTTTCGAACAGACGTTCGACGGCGAAGGCGTCGTCAAGTACGCCTGTTCACCCCACGCTGGATTGGGAATGAAGGGTGCAATCGTGGTTGGCGGAGGCAATCAGTCTAACTCGACGACTAAATCGTCGGGTGATTCCAAAGAAAGCGACGTGAACTTGGAGTCGTGGTTCGAGAACACGTCGAACTACGACGGGGTGACCAACCAGACCGGTCGCAAACGAGTGACTGTCGAAGTCGGGACAGCGGCGAACAACGGAGCGTTCGGGTTCGGTCCGGCAGCGATTCGCGTCTCGAAAGGAACGACAGTCGTCTGGAAGTGGACTGGCAACGGTGGTTCACACAACGTTGTCGCCGAAGACGGTGGTTTCGAATCCGAACTGGTGAGCGAGGGTGGACTCACGTTCGAACGCACCTTCGACGAGACTGGAACGGTCACGTACGCCTGCACGCCGCACAAGACACTCGGAATGAAGGGTGCCGTCGTCGTCACAGCGGACGAAGGCGGGCCCAATGCGGAGATTGCCGAACCGTTCGACGACCCGGAGATGGAGACGCTCGGTGGCTTCGCTCTCGCTGGGACGTTCGGTGTTGCGTTGGCATCGCCTGCGCTGTTTGGGGTGTTCCTCCGGTTGAAGGGTGACGATGAATCTGGCGAACTGCGGGCGAACGAAAAATCGGAGTAAAGTCGGACTCAGGTTCTGTTGTCTTCGACGACGTTGCCCGTCGAATCGGCACTCACGTTTATCGGCACGCCACCGTTGCGCTTGATGGTGTTCTTACTGAGGACGTTGTCGTCGGCGTTCACCAGTTCGGTACCGTCCCCGCCGTTGTCGAGAATTCTGTTCTTCAGCACCTCGTTTTCGTTCGAGAAGTCTCCGAGGAAGATCCCGTCTCCACCATTTCCGCGAATCGAGTTCTTCTCGATAACGATTCCACTCACTTCTTCCGTCGAAATCGCCGTATTCTCGTTTTCGACGAACTGGTTTCTGTGGACGTGTCCGTCGTAGATATACCGCATGTCCACGCCAAAGAGGTTCCTGTAGAATCTGTTGTTGACTATCTCCGGGTAGTTGCTCACCTCGTCGAGTTGGATACACCCACCGTTGTGTTCGAACTGGTTGTTCTCGACTGTGAGATTGAACGACCCTTCTGAGAAGATGAGTCCAGTTCCATTGTCGGTGATTCTGTTACGGGCGAACGTGGCGTCGTCACAGGCATCGAACGCGAAGGCGACGCCGCCATTCTCCGAGAACCGGCAGTTTTCGACAGTCACTCCGACGACGTTTATCCACTCCAGTGCCCAGAACCCGCAGTTCGTGAACGTGGCGTTCTTAATCTGCCCACCGTCCACCTGTTGGAAGTCGATGCCACTCCTCGTGAAGTCGGTGACGTGGATATTCTTGACGACGACGTTCTCGGTGACGGGTCCATCAGGGTCCTGACCGGCGTAGATACCGGTCGTCTCCGTTCCATCGCCACTGAGCGTGTGCCGTTGTCCGTCGATAGTGACGTCGTTCACACCGGGTTCGACGGTGATACTTCCCTCGCCGACGATGTCTCTCGTGAGGACGTAATAACCGGGTGCCGTAATCGTCGTGGGCCCGGTGATTGGAACCGCGTTGTTCTTCTTCGCAGCCACCGTCCCGCTGGCACTTGCGAGCCCCAGACTTGCGACGATTCCCGCTATCGCACCTCTCTCGAGGACGGTTCTGCGTGTCACTCCACCACTTCTCTCGGTCTCTCCACTGACCATTCTAGAGGTATGGCGATAATGTTATTTAACTATAGTTAATAATTTGATAATTGTTGGTTGATACCGATGCGATTCGCCAGAGGTAGTTCTCCGATCGACTGCCTCGCTAAAACGAAGACAGGGGTTCGTCAGGTTCTGTCGTCTTCGACGAAGCCGTTCTCGATTTCTCGTCCGGCATCTGTGTGGGTACGAACATATTCGCCGACCGTGAGGCGAACCGAGAACCGTTGTATCCGTCCTAAACCCTGCAAATAGGACCGTAGCATGTATGGAACTCAAACGCAAGACCATCGCGAAGGCCATCGCCGTTGTGTTCATCTTCAACCTCGTCGTGATGGGTGCCGGTGCGTGGTTCGCCTATCAGGAAGCACCGCCCATCCCCGACGAAGTCGTTGGACCCGATGGTGACGTCGTCGTCAGTGGTGAAGAGATTCGACACGGAAAGACGGTGTTCCAGAAGAACGGCCTGATGAACCATGGGTCGATACTGGGTAACGGCGCGTATTACGGCTCAGACTTCACCGCCGACGCGCTGGAGCTAAAAGTCCAGTTTATGCGAGAGTACTACGCTGGAGAGCGCTACGGCGAGTCGTACGACGCGCTCGACTCTGCAGAACAAGCCGCGGTCGCTGATGTCGTCGAGAAAGACCTCGATGGCTCGTACGATGGTGGAGCAATCCAGTACTCCGCTGCTGAGGCGTACGCCCACGAACAGGTCCGAGAAGAGTACGTCGAACGGTATCACGAAGGCGACCACGAACGCGGCGTCCCTGCCGGGATGATTGACTCCGAGGCAGACGCCGAGCAGTTTGCCGACTTCGCTATGTGGACGGCGTGGTTCTCGCACACTGATCGCCCCGGAAGCAGTCACTCGTACACCAACGACTGGCCGTACAACCCAAGTGCAGGCAACGACGCGACTGCCGCCTCGATGACGTGGAGTGTCATCGCCATGGTGCTGCTCGTCGCGGGTGCGGGCATCGGCATCTGGCTCTACAAGTCGGTCCAACTCCCCGAACCATCGACGGAGGGAATCTCCGTTCCCGAGCCGGGTGACGTGAGCATCTTCCCGAGTCAGCGGGCGGCGCTCCGGTTTATCCCGGTTGCGGCAGGGTTGTTCCTCGCTCAGGTGTTACTCGGTGGGTTACTCGCGCACTTCTACATCGAACGGGCCGGATTCTTCGGCATCGAGAAGCTATTCGGAGTCCACATCCTCCAACTCCTGCCGTTCTCATTGGCGAAAGCGTGGCACATCGACCTTGGAATCCTTTGGATTGCCGCGACGTGGCTGGGTGCGGGGCTCTTCCTCCCACCGCTGTTGACCGGATACGAACCGCCAAAGCAGTCCACCTACATCGACGTGTTACTCGGTGCAATCGTCGTCGTCACCGTCGGTGGCCTCAGCGGTATCTGGTTGGGGGCCAACGGCTACATCGACGGCCAACTCTGGTGGATTCTCGGCAACGAAGGACTGGAGTATCTCGAAGTCGGTAAACTCTGGCAGTTCGGCATCCTCGCCGGATTCGGTATCTGGGCAGTGCTTGCTATCCGGGGGCTCAAACCGCTCCTGGACAGAGAACCGGTCTTCGGACTGGCGCACATGATTCTGTACGCCGGCAGTTCGATTGCACTCTTGTTCGTCGCTGGATTCCTCTTCACCCCGGAGACGAACATCGCCGTGACGGAGTTTTGGCGCTGGTGGGTCGTCCACATGTGGGTCGAAGGTGCCTTCGAGTTCTTCATCATCGCCATCGTCGGTCTGACGTTGGTGTCGATGAACCTCCTCACTCGCCGGACCGCCGAGAAGGCCGTCATGTTGCAGGCGCTTCTCGTGATGGGGACCGGTATTATCGGCGTCTCGCATCACTACTGGTGGGTCGGAATGCCGGACATGTGGGTTCCCATCGGGAGCGCCTTCTCGACGCTCGAACTCATCCCGCTGGTGTTCATCCTCTACGAGGCGCTTGGTCAGTACCGAGTGATGTCCGCCGATGGGTCGTTCCCGTACCGACTGCCGTTCATGTTCATCATCGCCAGCGGTGTCTGGAACTTCGTCGGTGCGGGCGTCCTTGGCTTCTTCATCAACCTCCCGCTCATCAACTACTACGAACACGGGACGTACCTCACCGTTGGCCATGCCCACGCCGCGATGTTCGGTGCCTTTGGCTTCCTCGCACTGGGGATGGTCACGTACATGCTGCAGGTCGCTATCGAACCCGCACGATGGGACGGGTCGTGGCTTCGTGCCGCGTTCTGGTGCTGGAACGTCGGCCTCGTGTTGATGGTGTTCGTCTCCGTCCTTCCGGTTGGGTTCCTCCAGTTGGAGACGGCCTTCACCGGTGGCTACGCCGCCGCTCGAAGCCTCGCCTTCTACAATCAACCGCTCGTCCAGACGCTCTTCTGGGCACGCCTCCCCGGTGACTCGCTCGTCATCCTCGGCACGGTCATCTACGCTGCGGACCTCGTCAGAAAACGGTTCGTCCTCCGTGAGTCTGCGGAGGACCCCAGTGTCGAGGACATGGCCGTCGCGGAAGGTATCTTGAGCGACGACTGAGGGGGCATTTGCGGTCAGATTTTTTGCGGGCGTAGTATGCCACCCATTCGGTCATATCTACCACGATAGACTACCACCGACGAACGATTTCAACACCGACGAACGATTCTCAGAACGGAACTCGTCTCAGTCGCTACTCGCCCGCCCATTCGGCATCGGTCCGTCGTACCCTGTTGGGACGTACGGACACAGTGGGTCACTCGCCAGTGGGTCGCCTGTGTGGGCGAACGCTCGTGACCTGCTCCCTCCGCATATGTGACGGAACTCACAGGCACCGCACTTTCCACGAAGCGCGTAGCGGTCACGGAGCGATTGGAACAACTCGCTATTTCTGTAGCCCTCCACGAGGCCACCGTCTCGAACCGACCCGGCGGATTTGGGGAGGAACCCAGACGGATACAACTCGCCGGTGTGGCTGACGAACGCGAATCCGTCGCCGGCGATGATGCCGTTACGCCGACCGATACTGTCGGTGGCCGGTGCGTCGCTCGCGTCACGTCGTTGTTGTGCTGACACGCGGCGGTAGAACGGTGCTTCGGTCGTCTTGACGCCGAATCGTTCCTCGTCGCTCACGTCGGAGAGCCATTCCATCACTCCCTCGGCACGGTCTGGAGTGATGGGTTCGAGGATTCGGCCACGACCGACCGGAACGAGGAAGAAGACGGACCAGAGGACCGCTCCGAGTTCAGAGACGAGGGTTCGGAGTTTGGGGAGTTCGTCCACCGTCTGCGCACAGACGGTCGTGTTGATCTGAAGCGGGAGTCCGGCCTCACGCGCTGCCTTCGCCGCTTCGACCGTCTGTTCGAAGGTGCCCGCCTCGCCTCGGAATCTGTCGTGCGAGTCGGGAGACGCACCGTCGATACTCAGCGCGAGTCGCTGGATTCCTGCCTCTTTGAGTTCGCTGATACTCTCTGGTGTTAGCGACGACGTTCCACTGGGCGTCAGCGTCATCCGTAACCCGAGCTCCGTTCCGTACTCGACGAGTTCGACGAGGTCGGGTCGTGTCAGTGGGTCTCCGCCAGAGAGAACGACGAGTTGCTCCGGCCCGAACGCACGGGCCTGGTCGAGCAGGCGCTTTCCCTCTTCTGTGGTCAACTCGTCGGGGTGTCGCTTTGGCTGTGCGTTCGCTCGACAGTGCGTACACGCGAGGTCACACGCCTGTGTGACCTCCCAGATGAGCACGAACGGACGGTCGCTCGTATCGATAGACGATGGGTCTGGTGGGCCGGACGTGTGTGGGTGTCGATTCATCGTTTCTCGTAGGTAGATATGTTCTCTCCAGCGTAGGAGAGACATGCCCCGAATATATTCGTCGTTTAAATTCCCCCTCGAGCGAACGTGTTCGGCATGAACTATCTACCGGTCCCAGACGATTGGAAAACTATGGACGTCGAGCCATATCTGGCCGAGGTAGACGCACCGACCACGAGAGCGGTTTCGTTTCTCGATGCTCGTGACCTTCCCCCACCGGAACCGCTGACGGAGACGCTGAACCGACTTGCTCAACTCGACGACGAGACGGTGTTCGTCCAACTCAACGACCGACGACCACAGTTTCTCTTTCCAAAACTGGCCGATCGGGGATTCGTCTACAGCTCCGTGGCGACTGACGAGGGCGTTCTGACCGCGATTTGGAAGCCGTAGTCCCCAGTATTCGGGTACGTGACTCGGAGAATGTGAAACGTGCTCTCGCTTCGCTGAAGCCAGTAAACTGGCAGACTCCCTGAATTTGTGACAATCGATAATGTAATAACCCTCTCTCGATATGGACGTGGTATGAGCACAGACCACACAGAAGGCGGTTTCTCAGAGTGGTGCCCCGATTGTGGTACTGAGATGTTGTTTACTGGGACGATACCAACCGGCTACGCACAGTTCTTCTGTGAGCAGTGTCGCTACCGGCGTGACCGGTTCGTCGGCGACGACTGACCGTCTGGTCGTCGGTGCTGGAGCGTACCTACTCGCGTGACTGTTCTGCCGGTTAGACGTACACTCGTGTGACGTATCCCCCACAGCCACATCTGTCGACGAACTCCAATTCGAGCGACTCGTACTCGTCTTCGAGAACAGGATAGAGATACGACGATGGATGGCCGTGTGCTTCGTGCGTGACAAGGTTGACGTGTCGACCCGAGACAGTTCGCTCGATAGCATCGAGTGCGTCGCTGACGATTTTCTCCCGGCTCTCTGCGTGGGCTGGCTGTTCGAGATTAGCCGACCACGAGTTCTCGTGTTGGTCGGCTTCGGGCTCGTTCGGACGTTCGCTGGACATGATTCTTCATCTGAACTACTGGCCCATGGACGGTTGTTCACTCCCCCGAACATGTCCGGGGGAACCCACAGAAGGAGACGCCTTGTACGTTCTCGTATGGTTGGATTATCCTCGCCGTTCGGCGGTTCCGACACGGACCTCTTCGATGGATACGACGAGTTCGTCCCGGAACACATTCCGGAGCCAGGCGCGTTTCTCGACGGCCACCGTGTGTTGACCAACGACGAGCACGTCACCTTTCACGAACTCACCCGTGAACTGTTCGAAGAGCGAACCGTCTACGACATGACGTTCAACTACAACCTCGCGCGGCTCAATCTCGATACTCGCCACGAATCCGCAGGATTCCGATATGCCGAAGATGCAGATGACCCTGCTGTCCTCTGGGCGGAGTTCACCCCGACGACGGCGTTTTGCCCGCAGTCACACACGCTCAACATCGGTTCGTTCAGAGCGTGGAATGGCCTCACTGACCGACACGACTACGACCTCGTTCGTGTGCGCCTCTCAGAGATGCATCACCAGAGCAGCACTATCAACGAACGACTCGAGGAACTTGAAGAAGAATTTCTGGATACGGGTGCCGTTGCACCGCCATCAGCGGACACATCGAACCGCCCCGACGACGCTTTCGGAGCGGATCAGTCGCCGCTCTAGCGACCGCACGTCTCTCTGGGGACTGAGTACGACCGAGTGCCCGTCGTCCTCACGCGATTATGGGTGTCTGTCCGCTACCCGTGTTCATTCTGCCCCCACGTTTATTATACCTTGTTGCGTATGCTCAAACAGTGTTCGACGAAACGAAACATAACACGCGGGTTTGCCTTCGTGTCTCTCCCGGAGGCGACACGAAGATATTCAGGCTTCGGGCGGCCGACGACGTGTTGCGACTCCTCGTCGACGCGCACGAATCTGCGTTCACGATGACGGAACTCGCCACGCAAACCGACCACAGTCGGTCGACCATCTGGCGGGCAGTCGGCTTGCTTGACGACCTTGGTGTCGTGAACATACGGGAGACGGCCCAGCGAAAGTACGTCAGCATCGACCCAGAACACCTCGAAAAAGATGACCCGATACTCGCTATCGAACAGGTCGAATATCACGCCCCAGTTCGTGAATTCGTCCAGCGTGTCGACTCTGCTGTCGAAGCGAGCGACGACATCGAACAACTGCTCGGAGTCCTCGTGTTCGGCAGCGTCGCTCGGGGAGACGCAGACCGGAAGAGCGACATCGACGTGTTCGTTCTCGTCGATGGTGACCGAACGGTTGCACGTCGTCTCGTCGCCGACGTTGCCTCCGAACTGGGCGAAGCGCGGTTCGATGGTGACCGATATACGTTCGAGACGTTCGTCGAATCACCTGAGAGTGCGCTGAGAGCAGGCGAGAAACTGCGAACCGTGTTCGACGAGGGAATCACGGTATTCGGTGGGAAACGGTTTCAAGAACTTCGGACCGAGGTGCTGACAGATGAGCGGTAACCGAATCGAAACGCTGGTCGAGGACGTACAGGCAGCGTTCGACCGCCGCCCTGAGGAAATCGAAGACGGATTGGAGACGAACGAAGCGGACGTTCTCCAACTTCGGAAGTCGTGTCGGTTGCTCGCGGGAGCGGACACACTCCTCGACCGGGGATTCTACACCATCGTCATCGAGACGTCGTTCGTCGCCATCGAACGGGTCGTCGAATTCAAACTACTCGAAGGTGGTGTCGAACCTCGTGACCTCCCCGGAACCCATCCGGGCGTGTACACAGAAGCGGCACGACGCGGCATCCTCTCTGAGTACGTCGCGACCAACCTCCAGGACCTCTGGCGGAATCATCGAGCGAAGACGTATTATCAGGACGGACTCGCAGCGAGAGAGCGCGCATCGAACCTGTACGAACTTGCGCTCGAAATCCACGAGTACGTCGTCAATCAGTCCTCGAAGCGTCACGAGTGTCTTTGCGAATAGACGAGCGACGACGTCCGTTGGTGCCGCTACCCCGGATTTTGAGTGGGCAGGAAAGCGGATGTTGACTACTTCCCACTGAGCGACTCGTTCGACTCACTCCCGGGGTTCGTGTCTGCCTCCAGCGAGGGTGACAAGACACCGAGAAGGGAGTGGTGGCTGTGCGTTCTGATGACCTGGACGACGTTGGCGACGAAGCATACGACTCCAGCGAATAGCAGCGTACTCCCGATACCAGTGACCATCGATGGAAGCGAGAACACGTCTGCGGCGACGAGTAGACCGGTCCCAGAAAGCAGTAAGATGAAATCGAGGGTCGCGATTCGGTCGCTGTAGAGGTCGTCTATCATCGGAACGGGTTCGAACCCGAGCAAGTCGCTGTAGCGGTTGACCCAGACGATGAAGGGGACGACGTGATACAGGGTCCCGAAGACGACGAATCCGATGAATCCGACGATGAGGAGGTAGTAGGACGATGGTGCGCCAAAGAGCGTGTCATGCGAGAGCGGGTTCGTGAGCCAGACAGGCAGTGCGAGGAGGCTCCAGAGCGCGAGTGCGGGCGCGACGACGGCGTACCGGGTGAGCATCGGATTCCACTGGACAGACGTTTCGTACAATCGCCGCCCGAGGATGATGCTGAACCCGAGGAGCGTCAGTGCGACGAGCAGGCCGCCAATTTGTGCGACGAGGAGACTGTCGAGGAGACGCCCCGTCGCGAGAAGGACGACTCCCACGGGGTAGCCGACTTCTTCGGCCCGTTGTAACCAGAGGTCGATTCCATGGAGCTTCGTCTGGGTAAACATCGTCCCAAGCTGGTAGAGTGCACCGAGAATCGTCGTGACGACTGCCCCGAAGACGGCGAGAGTCGCGTGTGCAGAGAGCACTGACCCACGTGACACAGACAGTGGTGCGAAGATTGGATAGACCAGGTCGAGGGCGAGCAGGAACCCGAAGCTCGTCAGGAGAAAAACGAACCCAAGCGCCACCCAGAAGTGTCGCTCTGTCACGTCGTAGTCTGAAACCTCCCAAAGTGTCCGGCTGATGTTGTATACGAACAGCCAAAACCCGAGGAGCATCGCGCTCCCGAACACTGGAAGGAAGACGAAGCGTGCCATGAGAAAACTACTGGCGAATCCGACCAGCCCACCGGCGACCAACCACAACTGCATCGTCGCGAGCCGTCGTGAGTGGAGTTCGACGCCAGACCACACGGGGACGAACTGCGTCATCGCCCCCATAATCGTGACACAGACCCAGCCGGCGAGCAAGAGGTGGATGTGAGCGAGAATCGCGGTGCTCGGAACGACATCGAACGCGATACCGAGTGCGAGACTCAGGCCAAGCAGGAGCAATCCGAGCGCGACGACGAAGTGCCGAAGCGGCACGGTCATCGGTGGTTGCCGAGATGTATCAATTTCCCCTGGAACGACGCTCATAGTCGAACACTAGAGGGATGCAATCGTACACCTACTGCCGAACATATTCGGCGTCTATCGGAGTTCGTGCGGTTCGTCGATGTCGTCTATCTCGTACAGTTCTATCGCAGTGTGAACTGTCTCCTCACAGACTGTCGAATCATCCAAAGCAGTGAGCGTCGGAGAGAGGACGCCGTCGACGATTTCTGTCGCCATCTTCACGAGTGTTGCACGTTGTGCGTCGGTGAGCGTTCCGTTCGTTTCGAAGCTGGAGAGTGCTTGCTGGAGTTCCCGTCGTTTGACTCGCTCTCCGTGGGTACGGATGGCCCGCTTGACGTGTTTCGGTTCCGTTTCGACCGAGTTTGACATCTTTTTGGCCCCTTCGTCACAGCGTGGCGTCGCAGGAGTTGTCTCCTCGCGCCCATCAGCGGACCGACAACCCCACCTGGAAGCCGGGATGATTACGCAGTTTCTGTTACTTCTTCGGGAACGTCGCGACGAACTCAGCTGGTGTTCGACGTTCGACGGCGTAGTTCTCGGCGTCGAAGTCCTCCTTTTCGGCTTGCATCTCGTAGAACAGTGGCTTCGGTTCGTGGTCGTTGACGATGGTGAGCGCTTCTCCGCTTTCGAGGTCGTCGAATGCAGCGTGAATCTTGGGGTGGCGCTCGGCTGGTGGAATCGTACGAACGTCGAGTGTCGTTTCGGACATACGAGTCTCACTCGATGCTATCGTATCGAGGGCGTTGCCCCGAATATGTTCGTGGCCAGTGTTCACTGGACGATTAAGCTCCCGGACTGCCTGATTGAACACTGCATAACTCGTCTGTTCGATTTCATCGACCGATGCCAGATTCTCGGTTCTCCCGGTGACTCGCCAGTAAATCGAGGACCAAACAGCGCCATTCGAACCGACAATTGAATCTCTTGACAGGTGAGTATTTACCCTCACACAAGTAATTATTTTCACGGATATTTACGGATTCAATAACCTTATCGTGGCGAGTCGTAGTGAATCAGGTAGAATGGAAGAATCCGTCCTCTGGCCAACCACAGCTGATTTTCCAAACCCGGTCACAGCCGACCACGTCACGTACAACCCCTCACTCACTGAACTCCGTGAGTACTCTGCACACCTCGAAACGACCACCGAGTACGGTGCCCCGTCGTACGTCAGTGACTACCGTTCACGAAGCGCGGCCCAAACGTCGACTTCCATCGACGATTCGTTCGATGACGACGACTTCGACGTCATCCAGCGTGGCATCGAGTGGGTAAGCGACCCGTCGAACGACGTGCTGTGTGTCGACCGAGTTGTCGGCCGAAACGAGGACGTGTCGGCCGTCTGCAGACTGTTCCTTCCCAAAGAGTACGGTCGGATTGCCCTCGCGTGGGCGAAGCTTCTCGAACCGAGTGACGGTGCCGAACCTGATTTCATCACGGTTCAGCTTCCCGACGCGACGGACGAACCGTGTATTCGAATTCTCCCCGAAGCGGGACTCACGACAGTTCTCGGCAGCGACTACACCGGTGAGGCGAAGAAATCGTTCCTTCGACTGTTTATGTTCCGAGCGAAACAGGCAGGCGGACTCGGGCTTCACGCCGGCAGCAAACGCGTCACGCTCGACGACGAAGACGGCCACCGTGACGTTGGTCAACTCTACTTGGGACTGTCGGGTACGGGGAAGTCGACGCTGACGAGCCACGGGCTCTGGCTCGAGGAGCCAGAAGGTGCAGAGATGCTTCAGGACGATGTTTGCGCACTGCTCCCGTCAGGGACTGTCGCCGGGAGCGAAGGCGGCGGCCTCTACATCAAAACGCTCGGCCTGGACGCTGACCAACAACCCGAACTCCACAGGGCCGCGACCAACGAGAGCGCCGTGCTCGAGAACGTCTCTGTCGACGCCGACGGAGTCGTCGACTTCGACGAACCAGCGTACGGGCGGAATGCACGTGCGGTGATTCAGCGCGACTGCCTCGAAAGTTCTGCTGCAGACATCGACCTCGACCGAGTCGACCAGGTGTTCTTCATCACGCGCAACCCGCTGATGCCGCCGATTGCGAAACTCAACGAGGCGCAGGCCGCTGTCGCGTTCATGCTCGGCGAATCTGTCGAGACGAGCGCTGGTGACCCGTCACGCATCGGCGAACCGATTCGAGTCGTCGGAACGAACCCCTTCATCGTTGGCTCGAAAGGCGAAGAGGGGAACCGATTCCGCGAACTCATCGCCGACCTGAACGTCGATTGTTTCGTCATCAACACCGGTGCAGTCGGCACCACCGACCCGGTAGACGTCGGTGTCGAAGAGACCGTCGCAATCCTCGAAGGCGTTGCCCGCGGCAGTATCGACTGGGCCTACGACGAGACGCTCGGACTGACGGTCCCGACGAACGTCCCCGGTATCGACATCGGCCAGTTCGTCGTCGCTGACCACGTCGAAAACTTCGATGAGATGCACAGCGAACTGCGCCAGGAGCGGCAGGCGTACCTGTCGCAGTTCAGCGAACTCGACGACGATATCCTCACCTCGACGTACTGAGTCGAGCCCTGATTTGGCTGGGACTGTCGATTGCACTGTGGCGGGCCGGTAATCAGGCGGTCAGATGGTTCGGTAGTCCGTAATCCAGTGGTCAGGTGGTATGCCGGTCCGAACCAACGTCGACAGCGACGTGTGACTACCAGAATCGATTCGTGTTCAACCGGCCGAGAGCTTCCTCGATTGTGGCCTCGTTGCGAGAGAAGGTGAACCGAACCCACTCTGCAGAGCCTTCTGTGTAGAAACTGCTCCCCGGGACCACTGCGACACCTGCCTCGCGAATGAGGCGGAGGGCGAACTCGGTGTCGTCTTCGGCTCCGGGATAGCGGGTGAGCATGTAGTACGCACCATCCGGTTTTACGGGGTCTAGACCGACGTTCTGGAGTCCGTCGTAGAGCAAGTCACGGCGGCGTTCGTACGATGCAGAGAGCGCTGAATAGTAATCTTCGGGGAGCGACAGCGCCTCGACACCGGCTTTCTGGAACGGCGTGGGCGCACAGATGCTCGTGTAGTCGTGGACTTTTCGGAGTTCGGCTGAGAGTGGTTCGGGCGCGAGGGCGAACCCGACTCGCCACCCAGTCACCGAATAGGTTTTCGAGAGTCCCGTACAGACGACGGTTCGGTCGGCGAGGCCGTCGATTTCGACGGGACTGACGTAGTCGTCTGTATAGACGATGTGTTCGTAGATTTCGTCGGTGACGACGATGAGGTCTTCCGCCGCTGCGACAGCTGCGACGAGTTCGAGTTCGTCGCGCGTGAAGACGTTCCCCGTCGGGTTGTGTGGATGGTTGAGAATGAGAATCGACGCGTCTGTGGCGGCCTCACGAAGCGCGTCTGGGTCGATTTCGAGGCCATCCGTGATGTCGAGCGGCATCAATCGGCCGCCTGCGAACTGGGCAGCAGGGATGTAACTCTCGTAGGTCGGTTCGAAGTAGATGACGCCGTCGCCGGGGTCACAGAGCGCGAGAAGTGTTGCGACCACCGCTTCGCTCGTTCCGGTGGTGACGGTAACTTCGGTTTCTGGGTCGTAGCGAACTCCTTTCCACTCCTCGTACCGGCCGGCGACTGCGTCGCGGAGTTCCGGGAGTCCCCACGTAATTGTGTACTGACTCGACGTGTCGATCGCGTCCTTGGCGGCCTGTTTAACGGTCGCTGGCGTTTCGTCTTCGTCGGGGATTCCCTGTGAGAGATTGATTGCACCGTGTTTGTGTGCCTCGCGCGTCATCTCTCGAATGACGGACTCGCGCATTCCATCGACGCGATGGCTCCCGATAGGCCGTGAAAACGGAGACGGATTGGGCATATGTTGGCTGGGTGAGACTCACACATGAATCTTCGTGGGGCCGGAGAGTTGTTGGGGTACGTATGGTGACCTCTGCCCCTCCGTTGGTGAATCGATGAGACAGGTAGGCCGGGTTTCGAAACGGTAAATTCTGGAGATAGAATTTCATAATCTATGCAATACTGATGGGCAGGACCAACTCCGTCAATTTTCTTTTTAGTAAATTCATCTGAACTTTTTTAAATAATGTCCGAATCTCCATTAGTCACCGCATCTTACGTGTACTATTCGCTAATTGTGATTGTTAGCGAATGCAATGCCGCTTTGATATTGTTAATATATAACAATACTGCCGGTGGGTGACTGTACCGTTTCACTGCACTATTGTCATGAATCACACGACGACCGGTCCACTGCTGGCGACAAGATTACCAACGCCACCAAAACCTGTGAGGAAATACGACGCGGTCAGTCGTTTCGGAGCGTCGCAACCACGACGAACGTCTCACGCCGTTCCTGGGCGGCCTGAATCTTGAAGCCGTGGTCGAGCAACAGCGTTTGGACAGTTGCGAGGTCGAAACATTCCTCGGGAGCGGGGCCGCGTTCACGGTCGCCAACACCTGTCGCAGACCAATCGACGACGACGAGACGACCACCCGGACGAATGATACGGGCGATTTCGTCGAGCGAATCAGAAACGCCATGGTGGAACGTTCGGAGGGAGACTGCACCGTCTAATTGGTCGTCATTCAATGGCGTCGAATGCACATCTGCGGTCACCAGTTCGACGTTCTCTGGGACACCTCTGTCTCGATAGTGTTCGTGCATCCCCTCGTAGACATCCACGGCGTACACGACATCGACGATTGGTGCGATTTCGTCGGTGTAGAATCCTGTCCCGCTTCCCAGGTCGGCGACGACCCAGTCCGGTTCGGGATTGAGCCACTCGCGGAGTTCTTCGGCAGAGAGATATCGATACTGAACGGGGTCGTTCAAGCGGTCAGCGCGGTCGGTGAAATCGTGGTCGTGGTCGTGAGAGTGTTCGTGATGGTGGTCGTGAGAATGGCCATTGTCGTGGTCGTGTGAGTGGTCGTGTGAGTGTCCGTGAGTGCTGCCATCGGTGTGCTCGTTCTCGTCCATACACGCCTCTCTCACGCAGTTGATTTGTGACTACCGACAGGCTTCGAACGTCGGACGGTCCCCAAAAAGTGAGCCCGGTGGGTGGCTCAGGTGTCGTCGGCTTCGACGTCTTGGACGAGTTCCCACACGCGGTCGGGCGTAATGGGGAGTGTGTCGATATCGACATCGACCTGTTGCAGTGCATTTCGCACTGCGTTCGAGAGCGCTGGGACGACAGCTTGCGTTCCGGCTTCCCCAGTCCCTTTCGAACCCAGCTCAGTGAATGGGGATGGCGTTTCGATGTGCTCGTGACGCATCTTCAACCGCTCTTTGATCGTCGGCATCGAGTAGTCCATGAGGGAATCCGTCTGGAGCGTCCCCGTCTTGTCGTACTCGTGGAACTCGTAGAGCGTGCTCGCGTATCCGTGGAAGGTACCGCCTTCGATCTGTCCGCGAACGATGAGTGGGTTGACGACTGTTCCCGCGTCGTGGACGGTGACGTAGTCTTTGATTTCGACGACGCCCGTCTTGATGTTCACCTCGACGACGGCGAAGTGTGCACCGAACGCGTACGTCATCGACGAGTTGACTTTGTCGTCGTCGGTGACGGCTGTCGCTTGGTCCATCCCCGTGACGGTGAGCGAAGCCAATTTTGGCTCGACGTCTTCCGGGAGGTCCTGTGGGTTCCAGTACGTCGTCCCGGCGATGCGGCGGAGCGAGATGGATTCACCGCTCTCACTGATTACGGCACCATCTCGAAGTTCGACCGTCTCGACGTCCACGCCGAGTAAGTGTGCGCCGATGGTCTCAGCTTGGTTTCGAACCTTGCGCGCTGCTTTCGCGATTGCAGAGTGGCCAATGGTCCCGAAGCGCGACGAGTACGTCCCCGAGGAGATGACCCACGAATCTAACCCGGTGTCGATACCGGTGTTGACTTGCACGTCGTCGAAGTCGACTCTCAGTTCGTCGGCGACGATTTGACTCGCCGTCGTCTCGTGACCCTGTCCTTCGGGTGAGTCCGTGAGTTCGACCTTTACGGTTCCGTCGGGGCCGATAATGACGGTTGCAGCCTCGACGGCACCGGATTTCGAGTACCGACGCATCTCTTTCGGAAGGGCGACGTCGAGGTAGCCCATGTTCGATGCTTGCGGGTCGACGACCGCCGACATCCCGATGCCGATGAGTGTGTCGGGATCGTCGCTCTCGGTCGAGAAACCGTCGTAATCGATGGCATCGAGTCCCATCTGCATCGCACGCTCGTACTGACCGCTGTCGTACAGTCCGCCAGTGAGCGACTCGAATGGGAACGCATCGTCCGTGATGAAGTTACGAAGCCGAAGTTCGGCAGGGTCCATGTCGATCGTCTCTGCCATCCGGTCGACGAGACCCTCTAACGCGAAGTAGTGCAGGTGACAGCCGTATCCACGGTGGGGGCCGGTCGGACACTTGTTCGTCCGCACGGTGTACAGTTCGGCACCGAGCGCGTTCATGTCGTACGGCCCTTGCCAGTTCCCGATTGGTCGGTACGTCGCGCCTGGTTCTGGTGGGCGGACGTAGCCGCCGAAGTCGTCGAACTGACGGAAGCGAATCGCACGGATGTCGCCGTCGTCGTCGACTGCTCCTTCGAGGTACTGGACGCGGTTTGCGTGCATCGAACTCGCGAGCAAGTGTTCCTGTCGAGACTCGATCCACTTCACCGGGACACCGGTCTCCATCGAGACTGCCGACAAGAGGACGATGTACGGGTAGAGCGAGCACTTCACTCCGAAGCCACCACCCTGATCCGACGGGACTTTCAGGCTGATACGGTTCTCTGGGAGCGGAAGCACACTTGTCGAGACAGCGTGGAGTGAGAACGGCCCCTGGAAGTTCGCCCAGATGTCCAGTGTATCCTGTCCGTCGTCGTAGTCTGCGATGACACCGTACGTTTCGAGCGGCGGATATGCGGTTCGTGGGTACTCGAACCGTTCTTTGACGATGTGGTCGGCGGCAGCGAACTCCGCGTCGACGTCGCCGTATTCGAGTTCACGATAGTTTGCGACGTTGCCACCCTCGTGCACTTGCGGGGCGTCGTCTTCGACCGCTTCTTCCGGGTCGAGAATGGGGTCGAGTCGTTCGTACGAGACGTTGATGAACTCCAGGGCGTCGTGTGCTCGATATCGGTCGTCGGCGACGACGACGGCCACGGGCTCTCCGTTGTAGCGGACCTTATCGACAGCAATCGGGTAGTAGGCATTCGACGGGTTCTGCACGGAGGCGGGGAAAGGGTCGACGAGTTCTGCGACCTGTTCACCCGTGACGACGGCGTGAACCCCGTCCATGTCGAGTGCAGCGCTCGCATCGATATCTTCGATACGTGCATGCGCGTGTGGGGAGCGGAGAACTGAGATATATTTGAGATTCGGGACCGGCTCGAGGTCGTCGATGTATCGCCCGCGGCCGGTCGTCAGGCGGTTGTCCTCTTTTCGCTTTTCACCCCGACCGACGTACTTTCCTTTGGACTCTGGCTCGTTTGTTCCTTGCTCGGTCGACCCAGATTGAACAGCTGCGGTCCCACCATCCGGTCGTGGTTGCTCTTCAGTCATCGGCTGGCTCCGTCTTGGCCTGCCTCGAACGGAGTTCGTCCGCTGCCCATTCGATACTCTCGACGATGCTGTTGTAGCCCGTACAGCGGCAGATGTTCCCTGAGACGGCGTTCTCGATGTCTTCTTCTGTCGGGGAGTCGTTCTCGGAGAGGAGACCATACGTCGAGAGCACGAACCCCGGTGTACAGTACCCACACTGTAACCCGTGTTTCTCCTTGAACCCTTTTTGAATCGGGTGAAGCAGTTCACCGTTGTCTTCGACGGCGATGCCCTCTTCTTCAGCCTTCGCCGCCAGCCCACGCGCTGTCATGACGTCTTTTCCATCGACTTGCATGCTGTACATCATACAGGATTTCATCGGTGTCCCGTCTACGACGACGGTACAGGCACCGCACTTTCCGACGACACATCCCTGATGGACTCCAGTGCACCCGGCGTCCTCACGGAGGAAGTGGACGAGGAGTTTCCTGTCTGGAACTTCCTGGACGACCTCGTCCCCGTTAATCGTCGTCGTGACGGTACTCGAATAATTATTAGTGGTCATTGAGTTACTGATTGTTTTGAACCATTCTTATTAAGCATTACCGAGGGGTGAGTGAGTATCCAATCGGCTGAACTGCTGAATTACCCCCTCATCTCTATGTTTGAACGGGGTGTGAGTAACCCGTCTCTGTCGATTGACGTTACTCGATGCGGAGCGGTCGGAGGCAATCGAGAACCACGCCGACGCCACCCTCGTCGAGTTGGGTGCGAACGGAACTGGGGTTCGCCGCCTCGATCCAGTCGCCGAACTCGTCCATCGCATCGTAGTAGTCGAGCAGATTCGGGTGGAAGAGGAACGTCTCGCCATCTCCGACCGCCGCTTCGAGTTGGTCGAACGTCTCGTCAGCAGGCGTTCCGCCTTCCAGCAATCGAGAATCGTGTGGGTACACGGAGTCGACGAGTTCGATGTCGTCGGGAACCGACGCACCCTCGTCTGGCTTTCCGAGAACCCACCCGAGACCGAGTTCGGACGCCGCTTCGAGAGTTCCTTCACTGACGGCCTTGAATGGGGCGAAGAAACCCGTCGGCGTGATGGATGTCGCGTCTTCGATAGCGGCCATCCCGTTCGAGAGGTCGTCGTACGCGGTGTCGTACGAGAGACCGCCGAACTTGACGTGGCGGTGTCCGTGAAGTGTGACCTCGTGTCCTGCGTCGTGGACCATCTCGATATACGCCCCTTGGTCATCGACGTCGCGGCCGAGGAATGCGATACTTGCGGTCGCCCCGACGTCAGTAAACAGGTCGGAAACGCGCCCGAAGTCCGACTCGTCGTACGTCGCGAGGATGTGATACGAGCGTGCTTTGACGGCTCGGTCCGTCTCTGCACCTGCAACGAACGAGAGGAATGCCTCGACTTCGCGACGCTTCATGTCGCTAATTTCGTCCATACAAAGTCGCTTTCTGGCTCGTCTATTAAATTTACCTGCGTCTCGTCTCTCACGTAGCCCAAATCGACGACTGAGCCGAAAGTCCATACGTCGGTTGAGCCGAAAGTCCATATACCCCGAAACCGAGGTGGTGGTACGTAATGAACAGCAGTCGCATACGCACCCCCAGTAGCTGTATTCACACCGAGAGGGACGAGCGATGACGATTCCGACGTTCGATGGCGGCGTCGACGCGCACATCCACGTCGGTAGGAGAGAACATTTCAGTGACCGCCTCTATTCACTCATCGAACGGTTCAACCCCGACATCGCAGCCGTCGTCGAGCGTGACGGTGAAATCCCTCCTGCAGTCGTCGAATCCGCGCTCGACGAAGCGAACCTCGAGTACGCAGTTCTCTTGGCCCACGAAACTCCATGCGTCGATATCGAGATACCGAACGAATACGTCCTCGACTACGCCGAGGGGAACGACCGGTTCATCCCGTTCGTCTCCGTGAATCCGAACGGTCACTTTCAGCCGACAACCTATCTCGAACGCCTCGTCGAACGGGGTGCTCGCGGATTGAAACTGTACCCCTCGTATCAATACTTCTACCCCAACGATAGTGCCGTTTACCCGCTCTACGCCACGGCACAGCGACTCGAAATTCCAGTCATGTTCCATACCGGAACGTCGGTGTTCGAAGGCTCACGGACAGATTTCTCACGACCGATGTGGATGGACGACGTTGCCTGCCACTTCCCCGACCTCACACTAATCATGGCACACGGCGGACGTCCTGCCTGGTGCGACGAAGCGGTCACGCTCACGCAGTTACACGACAACCTCTACATGGATATCTCGGGTATCCCACCGCACAGTCTCGTCGACCAGTACTTCCCCAAGTTAGCGAAGATCGCACACAAAGTTCTCTTCGGGACCGACTATCCGAGTACACCCGCTATCTCGCAGAACATCGCGGGCATCGCAGAACAGGGCATCTCGGACGAAGCGCTTCAGCAGATGGTCGTCGAAACGCCACATCGAGTGCTAGGTATCTGAACGTCGTTTCGAGGCCGTTCTATCCTCACCGAAAATGAGCGGCGAAGTTGAACCGTACTGAGCTTCCAGTTGAACCGTACTGGGCTTACAGGTCTTCGACCGAACGGTCGTACGCCGTCTGAAGCGCTTTGCGAGTAAACTCACCCGCCATTGCACGCTTGTACGCCCCCTCTCTGTCTTCTTGGTCTGGCATGGCATCGTCTTCGACTGCTGCTGCGGCTTCGTCGAGCGCAGTCTCGTCGAGCGACGTTCCGACGACGGCAGCTGCAGCGTCGTCCGAAGAGAAGAGTGGACCAACGCTTCCGACGACGACACGGGCGTCAGTTATCGTCTCGTCTTCGTCGACGTGAACGACTGCCGCAACACCCACGATTGCGTAGTCACCCGAGCGGTTCGTGTGTTTCTTGTAGGTACTTCCGACACCGGCGGCATCCGCGACGAGCGGTAATTTCGGCATCCGGACTTCGGTGAGCAGTTCGTCCTCTTCGATGTCGACGGTGAACATCCCGAAGTAGAACTCGTCGAACGGGATGACACGGTCGCCGTCGGGTCCGGTGACGACGACGTCCGGATTCAGCAACTTCATCACAGGCATGTAATCGCCGTCGGGGTCAGCTTCGACGACTGTGCCGCCAACCGTTCCGCGGTTCCGAACGAGTTGATCGGCGATTTTAGAGATACATTCACTGAAGAGAGAGACGTGTTCTTGGACGACTGCTGACTTCTGGACGTCCGCGTGTGTCGTGACCGCACCGATTCGAATCTCGTCGGCAGTCTCTTCGATGTAGTCTAATTCGTCGATTTCAGAGATGTCGATGAGTTGGTCTGGGATGGCGAGTCGTTCTTTCTGCAGTGGAATGAGGCTCTGTCCCCCTGCGAGAATCTCCGCAAATTCGTACTTCGCTTTCAGCGAAAGAGCATCTTCTACCGACTCGGCAGAAAAATACTCGAACTCCGAGGGATACATCGTACTACTGGATTCCAGCCAACGATAATAATTCTTCCCCAGCGGTGTTCACCTCGGAGTGTGTTTCGACTCACAGCCCTCGCACGTTCTGTCGGGTTACTGTCTTCACATCGTTCGGTCTCCCACCGCATCCCTCTCAGGGGGTCACTGCCCTCGTGTGGTGTACAATCTACAGACGAGAACGGGTGTGTCAGGACTTACCAATCCGAACCTTATTTATAATCCGATAGAGAAGAGAACTCGATGCGAATCGACTGCCACGTACACATGAATCCATTCTGGCTCGCCAAGCAGCGGGCTATCGATAAGTTCCGCAACCTCCAACGTCGTTTCGACGAGGCGTGGGAGATGGCCGAGAATCCAGAATTATTCCTCGAGTACCTCGACGACCAGAACATGGACGGTGCCGTCGCAATCAACTACGTCTCGCCTGACATCGTCGGATATCCATCGGAAGTAAACGAGTACGCCGCCGAGTTCCGCGACGCTGCGCCCGACCGTCTCCGTTCCGTGGCTGGTATCGACCTTCGTGGGAGTGCAGATGATGTCCACGAGCGGATGGACCGAATCATCGACGACCTCGACCTCGACGGTGTCAAGATTCACCCCCCGCATCAGGACGTTCGCCCGAACGCGTACCGTGACCCGCCGGTTGGCAACAACGACGAAGGGCTCGAAGCGGTCTATCAGCGATGTGCCGATGCAGACATCCCAGTCGTCATCCACACTGGGACGAGTTTCTTCCCCGGTGCCCGGAACATTCACACCAACCCTCTCTACGTCGACGACGTCTGCATGGACTTCGACCTCGACGTCGTGATGTGCCACGGTGGCCGGCCGCTGTACTACGACGAAGCGTTCTATCTCTACCGCCGACACGACAACATCTACTTCGATATCTCGTCTATCCCGCCGACGAAACTTATGGACGCATTCCCACGCCTGGAAGATATCGCCCACAAGACGATGTTTGGCTCCGACTGGCCGGCACCGATGATTCCGGACATCAGCAAGAACGCGGACGACGTCGAAGCGCTGGACCTCTCGGACGAGGCGAAAACGTCGATAATGGGAGACACTGCGAAAGAGGTATTCAACTTCTAGTCGGTCCGCAGGTCTGGCGCTATTTTTTAGAACCTCTTACTCTGAGACGACAGCTTCCGACTCGATTTCTTCTTGCAGTCCGTCGAAGAAGGTCGAGAGATCTTTGTCGATCTGGCGTTTGATGAGGCGACTGCCGAGCGAGGCGAGTCGACCGGTAAACTCGATGTCGGCAGCGTAGTTGAGCACCGAGCTCTCACCGTCATCGACGACGCCACTTTCGATGGAGATGTCGCCCGCTGCAGTACTATTCGTCCGGTTGTCAGATCCTTCCATCGTGACAACGACCCCGCTCGGACGGTCGTCTTCGACGACTTCGAACAGCAAATCCATCGTCACAGAGATACTTGCCATGCCACGCCGTACTTCCGCGCTGAATTCGGTTTCGGAGAGACGTTCGACAGACTGTGCGCCAGGGATACATGTTTCGAGGACCTCCGCCTGGAACGAGACATCCCAGACGGTTGCCACTGGTGCGTCAAATGCTTGCTCACCTTCGAGGTGCATGATGACGAGTACCAAAGAATGATACATAAATTGCTCGGTCAGCCACCCCGAGCGGAAGCTCAGTGGAACGCTTGTCGTGCGGTGGCGTCGGTGACGTTCGGTGGGAGTTCGCGGAGTTCAGACCGGTTGCTCGATATCTCGGTCGTCGTCGCGGACGCGGGTGAGAACTGGAGATTCACACCCCAGTCGACGTCGATAGTGGCAATCGGCTCTCCGTCTTCGATGTAGAATGGGGTGTCGTGTCCCGGAACGACGAAGTCGAGTCGTTCGGCCATCCGTTCGAGGGTATCGATGGCTGCCTCTTTACTGTAGAGGACCATCGGGTTCATCGTCGACAGTTCGCGTGTGTTTTTGACGGCGTCGCCAGTGAACCCATAGGTGAGGTCGTCGTCTTCGAGAACGAACGCGACGTGGTGTTCCGTGTGCCCCGGCGTTGGAACGACCTCCATGCCGTTGATCACGTCACCAGCTTCGAAGAGGCTCACCTCGTGGCCATCGAAGAGCGACGGTCCCTGAATGGGGGTCGCCCAGTCGTACTCACCGTCTTCGAGCCGCTGCATCTCCGGTTCGTAGACGTGAATCGTCGCGTCGGGGAACAGGTCGATGTTGTCGCAGTGGTCGAAGTGGACGTGCGTGAGCAGCACGTCTTCGACGTCTTCAGGTTCGACGTCGACGTTCTCGAACGATTTCTCCAGCACTGGACGCCGACCAATCGAGCCAACGTCGACCATTGTCGTCTTGTTTACGAGGACCGCCGACGCCTGGCCGAGGTACCCGTGACTCGAACGGCCGGGGATGCCGTGCAGTAGGATGTCAATGTCGGACATACAGATGTGTTATTTTGGAAGGTACTATATAAACGTTCTACAGCCGGCAGGCACGGTCACCTCGATGCGGCCGCCACTCGGGGTCTATTCTCGACCACGGATTCACCCACGGGGGCCGATTGTCGAACCCGCGTCCGTTAAATCTGGATGAGAATACCACCGAAGAGGACGAGTAAGATTGCACTGATAACCGTCGGTGACCGAGGAAGTTCACGGGCTTGGACATATGCGATTCCCATGACGACAAGCGGCGAGATGTTGAATATCGGAACGACGGTGACGATCGTCCCGAGTTGGAGCGCGAAGAACTGAGCGAGCCACGCGAGCGCGACGACGACCCCCGAGAGGGCGAACACTCCGACTGCCCAGGGAGAACACTGCGTCAGTCGCGTGCGTGCCGTGCGTGAGGTGGCCAGATAGACACCGAAGACGACGAGTCCAGTCGTCTGTGTGACCGCAGTGGCGATGAGTGGTTCTCCGAGGCGGTCGAGGCCATACTTGATGATGATCGAGCCGACGACGTAGATGACCATCGCCATCACTGGGTAGAGGAGGTCGGAGACAGAGGCCGTCCTGAGCGTACGAACCAACAGGTCAGTCTGCCCTCCATCGGCCAGTGTATCGCCCGTGCGCATAGACTGAAGCCCAACGACGCCGACGACGATGAGCACGAGTCCAGCGACAGCTGTCGCTTCTGGTCGCTCAGCGAGGACGACGACTGCGAGTATCGCAGCCAACGCTGGATTCACTGACTTGATGACCACAGAGAGGCTGGCGTTGGTCCGGGCGATTCCCTCGAAGAAGAACAGTCTGAACAGAGCTGGGTAGGCGATGCCGGCGACGAAGAACGGTGCCAACTGGAGGAGCGTTACGTCCGCGAGTGGCGGCTGACGGATGTACACGAGCGTCCAGAACGCAACGACGCTGACGATACTGCTGATGACCGCGGCTGCGACTGATGACCCTTCTCGCGTCCCGGTCTGTATGATGACTGCATTCGTCCCAAATAGACACGCTGCTGCGATGGCCAGTGCGATGCTGTACTCGACCATCGATTACCTGCGTGCGAGGAGTGTCTGAAGGTTGGTGCATCGCAGTAGTGAGATTTGACTGCTGTGTTGGACTCTACTCGGAGGGGGCGTACGGCTACCTAGGTGCATCAACCACCAATCGCTGGTGGGCCACCTAAATCGTGCGGTCGTATGATACAGTACTCAAATTAGGGTAAAACCCCGCGTACAGCGGCCAACCGTCGATTTCTATGACAATCTGACGACAGGGATAACAAATATTTATGTAGTATAGCGGTAAACCACGTCACGTTATGCCAAAGCAAACGGGTAACGACAGTAACGGGTACGACCGACGCCGCTTCCTACGCGGACTGACAGTCGCAGGTGGAGTCGGAATGGTGGGACTCGCTGGATGTACAGGAAGCGGTAACGATGGCGGTAGCGGCGGAGACAGCGGCGGTGACAGCGGTGGAGATAGTGGCGGTGACAGCGGTGGAGACAGCGGCGGAAGCGACAGTGGTTCCGACAGCGGCGGAAGTGACTTCCCAACGAAGGAAGTCACGATGGTCGTTCCGTTCGGTGCGGGTGGCGGTACAGACACCCAGTGGCGCGGAATCAAGCCATACTTCGAGGAAGCGCTCGGGGGGAACTCTGTCGTCGACAACCGGTCCGGCGCAACTGGTCGCCAGGGGATGAACTACATGTCCCAACAGGACCCTGACGGGTACACGATGGGATGCATCTCGATTCCGACCGGCCTCCTCGGTGCGACGCTGTACGATACACAATACTCGATGGAAAACCTCACGAAGATCGGGATTCCATCTGCTGCGTACTTCGCATTCGTCTGCCAGGATGGCCGCTGGAGCGGCATCGAGGAGTTCGTCGAGTACGCGGAGTCTGCAGACGAAGTTCGAGTCGGTACAGTCGGCCGTGGTGGCTCGAACCACTTCCTTGCGATTACGACGCTCGACGCGTTGGGTATCGATGTCAAAAATAAGGTCGTTGGGGTGCCCTTCGACTCTGGTCCAGAGATTGGCACTGCCATCGCCCGTGGTGACGTTGATATTGGAACGCCCGGTGAAACCGGAATTACGGGGCTCGTCGAAGAAGATAAAATCGACATTCTCTACGTCGCACGTCCAAACCCATCTGAACTGTTCCCGGACGCACCGGTTCTCAGTGATGCCTCCGAAGCAGTCGGCTCGGAACTGCCGCTCATCGCACTCGAACTCGGTGTCTTCGCCCCAGCAGGGGTGGACAGTGACGTGCAAAAAGTCCTCTCAGACGCGATCGTCGAAGGCGCGCAGATGGACGGGTACAAAGAATGGGCGGCTACGCAAGGCCTGAACATCGTCGCAGCAGGGTCCGACGAGCTGTCCGACCGCATCGCTGGTTTGCAAGAGAGTGCGAAACGCTACGAAGAACTCGTCGACAACTGAGCAAACAGCACATAGCTTTATCTTCACCAAGGTAAGTGGGAATAGCATGGTTATCTATGACCGTCTCAAGCGTTCTTTGACGCAAGACGAACCATCGTGGTTTTACCGGAATTGGGAACTACTGGTTTTCTTCGTGGGGTTTGTTCTCCTCGCATGGATGTCAACGAGTTACGAGTTGAGTGCTCGACAGTTCCCGTTCGTATTTTTAGCTATCGGGGCGATCGCGCTCGCAGGAGAACTCGTCGTCCATATGCTTCCAGACCAATACGCAGAAAAAATTCGACGGATGACGAGTGGACTCGCCGCGGATATGGATGCGGACGACGCACTCGACGAAGAGGACGAAGCGGCCCAGACAGAAGCGGAGTCAGCGGGACACGACGAGGACGAAAGTGACCTCTGGAATCTGGCGAAGGCACTCGTCCCACTGGGACTGTTCATCGTTCTGTCGTACCTGATTAGCTTCCTCATCGCAATTCCAGTGTACGTGTTCTCGGTGTTCTACCTCGTCGGAAGCAAGAACTACCGTAACGCGTTTATTATCTCTGGGTTCCTCATGTTGGCGACGTACTTCCTCTTCGGTGAGATCATGAACGTGCCCATCGCTGACGGTGAACTCGTCGGGACGGTGTTCTGATGGTCGCGTCCATCCCACTCGTCACGACGAGTTCGTTAGTCGAAGCACTCGGAATCATCCTCGACCCGCGACTCATCGCGTTGATTTTCCTCATCAGCATCATCGGCGTCATCCTCGGCGCGCTCCCCGGTGTGGGCCCGACGCTCGCAATGGCGCTGTTCTTTCCGTTCACGTTCGTCCTCGAACCTGAAATCGGGTTGATGATTATGGCGGTTCTCTATGGCTCGACGACGTTCGGTGGGTCCATCTCCGCCATCCTCGTCAACGTCCCGGGGACACCCGGTTCGGCAGCGTCACTGCTTGACGGATACCCGATGACGTTGAACGGAGAGGGTGCAAAGGCGATTGGGATATCCACCTTCTCGTCATTTATCGGTGCCGTCATCGGACTCTTCTTGCTCGCGCTGTTTGCTCCGCTGCTCGCCCAACTCATCTTCGTGTTCGGCCCAGCAGAGTTCTTCTTGCTGGCCGTCCTCGGGTTCTCGACCGTCTCCGCGGTGAGTGGGCAGTCCATCTTCAAATCTGTCGCTGCGATGAGTCTGGGCGTGTTCTTCGCCTCGGTCGGGACCGACCCGATTCGGGCGATGCCGCGGTTCACCGCCGACACACTGTACCTCCAAGGAGGAATCAACCTCATCGTCATGCTCGTCGGACTGTTCGCCATCTCACAGGCGATCGAACTCGCACTCGGGTCCGACACGCAGTTGGAAAGTAGCGGTTCTGTCGGCGGAAACGTCTGGGACGGCATCCGCGAAGTCTTCAACGACAAAATCGGTGTCGTCAGGGGGAGTGTCATCGGAACCGTCGTCGGTTCGATTCCAGGGCTGGGTATCGCTGCCGCAAACTTCCTGTCGTACATGACGGCTGTGAACTCCTCGGACCACCCAGAGCGGTTCGGAACCGGTGAACCGAAAGGCGTCATCGCAGCCGAATCCGCGAACAACGGGAGTGCCATGGGTGCGCTCATACCGGCGATGGCACTCGCCATTCCCGGCGGGGCGGCGGCCGCAGTGTTCATCGGAACGATGCTCACCTACGGCATCACGCCCGGCCCGAACGTGTTCGAACAGACGCTCCCGTACGTCGTGTTCCTGAGCATCCTCATCGGCAACGTCGCGTTCCTCATCTTCGGCCTCTTCGGAGCCAAGTACGTCGCACGCGTCACGTCGCTGCCCAGCGACGTGCTCCTCACCAGTATCGTCGTCTTCGCCCTGCTCGGCGCGTTCACGGTCCGAAACAACATCCTCGACGTCGGTGTTGCCGTGTTCTTCGGTCTCCTTGGATTCCTCATGGCCCGTCGTGGCTACTCTCTGGTGTCGTTCATTCTCGGATTCATCCTCGCCCCTATCGCAGAACGCGGATTCCAGCGGGCGCTGCTGATTTCGAGCAACGACTACACCGTGTTCTTCGCTCGGCCAATCGATATCCTTCTGATTCTCATCTCGGTCGTCGTGCTGTTCTCGCCGGTCATCATCCGATACCGGTCTAATTCTTCGAGCTAAGCCGACCGAGAACGCTGTTTTTCCGGTTGTTCAAAATCATTCCACACTGACGACGCGGCCACCCAAACGCTGTGTACTCGAAATCACCGAACCGTGATGCTCACTTTCTGAGGAACACCTCGTCGCGGATGCGAGCGAGGTCGTGGTTGTACTGCGTGAAGAACGCAGAGTCGATTTCAGTCCCGAGGCCATCGCTCTCAGCGATATCGTAGAGGTGTTTACACACTGCTGCGAACTGAATTCCCATACCGACGTTGTTGTTGTGGTACGTGATTTGGTTCCCACTCGACCTGCCGTGGATTTCATTCCCGACGACGAGGTCTGCGAGTTCGTAGATATCGTCGTCTGTGAGGTCGTTTCGACGGAGCGGGCCATACAGCTCCGGTTGCTTGTCTACGTAGACCGATTCGAGAGAGTTGACGACCACGATGTCGCTGCGGCGGACGGTCTCGTCATCGGTCTCGCGGCGTGGGATGAACGCGTCGCTCCCAATCATCGTGTTCACGTGTGTCCCGGGTTCGAGCCACGAACCGTCGAACACTGGTTCGTTCGAGTTCGTCGCAGTCGTGACGATATCACAGCCACTCACTGCCTCTTTCGGGTCTTCGACCGGGACGACGTCGGGGTCGACGACGTCGTCGAGTCGTGCTGCGAAATCTGCCCGGCGGTCGGGGGCTGTACTGTACACTCGAATCTCGTTGAGGTCGCGGACGACACACGCGTGTTCAATCTGGAGTGCTGCTTGTGTTCCAGAGCCGAAGAGGCCCATCGTCTTGCTATCTTCTCGTGCGAGGTGTCGAATCCCGACTGCGCTCGTCGCAGCCACGCGAAACGGGTTCACGTAAAAGTCTTGGAACATCGCCAGGAGTTCGTTCGATTCCGTGTCGAACAGTAACACGAGCCCAGCAAACGCATCCGGGAATGCGAACCGAACGTTACCGCGTTTTTCAGTCAGGTCGACAGTCGCCGAGTCCAGACGAATGGCCATCGCGTTCTGGCTCGGGACGACACCTGCCATCTCGTTGAACCAGTAGTACTCGTCATCAGTCCCTTCTCGCGGGAGATAGATCCGTCGTCGTGGGAGCGTTTTCGCGCTCCGTCTCCCGAGTTCCTCGAAGGCGTTTTCGATGAGGTCGATGACCGTGTCGGGGGTGAGAAGCGACGAAATATCGTCGTTCGTTAACAACCGGGTCATGAATACTGATGGATGGACCAAGAACCTGCATAACTGTATCGTCGCCTGTGCGATCAGTACGTGTAGACGCTTGTTGGACTCAACCGTCGTGTCGTCTGATTCAGACGACGACAACCGGGATTTCAGCGCTCAGAAGAACCCGCTGGGTCACACTGCCGGCGAGTACTTTTCCGACGGGTGAGCGGCGACGGCTGCCGATGACGATGAACGCTGCGTCGTGCGTCTCTGCGTACGTGTTGATCTGCGTGACGACATTTCCAACCAACCCGACCGCATCGAAGTCGTTGGTGACGTGCGAAGCAGCGTCGCTCGCGATATCCTTCGCCTTCGTCCGAATCTCGTCCATTCCGAGCGCTCGGCCTTTCTTTGAGACGTTCGAGCGTTCTAAATCGAGGAACGTCGTCTCGTTGAGGACGTGAACGACGTGTAATTCAGTTTCAAATCTTCGGGCGAGTTTGTCTGCTTCCTGAACGATTTCTGTGGCCCGGTCCGACCCATCAACAGCGGCAACGATTACCATTTCATCTTCCGAATTATCGGCAGAGGAATTAAATCATCTGGGTGGAGGCAGCTCACCCAGCGCGTTCGAATCCGACGATGAGAATGGTTGCACTGGTGACGAGCGCAACCACGCCTAGCAGTGCAAACCCGAGGCTGTAATCGATGACGACGAGTAACCCGACCAGAATCGGTGCGAGCGCCTTACCCGTGTTCTGAAACGTGTAACTGCCGGCGTTGACGCCTGCTCGGATTGACGCGTCGACCGCCTGGTTCACCATACTCCGTTGTGTTGGTGCGATGAGGCCCCAGAAGATACCATAGACTGCGATGAGCGGGAACGTGACCAGTCGGGATGCTCCGACGAATGGCAGAGCAATCAACGCCGTCCCCACGACCACGAATGCCACTGTGAGCGTCCGTGGTTTCGAAAACCGATCTACGACCCGACCCGCTTGGCTCGCACCGATGGCCCCACCAGCGAATGCAGCACCGACATAGGCACCAGTGAGTGACGCAGGAACGTCGAACTGCCGAACGAACAGTAACGGTGCATACGTGATGAACCCGTACTGAACGAAGAACATCGCGAACCCAATCCACAGCGGGACGTACACACGACGCCGTTGCATGGATTCGAAGATTTGCTGGACGTACACCTTGATGGACGGTTGCGTCCCCTTAGATTGTATCTCGGGCAAGGCCCACATCACCACGAGGGCGACTGGGAAGTTGAGAAGATACAAGAAGAACGGCGCTTCCCACGACACCGCTACGAGGGCACCACCGACGACTGGGAGAATTGCCGAGGCGAGGTTGTTCAAGAACGAGCGAATACCCTGTGCCGTCGTCTCAACGCTTCCGCCGTAGAGGTCTCCGAGGAGGGTGACCGTCGTCGGCATGACTCCGCTGTATCCAAGCCCTTGGAGGACGCGCAATCCAAGAAGCTGATTGAACGATCCTACGTAGGGAATTGCGAGACCAGCAACACCGACGAGGAAGACTGACGCCGCGAGTACCCACCGTCGGGGGTATCGGTCCGTGAGTGGCCCAACGATTGGGATGAACAAGATTGGTGGGAGTGTGAGGGCTGTCATCACGAGTCCGATCGACGATTCGGAGATACTGTACTGGTCCATGATGACCGGCAGTAGCGGGGACATCATCTGTGCGTTCATCATCATCAGAACGCTGGACAGGAAGATGGTCACAGCTCTCGGCGACCTGAATAAATCGATAGAACCGGGACCAAAAAATGAGAGAACGTATCGTGGTGCACTCATGGGTGTCCCATCACTTTGCTGCATCTCCGCTGTTCATGGTGGATACCACGTGACCGGCCGCCAACCCGACCGAGACGGGGCGTGCTGTTCTCCAATTCGAATTCGTCACCGTCGCCATCCGTATCGTTGTTCTTCCATAGACGCATAGAGGGTTGTCACACGAATCAGTTCGTTGATATCCATCGTGCACCGCTGAATCTCTCCATCTTCGTGTTCGACGTCGAGGACGAAAGACAGGTCTTCCAGGTGGACGCCGTCGATCGTCGTCGACCCGGTTACGTCGATGGTCGTCTCTGGTGTGAAGGTGAGTGTCGGATGCATCTCTACTGCTCCGTATGGGCGACAAGTGATGCCAGTGCCGCTTCGTACTTCGTCTGGGAAATCTCTTCGAGACGACCGAACTCGTCTGGACTCGCAAACCGATGCATGGTAAGCCGGCCAGCGTGGACGTGGTCTCCTTCGTCAGCGACGATGTCTCGAAGCGACCGCGCAACATCTGGATAGTAATCTTGGAGGTAATCGGCGAGGTTCTCCGTCATGAAGGCAGCTTGAATCTCTGTTCCACACTGAAATGCGGCAGAAATGTGATGTGGTGCGTCCCAGTTCATCGACGCGTTTCCCTGTGCAACGAGTTCGTCGTACGTGTCTGGCGTCCACGTTGCGAGGTCTGTTTCGGCACCGAATCGTGCAGCGAGATTCGTATAGATCCGAGCGTGTTTCACTTCGTCACGAATCTGCTTGAAGAGCCCAACGACCAAATCGCGGTCTCGATGCCATGGGTCGCCCTGTTCTGTGATGAGGCTGATTTGCCGATTCGCAGGCAGACACCCAAAGAAGAACTCGCGCCACCCTCGATACGGAAATTCGTTGGCGATGACGTCTTCTGGGTCACCCAACGAACCGAAGTACTCCTCGTTGTAGTACTGATCGACTGTCTCTTTCATCCGCTCTCGGTTCCTCGTTGTGAGATCAGCAGTAAACTCTTCTACGTCCATCTTCAGTGAAGATGGGTACCTGATGGTCAGTATTAAACATAGGGGCAAAACGCATGAACCAGTTTTCACACGCCGTCACACGAATGTACGCTTGTCATCCATTCTGTAGAGAAACGCTCCGGCACTAGGAGATTCCGTACAGCGGAATGGCCTTACGAAATGGTGCCACGAACGAACACCGTTGCTTGCCTGTTGAATATGCCTATGCGATTGCGTAACACTCCCAAAGGAAAAGTCCGTCAAGCGGAATACACAGCGCATTTGGGACCAGATGCAGGTAGAACATGCGTGAGTCAGTGCCTCTCTCCGGTCGATATACGACTGACCACGCCGAAACGACTCTCTCCGTTTTCCTGGCGCCGAAACTGGTAGCACGAGAACGCATGGCTAGGAATCCGTGCTTTGAGGCAGTTGCATCGTGAGCACTTCCCTTAGGTCGACGACCCCGAACAGCTGTGATTCTTAGAGCAGTTCTCCCTTCACAATCCGACCCTATCTATAGTATTACAATGGTATTATTGTAATGGGTGGTGGGGTACTTACAATAATAGTATTGTAAAGCTTAATGTGTGTCCCGTAGACAGATGGTCAGATGGAACGGCCGCTCCGATTCGAACAGTACATGACCCGATTCCATTGAGCGGAAAAAATTGCGTCTCTGCTGCCCCAGACATGCATATTCCATCCGCAGAAATACTCCACGACCTATCCAATAGTGTGTTAAACACCGCTTCATAGACGATTTGATTGAAACACTAACATGGTTATTCATGATTGGTGAACAATCATTAGGATTCAGTTGCGTCTCAAGTTAATTCCACTAGCTGGAATATGATTGTGATATTGATTGTCATGAATTGGCGATAGTTAGTCGTACTCGAAACGCGGGGCCAACCGCTGCTACCAGTAAACGGTGCAGCGTTCACCACAGTCAACTGTGCGAATTCACCTGTGGAACGAAGATCAAATTACACTGACTGAGTCGATACTAGTTACTCAGAAAGCGAGAAGAGATTGTGATACCGGTCGAGTCGTCGTCTCAGCTGTTAGTCTCAGTTGGTCGGAAAAACGATCGTGATTGTCGAGGGTAACGTTGTAACGCGTTGAGTCGGTGCGTACTAGAACATTCCTTCGATGAGGCTCTTGAAGGGTTCTGTGGACATGAGTTCGAACTGGTTCTGAACGATCTGTTCGATTCGCTCGTGGTCCGCAGGATCGACGATGACCCGATTTGCCTCTTCGGCATCGGACATGAACCCATCGTCGCTGATGACTTGTTCGAACGCTTCGCGCTGCGTCTCCAGGATGTCCTCCGGCATATCTGGCGGTCCGGCGTAGAACCGGGGGAACAACGACACGTCCATAATCCGGTCGATTCCATCAGCGTCGATGTCAGAGGCGAAGTGCTGGGCACTGTGTATCCGATCACTCAGCGCGGCATCACCCCATACGAACAAGAGGTCAATCGTATCGTATCCGAGTGCAACGTTGTGCCCTGACGTTGCGGTGAACGCAGCGAGGTCTGCTTCCCCCCGTTCCATACCCGTAAGACCCGCTCCGACACCCTCGTAGTGGATGAAGTTCAGATCATCTTCTGTGAACTGTCCGGTTAGTTCACCGACCACGATTGGATGGAGGTGACCGACGGACCCTCTCCCTTGGGTTGCGAAAGTCAGGTCGCCGATTTGGTCGACGAAATCGTCGAAGTCTGCGATGTCTGTCTCTGTCGATGCAGTCAACCCAATCGGGTCCTGTGAGATGACCCCAAGGTAGCTGAGGTCCTGAACCGAGAATCCGGGGTCGCGTCCAATCTCGTGCGGTATGAGTTGGAACGAGTCGTTCGTCAAGAGCGTGTACCCGTCGGCGTTTGCATTGTAGGCTTGCTCGGTGCCGACGGTACCGCCTCCGCCTGTCACGTTCTCGATAACCAGCGAGTGGTCTCCACCGAGGAGGTATTCTTCCCAGTACGGTTTACTCAGTCGGGCGATGTGGTCCATTCCTCCGCCAGTGTCGAATGGAACTACCAGATTCACGTCGCCTGCTGGGTACTCTTCTTCTCCGCCTGTACAGCCAGCTATCGCTGCAGTTGCTACTGCACCTAAGCCTTGTAGGTATCTTCGTCGCCGCATAAGTACTGATAAATAGGGAAGTACATATAGTTACCTCAAGCTAGCATACAACGGGGGATTATGTCACACGTTGTGACGGACCGAACCACAAATCGTGACAAATAATTATTGTCGTTAAATCACCCACGTTACCGATGGAATCCGCCGGCTGTCCCGCTTTCACGTCGACCGGCGAAGTTTATCTTGAACGACGGGGAGCAGTAATATCACCACGATTAGTGCGATGAGTACGACCGAGATTGGTCGGGAGTAGAAGACGCCGTAATCTCCGCTCGAAAATTGGAGTGAACGGTGGAAGTTTGCCTCTGCGACCGGTCCGAGAATCAGGGCGATGATGAGGATGATGCGCGACATCCCAAACCGAATCATGAGGTACCCAAACACGCCGAACAATCCCGCGATGGCGATATCTCCGAAGTTGTTCCGGAACATGAACGCGCCGACGAACGAGATGAACAAGACGACTGGGGCGAGAACTTCGGTTGGCGTCCGAGTGACCGTCACGAGTTTGTTCGCGAGGAGGAGCCCGATAGACGACGTAATCAGGTTCGAAATGAGGAGTGCGAACAGGATGACGAATATCAGGTTGACGTGCTGGTCGAACAACACTGGACCCGGCTGAATCCCGTGGACCAAGAACGCTCCGAGCAGAACCGCTGTCGAGGCGGACCCAGGAATTCCAAGTGCAAGGGTCGGAAGCATGGTACCCCCGTCTTTGGCATCGTTCGCAGCTTCACTCGCGATTACACCCTTGATGTTCCCTTTTCCGAACGAATCAGGGTCGTTGGACCATTGCATCTCCTGGTAGTACGCGACGAAGTTCGCAACGGTTCCACCGACGCCCGGGACGACGCCGATGAACCACCCGATGATTGACCCCCGTACGACGGTCCACTTGCTATTCGCAACGGACCGAAATCCGTCTACGATACCACCGTCTGCAATTCCTTTCTCGGTTATTGGTCGCCCTTCGCTCACCAACTTGATCATCTCAGCGATGGCGAACAATCCGATAATCACAGGAATGAGAGTGAATCCGTCGAGCAAGTACGTCGTGTCCCACGTGAAACGCGCACTACCAGTCACTGCGTTGAGGCCGTGAAATGCCAACACGAGTCCGAAGGTCCCAGCAATCAGGTCGGTAAGTACTGAACCCCTCGTCACAGTCGCGAGAACCGCGAGACCGAAGATTGCTAGCCAGAAGAGTTCAGGTGACCAAAACGAGAGGACGATTGGCCTGACGAACGGGATGAGGATGACGAACAGGACGATACCGATCGTCGCTCCGAGCGCGGAACTAATCGCACTCGCTGTGACCGCTTCGCCGCCGCGACCCTGTTTCGTGAGTGGATAGCCATCCAGCAACGTCGCAGCGTTCGGTGCGTCGCCCGGGATGTTGAGTAAAATCGCAGTTATCGACCCGCCGAACGCAACACCTCCGAGCGTTGCAGCCATGATCATAAACGCGTGTTCGGTCTTGAGATGGAACGTCAGTGGGATGAGTAGTGCAATGGCGACGGGGCCACCAAGACCTGGAATCGCACCCATCACGAGGCCGAGAATCGCTCCGAGAGCGATCAACAGCAATCCGATAGGTGTGAACACCGTGTCGAAGGCGGTCAACGCGACCTCGACGAGTCCCCCATTCTCGGCCTGAAGGAGAACCGGACCGAACAACTCCGGTTGGACGAGACTGGTTAGTAGCTGTGGGTCATTCATTATTGTTTACCGAGTATCCCACTCGTATTATTTAAATCCACTGTGCGTAGTGGCATGGGCTTCTCACAAACCGAGTCAGAATAACGCCATCGTTCGACGAGAGATGACACGGCCAAAGACAGCAGAACCGATGGACGACGTGTTGAATCCGAGTCGGGTCTTCCTGCTGTTGGGCGGTTGGAAATCGGTAGAACGTGTTGACAGCGGTGTCTCCGACGCGACTGTTTACTTGAAGTCTTCGTCAGAGAACACCGGTGTGTTCGGTTCGACGTCGTCCGTCGAGACCTGCCGATCTTTGAGTTCTTCGCCGGTCTCGTAATATCGGCCCTCGACTGCCCGCTCGGCTTCCTCGACGAGTTGGTCGTTCCATTCGCCCAGCGAGTAGCCGTACCACGGCATCTCTGGTGAGAGTTCGGGGAGTTCGAGTTCGTTCCAGATCTCCCGGGCGTGTTCCATGTACTCTTTCTTGGGGAGTGAAATCGGGGGCAGTTTCCGCTTGAGCGTCGCGTCCCAGAGGATGGCCGAGTCACTGCTCTCGTCTTGTCCTTCGTGACGTGGGGCGTGTCCCACTGACCGACCTTCGATGATTTGCGTATCTTCGTGTGGAGTCGAGCGGTATCCCATCGCCCAGAAGACGGCATCGAGGTTATCCGGGTCGATGTCTTCGTCGACGGCGACGACGAACTTCCCGTGCGATGCGCGGAAAGACGCGCACGCTGTGAGGGCACGCCAGACTGCGGACCGTTTGGTCCCCGACTTGATCTGGACGATGATGAGTTTGCGCAGGTTCGTCAACGGCTCGTGGAGTTTCACGTCGGCGACACAGTTGAGCTTGCACTGTTCGGTGAGGTGCTTGTAGAACAGGGGTTCGAGTGCCACCTTCTTGATGACGCTACTCTCACTCGGCGTCACTTGACTGATGATCGAGGTGTGAATCGCATCACGGCGCTTCGTGACTGCCGTCACGTCCATCACCATGTTGTACTCTTTGTTGTTGATGAAGCCGTGTGATTCACCGAACGGCGCCTCGGGTTCGAGGACGTCCGTACTAATTTCGCCTTCGATGACGATATCGGCGTCTGCAGGCACCATTACGGGGACGGTCTTTGCTTCTACTTCGCGCATTGGTTCGCCGACTAACCCACCGGAGACAGCGAGTTCGTCGACGCCGAAGTTGAGCGACTGTGCCGACGTATACGCGACGGCAGGAGGCGCACTCACGACCAGTGCCGCTGGGAGTGGTTCACCGCGCTCCTTCGCTACTTTCCAGTGTTCGTAGGCTCCTTTCCCCCACTCGATGGAAGGATTCATTCCGGTTCGCTTTCGTCCTTTGACCTGTGCGCGGTAGATACCGATGTTTCGGTTGCCGGTCTCGGGGTGGTGTGTGACGAACGCGGACATCGACGTGTACGGTGCATTGTCGAATCCGGGAGTCGAGATTGGAATCGGGATACCGTCGAGGGCCTGTCCTTCTTCGTCCAAGTCGGAACCGGAGTACACAACTTCGTGAGCCGGTGCGTCCGAACTGCTGACTTCGACTGGTTCGATCGGATTGTCGAGGGCGTCGTTCCACTTCTTGTTCACCCCTGACGGGTCGACACCGAGACCAGTCCCGTAGATTGCTGGATTCGCGGCGAGGGCACCGACTGCCACGGGCGTCTCGAACGAATTCCCGAGCGAATCGGTGACGTTGGTAAAGAGGAACGCTTTCCTCTCTTCTTCTGGCAGTCCACCGCGGAACTGCCACCGTACGAGGGGGTGCATCTCGGTATCTTTGTTAATCTCTCGGTCAACTTCCACGAGAAGGTCCTTCTCACGGAGTTGGTCGAGATGCTCTCTCATGTCCGGGTACTGTGGACTGTCCGTGTCATGGCTCGACATATCAATCGGGTCTTCGAGGAGGTAGTATAAAACTTTAGTCTATGCTCCGGCCAGTCACATCGACGTGTCTACATCTAATCATTCGAGGAGCTCAGCTACCCACACTCTGTGAGGTCACACCGATTGTTCTCCAGCGAAAGATTAGAACGGACAGAAGAAAATGCCGTTACGCTGGATATCAGCGTTCGTCGAGTGTCGCGATGTTCAGACCGTGACTTCGGTCTGTTCGTTACCCATGAGGGTGTCCCAGATTCTGTCGTGCAGTTCGTTGAAGATATCGAGGCTGTGCACGTCTCTATCGTAGCGGGGCCGCTCGATCGGAACCTCTTCGATTATGTCGATCTTCCCCGGACGGTCGGTGAAGACGATGATGCGGTCCGAGAGATAGATTGCCTCGTCGATGTCGTGAGTGATGAACAGGACAGTCTTCTGGTTCCGAGACCAGATCTTCAACAGTTCAGTCTGCATGACCTCGCGTGTCTGTGCGTCGAGTGCACCGAATGGTTCGTCCATCAGGAGGATTTCTGGGTCGATAGCGAGCGCACGTGCCAGTCCGACACGTTGCTGCATCCCACCGGAGAGTTCGTGCGGGTACGAGTTACCGAACCCTTTCAGGCCGACGAGTTCGAGGTACTCCTGTGCGAGTTCCTGCCGTTCATTTTTGTTGTCCCCGCGACACTCGAGGCCGAACTCGATGTTCGATTTGACCGTCCGCCACGGGAAGAGGTTGAACGATTGGAAGACCATTCCGCGGTTCTGCCCGGAACCGACGACAGGTTCGTCACCGATGAGAATCTCCCCTGAGGTCGGTTCGATGAGACCGTCGAGAATTCGGAGAAACGTCGTCTTGCCACACCCAGATGGGCCGACAATCGTAACGAACTCTTGGTCTTCAATTTCGAGTGAGACATTATCTAATGCTTTCACACTATCCTTCCCAGTTCCGTAAATTTTTGTAACGTTGTTAGCCCGCAGTGAAGCCATGGTATAACAAACCATGGTTCATCACCTTATCTCTTTTGGTCGCGACAGGGTGCCCTGACCGGCCGATAGAAACTCTGTACCTGTCACACTGGGGGTCTCGGGCCCTACCTCCGCACTACGGGCAAAGGCAAAACGCACCAATCGTGAACGAGGGTGCAGTCGACGGCAAACGTGTGTTGACTCGGCGCAATCTACAAGTCGTCACTCCTTGTTTCACTCCAATGAACCATGAAGTACACGACACTGGGTCCGACGGGAACAGAGGTATCGAAACTCTGTTTCGGAACGTGGCGATTCGGCCACGTCTCCGACGGCGTCGTCGAGACAGATGAAACCCAGGCGCACGCACTGCTTGACGAGGCCGAAGCCCTCGGAATCAACTTCATCGATACGGCGAATCGGTACGGGGACCCGCCGGGGACGAGCGAACAGTACATCGGAAACTGGCTCGAAGAGCGAGCGCGTGAAGACTTCGTCCTCGCATCGAAAGTCGGAATGACCGTCGACGACGGGTCCGGACGGAATCGAGATGGACTCTCACGCAAACACATCCGCTGGCAGATCGACGAGACACTCGAGCGACTGGGCACCGACTACCTCGACCTGTACTACATCCACCGACTCGACGGACAAACACCACTCCTCGAAACCTTGCGCACACTCGACCAGCTCGTCGAAGAAGGGAAAGTCAACCACATCGGCGCGAGCACCATGGCCGCGTGGGAACTGACCGAACTCCTCTGGACGTGTGACGCACACGGACTCGAATCGATAGAAATCGTTCAACCACCGGTCGATGCAACACTCCAGAACTGGCAGCGATACGACCGACTCGACCTCCGCCGCTACCTCGAAGTCTGCGAGAAACACGGTCTTGGTGTGGTGGCGTACTCGCCGCTGGCAGGGGGGTTCCTCACCGGGAAATACGAACGGGACACGGACGCACCGCAAGATTCCCGTGCGGCCCTGGACCCGTCGAACTTCGAACGGAAGTACCTCTCTGACAGGTCGTGGGATGTCCTCGACAGTGTTCGGGCGGTCGCTGACGACCTCGATGCGACGCCCGCACAAGTTGCGCTAACGTGGGTACTCGAACAGGACGCATTCCCCGGTGGCATGCTTCCAGTATCAGGTGCCAGAACTCGCGAGCAACTCAGCGAGAACGCCGAAGCCGTCGAACTCGACATCACTGACGACCAGATTCGACGTATCGACGACGCGCGTGGACAACCGTTGCTTGGGAACGCATCGTAACGGGAGTTCCACCTCGCAAGTTGATAGCGGAAGAACACAACCTCCGAAATAGTTTTACTGAAGCCCAGTGACCGGAGAATCGTGACTTCAGAGAAAGTATACTCGTTCGAGACCCTACGACCCAACAATCCACAACCACCCCGGCCACGGACGAACGAGCCGGTGTCCGTCCAAATCTACGAAGGGGACGACACAGTCCTGTTCGCAACGGGATTCGCAGCAGGTGTCGACCCACTAATCGCACATCTACAGGAACGAGGGGGTCTCGACGTCATCGTCGTCGAACACACCGACCCTGACCACTTCGACGCACTCGAACCACTCCTCGATGCGTTCGACGCGAAGGTGGCAGTCCCCGCTGTCGAAGCAGACATCCTTCGAGAAAAAGGCTACCCAGTCGATGTCGAACTCGAAGATGGGGACGTCCGATGGGGGGTCCGATGCATTCTCGTCCCCGGACATACGCCGGGTAATATGTCGTTCTTAGTCGAGGAGAGTGACACGCTCATCGTCGGAGACACGTTCGTCCACAAGAACAGTTTCGCCTCCGCACCTGGTGAGTGGTCTGGTGAGTTCGCACCGATCAAACCCGGTCTCAACGCGGACGATGCTGCCGCACGAGAGAACGTCATCATCCTCGCCGACTACGATTTCGACGTCGCACTGATGACCCACGGGCTCGACGTGTTCGAAAATGCTCGTGACGAACTCGACGCACTCATCGACGACCTCGGCCTACAGTAACGAAGGGTCGAATTAGTCGTCTCAGTTTTTACATAACAATCAGCCACGGTACTCCAGAACAATCGCAGTACACGGTCACCAGTTAGCCGAGACTGTGCCAGTTCTTCCCCGTGGGCTCGAAGTTTATGTTGACGTTCTTCAGACGCGTGTGGCTGAGGAGTCCTTCTAGGCTGTCTTTCTTCCCGATACCACTCTCTTTGTACCCACCGAACGGTGCACCGGTGAAGTGGCCGCCGTGCTGGTTGACCCAGACGTATCCTGCTTCGATGTCGTTCACTGCCCGGTGGGCGTCCTGCAGTGAGTCTGTCCACACGCTTGCAGTGAGACCATAGTCCACGCCGTTCGCTATCTCGATCATCTCGTCGTAGTCGCTCCACGTCAACACCGACAGGACAGGGCCGAAGATTTCCTCGTTGGCGATGGTCATATCGGGAGTGACTTCGAAGACGGTCGGTTCCACAAAATACCCGCTCTCGTAGGGCTGAATTGCGTTCCCGCCGGTGAGGAGCGTCGCACCCTCTTGTTTCGCCTGTTCGATGAACCGAAGGACCTTCTCGTACTGTTGCTCAGAGACGATAGACCCCATCTTAGTCGATTCGTCGAACGGATCACCCGGATCAGTCGCCTCGAACCCCTCACAGACGTACTCCACGACTTCGTCACGGATGGACTCGTGGACGAGCAATCGGGACCCACTCCCACACGATTGCCCCTGCCACGGGAGACTCATCGCGTTGACCGCACCCTGTGCGGCTTTCTCGACATCGACATCGGGAAAGAGGATTGTCGGGTTCTTCCCACCCAGTTCGAGGATGATGTCGGTCATGTTCTTCGCTGCGCTCTGCATGACGAGTTTCCCCACCCGGACGCTTCCGTTCATGTTGATGAGGTCGATACCGGGGTGTTCGACGAGTTCTTGGCCGACTCCAGCCTCACCGGTCACGAAGTTGATGAGGCCCGTTGGGAAGACGCCCGACTCTTCGACGAGGTGTCCGATGTACAGTGCCGACAGCGACGTCACCTCCGAGGGCTTCATGACGATGCCGTTTCCCCCCGCGAGTGCCGGAGCGAGTTTCTTCCCGACGAACATCGCCGGATGGTTGAACGGCGAGATGGCAGCGACGGCACCGAACGGTTCGCGCTGCGTGAAGTCGAACGTGTCGCCTTCGGTCGGAATCGTGTCTCCTTTGAGTTCCGTGATGAGACCGGCGAAATAGCGAATGAGTTCTGCCCCTTTTTCGGTGTCGTACTGCATTCGGTTGATGGAACTCCCAGTGTCGGCGACGTCGAGTTTGGTCAGATTCTCGCTCGCCTCCGAGAGCACGTCCGCAAACGTTTCCATCCGTTTGCCTCGTTCGACTGGCGAGTACGCCGCCCACTCCTCACTCGCGCGTGAAGCTGCTTTGACCGCCCGGTCGATTTGGTGACTCGTGGCGATTGGGACGTCCGCGAGGTGTGTTCCAGTCGCCGGGTCGGCGGCAGCAAACGTCTCGTCACTCGTGACGAAATCACCGTCGATGTACATCCGGTCTTCTACGTCGAGATCGACTTCGGCCCCTTCGAGAGAGACTAGTCGCTTCGTATGCATGGTGACTCGCTTGGAAATACTCACACATAAAATGATGGTTGATACCAAACCACGTGGTTCACCAGCACGGTGTTCGGATGTTCACCAGCACGGTGGTTCAATACTGATGTGGCGTGTGACCACCGGAAACGAAACCCAGACAGTCAGCTCACCGCGCTAGAGTGAGAGGTCGCTGTCGGTCAGGTCGATGAGGATGCCTTTCGCCTGCGTGAACTCTCGCATCGTCTCTGCGAAGTCGTTCTTCCGTCCGAATCCGGTTCGCTTCTGGCCACCGTGTGGAACACCGAGTCTGCCACCAGATGGATTGTTGATCGATACTTTTCCAACCTCGACTTCCACTGCCAGTCGGTGGGCACGCTGTAAGTTTGACGTCCAGATGTACGTCGAGAGGCCGTATTCAGTGTCGTTGATGAGCTCTAGTGCTTCAGACTCGTCACCGAACGGCATCACACCGAGGACGGGACCGAACACTTCCTCTTGCATGATGTCGCTGTCGGCATCGACGTTCCCGAGAAGCGTCGGTGGGAACCAGTACCCACCTTCGAGGCTATCCTCATCCGGCAACTCGGCTTGCGCAAGGAGCGTTGCGCCATCCTCGAGTGCCGCGTCGATCTTCGATGCGACCATATCTCGGTGGCGCTCGCTGATGAGCGGCCCGACTTGCGTGTCTTCGTCTGTGCCTTCACCGACGCTGATAGCCTCGACTTTCGCACTGACCTGCGGGATAAAGTCGTCGTAGATATCTTCGTGAACGAGGAGTCGTTCACTCCCAGAGCAGGCCTCTCCGTTGTTTTTGAACGAGCTGCAGACCACTCCATCGACGGCGCGGTCGAGGTCGGCGTCGGGGAACACCACTGCAGCATTCTTTCCACCGAGTTCCATCATCGCGGGCGTGAGGCTGTCGGCGAGCGAGCGCAAGATGATCTCTCCGGTCTTGTCGTTCCCGACGAACGCGATCTTGTCGACATCGGGGTGTTCGACGAGGGCGACACCGGCCTCGTCTCGCCCACTGATGACGTTGAACGACCCGTCGGGGAGGTGTTCTGCGAAGAGTTCTCCGGCACGGAGTGCGGACAGCGGCGTCTCGGGGGCCGCCTTGATGACCGCCGCGTTGCCCGTGGCGATTGCGATGGCAGCGAAGTCGATACTGTTGACGAGTGGCCAGTTCCATGGAATGATGATACCGACGACACCGAGTGGTTCGAATATCTTCCGCTGAATCTCTTTTGAAGAGTCCAACACCGCATCACCGAGGAATTTGTCGGCACCACCGGCATAGTACCGAACTCGTTCGATGGCACTGTTAACGTCGCCTCGAGCCTGAGAAATCGGTTTGCCGTTCTCGACGACTTCGAGTTCTGCGAGTTCTGTGGCGTGGGCTTCGAGTACGTCCACGAGTCCGTGAAGAAGGTCACCGCGTTCCCGGGGTGTCATCTCAGCGAGGGAGTCTGCCGCCCGGTTTGCCCCGGCAACCGCAGTATCGACGTCCTCTGCCGTCCCGTCTGGTGCGTCTGTGAACACACCACCAGTCGCGGGATTTCGGACCGAAAGCGTCCCCCCATCACTCGCAGGGACCAGCGACCCGTCGACGAGCATTCGCCACTCTCTGTCGAATTCTTCGGATAGTTCCAGCGTACGCATACGGTTACGAATCAGGTGACGATAGCATAAACCCACCGGCGAGAACAACAGTATCGCTCTCGCGGACTCGTGATGTTCACGTCACGCCCGTGTATCCTCCTGTTACTAAATGCCGCACAAAGTCGGTGCTCACCCCAGTCACCGAAATAGACACCAAAAACGCCCGAGATTCGAGGAATTGGTGCTTCTCCCGACACCTTCCCCACTCAAAAAGCTTGGTCGAATAGCATTTTTCGGCCATCTGAGGCCGTTATCTGTGCGGTATCCAACAAATCACCAATAACTTTATAATCTATCGTTGAGGAACGGGAGGTATGCGGAGAGTTGACAATAACCATTATGACCGGCGTACAGTACTGAAAGGTATCGGTGGAGTAGCAGGTGCTGGTGCACTTGCTGGCTGTTCAGGATCCAACGATAGTGGCGGAAGCGGCGGAGACAGTGGTGGTGACAGTGGCGGAGACAGTGGTGGTGACAGTGGCGGAAACAACGACACGTCCACACCAGCACCTGTCACATACGATGCCACGATGGGTATCGTCGAAACGGAACTGAATCAGATTCCGAGTCTGACGGCACTCCGAACCATGCTGCCGGAAGTGAGTGACGAAAACCTCACAGGAAGCTACCGAACGTTCCGGGACTCCTCACTGCCGATGCAAGCAATGATCGGGGGTGAAGTCGATTACTACGCACTGAGCTTCGGGAACGTTATCCAGGCACATCTGGCTGGTAACGACATCGTCACTCTCGGTCCGAAGGTAACCGGTACAGACTACCAGTTCGTCATTCGAAACGACATCGAGGCAGACTCTCTCGAAGAACTCGTCAACGGAGACTACACCATCGGTGTTGCAGGACTCGGTGGTCTTTCACACGTTCAGGTGGCAGGTATCTTAGCACAGGAGGGACTGGCAACCGACGTCGAGGAAGCAGGTATCCAGACGATTGGTGGCTCTGGCACCCGGACCGCTGCGGTCGCCTCTGGAAACATCGACGCGACGATTATCCACATCGACCAGGTCCAGCGGCTGGAAAACGAGAACGCACCAATCAAGGTACTGTTCGACCTCAAGGAGTACTACCCGAAGTTCATCTCGCAATCGATCACAGTAACCAGGAAATTCCTCGAATCAGAGGAGGGCCAGGCACACGTCGAGAACTACATGCAAGTCCTGTTGGAAGCCAACGAGTTGGCGACGAAAAACTTCGAGTGGCTGTACGACCACACCCAACAGTTGCTGGCGAGTCCGCTCGAAGAAGAGGACGCACGCGAGTCGTGGCAGTTCAACGCCGAGACTATCAACGCCTGGCAGTACGAGCCAGAAGGCTACGACAACAGCGACTTCGAAAAATACGCCCAGGCACTGGTCGCCGGTGGCGTTCTCACACAAGAACAGTACGACCAGGTCGACTTCGAAGAAATCCTCGTACACGACTACTGGGACGAAGCAGCTGCAAACCGCGACGCGGAACGCTGGCTGTAGAACTTCGACGTTGCCACCCTGAATTATTATCCACATCAATCACATAATGATAAAACACAAGAATGTCACTTGAATCAACAGGACAGTTGGTGAACCGCTTCAGCGACCGCCTCAGGGCGAACTCGTACCTAACTCAAGGACGCCTCATCAACGTCTTGTCGCTCTTAGTCGGGCTACTCCTCTGGGAGTTCGCGTCAGACGCCCTCGGTGGGATTATTCTCGCACCACCGTCAGACGTCCTTTCGAGATTTATCGAACTGACGACGTCGATGGCGTTACCCAACGCGATTATGGGGAGCATGTACGCGCTGCTCGTCGGATACGTACTCGCAATCGTCACAGCCACGCCGCTGGGGTTCGCTCTGGCACAATCGAAGTACGTCCGCTGGGCAGTCAATCCGTACATCGACGCCATCTACACGACACCAGTCATCGCGTACCTCCCACTGGTCGTCGTCTGGTTCGGTCTCGACTTCGAAGCACGGGTGTTCTTCGTCTTCATCTTCTGCTTCTTCGAGATCCTAATCAGCGTGTTCGAGGGAGTCAAGACGACCCGCGAGGAGTATATGAGCGTCGCCAAGTCGTTCGACGCGCCCTGGCTGATGACCCAACGAAAGGTCATCTTTCCCGCGGCGCTCCCGTTCATCTTCTCCGGATACCGGCTCGGAATCGGTCGGGCAGTCCGCGGGGTTATCGTCGCTGAACTGTTCCTCCGGATCGTAAACATCGGGTCGCTGCTCCAATCTGCAGGCGCAAAGCTGAGCACCTCACAGCAACTGGCGGTCATCATCGCAGTCGCGCTGATGGGTGTCGTCCTGCAACGAATCGTACTCGGAATGTCGAAGCAAATCGCTCCCTGGTACTACGAACAGGGAAGCAGGAGTGGGTAATCGATGTCGACAAGATCCAACCTGAACGTGTTCTACCGACTCTCTGAGCGGCAGCAAAAGTGGGTCGTCCGTCTCGTCACGCTCGTCACCGTCGTTCTGCTCTGGGAGATAACTGGGCGAATATTGGGGAACATCCTCTTCGCTCCCATCTCGGACGTCATTCCGGTGTACATCGAACTCGCGCTAGAAGGGGATATGATTACTGCACTACTGGTCACACTCAAAGAGATGCTGATCGGCTTTGGTCTCGCAGTTGTCATCGCCATCCCAGTTGGCCTCGTAATGGGGCGAAACAAAGTCGTCGAAGAGTCGCTCTCACCGTGGGTGAGTGCACTGTTCGTCACCGCGACGGCATCCATGCTGCCACTGTTCGTCATCCTCTTCGGCATCGACTTCAACTTCCGATTGGCGATTATCTTCATCTCGTGTATCTGGTTTATCCTCCTCAACACGTACGCGGGTGCCAAAGGTGTCGACACAGACTTCATGGACGTTGGTCACTCCTTCGACGCCGGGAAGGTCCAGACCTTCCAGAGTATCGTTCTCCCCGCGACGCTTCCGTTCATCTTCGCAGGCCTCCGGATGGGCCTCATCCACGCACTCCGTGGGGTCATCCTCGCGCAGACCTTCATCGAGTTCGGGTACGGTGGCCTCATCGCCGAGTGGAGCACGCAGTCTGCGGACACTGCACCAGTCCTCGCACTCATCCTCACGCTTCTCTTCCTCGGGTACGGCCTCCGCGTCGCACTCGAGAAGACTGAAAAACTGCTGTTCCCGTGGAGTGACGATACGGAAGCGATGAGTTCACTCTAACAGCGCCACTCCAAATTGGCATTCTTTTTTCACCGACCAACGCAGCGAGCGGAGCACATTCTTTGGTAGACCGGAGTCCGAGTTACGACTCGGATTCTCCTCCTTCAAACAACGTACTACGGAGAACGAACCGTCGCTGTCACTCGAAAATCAGTGGACTCGATTGTTCAGGCGTCGATAGTTGGGTCGACGTGAACGTCGAGGAGTGCCGGCCCGTCGACGGCGAGGAAGTCTCGGACCACTTCGTCGACGTTCTCGTCTTCGTTCACAGTGAATCCACGCATCCCGAACTCTTCTGCGACGTGGTCGAATGGTGGGTTGCCGTACTTCGTCCCCGTGTACCGTCCGTACCGGTCTTGCTGACGAATCGCGTGTGACATGAACGCGTCGTTGTTCAAGATGATAATCTTCACCGGGATGTCCTCGCGCACAGCTGTTTCGAGGTCCTGGAGAACCATGGCAAACCCGCCGTCTCCCTCGAACGTGATGACCTGTCGGTCGGGCATTCCGAGTTGGGCCCCCAGCGCCAGTGGTAGACCCTGACTCATCCCGGTGAAGTTTGCGGTCACGAACTTCCCGTTCATATCTCGAACGGGGAGCAACCGTGGGTAGGTGTTGTGTGTGCCACCACCAGTCGTGAAGGCGAAGTCGTCGTCAGCGTGCTTCACAACCGACTGGACGACGACACGCGGGTCGACGCCCGGTCCAGCGTGGTCTTTGGGTTCCAGTTTTTGCGTCCGAGCAGTCTCGTACGCAGCGCGAAGTTCGTCAGCAACGTCAGTCCACCTTCTGTCGAGTTCGTCGCGTGCGTGGTCGAGGAGCGCAGTGAGTGTCGACGCGGGGTCCGAGAGCATCGACACGTCTGCAGAGTAGAAGCGGTCGAGTTCGCTGGCGCGTATCGTCGCGTGGACGAGCGTCGCCTCGTCGTCGATAATCGACCAGTCTGCTGTCGTCTGGTCGGACAGACGAGTTCCAACCGCGAGGACGTAATCTGCGTCCTTCACGGCCGCGTTCGTCGGTTCAAGTCCCGAGTTGGCGACGTAGCCAAGTGACCGCGGGTGTGCCTCCGACAGCGCACCACGTGAGCTTTGGGTGGTGACGACAGGGATGTCGAACGCTTCTGCAAACGCTTGCAGTGGTCCCTCGGTTTCGAACCATCGGCACTCGTTGCCAGCGATGATGATGGGCCGCTCTGCCTCGGCCAAGAGTTTCACAGCACGAGCGACCGATTCGGCTGGTGGACAGGAAGGCGTTCGTGACGCCACCCCTTGGCCGCTGGCGACTTCGAGGCGGTCGTACTCTCGATTCGGCGGCGGTTCTCGGTGAGACTCTGCGATATCTCGGGGAACGTCGATGTGGGTCGGGCCGGGTATCCCAGTAATCGACTGGAGTACTGCGTGGCGAGTCCGACGGAAGACATCGTGGGGTTCTACCTGGGTGCTATATTTCGTGAACGAGTCGAAGACGTCCATGACGTCCCATTCGTGATTGACGTCGTTACCCAGCCGTGTACTCGCCTCGTTTCCCGTTATCGAGACGACGGGGACGTTGTCGCGGTAGGCAGCGGCGACCCCGATTACCTGATTCGCTGCTCCCGGGCCGACGTGTGAAATCGAGACAGTCGGTTTCCGTGTTGCGAGTGCGTAGCCGGTCGCCATCCCAGCCGCGACCTGTTCGTGTCGCGTCGTAATGTACTCGATTTCCTCGTGTTGGTCTACTTCGTCTACGATCTCGAGGACGGTCGTTCCGACGAGCCCGAACATTCGGTCGACCCCCGCCCGGACGAGCGTCTCGACGACTGTCGTCGCTCCGGTGTGTGTCATACACAGTGTCACTCGGTAACATTTATTATAAACATTCTGTCCCAGTCAAGCCAGAAGAGTACTCGTGTGGAAGGATTGGTTGTTTTCGACGGGACGATGAGGGTTGGTGGGAGTGGAAGTTTAGAGGCTGGCCGTGGGAGAATTCACCTGCCTGCGTGGACCAGAAAACACCACGAGGTCTGTTTGGTAGAAAGAGACACGCATCTTTATCATGTATCTCTCCAAAGCAAGGTACATGGCCGCCTATCAACCGTTATCTACAGGTACCGAAAAGGAAGTTCGGCCTGGAGAAATCAACGTCTACAGCCTCCGAACGACGCTCGACGATCTTCACGAGCGAGGTGAGCTCATGCGGACTGAGACACCAGTTGATCCAGACCTCGAAATAGCTGGTATCCAGAAGAAACTCGACGGGGGACCAACGATGTTGTTCGAGAATCTCAACGGGTGGGACCACGCCCGGTTTGCCGTCAATCTCTTCGCAAACCGATCTCGTATCGACGACCTCTTTGGATTCGAAAATCGCCGTCACCGGACCGAACGCATCGCCGAGGCGATCAACGACCCGATTCCACCAAAAGAAGTCTCAGCAGACGAAGCGCCGGTACAGGAAGTCGTCGTCACCGAGGACATCGAGGTCGACGAAATCGTCGTCCCCATTCGGCACACCGAAGAAGAAGATGAACTCACGACCGGCTCCGGCGTGAGCATCCTCTACGGCGACTGGTTCGACGGCGGGAGTCACATCGGCTACAACAGGATGAACTTCCGATGGGGTGACGTGGGGACGTTCCAGGCAGCCCCCGGTGGACACGTCTGGATGGTAATGTCCGACCACTACGACGACAGTGACGACCCGAAGATACCCATCACGATGAACTTCGGTATCCCTCCAGCAGCGACGCTCGCTGCAGGGTCCGGATTCGACTACGTCGTGCTCCCGAAGGGGTGTGACGAACTGGGTGTTGCCGGCGGAATCCAACAAGCGCCCATCGAAGTCGTCGAAGCTGAGACGGTCGAAGGTGCATACAGCATCGCGAACGCTGAATATGCCATCGAGGGCTACCTGAAGCCGAAAGACCGCCGTTGGGAGACCGACGAGTCAGAGGAGACCGAAGAACAGGGCAAACACCCATTCCACCCCGAGTGGGCCGGCTACATGGGGCGGGCGTACCGCGCTCCGACGATCCACGTCGAAGCCGTGACGCACCGGAAGTTCGAAGACAAACCGCTCATCCAGCCAATCATCGTCCACAGTGCCGAAGAGAACAACATTCAGACGACGGTTCGTGAGGGCGCTCTCTACGAGACTGTCGACCGAATCGAACCCGGAATCATCCACGACGTGCACATCCCTTACGCGATGACCGATTGGGGTGGCGCGGTCTTCCAGGTCGATAAGTCGAACCCCGTCGACGAAGGCTACCACCGGAACTTCATGGTGAGTGCTCTCGGCACGTCACGTGGGATGCGCATCGCCATCGCCGTGGACACCGACATCGACATCTACTCGATGGACGACGTGATGTGGGCCATCACCACGCGGACGAACCCACAGACGGACTTCCTCAATCCAGTCCCGGGTGGCGCAGGACAGACGTTCCAGCCGAGTGAACGCGCCGGTGCGCGAGGTGAGGTCAAACAATCGAACACGAACTTCGAGGGTGGTCTCGCTATCGACGCAACCGTGCCGTACGGTGAGTTGACCGAGACGTTCGACCGCCCCGAGTACCCAATCGACCTCGTTGACCTCGCAGACTGGTTCTCGGACGACCAGCTCTCGTACGCTGACGAAGACCGACAGACCGGGTGGACAGAGCTTCTATCGAAGACCGGCCGCTGAAGCGACACGAACCGCTCATTTTTCGAAGCCGAGCCTCCACGGCGAACAGCGCCTCCGTCTTCCGAACGTCAACTCAGCAGACGGCACTCAGTAGCAACTCGCCGAAGACGGAGATAGTCAACACTGAAAATGGGGATTGAGCCTTCGTTTAGCTCTCTAACACGGCGCTGGTTCGCTTATTGTGGGAAGGGTGCATCGAGATACTCGCTGGTGAGATCTGGACGACGGACGGACTTCGTCGGCGTCTTCGGAAGCGAGTCGCGGAAGAAGACTTGCTTCGGTGCCTCGAAATCAGAGATGTCGTCCGATGCTTTGCAGAATGCGATGAGTTCGTCTTCGGTGAGGTCTGAACCATTCTTGCGGACGACTGCTGCACAGACGCGCTCTCCCCAGTGGTCGTCAGGAATCGGGAAGACGGCACACTCTTTGACCTCACTGTGGTTGTTGATGACTCGCTCGACGCCGCGTGGGTAGACGTTCTCCCCACCGGTGACGATCATGCTATCCGCGCGGCGGAGG